>NZ_BIMH01000057.1 GCF_004000985.1 Paenibacillus validus NBRC 15382 | reverse complement strand
ATTTCCCCTCGGGGAATTTTTATTTTGCCCAATTGGGCTCGGTAGCTCAGTCGGTAGAGCAGAGGACTGAAAATCCTCGTGTCGGCGGTTCGATTCCGTCCCGAGCCACCATGGAATTAACACGGAGGCTTAGCGAAGTGGCCAAACGCAGCAGACTGTAAATCTGTTCTCTGACGAGTTCGGTGGTTCGAATCCATCAGCCTCCACCAGTTATCCAGTATGAGCCATTAGCTCAGTTGGTAGAGCACCTGACTTTTAATCAGGGTGTCGTAGGTTCGAGTCCTACATGGCTCACGTTTAATTCAATATGCGGTTGTGGTGGAATGGCAGACACGCTATCTTGAGGGGGTAGTGGGCGTACGCTCGTGGAGGTTCGAGTCCTCTCAACCGCACCATATCCAAACATGCGTTCGTGGCGGAATTGGCAGACGCGCTAGATTCAGGTTCTAGTGGGGTAACAGCCGTGGAGGTTCGAGTCCTCTCGAGCGCATCGTGTATCAGAAAAGGAGCTTCAGCCTTTGAGGTTGAAGTTTTTTTTCTGCCGTAAGGCAAGATCGGCACTCATGGTATAGATCCATGTATGTGGGATCAAGAGCTCTCCTTGCTGCATGAAAAAAGTAGTTGACAACATGGTGTTATACATGATATGATATCCTTCGTTGACTTGACAAGATGTGCCCTTAGCTCAGCCGGATAGAGCGTTTGACTACGAATCAAAAGGTCGGGAGTTCGAATCTCTCAGGGCACGCCATTCATCTTCATCGAGTTACAAAGTGCATCTCTCAGGGCGCACACCATTGCAACAATTGTACGAGCCGGTATGGCGGAATTGGCAGACGCGCGCGACTCAAAATCGTGAGGGAAACCGTGGGGGTTCAAGTCCCTCTACCGGCATTAAACAACGGGATGTAGCTCAGCTTGGTAGAGCACCTGGTTTGGGACCAGGGGGTCGCATGTTCAAATCGTGTCGTCCCGATACTAACAACGGTAAACAAAAAATTGCGGGAATTTTCTCCGCAATTTTTTTGTTTTTTCTGCATGTCAAAACGTACCTCTCTCAAGGGAAGCTGAATTTCATAAGGCATCCGGCTGCACCCGGGATTCGCTTTATGAGCGGTTATTGTCCCGCCTGTTGCGGGGATTCTTACTCAAGCTCTTGGTCGGATCCCTGTTGGTTATTCGTGTCGTTATTATCAGAAGACAAAGGATTTCCGCTTTGCCGCACCTTCTCTTGAAATTCGAGCTCGTGCCTGAGCGCTTCCTCCTGTGTTTTCTGCAGCTCCTTCAATCGTTTCTTTTCGGCGGTTCGTCTCTGATTGTTCTGCTCGTATTCTTGCTTTTTGATTTCCTGATACATTTTCATCTGCTGCTGCAGTTCCGTATCAATCGGTTTATCGCTTTGCTGCCGCGATTGCTGATCAGGGGCATTCTCTTTTCCGCAGCCGGCAGTTAAGACGAGCGGAACGGTGAAGCAGAAGAGTAGACCAATAATAAGGTACCGCATACGCAGAGCATACCTCCCGGACTCGGCCGCGCAGTTAGGCCGGTGAGATGTTCGTCCGTTCGTTCCCGGCTAGAGAGAACCGTTCATTGCCGGACATCGCTTAGCTTGCCCTTTTTTGCAAAAAACATGTTGGTTCGCAGCTATTTTCATATTATGATGGATGATGAAACGAAAAAGGGCAAACTTGGGGTTATGGGGAGAATGCTGTATCGGCGGCTTCCCATTCATCGGACGTCGAGCTCTGCAAAGCGGTGGCGGAAATTTTGTTCGCCAATCAGAACGCTATGGGTATGAACCGTCGCCAATGGCAAGCTCCGCTGGCTGGCGGAGCTGGGCATTCATATACAGCCCCCGGCAGAGCAGAGAGAATGGGGTGCTGTACGGCTAGTAAGCAGCGTCGCGCTGGCTTGCGCCGAGCACATACACTTTAACGTTCTTCTTGACGCCGAAATCACGGGCTTCTTTCAGATCGGTCATGTAGACGTCGATGCGTGCGCCGCGAATCGCGGATCCGGTATCCTCGGCCGTACGAAGTCCTATACCGTCAATGAACACCTTCGTGCCGATCGGGATAATCTTCGGGTCGACGGCGATCGTGCGGCCTTCCTGCGCCTTGCTGCCGCTGTAGGTGATCCCGTATTGCGGGTGGGTAGGCGTCTTGCCCGTCGATTCGTAGCCGGCGGTGTAGGCGGTTAAGGTGGAAGACAGCACTTGTTCGACGACGTTCGTTTGGCCGTCGGCAAACTGCAGTGCAGGCTCCTGAACGGGAATTTCGAGCTGGGTGCCGATGGATAGCCGGCTCGCATTCGGGATCGAGTTGGCGGCCAGGATGGCAGTCAGGCTGACGCCGAACGAACGGGCGATCTGATACAGCGTATCGCCGGAGCGAACGATATAAGGAACGGTGGTCGGAATGACGACCGGCTCCGCCGCCGTATGCATCGTATCGGAAGCATCCTGGTTCGCCGGGTCTTCCGAAGCGATGTAGAAATCGTTAATAAAGATAGTTTCATAGCCGGCCGCGTCGGCCGGATCGGCAGCTGCCGGGGACGATAATGTCGTCACCAGGCTCAAACATGCGAATAAAACAACAAACATACGAGTCATACCATGCATCTCTCTCATTCCTCCTCTAGCAATATGTACCGATTCTGCTACTAGAGTTGCCGAAATGAGAGAGTTCTATACATGGTACATACCTTGACTCGACAATCGGAGGAAACCATATGGCAAAATTAACCGGCAAACGCATCGCGATTACAGGGCCGCGCAAAGCAGCGGAGCTGAGCATCATCGTAGAGAAAATGGGCGGTATCCCGCTTGTTCGACCGGCGCAAGGCACGGTTGCGGTCGAGGGAGAGCAGGTGCAGGGCGAAGTGGCGAAGCTGATCGAGCGGGGCGCCGACTGGATTATGTTGACGACGGGGGGCGGCACGGAGCTGCTCGTGCAAGCCGCCGAAGCGATCGGCAAGGCGGACGCTTTCGCTGAGCTGCTGCGCAGCACGCCGATTGCCGCCCGCGGCTACAAGACGGTGAATGTGCTGAAGAAGTTAGGCGTGATACCTCAAGTGCGCGATGACGACGGCACGACCTCCGGACTTTTACGGGCGCTGGAGCCGATCGATCTGCGAGGGAAACATGTCGCGCTGCAGTTGTACGGGGATCATGCGCCGCGGCTTGTCCGGTGGTTGGAAGAACGCGGCGCGACGCATCACGAAATATTGCCGTATCTTCACGTCGCTCCCGAGCTTGAGGTGGTGGACCGATTGCTGCGCGAGATCGTGAACGGCGAAGTGGACGCGGTAACGTTCACCAGTACGCCGCAAGTACGCTTCCTCCTGCAGTACGCCAGAGAGCAGGGTGTGGCCGGACAGCTGCTTCAGGCGTTCGCGGAAGGCGTCGTCGCCGTTGCGGTAGGCAAGGTTACGGCCGAAGCGCTTCGCGAGGAAGGAATCGAACGGGTGGTCGCACCCGAAGAGGAGCGGATGGGGAGCATGATGGTCACCCTCGCGAAATACTACGAATCGTAATCCGGCGTTTATTTGGGCCGGGATGGACAGGTATGGTATACTTTTCCTGTTGGAAAAGATACGATACCTTTTTGGCTTAAATGGAGGCTCCATCATGAATACGCCGGTAGTGAAGCTCCACCAGGTGACGAAAAAAATCGGCGCCAAAACAATCGTCGACGGGTTGACGTTCGAAGTCCGCCCGGGCGAAGTATTCGGATTTCTAGGCCCGAACGGGGCTGGCAAAACGACGACCATCCGCATGATGGTCGGATTGATCTCGATATCCGGAGGAGAAATCCGGATTCAAGGCCATAGCGTTCGCGGGCAGTTCGAGCAGGCGATGCGGCATGTCGGCGCGATCGTGGAGAATCCGGAGTTTTACGGCTTTATGACCGGGTATCAGAACTTGATTCATTTTGCCCGGATGATGCCGAGTGTGGATAAAGAGCGCATCGATGAAGTCGTGCGGCTCGTCCGCTTGGACAACCGGATTCACGATAAAGTGAAGACGTATTCGCTGGGGATGCGTCAGCGGCTCGGCGTCGCTCAGGCGATATTGCACCGGCCCTCGGTTCTCGTGCTCGATGAACCGACGAACGGACTCGACCCGGAAGGCATCCGGGAGCTTCGCGATTATTTGCGGACGCTGGCCCGCGACGAAGGGCTTGCGATCATCGTCTCGAGCCATCTGCTGTCGGAGATGGAGCTGATGTGCGACCGTGTCGCCATTATCCAGAACGGCCGGCTGCTCGATGTACGCTCTTTCAAGAACGCATCGGACGATACCGATACGCACGAGGTACGGTTTGAATTAGACCGCCCGGGGGATGCGCTGAAGCTGCTCCAGGACGAGCTGGAAGCGCGGACGGAAGGCTCGGAGCTGGCTGTCCGGCTGCCGAACCGGCGGGAGGCGATAGCCGCGCTGAATGCGCGTATCGTGGCGGCGGGTATCGCCGTCTACGGGATCCGTACGATCACCAAGACGCTCGAGGAGCAGTTCCTTGAGGTAACAAGGGGGAATCGGATTGTCTAGCCTATTCGCGCTCGTTCAGAACGAGCAGATGAAAATTTACAGCCGGGTGCGGACTTGGATCATGCTGGCGATTCTCATCTTATGCGTCATCATGACAGGGGTTCTGATGAAGTTCATGCTGGATGCGAACTTGGCGCACGTGCTGCAGTTTATGGCCTTCGCGACTTTCCTGACCATGCTGGTCACGATTTTCAGCGTCATTGTGGCAGGCGATATGGTCGCCTCTGAATTTACGTGGGGAACGATCAAGCTGCTGCTTATCCGCCCGGCGTCGCGAAGCAAGATTCTGGCGTCCAAGTACATCGCCGTGCTGCTGTTCGTGCTGACGCTGCTCGTCGTTCATTTCATAAGCGCCTATTTCACCGGGCTGCTGCTGTTCGGCGTAGGCGGACAGGTGGGCGAAGGGGTGACGATGGGAAACATTGTGCGAACGTACCTGCTCCACGCGGTGAATATTGTCATGGCGGTAACGCTCGCCTTCATGATCTCGGCGGTTTTCCGCAGCAGCTCGCTGGCTATCGGGTTGTCCATCTTTCTGTTGTGGACGAAAGACGGTATCGTAGCGGCGCTTGTGTCACTAAAGTACGAATGGGTCAAATACTTCGTCTTCGCCAACACGGATCTGACCCCTTACATTGTAGGCGGCAAGCCGCTCTTGCCCGGCATGACGTTAGGTTTCTCGGTTACGGTGCTGGTCTTGTACTGGCTGCTGTTTTACGGCATATCCTGGCTATTGTTTACGAAACGGGACGTTGCCGGCAGTTAGCGCAAATAAACGTGACGGTCTTCCGCTCAAGCGGAGGATAACGTCACGTTTTTTTGTAAGTGGTGCAAGTCGCTCTGTATCGCAAGAAAGCTTCCGCTGAAACATAAATGTATGTCCTTCGAAAAGGTCTCCGGTCAGGGGCTCTACATGCGGGGGACGTTCCGAGAAGGACGTTTCTTGCAGCTGCCCGGACGCTGGTTCTTCCGACCTATTGAACGGTGGTTTGACGGTGAACGGAATTGAAACCGCCTTCACGGAAACAGGCGGGCCAACAGGTAAAATAAGGTTAGGTAAACCTGTGAAAGGAAAGAGGAAAACCACAGATCGTGTCGAATGTTTTTTTGTTGGCCAATTTAACTAAAAGGGGATTTATGGTTACTTATGATAGAATTCAAAAATGTTTCCAAAGTGTATCCCAATGGAACCGTAGGTCTCAAAAATATTAATTTGAACATGAAAAAGGGAGAATTCATCGTCATCGTAGGGCTGTCTGGAGCCGGGAAGTCAACTTTGCTGCGCTCGATCAATCGCCTGCATGAAATTACCGACGGTCAAATCGTCATCGACGGCCATTCGATTACGGCGGCATCCGGCGCTCAGCTTCGGCGGCTGCGCCGCGATATCGGAATGATCTTCCAAAGCTTCAATCTCGTGAAGCGCTCCTCGGTGCTGCGCAACGTATTATCCGGGCGGGTCGGCTATCATTCGACGTTGCGGACCTTGCTCGGCTTGTTCCCGAAGCAGGATGTCGAGCTTGCCCTGAACGCCCTTTCACGTGTAAATATCCTGGATAAAGCCTACTCGCGTGCCGACGAGCTGTCCGGCGGACAGCAGCAGCGCGTATCGATTGCCCGGGCATTGGCGCAAGAAGCGAAAATCATTCTCGCCGACGAGCCCGTCGCCTCGCTTGATCCGTTGACAACGCGCCAGGTCATGGACGACCTGAAACGAATCAATCAGGAGCTCGGCATTACAACGGTCGTTAATCTTCACTTTATCGATCTGGCGCGCGAGTATGCGACGCGGATCATCGGGCTTCGGGCTGGAGAAGTGGTGTTCGACGGTCCGGTAGAAGAAGCGACGGACGAGAAGTTTTCGGAAATATACGGCCGTGCCATTAAGAAGGACGAGTTGCTGGGGGGAGAGGCGTAATGACCGACTCCGAGCGCAAGAAGATTTTACAGAAACCATCGCGTATGAAGTCGTATATGACGACGCTGCTGCTGATCGTGCTGCTCTGGTGGAGCGCGGAGAACACCGATTCGAGCCTGCCCAAGCTAATCCAAGGGGCGCCGGAGATGGGCAAGCTGATCGTCGAAATGTTCCCGCCGGATTGGAGCTATATCGACGTCGTCTGGGATCCGATGATGGAAACGGTGCAAATGGCCGTCATCGGTACGACGATCGGCGGACTGCTGGCGATTCCGATCGCGCTGCTCGCGGCCGGCAACGTCGCCCGGACGCCGTGGATTTACCAGCCGGCCCGATTCATTATGAACCTGATCCGGACCATTCCGGAGCTGCTGTTTGCCGGCTTGTTCGTCGCCATCTTCGGAATCGGCGCGGCGCCCGGCGTGCTGGCGCTTATTTTCTTCTCGTTCGGCCTGATCGCCAAGCTCACGTATGAGTCGATCGAAGCGATCGATCCGGGACCGCTTGAAGCGATGACGGCCGTCGGCGCGAACAAAATGCAGTGGATTCACTTCGGTGTCGTGCCGCAGGTGGCGGCGCAGTATGCGGCGTATTTCTTATACACCTTCGAAGTTAACGTTCGGGCGGCAGCCGTGCTCGGACTGGTCGGAGCCGGCGGGATCGGGTTGTTCCTGGATCGCACGCTGCAGCAATTCCGGTATGACCGCTCGGCGCTGATCATCATTCTGACGCTGGCGATCGTTCTTATTATCGATTACATCAGCACCAAGGTAAGGGAGAGGCTGCTATGAGTACGAAATCGGTTCGTAAACCTTTCCGTATCCGTTATTGGCTCGTTGCGATCATCGTGCTGGCCATTTACGTCTGGTCGTTCACCGGGATCGAGTTCGGGGGATTAACCGAAAATGCCGGCCGCGACTTCGCCACCATCATGAGCGGCCTGTTCAACCCGGACTGGGGATTCGTCTACGATCCCGAAGGAGAAGATTTGCTTCGAGGCTTGCTCGATACTCTGGGCATCTCGATCATCGGGACGTTCATCTCCGCCATATTGTGCGTGCCGTTCGCTTTCTGGGCGGCCACGAATATGAGCCGGTACCGCGCCGTAACCGGAAGCGGCAAATTCATGCTAAGCTTGATCCGCACGTTCCCCGAAATTATTATGGCCATCATTTTCATTAAGGCCGTCGGGCCGGGCGCTTATGCCGGCGTGCTGGCGTTAGGTTTGCACTCGATCGGCATGCTGGGCAAGCTGTATTCGGAAGCTATTGAAAACCTGGACATGGGGCCTACGGAAGCGTTGACCGCTTGCGGGGCCAACCGGCTGCAGGTGCTCTGGTTTGCGATTATGCCGCAGGTGCTGCCGCACTTCTTCTCGTTTGCGCTGTACCGGTTCGAGATTAATATACGATCCGCGTCCATTCTGGGCTTGATCGGTGCCGGCGGGATCGGCGCGCCGCTGATCTTTGCCTTGGAAGCCCGCGCATGGAATCGCGTTGGCATCATTCTTCTCGGCATTATTGTGATGGTGACGATTATCGACATCATCTCGTCGTCCATCCGCAAGCGTTTGGTCTAAAATTGACAACACCGATAAAGCCCCTTCTTGACAGCCGTCAAGGATCGGGCTTTATTGGCGTTGGGCAGGCAGATTGGAAGGGGTCGTGAAGAAATATCTTGCCAAAACAATTAAAGGTAGTTACAATGTAATCAAACATAGTGATGTAAACGCTTTACAAAAGGCCGGCAGGAAGTGAAAACATCATGATGTTAGAAACAATTGGTTTTTAGGGTGGCTAATTAACAAAAAATAAGCAAAGGGGCAAGCAGATGAAACAAATGATGAAATGGGCATCTGTTTTACTTGTCGGTACGGTCGCAATCACAGGCTGTGCTCAAACGAACAAAGCGGGCAGCGAAGCGCAAAATACAAACACCGGCGAGGCGAAGAAAAGCGAGTCGAAAGTAAAAATCAGCTTTATCCATTGGCGCGGAGAAGATAAAAAAGTGTTTGAAGAGCTGATCGCGGATTTTAATAAAGCGAATCCGAATATTTCGGTGGAAATGAACATCTTCCCGTCCGAGTCGTATCTGGCGAACGCCCAGGCTAAGCTGCTCGACGGTTCTTCCGGGGACGTGTTCGCTTCGTTTCCGGGCGCTCAATTTGAAACGATCTCGAAATCGAATTTATATGAGGACTTGAGCAAAGAGAGTTTTGTAAGCAATTACAATGACAATTTGATTCAAGCGGGGAAAAAGGACGGAAAACAGTTCGCCTTCCCTTACCAGTTAGTTTACAACCAGCCGATTTACAACAAGGCGATTTTTGAAAAATTAAAGCTGCAAATTCCTAAAAGCTGGGACGAGTTTTTACAGGTTTGCGAAACGTTAAAGAGCAACGGGTATGTTCCGATCGCCTTCCCGGGTCAAGATATCGGTCCAGGGCAGTTCGTCAACTCGATGATGATGAACAATAACACGGACGAAGACATCTGGTCCAAAGTCGAGTCGGGTCAGGCCAAGCTGACGGACGAATGGTTCGTCAAAACGTTGTCCCAATTCAAAGAGCTTGCGGATAAAGGATATTTCCAGAAGGATTCGCTCGGGACGAATAAAGATATTGCAGGATCGCTTTTCGCTCAGGAGAAAGCGGCGATGCTCGCGACCGGATCGTACATGATGTCCAGCAACAAGCAGCTTAACCCTAACCTGGTTCAAGGCTTGCTGGCGCCGATTACCGTATCCGCGGACAAGGCGGTATTCGAAGGGATTCATACGACGACCTTTATGCTCGGGGTCAACGCGAAGTCGAAGTACAAGGAAGAAGCCAAGAAGTTTATCGCATTCCTCAGCCAGAAAGAAAACGCTGAGAAGTATGCCAATCAAACCGGTCAGATGGTTACGGTGAAAGGCGTCCAATACAATACGCCGGAATTGAAGGAATCGGCCACTTGGATGGATAAGAAAACACGTTTTCATCCGCGGTATTTAATCAGCAATTCCCAGAATGAAAAAGCGGTTGTCGCTTCGATCCAAGCGGTGGTTGGCGGGAAAAGTCCGGAACAAGCCGCCAAAGAAGCCCAAGCTATTATCGATCAAAATGTAAAGAAGTAAGCTTAGCGGCATGGGAGGAGGCGGTCCCTCCTCCCATAGCAAGACGGAGGTAGCTGATGAAGCAGAGTAAATCGCTTTATTTGTTTGTATTGCCGGGCCTTTTGCTTTATTTGCTGTTCTTTGTGTATCCGACGATTAACGGGCTAATCCTTTCGTTTACGGACTGGGAAGGCATATCGCCGGAATGGAATTGGGTGGGGCTCGCCAACTATGAGAAAATGCTCTTTGGCGACATGATCTTCAAAAAAGCCATGGTCAACAATTTGAAGTTTATGCTCTGCGTAGTCTTGTTTCAAACCGTGTTCTCTCTGGTTTTGGCGATTTTGCTGCTGAAAAATTCGAAAACGAACGTTTTTCTGCGCGCGCTTTACTTTTTTCCAACGATTATTTCCTCGATCTCCGTAGCTTTCATTTGGGGATTCGTATTGAATCCGAACGTTGGGGCTTTAAACATTATGCTCGGGAATATCGGGCTTGAAGCCTTGGCGCAAAACTGGCTTGGCAATCCGAGCATCGCGATGCTATCGATCGCTTTCGTACAGATTTGGGCGCATACGGGACAGATGCTTGTCATCTTCGTAGCGGGATTACAAGCCATTCCCGGAGAGCTTTACGAGGCCGTTTACCTGGACGGAGCAAACCGCTGGCAAGCGTTCAAGAACATTACTTGGCCCATGGTCGCCCCGGCTGCTACCATCGTGGTCGCCTATACGACCATCCAGTCGTTCAAAGCCTTTGATTTGATCTTTGCCTTGACCGGCGGAGGCCCGGCCTTCTCGACGGAGATTTTATCCACCTACATTTACCATACGGCCTTCCAGAGCTCCGAATTCGGCTATGCGGCTACTCAATCGATGGCCTTCATGGCGATTATCGCGCTCATTACGTTTGTCCAGTTTAAATTGCTGAAGGGAAATCGCGCGGCTTGAGAAGCTTGTACGAAAGGATGAACCGCCCGTGAATCAGATCAATCAAGAAACAGTGGCAGGCGGCCTGCTCAAAAGAATCGTTCTTCTGCTTGGCGCGCTCCTGATCATTGTCCCGGTATCTATTGTCGTTCTCGCTTCTTTTAAAACTACGGCGGAGCTGTTTCAAAAACCGCTCGGGCTGCCCTCGGGACTGAATCTGGACAATTATATCAGCATGTTCAGGGAGCAAGCGATCGGGCAATATTTTATGAACAGTGTGGTCGTAACGTTGGTCACGATCTTCCTTATCCTGTTGTTTTCCAGTTTATTATCCTATGCGATATACCGATTTACCGGCTGGGTCGGGTTAGTCCTGTACGGATTGTTCGCGGCAGGGATGATGGTTCCTCCCCAGGTGAATATGATTCCGATTTACTCCCTTGTTTCCAAACTCGGGTTAACGAATTCCATCACGGGATTGATCGCCGTTTCCACGTCGGTATTCATGCCGGTTGCCGTATTTATTTTATCCGGCTTCATGAAGACACTGCCGAAGGAAATGATCGAATCGGGATCGATAGACGGAGCGAACGAGTGGAAGATGTACACCCGGATTGTGCTGCCTATCACGCTGCCGTCCTTATCCGCCTCCGCCATTTTTTTGAGCGTCATGATTTGGAACGATTTATTGTATCCGCTGCTCTTTATTAATTCCAATGCTAAGAAAACGTTACCCTTGGCCCTGCTGCAATTTCAGGGTGAATATTTGACCAATTATCCGATGATTTTCGCCGGTGTCGTGATCGCTTCGGCCCCTATGGTTATCGCATACGTATTCCTGCAGCGCTTCTTTGTCGAAGGGGTAACGGCCGGATCGGTTAAAGGCTAGAAAGAGATAAGGAGAGAAACATGAGAGAGAAACTTAGAGAGCTGCAAGCGTTCAATCCGCATGTTCGGTTGTATACCGTGAATGAGGAACAATTTCGGCCATATGGCAGCGTGTTAACCGGCTATGATTTTCAGGAAATCCTGACGCTTATGGAGAATACCCCGATTCCGCAAGAGGGCAATACGTATGTGGCTTCGGTAGAGGAACTGGAGCAAACGGCAGTCAAGGAAACGCTCCGGGCCTCGATGTATGGAGGGATGGACATACAGATCGGCTACTGTAACGGTCGGAATTCCAGCCTTAACGGCTTGGAGTACCACAAAGGCAGTGAAATCAATGTCGCAGTGACGGATCTTGTGCTTCTTCTGGGAAAGGTGCAGGATATCCGGGACAATTCGTACTCGACTGAACATATACAAGGGTTTGTCATTCCTCGCGGAACGGCCGTAGAGCTGTATGCGACAACGCTGCATTTTGCGCCCTGTAAAGTTTCCGATGAGGGCTTCAAGTGCGTCGTGATTCTTCCGAAAGGCACCAACGAACCGCTGGATCGGCGGCCGGAACAGGTGACGGCTGAGGATCGGCTTCTGTTTATGCGGAACAAATGGCTGCTGGCCCATCCGGAGCGTACGCCTTTGCTGGAAAGAGGCGCACATCCCGGCATTATCGGCGACAATCTGGCGATTAATTACTAGCCTATTCGGGGAGCGTGAATCGGTTGATTAGCGAAGCAACTAATGAAGAGGGCCTTATCATTTACCGGCATGAGGATGGATTCGAAATCAAGTTAAACGGCTCGGCGCTCATTAGCCATACGACAGACCAGCCTTTGCTGTATGTCGGCTACGGCGAAGAAACGATGGAGATGTACAGAGGAAACTTCGACATCCAGGATTATGTGATCGAACGTTTGGCGCTGCGGCACGCGGAATGGAAGAAGCAAGGGGAGGCCGAGTTTGTAACGTTCTTTAACGCGAAGGGCGGACAGCCGTACCTGACGCTTTCTTTAGAGCAGGAGGCGCATGGCATCCGGCTGGCGTTCACTTCTGAGCAGTCGTCGATCAACCGTGTTTGGTTCCGGGTTGCATCGGATGCGGAGGAGAAAGTATACGGCTGCGGAGAGCAAATGTCGCACTTCAATTTAAGGGGCAAAAGCTTCCCGCTGTGGACTTCCGAACCGGGCGTAGGGAGAAATAAGAAAACCTATACGACTTGGCAGGCCGATGTGCTCGATAAGGCGGGCGGGGACTATTATACGACGAATTATCCGCAGCCGACTTACGTGTCCAGCAAGAAATATTACTGTCACGTCGAAACGACGGCTTACGCGGACTTTAATTTCACAAAGCCGAATTACCACGAGCTTCAAATCTGGGGCGTGCCTCGCTGGATCATCGTGGAAGCGGCTGCAACCTTCGTCGAGCTGGCAAGTCTTATTGCCGACAGATTCGGACATCAGCCTGAGCTTCCGGAGTGGACGTATAACGGGATTATTCTCGGCATTCAGGGCGGTACGGGCGTGGTCGAGGCCAAGCTGGAGCGCGCCTTATCCAAGGGTGTCAAGGTAGGGGGCGTGTGGTGTCAGGATTGGCAGGGCAAACGGATCACTTCCTTCGGCAAACGATTAATGTGGAACTGGCGCTGGAATCCGGAGGAGTACCCACAGCTGGACGAAAAGATCGGACAGTGGAAAAAGCAGGGCATCCGGTTTCTAGGGTATATCAATCCTTATGTCGCCGTCGAAGGGGATCTGTTTCAAACGGCAAAAGCAAAAGGATATTTAGCGCTAACCGAACAGCGCGATATTTATTTGGTCGATTTCGGCGAGTTTTATTGCGGAGTCGTGGACTTTACGAATCCCGAGGCTTGCGAATGGTACAAACAGGTGATTAAGGAAAACCTGATCGATTTTGGCTTGGATGGCTGGATGGCCGATTTCGGCGAATATTTGCCCATCGATCTTACTTTATACAGCGGCGAATCCGCCAAATTGATGCATAACGCATGGCCTGTGCTGTGGGCGAAGATCAACTATGAAGCGGTAAAAGAAGCGGGTAAGCTGGGCGAGATCGTTTACTTTATGCGGGCCGGTTATACCGGCGTGCAGCAATATTGCACTTTGCTGTGGGCGGGGGATCAAAGCGTGGATTGGTCGCTTGACGATGGACTCGCTTCCGTTATTCCCGCAGCCCTGTCTTCGGGTATGGTGGGCAACGGACTGCATCACAGCGACATTGGCGGCTACACGAGCTTGCACGGAAACAAGCGCAGCAAGGAGCTGTTCATGCGGTGGGCGGAAATGGGCGCCTTTACCCCGGTAATGCGAACGCATGAGGGAAATCGCCCGTATGATTGCTGGCAGTTCGACAGCGACGATGAAACGCTGGAGCATTTGGCCAGAATGACGGAGATTTACACTTTGCTGTCGCCTTATACGAAGGCTATGGTCAAAATCAATGCGGAATTGGGAATTCCCGTACAAAGACCGCTGTTTATGCATTATGAGGAAGATGAGCGCAGCTACGATATTCAGTACCAGTACTTATACGGTCCCGATCTTCTGGTTGCGCCGGTGCATCAAGAGCACGAGACGTCCTGGACGGTCTATTTACCTGAAGATGAATGGGTGCACTTATGGAGCGGGGCGAAGTATACAGGGGGCTTCATCCAGGTAGAGGCTCCGCTCGGCAAGCCGCCCGTATTTTACAGGGAGCATTCATCGTATAAAGAGTTGTTCCGTGAAGTGGGGCAGCTATAGAGAACATAAAGTCTTTGCCGCATCAAACAATTCCATGACCGAAGGTGTGACACTTCCATGTTGGAAACATCCGTGCTTTACTTGCCCATTGGCCGCAAAACATTTGACTTGGCTGCAGCGGAGGTCGTTTGGGCCGAAACCTCCGAGTTTCTAAAGAAGCAGTGCCGGACGCTGCACGAGCCTGAGCATATCCTAACTTCGATTGAAGAGCTGGAGCAATTCTTGCAGAGCGTCCAGGGTCAATCTATCGATTCCGTCGTGTATCAAAGCGTCACGTTCGCAGACGGGGAATTCGCCGTCAAAGTGCTCGAATATTTCAAAGCGCCCGTGATCGTTTGGTCTGTACGGGAACCGAGCGTGGGCGGACGCCTTCGCTTGAATTCTTTAACCGGAGGCAACAGCACCTGCAACGTATTAAAAAATCTAGCGCATCCTTTCGCCTTCGTATTCGGCAATCCTTCGGAGCCCCGGTTGCAGGAGAAGCTTCACATGCAGCTCCAGGTGAACCAGGTGATCCATAAATTAAAGCAGCTGTCGATCGGTATCGTCGGGGAGCATCCGCCGGGCTTTTTCTTCTCCGATTCGGACGAAGCGGAACTGCAAACGGCGCTGGGCGTCCGATTGCACAAGCTCGATCTGCAGCAAGCCTTCAGCGAATGCGCGAAAATCGATGAATCGCGATGGATTCGTGCTGTCGAAAGGGCTGAAAAGCAGGTCGTAGGATTAAACCGGTCCGATGAAACGGTCAAAAAATTTGCCCAATTTTATTCGTACCTCGAAGATTACATTCAAGAAAACCGGATCCAGGCCTTAGCGGTTCGCTGCTGGCCGGATTTCTTCAATGAGCTTGGAGCTGCGGCTTGCTCTACGTTATCCCAGTTTACGGAAGGCGGCATCGTCTCCTCCTGTGAGTCCGACATCCACGGCTCCATCTCGATGTATGTGCTCCAGGAGCTAAGCGGCGGAAGCGCGCCTTACTTGGGGGATCTCGTGCATGTGAATGAGGAACGGAACTCCGTAGTCTTTTGGCATTGCGGAGCCGGGGCGTATTCGCTTGCCCATCCGTCAACGGGTGCGCAAGCGGGCGTGCACCCTAACCGCAAGCTTGGCTTTACGATGGAATTCGGGCTGAAGCCCGGCGGCGTTACGATCTTCAGAGTAAGCCATACGCCAAGCGGCTATAGGCTCCTCGTCATGCGGGGGAATGCGCTGGATGTGCCGCAGCCGTTTAACGGGACTTCCGTCGAGGTGCAGCTTCCTCTTGATGTCAGCCGGACGCTGACCGGACTTATGAACGAAGGGTTCGAGCCTCATTTTGCGCTTGTGTACGAGGATGTGGTTGATGCCTTAATCGAACTTGGGCGACAACTGGGGATAGAGACGATCGCTTATGTTTGATTCAGGAGGTGGTTTTTATGCTTAAAATCGCTGTCGGGCAAGCCGGAGGGCCAACCTCTGTCATCAACGCGAGTCTGGTAGGCTTTGTAGACGGTCTGCCCGATCAGACTCAAATTTACGGTATTATGAACGGGTATCAAGGCTTGGTTGAGAACGATCTGGAGCTCATCGAAGGCTCTGGCCTGGACTGGCTCAGAAGTCATAAAAACGTACCAGGCGCCTGCTTGGGGTCGGGAAGGTATCCGTTCACTCCCGATTCCATAACGAAAGCCGTGCTCAATCTGAAGGAAAGAGATATTCATACGCTTGTCTTTATCGGCGGCAACGGTACGATGGCCGCATTGCAAAAAATGAGCGAAGCCGCCGCTTCCATGAATTACGAGCTGCAAACGATAGGGATTCCCAAAACGGTGGACAATGACTTATCCGGCACCGACCATGCGCCGGGTTATGCAAGCGCAGCCCGTTATGTTTCATTATCCGTCAGGGACATAAGCAAAGACCTGGAAGCTATGCGCAATTTCGAGCAGGTGAGAATTATCGAAACGATGGGCCGCAATGCCGGTTGGCTCGCTCTTGCCGCCGGATTGCTTAAGCAGTCCGAATTCGAAGGGCCGCACATGATCTGCGTGCCGGAAGTTCCCCTGTCGAAGGAGCGGTTTCTGGCGCAGGTCCAAGACATCGTGAAGGAGAACGGCATGGCGACGATTGTCGTTAGCGAAGGCGTTACCTTCGACGGGGATTCGCAAGTGCAAAGAGAAGTCGTGAAGGGCAGAGCGGTTCTCGGGGGCATTTCTACGGAGATGGAACGATTGATCCGGATGAATATGGGAATGACCGTCCGTTCGGAAAATTTAGGGATGAATCAGCGCTGCGCCGTGTGGGCTATCTCCGATCAAGATCGAACCGAGGCTTACGAGGTTGGGAATGAAGCGGCTCTTTACGTAAAAAAAGGAATGTCCAATGTCATGGTAAGTATACAAAGAAACCAGGTAATTGGATATAATTATAAATTAAAGAGCGTCGCCCTTGAACATGTGGCTAACGACGGGGAACGGTTATTGCCCCAGGAATACATTTCAAGGCCAGCCGAATTTTACTCGTGGCTTGAACAATTAATTGGAGACCGCATCATGAGATATCCTCCGATGTGGAGAAGGAGAGCCTTCGATGACCTCATACAGCATCAACCCGAATTCCGTAGATCCCAATAAGAACATTGCGTTATATCAACAAGTCAAGGATGCCCTGCTCAAGCTTATTCACAACCAGGTGTGGCGTCCCAACAGCCTGATTCCTACGGAACAGGAACTGATGGAGACGTTCAAGGTAAGCCGCACGACCATCCGGCAAGCGATCAATATGCTTGTTCAGGAGGGGCTGCTGGAGAAGCGCCAAGGGAAAGGCACGATCGTGCTGCCGCTGAAGCTCGTAGGGAATCTGGGGCGCCTGCGCGGTTTTGCGGAAGAAGTCATGGAGCGGGGACTTGTCCCGCATTCGCAGCTCATCCGGGCGGAGTTTGTGTCGATGTTAAATTTTGAGAAATCGGTGCTGCAGGTGCCGGAGAATGAAAGTGTCTTAATTATTGAACGAATTCGGCTTGCCAATGATGTGCCCATTGCTTTAGAACGCAGCTGCTGGCCTGAGAAAATCGGACAAATTCTTATGAAATACGATCTGAATTCAGCTAAATACTATGAAATATTAGAAAATCACGGAACATTTCTCAAGCATGCCAAAGAAAAAATATCAGCGATCAACGCAACCCTGCATGAAGCCGATCTTCTCGGGATTCGCGCCGGTGAGGCTTTACTGGAGATGACCCGGTTAAGCTTCGGGATCGACGATGCTCCGATGGAATATACAAGAACGAAATTCAGAAGCGACCAATATAGTTACGATATTGAACTTACGCGCTAAGGAGAGATGCATCATGCCTTTTATTTCCGGTACAACGATGTTGAAGAACGCTTGGGACAACGGGTACGCCGTCGGCGCTTTCAGCGCTCATAACGCGGAAAGCATCCAGGCGATTTTGTGGGCCGCGGAAGCGGAGCAGGCGCCGGTCATGATTCAGGTCGGTCAAAGAGTGATCCACTATATGGGGCTCGAGCCGATGAAGGTCATGATCGATACGTTTGCCCAAAATACGAACATCCCGGTGTGCATCCATTTGGATCATAGCCGGCAGTACAATCAAACGATGAAAGCCATCCAACTTGGCTTTCAATCCGTCATGTTCGACGGGTCGTCGCTTCCCTTTGAGGATAACGCTTCGATTACCCGCAAGGTTGTGGAGGCTGCAAGAGCTCTTGGCATCGGATCGGAAGGGGAAATCGGAAAAATAGGCGGAACAGAAGACGACATTACGGTCGATGAAGAGGATGCAATGATTACCTCGGTGGAGGATGCGGTGCGTTTTGTACAGGAAACCGATGTTGATTATTTGGCGGTTTCCATCGGTACGGCGCACGGCATCTATAAGAATCCCCCAAAGCTCGCGTTCGCGCGTCTCCAGGAAATTGCAGAGGCTGTGAAGCGTCCGATCGTGCTTCACGGAGGTTCGGATGTGCCGGACGAACAAATTACAAAGGCCATCTCCCTGGGCATCTCTAAAATAAACGTCGATACGGAATTGAGACAATCGTTTACGCAAGGTATGCTTGACGTGCTGCTGAAAGACCGGGAGGAGTATCATCTGGCCGTATCGCTTGGCCGCGGCAGAGAGGTCATGCAGGCCAAAGTTCAGGAAAAAATCCGCTTGTTCGGCAGCTCCGGCAAAGCGCGTGATTACCACAATTAGTTACGATTAAAGATCGTAACATTACTATAAATACGAGGTGATGTATTCGTGGATTTCAATCGAGCATTCGGTTTATATGTCAACGGACAATGGGAACAAACGGAAAGAATCATGCAGGTGACCGACAAATATACGTTACAGCCGTTTGCCGAAATTGCACGGGCCGAGAAGAGCCATGTCTCGAGGGCCGTAGAAGGTGCAAGCGCGGCTTGCCGACAGCCGTTCGCGCCATTCGAGCGTTATCGGGTTCTCATGAAAGTGGCGGAGCTGCTTCAAGCAAAGAAAGAGCTGTTTGCAACAACATTGGCCGCAGAGGTAGGCAAGCCGATCCGCGAATCGCGGGGCGAAGTGGATCGGGCCATTCAGACGATCATTATATCGGCGGAAGAAGCGAAGCGCATTCACGGGGAGGGCATTCCGGTGGAGTCGGCGGCCGGCTCGGAGAACCGGATGGCGTTCACGATCCGCGTCCCGGTTGGGGTCATCGCTGCCATTACTCCGTTCAACGTTCCTCTCAATCTGGTATGCCATAAAATTGGTCCGGCTATTGCGGCCGGCAACAGCGTCGTATTGAAGCCGTCGGAGGTTACTCCCGTTGTTTCGCTGTTGTTGGCCGAGCTGTTCGGCGAGGCCGGGCTGCCCAAGGGGCGATTGCAGGTCGTGACCGGCGACGGCGCAGAGATCGGCTCTTGGCTGCTTGAGGATCAGAGGGTGAGCATGTTTTCCTTCACGGGCAGCGTACGCGTCGGGGAAATCATCCGTCAACAAGCGGGCTTGCGCAAAGTCGCGCTGGAGCTCGGAAATAACTCGGCGACGATCGTGCATAAAGACTGCGATTTGGACCAGGCGGCCGAGTTGGTGGCGCTCAAAAGCTTTAATAACTCCGGTCAAGTATGTATTTCCGTCCAGCGCGTTTATGTCCATGAAGAAGTCAAGGAGGCGTTCATCGAGCGGGTGAAGGCGAGAACGAGCAAGCTCATCGTGGGCAATCCGCTGGAGGAAACGACGGACATCGGGCCGATGATCAGTGTAAGGGAAGCGGAAAGAGTGGAGAGCTGGGTACGGGAAGCGGTGGAGCAAGGAGCGGTTCCGGTGCTTGGAGCCAAGCGGGAAGGGGCGTTCTACTATCCGACGATCTTGACTCATGTTCAGCCGGGCATGAAGGTTTGCTCCCAGGAAGTTTTCGGTCCGGTCGTCTCTATCGATACGTACCGGGAGGAGGAGGAAGTCATTGCCAAAGTGAATGACTCGGACTACGGTCTTCAAGCCGGGCTGTTCACCAATGACCTGCGCTTTGCCATGAAGGCGGCCAGAGAAATTGAAGTGGGCGGACTCATCGTTAACGACGCTTCCGCTTACCGTGTAGACCACATGCCTTATGGCGGAGTGAAACGCAGCGGAACCGGCAAAGAAGGGCCGGCCTATGCGATAGAAGAAATGACGGAAGAGCGGCTCATTGTGCTGAATTTATAAAAGAGGAGAGCAGGAAACAAGCTTTCTGCTCAAGATGCGCTTAGAGCGGTTTGGCAAGGAGGCCTAGCACATGGAACAGCTGCGGAAGACGAATGCATTCATGGAGAAGTGGATTTATGTGATCATGCCTCTGATCATGCTGCTCGGCTTGACATCCGGTCAAGGGCTTTCGGCCTGGACGGGATGGACGTCGTTTCTTTTTATGATCCTGACCTTTATTTCATCGATGCAAGCCGATTATCGCAAATTTGTTCTTTTATTCAAAAAACCGGGTTTCCTCGTTTTGTTCATGGCAGGCGTGCATCTGGTTATCCCATGGACCGTTTTTCAGATCAGCGGCCTAGTCTTCCCTTTCCATCCGGATTTGGTTACCGGCGTTACGTTGTCAACGCTGCTTCCCCTTGGCGTGACCTCCATATTTTGGGTCGCCTATAATAAAGCAAGCGTAGAAACCACTTTATCGTTAGTATCGCTGGATACCCTGCTCAGTCCTTTTATCGTTCCTTTGACTTTGTCCGTCGTGCTGGGGTCTCATGTCAGCCTGAATGTGGAAAGCCTTACGATGAATCTGCTGAAGCTCGTGCTCATTCCTACTGTCCTTGGTATGCTTTTTGGCGAATATGTGATGAAAAAAGCGGAGAAGCCGTGGCTCAAGCCCGCTTCTTCGCTCGTTGGCAAAGCCTGTCTTTATATCATCGTCTTGTTGAATGCCGCTTCGATCTCGGAACAGATTGACGCCATCGGTTCTAACGCGGTTCTTTTGGTCGTGACCCTGTTTGTCACCCTGATATTCGGATATCTGGCGAACTTTCTCATCGCCTCTGTGTTTACAGATGACCGAAGCGAAAGGGTGGCGATATCATATTCCGGCGGCGTGCGGAATTATACCGTCGGCGTCGTGCTGGCCGCCGCTTTCTTCAAGCCTATCGTTGCTCTGCCGGTGTTGATTGCTATGCTGCTTCAGCATCCGATGGCGCTGCTGTTTTATTATGTATTTCGTTGGACCAGGCATGAGGCCAAGCTCAAGGAGAGCTCCGGCATGTAAACAGAAAAAACACCTTCGGCTTCGCTGCAATAAGCGAAAGCCGAAGGTGTTTCTGTTAGGAACGTGTCCGATTACTTCTGACCGATGCTCTTGGAATATTCGCGTACGACATCGAATTTCTTGTCGTCGGATTTGACATAGCCGCGGTGCGAGTATACATCGAAAATGATTTTGGCGCCTTCCGGATCTTTGCCGATATCGATGAACGCTTGGGCAATCTTGTCTCTCCAAGCTTGATCCATGTCGTTGCGCACGGTGATCGTATCGTTCGGAATCGGAGCGGTGAAAGCGACGACGCGGGTTTTTTCGAAGACGTCCGGTATATCTTTCTTCACGGTGTTCCGTGCGTCTTGGAAAATTGCGGCAGCGTCGGTTTGACCGTTCAATACGGCTAGTACGCCTTTGTCATGGCCTTTGACTTCAATGCCTTTGACGTCTTTCTCCGGATCCACGCCCGCTTTTTTCATTTCGTTAGCTGGCCATACGAAGCCGGCGGAGGATGTTACGCCCTGCCATGCGATCGATTTGCCTTTCAAGTCTTTCAACTCTTTAATCGGGGAGTCCGCTTTGACGATGATCATCGCTTTGTAGAAGTCTACGAGATCTTTCGTTTCGGCGCCGGTATTATCGTCGATGCCGAAACGCTGCGCTTGCAGCAGCAGGTCGGCCGCTTTCTTCTCGTCATGCGCAAGCACGTAGGCGTTCGGAGGAAGGAAGCCGATATCGACTTGCTTGGACGCCATCGCTTCGATAACCGTGTTGTAGTTCGTCGAAACGGAAACCTTGACCGGAATGCCGAGCTTGTCGCCGAGCAGCTTTTCCAGCGGTTTCGCTTTCGCTTCTAGCGTTTCGGCGCTTTGGGAAGGCACGAATTGAACGCGGAGCTCTTTCGGTTCGAAGCCTTTAGCCGCAGGGGCTTCTTGTTTTTTGTCCGCAGGCGCCGGGGCCTGACCGCCTTGGTTGTTGTCCGTTTTCGTAGCGCAACCGACGGCAAGTCCGGCTGTCAGAATGAGGGACAAGCTAAGGGCAGACATTTTTTTTAGCATAGCAAATTGACCTCCTGTTAATTGTCTTTTAACAAATACACTATACCACAATTTGGGGAGATGGACAGTTAAAAATTTGTTAATATGTCGCATTTGTGTTAATTTTCCTCACATGAAGCTGCATATGGCTCTTTATCCCTGAATTTGTTATAGTGAATTCAAATTCATGACAAATGGAGTTGAACCCCCGCTGTGACCCAGAAGTTGACGATCACCGTGCTGGAAACGAGCGACATTCACGGAAACATTATGCCCATCCAATATGCCAATCATAAGCCCATTGAAACGGGGCTCGCCAAAATCGCAACGTTGATTCGGCAAGAACGCGAGCGCGGCCGCCCGCTGCTGCTCGTGGATAACGGCGATCTGATTCAAGGTACGCCGCTGGCGTATCATCATGCCAAATTGAACGCGAACGAACCGAATCCGATGATTCAATGCCTGAATGAACTCGGGTATGACGCGGCAGTCGTGGGCAATCACGAGTTCAATTACGGCATGGGGCTGCTTCGCAAAGCCGTCGGCGAGTCTTCGTTCCCTTGGTTAAGCGCCAATATTGTGAATGCTTCGGACGAGCAGCCTTTTTTGGGGAAGCCCTACATCATTCGTTCGTTCGAGCATGAGCTGAAGGTCGCCGTACTTGGATTGACCACGCCTTACATCCCGAATTGGGAAAAAGCGGAGCATATCGCCGGCTTGCGATTCCATAAAGCGGTGGAGTCGGCACAGCGCTGGGTGCGGTATTTGCGCGAGGAGGAAGGGGCCGATGTGGTGATCGTGTCGTACCACGGCGGGTTCGAGCGTCATCTGGAATCAGGCGAACCGAGCGAACCGCAAACGGGTGAAAATGAAGGCTACGCGCTGTGCCGCGATGTCGAAGGCATCGATGTGCTGCTGACCGGTCATCAGCACCGGTCCATCTCGCGGACGCGCGTATGCGGCGTGCCGGTCGTACAGCCGGGCAGCGCCGGCGCCTGGCTCGGCAAGGTGACGCTGACGGTAACCCGGCAGCCGGACGGAAGCTGGCGCGTGACGGACGCCTTGTCCGAGCTGCTGTCGCCCGAAGGCGTAGAACCGGATGCGGCGGTGCTGGCGATTACGGAGCCGCACGAGCGTAAGGCGCAAACATGGCTCGATCAACCGATCGGGCGGCTGATCGGGGATATGCGGGTGCACGATCCGATGCGGGTGCGGCTGGAGGAGCACCCGTTGATCGAGTTCATCAACAAGGTGCAGATGGAGCTGTCCGGCGCGAAAATTTCCAATACGGCGCTGTTCGATAACATTTCGCCGGGATTCCCGGAGCATATCACGATGCGCGATATCGTCTCCAACTATATCTATCCGAACACGCTGCAGGTTATCCGCGTGAAGGGACGAGACATTAAGGCTGCGTTGGAGCAATCGGCCGGTTATTTTGCCACTTACAACGGGGAAGGCGACATTCGTGTCAGCCCTGCGTTCAGCGATCCGAAGCCGCAGCACTACAACTACGACATGTGGGAAGGCATCGAGTATAAGCTCAATATATCGCGTCCCGTCGGCTCGCGGGTGGAGGAGCTTCGCTTTGAAGGCCGGCCGCTTGATCCGGAGGCCGACTACGACGTTGTGATGAACAATTACCGTGCGGCGGGCGGCGGCAATTATATGATGTTTCAAGGCAAGCCCGTCGTGAAGGACATCCCGACCGACATGGCTGAACTGCTCGCCGGTTATATTATGGAACGCGGCACGATCGAAGCGACGCTGAATCACAACTGGGAGATCGTATGGGACGGCAAGCCGAAGCGGGATAAGGCCTAAGCGGTATTTCAAACGGATGGATCAAGCTGTGGCGCTGTGGGGTATCGAAGGATTATGAACGAATACGTATCGCGGCTCGCTGTTTGCGGCGTGCGCGTGTGGCGTATCCGGGACAGGGGAGCGGATTAAGCGATGAGGGCAGTCGGGCAGGAAGAGCATGCGGCGGAATTCGAGTTATATCCACTGGGCGAAGCAGCAGTCGTCATCCGGGTAAATCCCGGCCCCTCCCCGACATCGACCGGGTTCGATGCTTCGCGGGCACGGCTGGCGGCATTCGTCCGCCTGCTGGAGAAGGAGCGCCCGCCCGCTATTACGGAATGGGTACAAACGTATGCGACGGTTACTTTGTTCTATGATGTGTGGTCGGTGTACCGGGACGGCTTCCCCCCTGGAACGGCGGAGCCAGTCTACGACACGAGCGAACGGCGGGAGCGTACGCCTTATGAGCAAGTGTGTGCGTGGATTGAGAGGCTGCTTGGCTCCCGGGAGCATCCGGCAGGGGCCGGGGCGGATGCGGTAGGGTGCGGTGCGCGGCAAGCCGGACTCGCGGCGGCGGGTGGGGCAACGGCGGAAGCGGTGGCGCCCGAGGAAGAGGCGATTCCGGCGACGCACGTCGCCCCTGCCGCGGTGGAGATTCCGGTCTGTTTCGCAGACGATCTGGGAGCCGATCTGCGGGAGGTGGCGGATCGGGCCGGTATGTCTCCCGGCGAGGTCATCCGGCTGTTCTGTTCCGCGGATTACGAGGTGCAGTTGATCGGCTTCTTGCCCGGCTTTCCTTATCTCGGGGGGCTGCCCGCGAAGCTGGCGCATCCGCGTAAAGCCGTGCCGCGCCAGAAGGTGCCGGCCGGCTCCGTCGCGATCGGCGGTGTTCAAGCGGGCATCTACCCGATGGAGGCGCCGGGCGGCTGGCAGCTGATCGGCCGGACGCCGTATGCGTTGTTCGACGCGGAGCGGGAGCGGCCGAGCTTGCTGCAAGCGGGGGACCGCGTGCGTTTCGTTCCGGTCGATCGCGCGCAGTACGACGAGCTTGCGCGCGATCCGGCCGCAGGCTGGTTAACGCGGGAGGAGGGACGATCATGAGCGTTGTCGTGTTGGAGCCGGGGCTGCAGACGACCGTACAGGACGCCGGCCGCTTCGGCCTGCGCGGCGTCGGCGTCGTGCCCGGCGGGGCCGCCGATGCGTTC
>NZ_BIMH01000056.1 GCF_004000985.1 Paenibacillus validus NBRC 15382 | reverse complement strand
TTTACTTACTCTTCCATTCATCGGTAGACCAGAAAATGAAAGATACCATCATTGAAACGTCAAAAAATTTATTTTCTAAGTATTAAACAAAAGTGGATTCTAAAGCCATATGATGGCACTTGTTAAAATGAGTGAAAATGCGAGAACATAGACTATACTCCAACTAGCGATACGCAGCGGGCTTAACTGAATCATGGAGGACATCAAACCGAGCGTACCGCTAAAAGGCCCCATAAAAAATGTCATAACGGCACCGCCAAGTAAGGCAACCGCTATCTGGTCGGTTGAAATTCCCAGAACGTCTGCTGTCATCGACTGAGCTAATAAGTTGATAACGACAATCGGATGCATACCAACAAAAGATAAAAACAAAATAAAAAGCGGGAGAAGAAATACAAAAAAATGAATACCAATTAAATCATGCAATTCGATAAATAGTTGATTAACCAAACGGTCGTTTCCTGAAAAGCGAAGTGCCTCCGCAAAGAACCCGGCGCTTAAAAAAACTGCGAACGACTCGCTCATATCAGGCATTTTATGCTTAAAGTGATGTTTGGCTTTATACCAGAACTCAGGGCCCTTTTGGCGGAGCAGGCACCAAATCCCGGCAAAGGGAAAGGTCAACAAGGTAACGACGACCACTAAGCCTAATGACGAAATGCTATCGATGTATACCACCAAAAATAGGAGAATGACAATCGCAGCCGTGATTTCAAGTAACATACGACGAACGGAAGAGTGTTCCTGAGCGGCTGCAGGTGATAGAGCAGCGGCCGTTTCCTCATGGGTATCATGGGTAACCTGCAGTTGTCTGTTGCCTTCGATCACACTGAAAATGATCCAATTTAAAACCAACGCAACTAAACTGATCACAAAAAGCAAAGGGAAAATATGTGCCCAACGAACTTGGGTCACATGAAGAACAACTCCCACAATTCCGGAAAAAGGAGTCCATATAATAGGCAAAGAATAGCCTTGAATAATGCAACAGGCTAAAAAACGTTTGCGATTTTCAATTGGCCAAGCATCCACAACCGATTTCACGCTGGAGTGGACGATTGGAATAGTAGCCATGTTCAAGAAAGATCCAAGAAAATAGGATAACGTTGTGATTGCCCGATACAATTGAGAAACGGATTTAATTTTTCCATCAAATAACCGTTTAAAAGCCTCTCCGTATCCTGCGACCTGGATAGGTATAGACAATAAAGGAACAATCGCAAACAGAGAAAGCAAATAGAGCATATCGCCGTGAAGCTTCACATAAGAAAGAACATCAATTCCTTTATTCCAAACCATCGAGGTCCCTGCGGCCAAGAACGTTATTGAGATGAGTTTGCTCGAAAGTTTGCAAGAGGAAAGTGAAATAACGATCGACAACATCGACACAAGAGCCAGTATAATCCGTAAATCCTTCCACGCGATCAACTGATCCGCGATAAATAGCATGACGGCCAGTGTAAAAACAATAGATTTCATGTAAAAGGATAAGTGCTCTGTTTTCATACGCTTCCCTTTCTTGCAGTTTGTGTCAACCAACCCCTGCACTCCTGAGTTTATCATAGCGGAAATAGAAAAGCTTCTTTGGCAGAAAGCAAAGAAGCTAATCTTTATGATCCGAAACGTAACCATACCCTGGTCTTATTCCATAGCTTACAACCACGGAGAAACAGTAACTAACAACGGAGATGGTTCTCCTTCTCCTCCGGCCGTTCTTAAAGCTAAATCCGTATCGGATAATTTATAATTATGGGAATTCATGATACGAAGAGGAAATTTTCCAGAAGAGATAAACTCCACTGCCATTTGGACGGATTTATGACTATGTCCACGAACTCCTTTTACGGTCAACGTTTTATTGTAAATGATATCCAGATCGAATTCATTGAAAAGCTGATGTTTCAACGCTCCCAATAAAACAGTCCCCCGTGTCTTGGCAACCTTTAGAGAGGAAACCGCCGGTTCCTGTCCTCCGCTGGTTACGTCGATGACCAAATCGGCCATTTTTCCAGCGGTTATTTCTTTTACTCTTTGGACCAAATCCTCTGTGGAGACATTGATCGTATAATCCGCACCTAATTCACGAGCGAGTTCCAATCGTTTTTGACTGCTGTTTCTTCCAGTGACAATGACGATTTCGGCTCCGGCTGCCTTGGCTGCCAGAGCGCAAGCAAGTCCCTGTTGACCAGGCCCTTGTATAACAACCACGTCTCCAGGTCCAACACCGCCGATGATTCTCATCCACTCAAATCCGTTAGATAAAGGTAAGGTCAGGGCTGCTTCAACGCTCGCAACATGGTCAGGGATTTTGTGGATGACGGCCTGCGGATGCAGATACATATATTGACTGAATCCGCCATAGAGAGCTGGTTTGGCGCTCAACGGAGCAGCACCATATCGAATACCGCCTAATGCCGGGTTGGTCTCGGGACATAACCGGTAATAACCGGAACGGCACGATTCGCATTGCCCGCATGGAATGTATTCCTCCATCGCCACACGGTCTCCTGCTTTCACTCCCCACCGTTTGGAAGCCTTATCGCCAATTTTATCGATATGGCCGATGACATGATGTCCTAAAATCATCGGCTCTTTTAGGCTCTTGTAGTAGGATACATCCGTTCCGCAAACGCCGACGATTTCTACCTTTAGAATCCCGCTGTCGGATTCCACATGAGGTAAGTCTAATTCTTGAATTTCTGTATGTTTGACATCGGTCGCCACTGCGGCCCATGTTTTTTCGCTCATTCATTCCACCTCCCATAAATTCACAACGCATATATTTACTATGATTTGGCGGTGCTGCATTTCTAGATTAAACAGCCTCAAAATCTTTTTCAGCTAACTGTAAGGCGTCCTTCGCCCCTTCATGAAAAGGAATCCCCTTGGGAAGCAGTACAGACGCAGCACGAACCTTATGGCTTTCGGGATCCAATCCTGGTAACGGTTCCCCGTTTTCTAAACTTTTCACAGCGTTTAGCAGGCAACGGCGGGCTTTAATAATGGCAGTGTCGCTCGTTCCCAATTTTTCTTGTGAACGATCCACAACAGGTCCTGCACTCACTTGGACGGCATGATCCTCCATGCCGACACCGAAAATGCCGGCAAACGATTCGCCTCGCTTTTGCATATCCCGATCGATGAGGAAATGATTATCCGGATTGGCTTGTGTCAGGAAAGTGCCTGGAATTAACAGGGGGTGAATGCCTGCACCGGATTTCATCTGTTCAATTTCCTGTTCGGTCAGATCACGCCCCGGCGTCCAACTCCAGCTCCACACCCAACAATTTTCATCATCAATGGGCACCCAGGCATGCCCACCGCGCGGAGCACCGCCGAAAGGAGGAATCATCGTGTACCAAGGCATAATAAACTGTGTAATCCTCCAATAAAAATGATCATCGTCCGCCGTTCTCCTTGCCCCGATTAATAGCCCGTAATCGGTATCCACGACTTCAAAACGCGGGGCAGCGTCTTGAGATAATAAGGACGTACTCTTACTCTTGCTGGAAACCCCCAAGCCGCCAACCGACCCCGAATGAAGGATGGATACATGACTGGAATCAATACCACCTTCCAACGCCTGAAAGTAATTGCATTGTTGAATTTTTTTCGAAATATACCGCTGACTATCGGAAACCAACATCCACTCCTGCTCAGGCAGCTCGGGTTTATCCTCCGGTTTTCCCATATATGTCCAAATCACACCGCCGCGTTCCTCACAAGGGTACGATTTAATTTTGATATTCTGTTTAAAATTGCTTTCCGGCGGTTCGGACGGCAAATCGACACAGTTTCCGGCCGTATCGAATTTCCATCCGTGATAGGCGCATCGAAGGCCGCATTCTTCATTCCGGCCATAAAACAGGGATACTTTTCGATGTGGACAATACTCGTCAACTAGACCTATTTTCCCGGTAGTGTCACGGAAAGCGATTAATTCCTCGCCTAACAGCTTGACCCGTACAGGCGGACAATCCGGATAAGGAAGCTCCTCGATCATAAGCGCAGGAATCCAGTATCTTCTCAGCGTCTCTCCCATAGGTGTTCCGGAACTCGTTTTTGTTAAGGTTTGGTTGTCTTGAAAAGATAACATGTTCAATTCCCTCCTGGGTTTGATGTTTGATAATCACATTGTCACGCAACAGGAGAGCGTTTTCAAATTGATTGTTTCTATCCTACCCATACAAAACGTTAATAATATCATTTTGTACTATTTATGTTTTATATAGCTTACATTAAAATCATTAATTTGAAAGGCTAGGAATGTTATATATATAATCAAAGTGTGAACAATGACGTGACTGAAGTAATCGTATGATTTTAATGAAAGAGGGTTAGCACATGATGAATGATAAGGAATTCGAAGAACTGATTTTGAAATGTTATAGAGGGAGAACCGTTGCGATACTCGGTTATCAAGAACATGAAGGACGGCAGCGGGCAGGCTTTTTAAAAAAACATGGAATCGATGTCGTTATTGGCCTTCGACTCGGCGATGAATACTGGGAACAAGCCGAAAGAGACGGTTTTACGGTGTTGCCCGTTTGGGAGGCGGCGGAACAAGCTCAAGTAGCTCAAGTCTGGTAATATTCAAGAGAATACATATAAAAAAGAGTGCAAATCAGTCAATTGTTGCAGGATAGGGGGGGCCATAGTGCCCCCCCTTTATTTACTTCAGGAAGATGGAAGACAAAAAGAGTCACCGGCAGGTGACTCGCTTAACTTTTCTTATGTTAAGACGAATTAAGAAATTTTTTGAGCCTCTACAAGAAGGGCCGTTTCCTTGGTATCGACCTTATCCGCCACTGTTTTTTTCTCCACTTTTATGAGGATTGTAGCTATTGCACCTAATAATGGGCCTGCAGCCAACGTCAAAAAACAATAAAAATAATTTTGTGTAGCATCAATGACAGCGCCTACAGCTAATGGGGCTGTTAAGGAACCAATTTGCCACATTCCATTCACTAATCCTGATGTCGTCCCTACAAGTCTCCTGTCTACCAAATTATAAATGATGGTTTGTAAGACAGGGTAAAAGGCATAGACACAGATTCCCATCATTGGAGCTATGAAGTATAAAATCGATATATTTTGATTAGCTCCAAACCACGATAATACGGGAACTGCCAACAGAAGGATACCAACAGCTAAAGATTTACGATCTAAATAGTCTGACAAGAATCCGGTGAGGGGCTTACACAATAGAGCAGCGGTTCCAAAGAGGGACATAATGGCACCGGCTTCTACAAGAGACAGATGCAATGATTTAATAAGATACGTATTTGCCCATGTGGCTGTTCCCACAGTAGCCCACTGTCCGCCTAAACCTGCTATACCCATTAAAATAATATTTTTATTTTTTAATAGGGAAACAATATCATGCCAACTTGTACTTTGTTTTTTGGAAATTTGATGGACGGGGGTACGTTCCTTGAGTAAAAAATATCCCAATATTAAGCCAATGAAAGGCAGCGAACCGGTTATTAAAAAGGCTGTACGCCAGCCAAATCCATGGGCGACTGAGGGCACAAACAAATTGACCAATGAAATACCAAAGGAGGTGGAAGTCATGAAAAAGCCCATTGCAGCCCCGCGTCTTTTTTCAGTAAACCAATCTGTAATAGCCACGATACCAGCTGAAAAGATAGCTCCGGAACCCATTCCCGCAATGAATCTAACTAGAAAGGCAAGGCCGTAACTATGAACAAACGACGTTAAAATGGTGAAAAAACCGGTTATTAAAAAGGAAGTGAGTAACATTTTACGATATCCATATTTGTCTGTTAAATACCCGCCTGGAACCTGAGTAATGACATATCCGAGATAAAAAGCTGTCATTAAGCTTCCGGCTTGAGCTGCATTTATACCAAGGTCTTTGGATGCTAGTGGTATAATTGGAGCCCATGCCATTCTGTCCATATAAGAAAATAAATAAGCCAAAAACGCAATAAATAAAACCTTTATAGCAGATATCACTTCTTTGTTCATTTTTTCAAACCTCCTATTTTAGGTAGAACTAATTTCCAGGACGACTCGTTTGATCCATGAGATGCGTGCTAGTGTATGAGACCTTTATTTAGATAACGCTTACAAAACAGCGCTTACAAGCAGAATCACCTTCTCTCAACATACGAATCATTCCATATTTTCGAACAGCTACAACATTATTAGCTATTGGTTATTTATTTTAAGATTATGTAATATGAAGTCATTTTACAAATTGATTGTTTCTATGAAACCCATTAATATCATTAATGCGGTCAGCCTGCAGCTCCGTAGTATTTTCCAATTACCAAAAGTTTCAGGCAACATGAAACAGCCTTGGTCCAGTGGAATACCGGACCAAGGCTGCTTCGAGCATTTTTCAGTTATAAAACGGTCTGCTTGACGGGGGGAACATCCGAATACCGAAGCCGGCTTGAAGCTGCCCAGGGCTTTTATAATGTTCGGATCTTGACTAGTAACGCCTTCGGCTCCAGGTTTACAAAAATTTTCTGTTATGCTTCTTCCCGTCGTAGCTGAACAACACGGGCTTTTCCTCGATCGTCGTCTCGAGATGCACCGGTTTGCCCCAGAGCCGATGAATGTACGGGAGCGTCCGTTCGACATATTTCAAATCGAGCTCTATGCCCTCATAGTTGTGCTGCAAGTACAGCTCGCCCGTCCGGTTGAAGTCGCCATCCTGCACGACAATGTACGGGAAGCCGCCGTTGACCCGGGAGTAGACGAGCTGATCGCGGATGTTTTCCCACGACTTATCGGTAATTTTCCATTCCGGCCCCTTCTTCTCGAACACATACAGGTCCAGATCGTCGCAAAGCTGCTTTGTCATGTAGTTGCGAATGAACGAAAGATCGGAATCGAATTCCCGCACCTCGAAAATTTTATCCCGTCCCCGACCGGGCTCCCGGCCTAACCGTTCCCGTTCTTCCTGAGTCGGATGATCCCACCGCCGCTCGATGTCCTCGAATATTTTCAGGCCCAGGTAGTACGGGTTCAGGCTGTGCCGCGAGGGGATAACAACCGACGAGTTCAGCTTGGAATACTCGATCGTTTCCGCGTCCGTTAAGTCCAGCGCCCGCATAATGCGTTGATGCCAGTAAGATGCCCAGCCTTCATTCATGATCTTGGTCTCCAGCTGCGGCCAGAAGTACAGCATCTCGTCGCGCAGCATGGTCAGAATATCGCGCTGCCATTCTTTGAGGTAAGGGGAGTACTCCTCGATGAACAGCAGCAAGTCTTTCTCCGGTTTGGCCGGGAACTTCGAGGGAGCCTCCTCGGCCTTGGACTGGGGCTTCTTCGGTTTATCCAGATCCCACAGATCCTCGTAGCCGAACGTTCGTTCTTTCCGCTCCTTGGCGGGAGCGCGATCCGCTTCGGCAGCGCCGATACCGCGGTACGGCTTGGTAAGCGACGGATCGACGTGCTCCTGAATCGCCAGAACGGCGTCGATGAACTGCTCGACCTCCTCGTTGCCGACCTCGATCTCGTACTGCCGGATGCGCTCCGCCGTTGCGGCCATGCTCTCGACCATGTTGCGGTTCGTTTTGGAGAAGCGGAAATTGTTCTTGAAGAAGTCGCAGTGCGCGAGTACGTGGGAAACGATCAGTTTGTTCTGAATGAGCGAGTTGCCGTCAAGCAGGAAGGCGTAACACGGATCGGAATTGATGACGAGCTCGTAAATTTTGCTGAGCCCGAAATCGTACTGCATCTTCATTTTATGAAACGTTTTGCCGAAGCTCCAGTGACTAAAGCGGGTAGGCATTCCATAAGCGCCGAACGTGTAGATGATGTCCGCCGGACAAATTTCATACCGCATCGGGTAATAGTCAAGCCCGAAACCGTCGGCGATTTCGGTAATTTCGGCAATGGCATACTCCAGCTGCTTCATATCGTCGCTAGTCATTGCGCCAGGCTCCCCTCCAATCGTTTCGGGAAGAAGGTGCGCAGCGCTTTATACACTTCGCCCTTCTCGCGAATGACATAATGAACAAATTTCGGGTCATGCAGGTTCCGGTAAGCCGACATCAGCGTACTGCTGCGGTTATACTGGTTGACCTCGCCGTAGCCGAACAAATTGCATCGCTTGACGAGCTCGGTGATCAGCTTTACGCAGCGTTCGTTATCGGAAGTCAAATTATCGCCGTCGGAGAAATGGAACGGATAGATGTTGTAACGGGCCGGCGGGAAGCCGCGATCAATCAAATCGACTGCCAGCTGATAAGCTGAGGAGCAGATCGTGCCGCCGCTTTCTCCTTTGGTGAAAAATTCTTCCTCCGTTACGATCTTAGCCTCCGTATGATGCGCGATAAAGACGATTTCGACATGCTCATATTTCGTCCGCAGGAAGCGGGTCATCCAGAAGAAAAAGCTGCGGGCGATATATTTTTCGAAGGACCCCATACTGCCGGAAGTATCCATCATCGCAAGAATCAAAGCGTTCGATTGCGGGGTAACAATTTCCTCCCACGTGCGAAACCGCAGGTCGTCCGGACTGATGCGATGAATCCCGGGGGAGCCATCGCGGGAATTTCGCCGCAAGTTCTCCAGGATGGTGCGCTTTTTATCGATATTGGACATGATGCCTTTCTTGCGTACATCGTTAAAAATAATTTCCTTGCTGACGACGTTTTCCTTTTCTTTTTGCTCCAGGTTCGGAAGCTCCAGCTCGTCGAACAGCATCGTCTGCAGTTCTTCCATCTGCACTTCGGCATCGTAGTAGTCTTCTCCGGGCTGGTCGCCTGCGCCTTCTCCTTTGCCGGGTCCTTGAGCGGCTTGCGGGTCTACGCCGAGAACGTCTCCGACCTGGCTGTCACCTGTCCCTTGGCCGACATGTTTACTCTTGTTGTAATTGTAACGAAAACGATATTCGTCCAGACTGCGGATGGGCACCTTGACGATTTGCTTGCCGTCGGACATGACGATGCTTTCATCGGTAACGAGATCGGGCAAATTTTGCTTGATGGCATCGCGGACTTTTTGCTGGTGCCGCGTCTGATCTTGGTAGCCTTTACGATGCAGCGACCAATCCTCGCGGGATACGGTAAACATAGGTTCTGACATGCGGGACACCTCCTCAAAGTTTTGCGTAGCAAAACGATTTCGTAAGCTTAGGAAACCGGCATCGAAAGCGTGGGCGTTACTTCGTCCAAGCGTGATTGGTGAAACTAAAAAAAGTGCTTATTACTAAATATATTCAAGCAGGACGGGGATATGTGAGTGGGGATCCGTCTAATTTTGAGCCCTATTCTCATGCTGCAAGCCGCAGATCGTTCATGTATGCAGGCTGTATGCCGCTGCAAATAAAATCGAGAAGGAGCTGTGCAATCCGCCAGCCCCTTCACCTTCAATTATTTCTAGCTGTCGTGTTATCTTTGACGTCCGAATCTAACGTATTGGTGAGGCTGAGGATGGAGAATGTTCTGGAGAAGTCACCAACGATTCCGCCGCCGGAGCCGCTATACGCTTTGCTTGTCGTTTTCGGGGTAATTTGCAGCACCTCCCCGAACGTAACCGTCCCTTCGCCGTTCGTTACTTTGATCGGAGATAAAATAATAACGGGAATAAGATACCTCCTTCTGCTTATTGCACCTGACCAGCCAACTTGTACACTTTTTGGTCAGATGAAAAGGAGCTCGAACGAGCTCCCTCAACATTTCGCCTTCGGATTGTCCGGAAAGAAGACTTTTCACATGAAGAATGGATGATTAGATGACGATGGCAACGGAAACGATGACCAAAAGGATAAAGAGAACAAGGATGACGCCAGTCGACGTGAAACCACCAAAACCTATGTTACTCATACTTTTCACCTCACTTTACTCGAACTGGATCTGATTTCCTCCGGTTAACAAAACCACAAAATAAACAGGACAAGGAATTGTGTCTGTCGTTACGACTACCCGTCGTATAACCTGCACGGCTTCCTGCTGGATGTCCTGTTTGCGATGCTTCCTTCCGCTCCAGCTACTGCATTCTATGAAAGTTATCCGGCTCCAGATTGGACAGTTCAAAGAATGTGTTCTTGTAACGCTAAACGATATGGTAAAATAGTATGAAGTGGAAATTTTATACAAATTCAAGTCATCAAAGCCCGCTCCCCGAAAGAGCAAGCATCAGGGGGCACGATTACTGTTTGTCCGGCTGGGGCGTCAACCGGACCTTGCGCATGAAGGCTTCCAGTTCGATGCGGACGTTCGATCCGACCTGGAATACAGAGGACTCAGCCAGATTCAACACGCGAGCCCGGTTCACCGCAATAACCGAAGCGCCGTTACGGACATTCAGCGCGACGCTCTCGTCTGCCATGATCCGTGGGGCGCTTCTTGTCCATGCCGGATTTTCCATGAAGTCTTCGCGATGTGGAAGAGGAGCGGCTGGACGGCTTGCTAACAGCAGATGGACATCCGCACGAATCAGACCGGTATCCCCGCATTGAAATACAGCGCTATCCATGCGATCGCTGCACGATTTTCCATGAAGCCCAAGGGGAACCGTGTCCTCGGTCAAACCCGACTTTGGTCTAGGTCAAAAACTGTTCGCGGGTCCGTACTTCACGAAGTCATAAACATGTAATTTTAGTAATGAAGTATTTTACAGCTCCGGAGATGGCTACGTATCGAATAGGAGAGGGGCATGGCTCATGAAAGGCGAAGGCAAGGAAAAAATACTGCTGCTAACCGGCGCCTTGGGGGACGGGCATAATCAGGCGGCCAGGGCGATCCTCGAAGCTGCAAAGGCGGTACGTCCCGATGTAGAGGTCGTAACGGTCGATTTCCTGGAATGGACGCATCCGTACTTGCACGGCGTCGGTAAATTTTGTTATTTGCAAGGGGTCAAAAGCTTGCCGTCCGTATACGGTTACTTATATCGCAAAACGCGCAACGAAAATACGCTTTCCAACTGGTTCAAGCGCCTGAAATCGTTCAGTGTCCGGCGGATGCTGAAGCTGCTGCGGGACGTTCAGCCGACGGTGGTGGTTTGTACGTTCCCTTCCGCTGCGGCGGCGATGTCCATGGTGAAGATGCACGGCTTGACCGGCGTGCCGACCGTGACGGTACTGACCGATTTTACCGATCACAGCTACTGGATACATCCCGGCACCGACCGGTACTTGGTTGGCTCCGAACAGGTGCGGGCATCGCTGCTGCGGCATGGAATCCCGGAATCCCGCATTGCGGTAACCGGCATTCCGGTTCGATTGTCGTTCTGCCAATCATGGAACCGTACGCGGTTAATGGAACGTTACGGATTCGACGATTCGATCCCGGTCGTGCTCGTCATGGGGGGAGGCCACGGCTTTATCGGCAAAGAACTCGTCTCCATGCTGGCGGCCAGGCCCCAAGGTCAGCGGCCTTCCGCACGTTTCATCATCGTATGCGGCCGCAACGAGAAGCTGCGTCAGCAGTTGGAGGAGGACCTTCGCGGCGCCGGCGGTCAGGTCCTGGTCACCGGATTCGTCGATCATGTGCACGAGCTGATGGCCGTGTCCGATCTGATTGTAACGAAGCCGGGCGGCCTTACGGTGTCCGAAGCGCTGGCCATGGAGTTGCCGATGCTGCTCTATAAGCCAATCCCGGGACAAGAGCAGGATAACGCCTCGTATCTCGTCAAGATGGGGGCGGCGGTGCAGGCCAAGGATGCCGAACAATTGTCAGCTTTCCTTTCTCATCTAATTATGGATAAATCCTCCTTATTGGCGTTGAAAAAAATGGCAAAGCTATGTACCATGAAGGAAGGTGCGATCAATGCGCTCCATTCGATTCTCGCAACCCAGAATTACCACGTTCCCGTTTGGCAGGAAAGCCGGCAAGCAGTCTATGCGAATGCTTGAGGAGACGCGTTATTCCTGTGCAACGGCTGGGCTGTTCACAGGAGGGTTACTGCATGGAGAAAAAGCTGATAGTGGGCTTGATGGTTTTTACCGCCTTGTACATGATTCTGCCCTGGATCATGACCCGGGTGATGGGCATCGGTGTGTTTCGCAAAGGGACCGGCGAGAAGGAAGTGGCCTTTACATTCGACGATGGTCCGGATCCAACGTATACCCCGCAGCTGCTGGATCTGCTCCGTAAGCATCAGGTGCAGGCGACCTTCTTCGTCCTGGGATCCAAAGCCCGGAAGCATCCGGAGCTGATCCGTAGAATGCACCAGGAAGGACATTTGATTGGCGTTCACAATTACGAGCATCTATCCAATTGGCTGCTCCCGCCATGGACAGTGCAGCGTCGTCAGGTGAAGCGTTCTGCGGATATCTTGGAATCGATTACAGGAGTAAGACCGACGCATTACCGCCCGCCTTGGGGCATTATGAACTTGTTCGACTATTGGCTGCTCCGGAAATTTAAAATCGTGCTCTGGTCGGTGATGGTCCAAGACTGGCGAAGTCGTATCGGCTCAACACGAATGAAATCTGTGCTGCTCGAGCGGATCAAGGGCGGCTCCGTCGTGCTGCTGCATGACAGCGGAGAGACGTTCGGCGCCGATCGGGATGCGCCGCTCTATATGCTGGAGGCGCTGGAAGAAGTGATCGTTGAGCTTACCTCGCGCCACTACCGTTATGTCAACGTCGATCAGATGGCGCAAAGCGGAGCGGTCGCCGGCTTCGCGAAGCGAATCGTCGTCGCGCTATGGATGTGCTGGGAACGCGGTTTTGTGAAGCTTATGCGGGTGAAGCCCGTCGATCACGATAATACGCTGCTGCAGCTGCGCGTCACCGAGTACCGGGGCAAGCAAACGATCCATTTGCCCGATGGCGAACGGATCGAGCAGGGCGACCGCATTGCGGAGCTGCACTTGGATAATCATTTGTTGTATCAGCTCGGATCGAGCGCCACCAGCACCGTTCATCTTGCCATCCAACTCGTGCGGCGAACGGAGTTGTTAATGCCGCAAATCATTCGGCTGCTGCAGACCGACCCCGACTATAAGGACGTTAAAGGGCTATACGGGATCAGCATCATCCACCGGGGAACCCGAAAGCTCGGTTTTACGGTTCTCGACTTGCCGAAAGGCATTTTTTCTTCCTTGACCCGAGTATATTTGCGCCTCCTGTTATACATTGTACACCCTCAGGGCAAAGACCGATTAAAGACGAAATCGGACTTGCTCGTACCGAAGATTGTTGCGATTTCCAGCAAAGAACTCATGAACCGCTACATCGCTCTAGGGCAGAAAGGTGTATCCTGAGATGCATAAATATCGCAAGCTTTTGATTCTGACAGCCAGCTACGGCGACGGACACATCCAAGTGTCCAACGTGCTCAAGCATAAGTTCGAGCAGAACGGCTTCCAGAGCGTCAAACTGATCGACTTGTTCGAGGCAGCGCACCCGCTCATGAACACGATCACGAAGTTTCTGTATATCAACAGCGGCGCTTTATCCGCCATCGGCCTCGATTATTACGGATGGAGCTACTATTTGACGAAGAATCTGAAGCAGGACAGCATGCTGGCCAAATGCTTGAACGTTCTTGGCATTCAGAAGCTGATGAAGGTGATCTTACAGGAAAAACCGGACGTCATCGTCAGCACATTTCCGTTCGGCGGCATATCCGACCAGTTGAAGCGCCGCGGCATGTCGATTCTGACGTTCACGATTTTAACCGATTTCGTCTTGCACAACCGCTGGTTGTACTCGATTCCGGACCGGTTTTACGTAGCGACGGAGGATCTGCGCCGGGAGATGATCGAGCGCGGCATTCCGGGCGACATCATTACCGTCAGCGGCATTCCGATTCGCGAGCCGTTCTATGAGACGTCCCGGCCGCGGGAAGATGGCGAGTCGGAGCCCTCCGTACTAATCATGGCGGGAGCCTATGGCGTACTGCGCGATCTGAAGAAAATAACCGGGCAGCTGTTAAGCGCGGCCGGGGTGCGCATTCACGTCGTTTGCGGCAAGAACGATAAGCTGAAGAACGAATTGCAGGCCAGCTTCGCGGCGGACCCGCGGGTGCGCTTATACGGCTTCGTGGACGATATTCACAAGCTGATGAGCCGCTCTTCCTGCATCGTGACGAAGGCCGGCGGCATCACATTGTCGGAAGCGATTCATATCAACGTCCCGATCATCATCTTTAAACCGTTTCCGGGGCAAGAAAAAGAAAACGCGAGTTACCTTTCCGATCAGGGCGTGGCTTTGATCGCAAACGAAATATCGGAGTTAACCCGTCAGGCGAAGGCGATCTTGACCGACGAAAAGATGGCGAATGCGATGAAAAACCGCGCACGCTCGCTGCAGGCCGGCTATGCCGCCAACCGGATCGTCGAAGACGTGTTCCATAGGTTGATGGTGATAGAGAGAACGAGACAAGGCTCAAGCGCGTAAGTTTCGCTAGATGGGGGACGTCATGAGATCATTACAAGCGGTTTTGCAGTCCGCTTCCTTTATTCGCTTGGCCCTGGTGTTGTTTTTTATCGAAGTGGTACGGAGCGCTTTCATTATTTCTTTCCTGCCTGCTTACGCGGCCGACCGTCTCGGCCTTTCCGTCGCGACGGTCGGGCTCGCCGTCTCGGTTCATTACGTGGCCGATACGGCGGTCAAATGCGTCGCCGGTTATTTGCTCGATCGGCTTTCGCCGCGGGTGGTCCTGCACGTGTCGTTGTGCCTCGCATTCGCCGGGCTGTGGCTCTCGTTCGTCAGCGATCAGCCGTGGATGCTGATCCTGGGCTCGGCGCTGATGGGGCTGGGCGTGTCCCCGATCTGGCTCATCTGCCTAAGCTCGATTGAAGAAGACAACCGTGGCTCGCAGATGGGTACGATTTATACGGTATGGCTGGCAAGCCTCGGGCTTGGCCCGGTCGCGGTCAACTTCGTCATCGACAACGGTTACGGGTTGACCTTCTGGCTGCTCGCCGCGATCTTCGCTGCCGGTTGGGCGGTCGCGATCGGCTGGAACATTCAAATCAAGCCGATACCGAGCTTTACGTTCAAGGAGCAAATGGCGCAGCTTCATCTCAAGCTCGTTGCCATGAAGCCGCTCGTACCCGGCATGGTGCTGCAGACGGCTGCGGCCGGCCTGCTCGTGCCGATCCTGCCGACCTTCGCCCATCAGCACCTGGGTCTCAGCTACTCCCACTACTCGCTTGTGCTCATAACCGGGGGCGTTGTGACGACGTTGTGCCTGATACCGATGGGCCGATGGTCTGACCGCTACGGGCAGAAGCGTTTTCTCGTGCTGGGCTTCAGCGCGTTGGCGGTAGGGATGGCCGGACTGTTGTTTGCCTCGAATCTCTATGCCGCCATGCTGCTGGCTGCGCTTCTGGGCGGCTCCTACGCCGCCGTACTGCCTGCCTGGAATGCGCTCATGTCCTATTTCGTCCCACCCGATCAGAAGGGAATGGGCTGGGGCGTGCTGTCGAGCATCGAGGGTCTTGGCGTCATGATCGGGCCGCTCATCGGCGGCTGGTTGGCCAGCTTGTATAACGAGACGGTGACGGTCGTCACCAGCGCCTGTTTGCTGGCTGTTATCGCGTTGTTTTACATGTGGATGCCGCTCGCGAAACCGTCTGCGGCAGGAGGCCGGGCGGAGGGATAAGAAACACCGGCAGGCTGCCCGGCTATTGGGGTTCCGGCTTGGCTCACACGTACGATTTGCCCTTGGTCAGTATGCAGGGAACGCCTTTGCCGACGGCGCCGGGCTGCGACATTTTCTCCAAATAACGAAGACCTCGTTCGCATTTGCGGCAGCGGGCGCAAACGTCGGACAGCACGACCTTCATATTAAATTGATTTTTGTCGACGGACGATACGGGCGTCTTTTTTTTCGATTTGTTGTTTTTGCTCATGACATTCATCTCCCAAGGCTTGGTTGTAGCATTGTATGAAGCGGATAAGGCTTTTGCCACGGGGGTGCGGGTTTGGGGAATAAAAAATTTACACAGATTGTACGTGGTCCCAATGTCCAACGGCTCATCTTTTTCGACAGCGCCAGCAGGAGTTTTGGCGCATGATGTCGTACTATTTCCAGTAGGGCTTGAAAGATCCGATTGCGAAGGCCCGGCCGGAGGAGGACGACTTATGAAGTTTACCATTTGCCAGACGGTTACTATCGTGGATATGAACGAGGAAATAATGGCCGAAGTATTGTTTGAACACGGGGAATTTGAGATCCCTGCGCTCGCCATCGGTTCCTCGGTCGTTTCTTACCAATTGGGATTGAAGCAGTTTGAAGTGGTGTATGACAAAAGGGAAGGCAAGCGTCAACGGTTCAAGGTGGTCGACATTGAGATCGACTTGATCCAACAGCCGGCATCTACGCGTGCGTTTCTTGAGCCCGTCACCTTAATCATCGGTCAACACGACATCGGCCTCATGTAACCTTGCTTTCACTCCGCACATGCGCTCCCGCCCGCCGCCGCTCTCCATAAGGCGCCGGGCGGGATTTTTTCATAAAAGGTTCATTTGGCACTTCGGGCAATATGTTCTATGATAAGGAAGAAGCGGAGGTGAACAACGATGAACAGAACGTTTGTAGGGCTTGGGGCGATCTGCGCCTTCTTGTCTGTGGCCTTTGGAGCGTTCGGCGCCCATGCGTTGAAGAAAGTGCTGACGACGGACATGCTGGCAAACTACCAAACCGGAGTGCAGTATCAAATGATGCACGCGCTCGGTCTTATCGCGGTCGGCTTGGCGTTTGCTGCGATTCCTGACAGCCGTCAGCTTCGGTGGGCAGGCTGGTTCATGTTTGCGGGCATTGTTATATTTTCGGGGAGCTTATACATATTGAGCTTAACGGGAATTAGAACGCTAGGGGCGATTACGCCGATCGGGGGCGTAGCTTTTTTGCTGGGCTGGGGAATGCTGGCCGCGGCGGTCTATCGAAAAAAATCGAACATTTAACCTATTTTTTCGGCGAATTCGCCGATTTTTTTATGTATAACGCCACAAAACTTGTTATTTTTTGTCTGATGGGCAGGAAAACCGGTGATTGTCGTAGAAATGTTCTCTAAAGACCTATATCGGCGCAGGTCGTCATGGGTATAACGACGCATGCGTATAAAGGGGGAAATCCATGAGTAGGACAAACGAAGCGGGGAATGCAATTTATCGGCATCAGTACGGTCGTTACTTCATAGTGGTTTTGGGCTTTGCCGGGATGAGTTTCCTTGCCTCCGTGTTCCTTCCTCCCCCCATCGTATGGTTGTTCAGCGGCGTAACCCTCTTCTCTGCGCTCGGTTTCTGGCGCATGTCGGCTGCCCCCGCTGCGGGGCATTTGAGCGCAGGTCAAACGCCCGGGCCGTTACAGGCCGTCCAGGAGGCCCAAGAGCAGCTTGAAGTTTTGGGGGCGTTATACGCCCATAACCCCAGCGGCATCGCCATTCTGGACGGACAGGGCTGCGTCGTTCGTTTAAACCCGTCGGCCGAGCAAATGCTGGGCTACCGCGAAGACGAATTGAAGGGTCGATCGATTGCCGAATTCCTGGCGTCCGACCGGATCAAAACAGCGGCAACGCTTTTCGCGGAAGTGCTGAAAGGCACGCCGAGGTCGTTCAAGTCGGCTGTCATTCATAAAGAAGGGTACCGCGTCGATCTCGATACGACGGCCGTGCCGATTAAAAGCGGAGCGGGTGTGAAAGGCATCCTCGTCATCAGCACCGACATGACGGCGGCCAGACGCTCGGAAGAACAAATTCGCCATATGGCTTACTACGATGATATGACCGGGCTGCCGAACCGGCGCCTGTTCGTGCAGCAGCTGGAATCGGCGATGGCTGCCATTACAATAAGCCATAACCGGCTCGCTGTTTTTTTCACCGATATCGACCGGTTCAAAATGGTTAATGACGGCTTCGGCCACGATTACGGAGACATGCTGCTCCTTCAGGTGGCGGAGCGGTTTACCCGCTGCTTGTCGGAGAACGATTTTATGGCCCGGACGGAAGGCGACGAGTTCGCTTTGTTCTTTAACGGGCTGGCGCCGGGTAACGAAATCGAGCAGGTGAGTGTCATCGCGGATTCGTTGACCGGCGTATTGGAGGAGCCGTTCATGCTGGAGCAGTATCAGGTCAACATCACGGCCAGCATCGGGATCACGCTCGTCTCCGAGGACGAGCGAAGCGTCGAAGAGGTGATGAAATGCGCCGATATGGCGCTCACCCGGGCCAAGGAGAAAGGCCGCAATAACTATCAGCTGTTTAACAGTCAGATGAAATCCGCATCGCTGGAGAAGCTGACCATGGAGCAGGAACTTCGGCGCGCCATCGCTAAAGACGAGCTGGTGCTGTATTACCAGCCGCAAATGGACATCGCCTCGCAACGCATCGTCGGCTTCGAAGCGCTCGTCAGGTGGGCGCATCCGGAACGCGGAATCGTTTCCCCGGGCCACTTCATTCCGTTCGCGGAAGAAAGCGGTTTGATTGTGCCGATCGGCGAGTGGGTATTGAAAGAAGCGTGCCGGCAAAATAAACATTGGCAGGAGCAAGGCTACAGCCCGCCGCCGGTGTCCGTCAATTTGTCCACGCGGCAATTTTTGCAGCACAACCTGACCGGCAAAGTGGCGGAGGTACTGGAACTGACAGGCCTCGATGCGGCTCAGCTGGAGCTGGAAATTACGGAGAGCAGCACGATGGACGTGGAATATTCGATCGATCAGCTGCACGAGCTGAAGAACCTAGGCGTGACCATCAGCATCGACGATTTTGGGACGGGATACAGCTCGCTTTCCTATCTGAAGAAATTTCCAATCGATAAGCTGAAGATCGATCAATCGTTCGTTCGCGATATTATGACCGATCCGAACGATGCGGCGATCGTCGCTTCCATCATTGCGATGACGAGACATATGAAGCTGAAAGTAATCGCCGAAGGCGTCGAAACCGAAGAACAGCTTCAATTTCTGTATCATAACCGGTGCGATGAAATCCAAGGCTACTACTTCAGTCCGCCGCTCAGCGTCGAGGCCGCGGAATTGTTGATGAAAGAACGCATGTAAGCGAAAACGGCAGCCGAAACCGGCTGCCGTCTTTGTTCTTCCGTATCAGTTAGCTGATTTCGAAGTCGTCGATCTCATTGATTTGGAGCAAGTACACCTTTTTCTCGTCGACGTGGTAAACGGATAAGTTGCCGCTAGGCGGGTCGATGTTGATAATGCGGCAAGGCATGCTGAGCTTTACGCCTTTCTCTTTGACAATGGACAAGCGCAGGAGCGAATTGTTCTCCTGACACTTCTTCATCTCCTCCCAGATGGAACGGTGGGGATCCGATTCCGCCCGGCGCGCCCCCTTTGCGCCCGGCGTTTGCGGCGCTTCCGTATTCTCCGGCGGCACCTTTAGATGTGAAGCCGCCGGGAACGGCTTCACATGCCGCTTCGAGATCGCTTCCTTCAGGGCGTACTCGATCTTTTTTCCTAACTCTACGCCCTCTTTCACTTGATAGTCTTCGACTTTATCTGAATTCAACAGATGCAGCAGCGTCTCCAAGGCCAGCCCGTTGGTTTCTTCCTCAATGAGGATATCCACTTTGAATAAAAATTTCCGTCTCGGCTTTTGTGGGTCATCCATATTGGCCGTACCTCCTAATTGCTTTCATCTGTACTACTATACCATGTTTTGACGTAAGGCTGTAGATCTATGGACAAGGCTCACACCGCGTGTGAGAATCATGCACCGAGGGGGCGTCTGCATCATATAGTGATAGCATATTGATCTTGAGGAGGGGTGCTTGATCATGATGCGAATGGAACCGGTTGAGGTAGGCGGCCGCACCGCACTCGCGATCGAGGTAAAGCTGCCGTTAACGACCCTGTTGGCCGTCACGACCGACAAGGGATATATCATGTGCGGTGCGCTCGACGTCGACTTGCTGAACCGGAAGCTGAAGGAGCGGGGCATCATTGCAGGGCGGGCGACGGGCGTTCGCACGATTGAGGAACTGCTCGAATCGCCGCTCGAATCGGTCACGTATAAGGCTGAGGAGCTGGGGATTACGCCGGGGATGAAGGGCAGCGATGCCGTTGCGCTGATGTTCTGAACGAAGCGGGGCTCGCCATTCGACGGATGGCCGATCGACAATTGCGTAAGTTCCGGATACTTGGGGCAGTTGAGCTGTCCCTTTTTCTGTTTTCCGATTTGCCGTGGGGAAGGAAGCGTTCTATAATGGGGTCAGCAAGTCACGGAAGTAGAGAGCGGAGGGTTCTTGATGATCAGTGACGACTTTACATTCAACGATACGGAGGGCGTGCTGATTACGGTGCATCACTGGCTCCCTGAAGAGGGAGCGCCGGTTAAGGCCGTTGTGCAGATTGCCCACGGTTTGGCGGAAAGGGCACAGCGATACGCTCGTCTGGCGGATAAGCTGACCCGCTCGGGCTATGCCGTTTATGCGAACGATCATCGGGGGCACGGCCTGACGGCCGGGACCCCTGACCGGGTTACGCATATCGGCCCGAACGGCTTTGACCGGATGGCCGAGGCGATGGTGCAGCTGACGGACCGTATCCGTCTGGATTATCCGGGGCTTCCGGTCTACGTGCTCGGGCACAGTATGGGTTCTTTTTTGACGCTGCTGTACATGGAACGTTATCCCGGGAAGGCGGACGGCTTCGTCTTGTCGGGGACGAAAGGGAAGCAAACCATCCTGCATGGCCTTGGTTTCGCACTTGGCGGACTGTTCTCGGCCCTTCAAGGGGGGACGCACCGCAATCGCCTGCTGAACTGGCTGACGACGGGGCAGCACAACCTGCCGTTTCGCCCGAACCGCACCAGGCATGATTGGTTAAGCCGGGACGAGGCGGAGGTCGATGCCTATGCCGGAGATCCGCTCTGCAACGCAGCGGCTACGAACGAGTGTATCCGGTATATGATTAAAGGGCTGCTCGACGCCCATCGTCCCGAACAACTGCGGCGCATTCCGAAATCGCTTCCGGTGTATTTGTTTGCCGGAGAGCGGGATCCTGTCGGCGGTATGGGGAAATCGTTCTTATGGCTGGTGCGCGAGCTCCAGAGCCAAGGGCTTCACGACGTGAGCTATAAGCTGTATCCGGACGGAAGGCATGAGATGCTGAACGAAACGAATCGGGAAGAAGTCATGGAGGACTTGCTGCAGTGGCTCGAAGCCCGCGTGAACGCGGTAAGCGCAAGGCCGTAAGGAAGGGGAGTGCGGGAACTGGACGTTCAGAAAATATCGACGCGAAAAATATACGAGGTCATAGCCGATCAAATTAAAGCGCAAATTACGGGCGGACAGTTGAAGCCGGGAGAGAAGCTGCCTTCGACGAAAGAATTGTCGGAGCTCTTTCAAGTAGGCCGTTCGACGGTCCGGGAAGCGCTCAGCGCTTTAAAAGCGATGGGACTGGTCGAAGTCCATCAGGGCGAAGGCAGTTACGTGCGGAGCATCGCTTCCGAGGATGTCGGCCTGCCGGAATGGAATGCGCTGCTCATGAACCGGGAGACGGTTCTCGATCTGATCGAAGCGCGCAAGGCGCTCGAAACGTCCAATGCGGCGCTGGCGGCGGAGAAGCGGACGGAGGACGACCTGCGCAGGTTCGAATCGATTTTGCAGCGCATGGAGCGGCATCTGGGCGATGAAGAGGAGGGGGAACGGTCCGACATCGAATTTCATCTGGCGCTTGCGGAAGCGACGCATAATGCGATCCTGGTGCGGATGATCGATTCCATCTCTTCGCAGATGCAGCTGGCGATTCGGGAGACGCGCCGGCTTCAAATGTACGGAAGCTGCGCCGTCTCCGAGCAGCTTTGGCGGGACCATCAAGCTGTGTATGAAGCGGTGAAGAGGCAGGATGCCGAGGAGGCCCGCGAAGCCATGCGCCGCCATTTGTTTCATGTCGAACGGGGGCTCGTGCCGTATTTGAACAAGTAAACCGGCGAAGATCGGTACGTTCGACCGATCCTTCTTAGGAGTTCCGTTTCGGAAAGCCGAAGACGAGCAAAACAAAGCCGATCAGGCCAAACAACCAGACGAACAGGTTGTCGGTTAGTTGGGGGTAGACCGGCGAGACATCATAGCCTCCGCTCCGGCCGATCGTCGGCAAGTAGCCCGCTTTCGCGGCGATCCGTTCGGCTGTGTAAAAGGTGCCGGAGACGATCAAAAACAAAGCCCCCAGCTTTTTGTAAAAGTCGTTACCCATGGACAGGACTCCTTCGGCGTTTGCTGGATTACTCTTACATGGACGGTAATTGATGGACAAAAGTTGCGAAATGGAGGAACGCGGCCTTCTCAAAAACCAACTTATCTGATAACCTGATAAGTGTACGGCGAGTTCACTCGAAAAGGATGGGACTATGCGATGCGCGTTTCGCTATTTATTACGTGTTTGGCGGATCAGCTCTACCCCGAGGTGGGCGAGAGCGTCGTTCGTCTGCTGCACCGTTACGGCTGTGAGGTGGATTTTCCGGAAGCGCAGACATGCTGCGGACAGCCCGCCTATAACAGCGGCTATCAGGACGAAGCCCGAGAGGTCGCCCGCCAATTCATTCGCGCCTTCGAGCACAGCGACTATGTGGTCTCCCCTTCGGGCTCCTGCACCGGCATGGTACACCATTATTATCCGCAATTGTTCGAGAAGGAGCCGGTATGGCAGGCGAAGGCGGAAGCGCTCATCGGGAAAACGTACGAATTTTCGCAATTTCTCGTGAATGTGCTCGGCGTGAAGGATTTAGGCGCGGAACTGCCGGTGAAAGCGACCTACCATCCGTCCTGTCATGCGACCCGCTTGCTTGGCGTTCGCGAGGAGCCGGGCGAGCTGCTGCGCAACGTGAAGGGACTTGAGCTGATCGACCTGCCGAAGAAGGAAGACTGCTGCGGCTTCGGCGGTACGTTCTCCGTGAAGATGGCCGATATCTCGGAAGCGATGGTGTGCGAGAAGGCCGGCCATGTATGCTCGACGGGCGCGAATGTGCTGATCGGCTCGGATATGGGTTGTCTGATGAATATCGACGGCCGGTTGAATAAAGAGAACAAACCGGTGCGCGTCATGCATTTGGCCCAGGTGCTGGAAGAAGGAGTGAAGCGCAGTGAGTCTAAAAGCCGAAACTGACAAACAATTGATCGGCACGGGGCTGAAGCGGAGAACCGAAGAAGCGCTTGCCAACGAGTTTCTGCGCAAAGCCGTCTCGTTCACGACGGACAAGTTGAAGACCGGGAAGCTGCAGGCGACGGACGAGTTCGGCAGCTGGGAGGCATGGCGCGAACGCGGCAGAGAGATCCGCAAGCATGTCGTCGAGAACCTGGACTATTACTTGACGCAATTCTCCGATAACGTGGCTAAGGCCGGCGGCAACGTCTATTTCTGCTCAACCGGCGAGGAAGCGGTGAAAACCTTCCTCGATATCGCCAAGAAGCGGGACGCCAAGCTGGTGGCGAAGGGCAAGTCGATGGTGTCCGAGGAAATCCGCCTGAACCATCGGCTGGAGGAGCAGGGCATAGAAGCGATCGAAACCGACCTCGGCGAATACATCCTTCAGCTGGCCCAAGAAACGCCGTCGCATCTGATCATACCGGCTATACATAAGAACAAGCAGCAAATCGCGGACTTGTTCTCGAATGAAGCGGGCGAGACGTTCGCGCCCGATACGAAAGTGCTGGCGGGGTACGCACGCGGACGCTTGCGCAACTATTTCCTTGAAGCGGACATCGGGTTGACCGGCTGTAATTTCGGCGTGGCGGAATCCGGGGCGATTACGCTTGTTTCGAACGAAGGCAACGGGCGTATGGTCTCAACGGTGCCCCCATGCCACGTCGTGATCATGGGGATGGAACGGCTCGTGCCGACGTACGACGATTTGGAGGTCATGCTGAACCTGCTGGCGCGCAGCGCCACCGGTCAGAAGCTGACGACCTACACGTCGATGATTACGGGGCCGCGCCGCGAAGGGGAGCTCGACGGACCGGAGGAGCTGCATCTGATCATTCTCGACAACGGACGCTCCGCACAGCTTGGCGATCCGGTATTTCAAGAAGTGCTGCACTGCATCCGCTGCGCCGCCTGCTTGAATGCCTGCCCGGTCTACCGCCATGTGGGCGGCCATACCTACGGCAGCGTATACAGCGGCCCGATCGGCGCCGTGCTGACGCCGCTGCTGCAGCAGGATATGAAGGAGGCAGGGCAGTTGGCGTATGCGTCCAGCTTGTGCGGCGCCTGTTACGAGGCTTGTCCGGTGAAAATACCGCTGCACGACATGCTCGTCCAGCTGCGTGCCCGCAAAGTGAAGCAGGGCTTCACGCCTCTGGCCGAGCGGATTGCGTTCAAGACGTTCCAAACGGCGTTCGGCCATGTGAAGCTGTATAAGCTGGCGGCCCGGTCCGCGTATTACGCGCTGAAGCCTTTCGCGAAGCGGGGCTACCTCAAGAAGGCGCCGGGACCGGCGGCGGGATGGACGCAGTCGCGCCACTTCCCGATGCTGGCGGAACGCCCGTTCCGGGATCGCTGGAGCGAGCTGCAGCGGGAGCTGAAGCGGCAGCCGGCGAAGGCCGCGAGCGCAGCGAATGAGGCGGATGCGCTTGCCAATCAAGAGCAGCCACCGCAAGGAGGGCGGCAGCATGACTAAAGGAACGATACGAGGCCGGGAAGCGTTCATGGCGAAGCTCTCATCGGGACTCGGGCGGCAAGCCGTCCCGACGCAGCCGCCGGCGCATCCGAATCGCGGCGTGCCGGATTTTTATAAAGAGATCGCTTGGACGACGGAGGAAAAGATTGAAGCGTTCAGCCGCAATTGGACCGCGTTGACGGGCAAAGTGCTCGTCGTCGAGGAAGCGGAGGCCCGCGCGAAGATCGGCGAATGGCTGCGCGAGATCGCGGCCGAGCTCGGCGTCACCGGCGTATCCCGCTGGGAGCACGAAGGGCTGAAGGCGCTCGGGCTCGACGAAACGCTGGCGGCGGACGGCATCCCGGTCGTGCCGTGGCGGCCGATCGGGGAGGGCTCGCCGCTGGCGCCGGACCCGGCTG
>NZ_BIMH01000055.1 GCF_004000985.1 Paenibacillus validus NBRC 15382 | reverse complement strand
AATTGTCCGACAAAGCCGCGTTCTCACGCCATTTCTTCTTTGTCATTTATTGTCGCTTCGTTTAGCGGCGACTTTTATAATATACCACATTCACCTAACTCAATGCAAGCATTTTTTATTTCCAATTCTTCACTGCTTGCTTCTCACCTTCTTAAAAGATAAGTCCTTTTAAGCGGCGAGAATTAATTTAACATATGCCTAAGTCGAAAGTCAAGCTAGTAGCCAAAATTTTTTTCTGTCTTAAAAAGAAGGGGCAGGCAGTCCTGCGCAGCCCCTTCCCACTCCTATTCGATCATGCCTTCAACCGGACTGCTGGCTGATGCATACCGCTTCTTCGGTATTCGTCCGGCCAAAAAACCTTTGCGTCCGGCTTCAACGGCAAGCTTAAATGCCTCAGCCATTAAAGCAGGGTTAGCCGCGCCGGCCACGGCCGTATTCAATAACACACCGTCGGCGCCCAATTCCATCGCAAGCGCAGCATCCGCCGGACCGCCGATGCCCGCATCGACAATAATCGGCACCTTCGCTTCTTCAATAATAAACCGCAGGTTGCCCGGGTTCACAATCCCTTGGCCCGAACCTATTGGAGAAGCGCCCGGCATGACCGCAGCGGCACCCGCTTCTTGAAGCTTTCTTGCCAAGATTGGATCGTCCGACGTGTAAGGCAGCACGATAAAACCTTCTTCTACTAATATCTTGGTCGCTTCCAGAGTGCCTACAGGATCGGGAAGGAGCGTTCTCGGATCGCCGATGACTTCAACCTTGATCATATCGCATAGTCCGGACGCTTTGGCTAAACGGGCAATTCTCACCGCTTCATCGACGGTGTAAGCTCCTGCCGTATTCGGAAGCAGTCTGAATTTCCTCAGATCAAGCGTTTCTAGAAAATTAGGCGCTTCCGGATTGTCTATCGGCAGACGGCGAATCGCGAATGTGAGCACCTCGGCTTCCGAAGCCCGAACTGCATCCGCCTGAATGTCCAGCGACGTAAACTTGCCCGTGCCAAGCAGCAAACGCGATTTAAACTCATAGGGACCGATTTTCAACAGGTCAGTCATGTTATTCTTTCTCCTTTTCTAGTACGATTCTAGTGCGATGGTTTAACTCAAGCTCAAGAAGACTTAACCGCCACCCACAAAATGAACGATTTCCAATTGATCGCCTTCCTGTAAGGGTGTGCTTTCATACTGATGCCGTTCAATAATTACACGGTTTAGTTCGACGACTAATATTTTGTGCTGCAACTTAAAAAAACCGAGCAGCTCCGCGACCGTCGTCACGCCGCTTACCTCGCGCACTTCTCCGTTAACGACCAACTTCAACGGTGTCCCTCCTCCGATTTTTGCCCGGCTCAAGCAAAAAAAGCCAACCTGTGCAGGTTGACTTCATGACCAAATGCCGAATGATCGCTCATGCATTCGTCCACTTCCCTACGCTGGCATCATCCAGTGACGTCCGCACGAAATGGCGCGGGCCGCCGAGTCAGGTTCCAAGGGTCAAAGAAAGCTTCTTTATCTCAGCCCCGCATCTTGAGGCTCCCCTAGTGGCTATTCGATTGTCTATCATTATATCATATCACCTGGTTTTTGACACCTCTGACATCCCGATATCGCAGCTCCAGCAATTTCAGTTCGGGATCGGCCGTCACTACAACCTCTTTGGCGAGCGATTTCTTGACGAGTTTATTCAACAGCAGAGGAAGTTCGTTCCTGACGTCGGACAGCCCCGGCGACTGCTGCAGCTCTTGCACACTCCAAGCTTCCTCGCGGCTGGCAAGTAAATTGAGCAGCGGCTTACAGCAGCGCTGCATTTTGGACATGACGGAAAACTCACATGCCAGCAGTACTAATTCGACCCGCTGCTTCAGTGTCTCTTTGCTCAAGGTAAGCTCCTCATACAGCTTGTATACGCCGGGATTGATCATTCTCACCTGGCTCCAGACCGTCACCTCCGGGTGGTAGCCCGCTTCGACAATCACGATGCGCGCCCAATGGTGCAGCGCTTCCAGTATAATGTTGTAAGCGTCAAGAAGGTGTTCTTCCGCCAAATAGTCTTTGCTCTGCGTGTAACTGCGCAAAAACTTGGAAAACTCGATCAGCAGCTTATGCTCCCTTAATTCGGCAGGGAACTCCAGCATCCGATGACGCAGACTCTCCAGATACGTTTCGTGATCCAAAAGTATCTCCCCTTTTAAGATCCAGAAAATGAAATTGCGCTGCTCGCCGTGCAGGATCAATTCGTCGAGCGACTCGGGAGTGATCCATCTTTCTTGTATACGCAACTTGTCTTTTATATAATGAATTTGTTGATGCGCACGATCGACTTGACTGCTGACGACGAGTATCAGATAATCAAAGCCGTCGGTTACGGCTGAATATAGCGACTGATGATCAACCGCAAGCACGCTAAGGACGGTGGCATCGTGCCGGAATCTTTGTAAACACTGGTGTTTTAACGATTCCATGAGTAGAAAAAAGCCCCCTGACTTAAAAGAAGCATGAATTGATCGTTATGTTCTATATTCTTATGTATTTCTACATGAATCCTCAATTTCCTGCATTTTTTTGTGACAAAACTCACAATTCTTAAGCGAAAGAAGTGACGTATCGTGCGATTCAAATCCAGTAAGGCTAACGAGTTCCGATTATGGGGATTGCTGCTTACGATGGGCGGCATGGCGCTTATGATTCTGGGCTTGGCGGGTATCGTTTTCGAATGGGGGACGGCCGGGCGGTTTTTCGCCGCGGTCGGAATGGTGATCGGCGCAATCATGATGCTGGTCAGCATGGGCATCTATTTCGCGGCCGGTATGATGTCCACAAGCGCTGTCGTCGTCGTTTGTCCGGAATGCGGCAAAGCGACGAAAATTATCGGCAAAACGGATCGATGCATGTTTTGTAAAACGATCCTTTCTTTGGACCCGGCTCACGCGCCCAAAGAAAACGACGAGCCCGTTGTCGGTGTAACCGATACCGTATCAAAAGAAGAACGCACGACGACTACGTAGTGTCGAGCCTAAACGAAAAAGCGGCTGACCTTCGCTCAGGGCGAGGGACAAGCCGCTTTTTTTGTCAGGCTATCTTACTTCAATTCCTCATTCAACCATTTCCAGGCTTCCGGCACTTCAAATCCTCTGCGCCATGAAGCGACGCCGGCCAGATCATACTTTTTAACGAGTGCGATTCTCGCCCGAACGCTCGTTTCGTCTTCAATCCAAATTTTTGCAGGCTTGCCTTCTTCCGTAAACTCCAAGTAATTTTGTCCGGACTCCTCGTCAAATTTCGCTTCGATCTTCTGTTCGCGCATAATCCGCTGGGGCATCTCCATAAATACGGCCCTGGAGCTGACGGTCGTCTTGCCGTCCTTCACGCCTTCCGTCCATACGCGAGAATAAAAGGGAATGCCGAGAATCAGCTTGGAGGGCGGGATTTTATCCTCTTTCAGCAGGCCTTGGATCGAGCTTTCTACCCAGGGCAAGGACGCGACGGAACCCGCTTTCGGACTGCTCGCCCAATGCTCGTCGTACGCCATCAGCATCATATAATCGACCGATTCGATCAGCGCCTTCCGGTCGTAAAACATCGACCACATTTTGCTGCCTGAGCGCGGCGTCACATCTATAGAGACGACGAGACCTTGTTCATGCAGAAGCGGCGTCATTTCCCGAACGAATTGAACAAGGTTCTGCTTGTCGTCCAGGTCGACATTCTCGAAGTCGATGTTAATCCCCTGCAGGCCATACATTTGAGCAAAGCTCAGCAGCTGCTTCGTCATCTTCATCCGCTTGTCGTAAGTGGATAAAGCTTCTGTCGTCCGTTTCGGATCAAAGCCATTGCTGAACAGCGCCCACACCTGGTAGCCTCTGGACTTCGCCCATTTCACGTAGGCGGGGTCGGCCAAATTTTGCAAATTGCCGTCGCCGTCCTGCAAGTGAAACCAGGTCGGACTGACGACATTGAGTCCGGGCATTGCCGGAATTTTGGATGTGTCCGGATTTTTACTGACGACGTGCTCCCAGGTCACGTTGATTTTACCGGTAATCGGCTGCTTCGGCATAAAAGCCGGTTCAGGCGCTTTGGCCGGTACGGTCTCCTCGCGGTCAGCAGCCAATTGCTCCTTGCGTACGTAGCCTGTATAGCCGCTAACAAGCTGAACGCGATACCAATCGCCTTCTTCTCCCCATACGATCACGCTCTCCTGCTGCCTCAAATCGGCCAAAATCGGAGCTTTGATCGATGGGCTGCGCCGCATGTCAATCGTCTTATCGGGCTTCCCGTCATAAGCGACTGTCTTAAACCAGCGGATGGTCTCTCCTTCTTTAAACAGGAGAACCGCGCCCGTTTCGGCCGATTCGCGCAAATCGATCTGGTACAAATCTTTCAACGGTTCTATCGGCAAGTATAGCTTGCCATTCGATTTCTCCAGCGGGAACTTCAGCGTAAACGACTTTTCGTTAATCAAACCGGTCAATTCACTCGTTCGCAGCCGAACCACTTTATTTTGCGTCGTGATGATGGTGGACTCCGTTTTTTGCTCATAAACGAGGGTTGAATCGATCCGTTCTCGAACGGTTTCAAAAGACAGCTTCAGCGATTCCTTGCTGCCGATAGCCGAGTCTTTCATCATCCCTCCCTGATAAAAGACGGGTTTCGGATTTCCTTGAAAGTCGGGCTGCACATGCTGCCGATTCGGGACATAGACCGCCCAATAATAAGTGCCGAGGATGAGTGCGCAGCCGATAGCCAACATGAATAACAGCCACCTTATTGTGCGGTTCTTATTGCTGCGGGTTCCCCCGGCCGGTGGAAATTTCGAATCCATAGTTTCACTCCTGTGTGCGGTCGGGTTGTAAAAAAAAAGGACGCATTCGTTTCCTGCCTTACCGGCGGAAACCGAACACGTCCATTATACCGTAATTCTAGTAAACTATCATGTTGTCTTCATAGCGCACTCGGAGCAAATGCCGTAAACTTCCACCCGATGGCTCTTTACGCGAAATCCGGTCATCTCCCCGGCTGCCCGCTCCAGCTCATCAAGCGGCTTATAGGCAAAATCAACCAGCTTGCCGCATGATTCGCAAAGCGCATGATAATGATCCGACAGATCTGCATCGAACCGGCTGGAATTATCGCCATACGTCATTTCACGAACTAATCCCGCTTCGAGGAACACCTTCAAATTGTTATACACCGTCGCTACGCTCATGCTGGGAAACTGAGGAGATAGAGCTTTGTATATTTCATCCGCCGTCGGATGCGTCATCGTATTCAGCAAATAGGAAAGAATGGCGTGACGCTGCGGCGTCATCCGTACTCCCATCGTCTTCAGCTTATGAAGCGCTTGCCCCAATGCATTCATTGTGTTCACCGCCCAACCCAAGATAAACCGATACGCCATCCCATCCAAAAGACCGGCGCGCTGCCCTGGTGATGCGAGGGTAGAAGTCCAGCAACTTATACGTTCCGATCAACCAAGGAAATCTGTATCACTTTATTTTACCCGTGTTTTCACCTAATTGTCAATCGGACGCTTTGACGGATAGGGAACTGTTCGTTTCGATATGAATGGTATGTGCGCCGCTGCCGATCGTTCCGTGAATCGTCTTCTTCTCCACGGTAAGCGGCAGGTCGGTATGGACTGTACCCTGGTCTGCTTCACCATTCACCCGGTAATTGCCGCTTCTCGGTAGCTTTAATTCAATATCGCCGTGAGAAGTCTTCACGTCCCAATCGCCTTCGACCTGCGAAGAGACGATATGAACCTTACCGTTCGTCGTTTCCGTCTTCAATTGCTTGAACGCGCCGTCTGCCGAGATCGAGCCGTTGGTCGTCTCCGCCTCCAGCCCGCCCGTATGCCGGTTGACGACAAGCTCGCCGTTGTTCGATTCCAGTCGCGCGTCCCCGCGATGATCGGTTAACTCCAGACGGCCGTTGGTCGTTTCCAGCGAAATTTCGCCGCGTGTTTTTGCGGATTTCACTTCACCGTTCGTCGTTTTCAGGTGAATCTCGCCCTCCAACTCGGTAATCACAATCCGGCCATTCGTCGATTCGGCAGAGAACGATTGTTTGATCGGGAGCTGAGCCGCTTCAATTATTCCGTTCTTCAAATACAGCGACATGCTGGTCGGGTGATGCGAAGGCACGGTGATCGTCAAATCCATACGCGGTTTACGCTTGCCGATGAAGCCGGTGCCGTATTCTTTAGGCACGGTGCGAATATCCAGCGTACTGCCGTTCAGCGTATGTTCGATGGTCGAGGCTTCGGCGATTTCCTGGGCCTCGCTGTCAGAGTCCGTATTCACGTAGACGGTCAGATCAATCTCGACTTGGTCTACGCTTCCGGGCTTCACCATGATGTTCCCGTTCGTATTGTCGATCTTCACATTGTCAACATCGGATGGCATCGGGATTTTCGTGACGCCTTTGTCAAATCGCTTGCCGTCGCGGAACCCTTCGATCACGTCGCCGATATGAATGCCTTCAAAGCCTTTCAAACCTTCAAACCGCTTAAAAATGTCGGTGGTTTGCGTACTGAACAGTACGACGGCGGAAACGACTACCGCAAAGACAAGACCGCCGATATCGAGACGCAGCGGGCGGCTCCCGTCACCGTACCTCATGTTGTAAAAAATATATTCCAGTCCCAGCATAATGAACAAGGCCGGCCACCAATCCAGCAGCCGGCTCGCGAGCCCTGCATCCGTCAGTTTATCGGCGATGACGGCGCCTCCGACAAGCACGAGAATGAGGGCTGCGGTGTAGCGGCCTACTTTTAACATGCGGAACACTCCCTATTTTTTCATCGATTCTTTGAAAAACAAAGCAAGTCCAATCCCGATCAATATCAAAGCCCCGAACGTCGAGCCCAAAAAGTCGAATACCGAGTCAAGCCATGCCGGCTTGCCCGCAGCCAAAAACAAAATCACACCGGCCATGATAAGCAAATATCCGAAATTGTTGCCTTTGCCCCACTTCGTAGACGGCTTCTCTACCGCCGAGGTCAAAGGATCGAAGCCGGTCTGCCCCTGCAAATCGCCAGGTCCGCCCCACCCGTTCACGCGATCGGTCTGCTGTAAAGCGTCAAAGATATTATAGAAATAGACGACGGGGAGCAGTAGCGAAAACAAAACGATTAAAGGGATGCTTACGCCAATCGAAAAATAAACGATCGCAAAAATATCCAGCATAAACAGTACCATGATTCCGAGTCCACGCTGCATCAAACCTAAGTACAACTGACCGGTACCGGGAATCAGAAAAGAAAGAATGCCGGAAATCCACTTGTTTTTGCGCGGGCGCCGCGGTACGAATGGATCATAGAGCGGCTTGCTCGATTGCCCCCATCGCTCCATCCTTTCTCGAAGGAACTCGTCCTCGCGATCTTGCTCCGGCTTGCTTATGTTGTTGGTTTGCTCTTCCATCATTTGATCCCCCTTACGAAAGCAGATGTCGTGAAACCGTCTCGACGGCTTGATATAGTTGAATGGCACCGTTACGTACGCCGGATTCCAGGCCGTCCGCGCTAAATGAAGTGATTTTGCCGATAATGCCGGTTGCGATAAACAGGTAAGTCGCCGCGATAGCAACCATCCCGTTCATCAGCTCCGAGCTTCGCTTCGGCTTACGGGCGGCTTCCGAGCGAAAAACCCGGTCAGACGGGCTGAGGGACGAGCTGCCGTCTCCCGAACGGGCATCGGTCTTCAGCGCTTGCAGCACCCGCTCGGACATGCCGGCAGGCGCGGATATTAGCGGAAGCTCGTTAAGCGCGAGCTCCACGTCCAGAAACGCGGAAAGCCGTTCTCTGCAAAAAGAGCAGTCGTTCAGATGACGCCGGATCCTTCTCGTCTCCAGCTCAGGGCAGCGATTATTCAGATAATGTAACAGCTCGTGATCTTTTGGATGTATGCCTGTCATGCCCGCCCACCTCCAACCATTTTTCTTTGAGCATCGATTTCCCGCGGTAAAGTCTCGTTTCGATTGTCTTGATCGGTAAACCGGTTACGCCCGCGATCTCTTGGTAGGACAACTGCTTATAATGGTACAAGTACATCACCAGCTTGTATTTGTCCGGCAAATCGGCAAGCAGCTTCTGTATCGTCTGCTGCTCTTCTTTCAAAAGCGTCTTGGCCTCCGGTTCTTCTTTCCGGTCTCCGAACCAGCCTTTCACTTTATCCATGATGGCTTCGTAAGGCTTGCGCTTCTGGGATCTGCGGTAATCCGTCACTAAATTGACCGTTAACCGATAAATCCAAGTCTTCAGCTGCGAATCCCCGCGAAAACGCTCCACCCCTCGGAATAGCTTCAGAAATACTTCTTGCGTCAAGTCCTCCGCGGTTTCCCGATGTTCGACCATGCGGTAAATCAGCGTATACACATAATCCTGATAGCGTTCCATCAGAATGCGGTACGCCGCATCATCGCCTTGACGGATCAGGTCGACCAGTTGTTCATCCGTCATGCTTCCCATCGTTTCACCGCCTCGGTTATGTTTCTCGAATTCTTAGACGAAGGATCATGAAAGTCCCCTTCATTTTTTCAAAAAAACGGAATCGTCTTTTCGTCGGGTTAGTCCAGAGACACAGAGCGCACGCCTTCCAGCCGCAGAAGCTCTTCGATCATCTCAGACACCTTGGCACCCTTGGATAAACGAACCGAAAGCGTGATGAGAATCCGCGCAGCCTCGTCCGCGTCGACAGGCGCTTCTTCTACGGATAGCTTTTGAATATCGCAGCCTTTGCTGCCCAGAAGCTGCGTAACCCGTCCCAGCAAGCTTGGAATGTCCGCAGCTTCCAGCTTCAGACTGCGCACTTTTCTATGGTGCATATATCGTTTCTCAACCAGATTAAGTACGAATAAGCTAATCAGTGCGAAAAAGCAGGCCAACCCCGCCGCATAATAAAACCCTGCGCCAATGGCTAAACCCATCGCCGCGACGACCCATAACGAAGCCGCCGTCGTCAGACCGGTAATCGATTTACCCGTATAAAGAATCGTGCCCGCGCCGAGAAAGCCTATCCCGCTAATCACTTGAGCCGCCAAGCGGGCCGGGTCCAAGCGCACGTTGTCCAGCCGGGCAAAATCGGCGAAGCCATACATGGACAGCAGCATCACCAAGGTCGAGCCTAAACAAACGAGAATATGCGTGCGCAAGCCCGCCGCGCGGCTGCTCCGCTCCCGTTCGAAGCCGATGACTCCGCCGAGCAGCAAGGCAAGCACCAGTCGAAGCGTGATGTGAAACGTATCTATCGTCCAAGGGTCTTGCATCGTGTAACCCCTCCTCTGACGGTCTGGCCGTTGAACACTATTTTATTACGAATAATTTTAGAACTTGACCTTTTCCCCAAAAATAACATGCAGCGAAAAAATAGGATCTCCCGCCACGAACAGGATGCACCCGGCTTGAAGGGGCAATGAGTCCGGAGGTCACGAGTCCACGCGCTTCATAAACTTCGTCATCGTAATGCCGGGGGCAAGCAGCTGCACATGCACGGGCTCGAAGCCATGTTTCTCGTATAGGTTAACCGCCGGCGTATTATTCGTTCCCGTCGAGACGGTCATGATCCCCCCAGGGACCGCAAATGATTCGATATGCCGTAAAAGCGCGCCCGCGATACCCCGCCGGAAAAAATCCGGATGCACCATCATCCGGCAAATCGTAAGCTCTTTAGCGCTTTGCCTGCAGGCGACGGCCCCCACCAGTCGGCCTTCCTCGAAGTAACCGAAGAACGATTCTTGCGAGTCGCGCAGCGACTGGGGCGAATCGAACAGCGGCGGAATTTCTTCAAAACCGACAAGCTCAGCCTCGATGCGATAAGCGATCTGCTGAAGCTCCAGAAGTTGCAGCACCTGCGGCATATCGTTCAAATCAATCGGATCGATCATCGCGTCCCACCTTTCCGTTGGATGCATATTATCAGAACCTGTTCCCCTTCGCAAGGGGAGAACGGATGCATGAGGGCTTTATACCCAGGTCAGAGACAGCGGGGCAAGGGTTCCCGTCCCTAGAAGGCACGGCCCTTTACGGCATGGAAAAAGGCCGTCTGCGCACGGGCAGACGGCCTTGAATATGTTAATGTATACAGATTAACGGTTAAGGCGATCCAGGATTAACTTATTGACCAATCCGGGATTCGCCTTTCCTTTGGTTTCCTTCATGACCTGACCGACGAGGAAGCCGACTGCCTTGTCCTTGCCGGCTTTAAAGTCGGCGACGGACTGCGGATTATTGCTGACGATCTGATCGACAACTGCGGCTATGGCGCCTTCGTCGCTGATTTGCACGAGGCCCTGCTCTTCGACGATGGTCTGCGGATCTTTCCCGGTTTCGAGCATCGACTTAAATACGGTTTTGGCAATTTTGCTGCTGATCGTTCCTTTCTCGATGAGACCGATCATTTCGCCAAGACTTTTGCCCGTGATTTGCACATCGGTAATCTCCAGGCCGTTCGCGTTCAAATAACCGAGCAGATCGCCCATGATCCAGTTGGACACCGCTTTAGCGTCTTTGGTGTATTTCAGACTCTCCTCGAAGAAGTCGGCCAGCTTCATGGATGCGGTAATGACTTCCGCGTCGTAGCTTGGCAAGGCATACTCCGCGACGTACCGTTTCTTCCGCGCATCCGGCAGCTCCGGAATCGAAGCCCGGACTCGTTCCTTCCACTCGTCATCGATGTACACGGCCACGAGATCCGGGTCCGGGAAATAGCGGTAGTCGTGCGCCTGCTCTTTGCCTCGCATCGGGAGCGTCTTGCCCTGCGCCTCATCCCAGCGGCGCGTCTCCTGCACGACTTGGCCGCCGCCGTCAAGCACGTCCGCTTGGCGCCATTCTTCATACTCGAGACCGCGCTGTACGCCGCGAAAAGAGTTCATGTTCTTGAGTTCGGCCTTCGTGCCGAACTGCTCTTGCCCATAAGGACGAAGGCTGATGTTGGCGTCGCAGCGCAGCGACCCTTCCTCCATCTTCACATCGGAGACGTCGCAGTATTGCATGATCGCCTTGATCTTCTCCAAATAGGCGCGGGCTTCCTCCGGAGAGCGGAGGTCCGGCTCGGAGACGATCTCGATAAGCGGCGTACCGACACGGTTGAAATCGACGAGGGAGGCATACCCGCCGTCAACGTGCGTCAGCTTGCCGGCGTCTTCCTCCAAGTGAACGCGGGTAATGCCGATCCGCTTCGTTTCGCCGCCCACTTCGATTTCGATCCAGCCGTGTTCGCCGACCGGTTTATCGTACTGGGATATTTGGTACGCTTTGGGCGAATCGGGATAGAAGTAATTTTTCCGGTCGAATTTGCTTTCTGTCGCCACTTGGCAGTTCAGCGCCATGGACGCTTTCATCGCATATTCCAGCGCTTGCTTATTCAATACGGGCAGCACGCCCGGATGACCGAGACAAATCGGGCACGTGTGCGTGTTAGGCGGAGCTCCAAAAGAGGTGGAGCAGCCGCAAAATATTTTGGACTTCGTGTGCAGTTCGACGTGCACTTCGAGGCCGATGACGGTTTCATACTTTTTATCGGTTGCCGCTGTCACGTGAGGTCGCTCCTTTCATTAAAGCTGCGGGCGCTGCTTATGGAAATCGGTATGCTGCTCGTAAGCGTGCGCCACGCGCAGAATCGTCGATTCGTCGAGCGCCTTGCCGATCACCTGCAGTCCGATCGGCAATCCGTCCGCAAACCCGCACGGTACGCTGATTGCCGGAAGACCGGCTAAGTTGACAGGGATCGTCAAAATATCGTTCAAATACATCGTCAACGGGTCGCCGTGCTGCGAGCCTATGCGGAAGGCAGGCGTCGGCGCCGTCGGTCCGATGACGACGTCGTATTTCTCGAATACTTGTTCGAAGTCGCGTTTGATGAGCGTGCGCACCTTTTGCGCCTTCAAATAATAAGCGTCGTAATAACCGGAACTGAGCGCGTACGTGCCGAGCATGATCCGGCGTTTCACTTCATCGCCGAAGCCTTCGCTGCGGGATTTGAGGTAGACGTCCAGCAGGTTCTTCGGGTTGTCCGCCCGAACGCCGTAACGAACGCCGTCGAACCTTGCCAGGTTCGAGGAAGCTTCCGAGGAAGCAAGCAAATAGTAGGCCGCGACCGCATATTCCGAGTGCGGCAGCGATACCTCTTCTACGATAGCGCCGAGACCTTCGAGTGTTTTAAGCGCCGTGAGCACGGCATCTTTCACCTTCGGATCGATGCCTTGTCCGAGATACTCCTTAGGTACGGCGATTCGGAGGCCTTGGACGTCGCCGGTAAGCGCGCTGAGATAGTCGGGCACGTCGACGTCGAGCGAAGTCGAATCCATCGGGTCGTGTCCGGCGATCGCCTGAAGCAGGTAGGCGCTGTCCTCGACGTTCTTCGTCAAGGGTCCGATTTGGTCGAGCGACGATGCAAAAGCGACGAGCCCGAATCGCGAAACGAGGCCGTAGGTCGGCTTCATCCCGACGACGCCGCAGTAAGACGCCGGTTGGCGAATCGAACCGCCGGTGTCCGAGCCAAGCGAGAAGAACACTTCGCCCGCTGCGACCGCCGCAGCGGAACCGCCGCTGGAGCCGCCGGGCACATAATCCGGATTCCACGGGTTATAGGTCGGATGGAAGCTCGAGTTTTCGTTGGATCCGCCCATCGCGAACTCGTCCATATTCAGCTTGCCGATCGTGACGGCTTCGGCTTGCTGCAGCTTTTTCACCACGGTGGCGTCATATATCGGGTTATAATTTTTGAGAAATTGACTGGCGCACGTCGTCGTGAGCCCTTCGGTCACAATGTTATCTTTCACGCCGATCGGCAGGCCGAACAGCAGGCCTTTGGAATCGTCGGTCCCCAGCCGCGCGTCGAGGGTCTTCGCCGTTGCGCGGGCTCTCTCCTCATCCAGCGCAAGGAACGCCTTGACCTTATCTTCCACCTGAGCGATGCGCCGATACGATTCATCCACCACATCGGTTACGGAAATTTCTTTGGCATGAAGCTTGTTATGTACGTCCTGCAAACGCAAATTCAACAACGACAAGCGGATATCCTCCCTTCAATGAAGCTAATTATTCCAGCACCGCCGGTACTTTAATTTGTCCGTCCTCTTCGTCCGGCGCGTTCAGCAGCACTTTGTCAATCGGCAAAGACGGCCTGACCGTATCTTCCCGCATCACGTTCACAAGAGGCATCGCATGACTGGTCGGCTCGACATCGTCGGTATCGAGCTGGTTCAGCTGCTCCGCATATTTCAAGATGGCGCTCAGCTGTCCGGCGAACCGTTCCTTATCTTGTTCGCTCAGCTCCAAACGGGCCAGCGCCGCTACATGCTCCACATCTTTGATGGTGATACTCATCCTCTGCACCTCGCTTCTTGTCTAATCATTCCTACTATTATAGCTTAGTTGCCTTTTTAACTCAATTACAGATACGGCGTGTGCAAGCGATGCTGCAGTTGATATAATGGAGGAACCGATTTCGCGTAAAGCTGCAAGCTGGCGGGGATTCATCTGGCGCAAGGTTACCTGCTAGGGAAGCCGCTTCCTGAGCCGTTGCCCGGTCATACGCTGGCTGCCGGGCTGTAAGAATCGCAAAAAGAAGCCGGACTCCTTGGCGGAATCCGGCCTTTGCCACGCTCGATTACGGTTAAATCCACGCCTTCAGATGAATTTGCCGAATGAAGTCTTGATTGGACTGTACGTCCTTGTTCGACTCCGCCGGCGCTTCCTCGCTGTCTCCGTTCATGATGCGTCGGAACAGCCCTTCGTTCTTCGTTGCAAGCGCAAAATCAATCAGCGCTTCGCGTTCAATGCGGTCGGCTTCCTGCGCAAGCAGCACTTCTTCCAGTTCGACATCGTCGCCAGGCACGAAGTGATGCTTGTTCGTCTTCGGTACGCGTACGACGTAATCAAACACATTATCCGCATTGCGATCGTATGCGATGATATATCCGTATTCGCCGATAGGCAAATTTTGTTCAAAGCTGTCCCCGATAATGATTACTTTTTGCCCTAAACGCAGCATGGTCGTTCCCCCTTCGCAAATCCGGCCTTAGCCCTCTTGATTCATGGTAGTGTTGGTATATGGGATAACTAGTTTCATAGCATATTCATTGAGAGGTGTATCATGAATCCGGCCTACAAGGGTTGTCGGTTGCTATTCTTAATTCTATTAATCATATCATTTTTTTGGGGGGTAAGCAACGATAGAGACACGGTCTACGCCCATCCGCTGAACAATGGTTATTCGTACCTGAACGTCGGTTTGAACGCCGTCGATTACGAGTTGTTCGTGCCGGAGCAAAGCCTGCTCGGATTCGATGTCGACGGAAACGGGCGTGTTCTGGGTAATGACTTGAACGAGCGGCGCGAGCAGTTGACAAGCTACCTGAGCGAGCATGTTCGTTTGATCCAGCAGGCTGAGCCGATGCGAATGACGTTGAAGGAGATGGAGCCGGCGGAAAAGGACGCTGTCTCCGGCGTCACCTTCCGGATGCGATTCGAGACGGACGCGCCGGTCAGCGGGTTCACGATCGAATACGGATTGTTATTCGATGACGTCGATCCGCTTCATCTGAATTTCGCGCTGATCGAACAAGGGGACGACCTCGACCAAGCGGTGCTGGACAGGGAGCATCGAACGTACGCGTATGCGGCGCTTCACCCGGCAGGATGGGGTACGGTCCTATGGACCTATTTCAAGCTGGGTGTCCTGCACATATGGACCGGGTACGACCATTTGCTGTTTTTGTTCTCCCTGCTGCTTGCCGTACGGCGCTGGGCGGACGCGGCATGGATAGTCACGGCCTTCACAGCGGCTCACAGCGCGACGCTGATACTGGCTGCCGTCGGGTTGTTGTCTCTGCCTCCGATTGGGGTCGAGACCGCGATTGCGCTCAGCATCTGTTACGTCGCCGCCGAAAACTTGGGGATGACTCGCCCCAGCTTGCGCCGCCGCCTCCTGCTGACGCTTGGCTTCGGACTCATTCACGGTGTCGGCTTTGCCGGAGCGCTTGAGGAAGTCGGATTGCCGCGGGCCTATTTCAACAGCTCACTCGTCAGCTTTAATGTCGGCGTGGAAGCCGGACAGCTGGGCGTGGTCGCCCTCCTTCTGCCGGCTTGGCTGAAGCTCGCCCGAACCGAAAAAGCGCGGCGGACGGTTACGATCGCCGGATCACTGCTCGTGCTCGGCTTGGCCGCTTACTGGGCTTTGGAGCGCGTCGGCTTGATCGCCGGAAGATAACGTGTGAGAGCTAACGGAGGTTCGCTCGATTGGATCCGGGAGACCGGCCGACTGCTTCGTGAAGCGGCGGGAAGCGGCTTGCCGCACTGGCGAAGCACGCATGGAAAAGCCGTACCGCCCGGTGAAGGGACGGTACGGCCTGTTGTGCATCAGGAAGCCGACAATCGTATAAATCGATGTATCGGATTCAAGCGGCCCGGCGGAGGACATCCCCGGCATTAGACCGTGCTGCGGGAACCCGCGGGGCGGCATTCGCGATACGTGACTACGCCGCCCTACCGCCCTTATCCAGCTTATAGCCGGATAAGGCCTTCGCGGGAAATCGTCAGCTTCTCGAAGCCGTCCGCCGTAATCGCATAGCTGTTCTCAATGCCGACGACACCCCTGCCGGGAAACGTAAATTTCGGCTCGACGGCAATTACCATCCCCGCCTCGAGCGGATAGTTGAACCCGCGCGCGAGTACCGGAAGTTCGTCGACCTCGAGCCCGATGCCGTGGCCGAGGAACTTCACTTGATCTCTGCCATAGCCCATATAATGGTCGGCCAGGCCGGCATCGTCTGCGAGCCGCAGCGACTCGGCGTACAGCTGCTCGCAGACGGTGCCGGGGCGCAGCAGCCCTTCGGCGCTGCGAAGGATGCGCTCGGACGCGTCATAAGCGTAGGCCAGGTCGTCCGGCAGCGAACCGAATACGACGGTACGCGTTTGGTCGATGACGTAACCGCCGATGCAGCAGCCGACATCCATCAAGATCGGTTCGTTCGTCTCGAACGGGCGGCGGCTGGAGCTTTGCGGACTCGCAGCAGACAGGCCGAGCCCGCCCGCCGGACCGTCGAAATAGGTGGGCGTCGCCGCAGCGTCGCCGGCCCCGAGCATCCCCGTAATGACTTCCTGGTTGTACCCGCGCAGGCGCATGATCCCGATATGGCCGCGTTCGCGAACAAAGTACTCCATGCGGCTCATCGCTTCGAGCTCGGTCATTCCCGGCTTCAACCAGCCAAACGCATCCTCGAATGCGTCGTTAATCACGCGGGCGGCGCTGCGAATCGCTTCGATTTCAAACGGCGATTTGATCATCCGGGTTTCGCGAATCAGCGCCGATCCGTCCTTCCACTCCACGTGCGCCAAGGATTGCTGCAGCCTCTGGAAGAGCTGCACGGGCAGCACGTCGAATTCGGCGGCCAGCTTGACCGGACTCCGGCCGGTGATGGCGGCAAGATCCGGAAACGCAGCTCCCAGCTGTCCGGCAAACTCGCGCAGCGAGCCGAGCGGCTCAACCGGCCAAGCCGATTCTTCCTCTGCGCGCGCGACGCTGCGGCGAACGAAAAACTTCGGATCTCCCGAAGCAGGGACGATCAAATACCCCGTTTGCATCGAGCCCGCCAAATAATACAAATCGACATTTTGCGTGACGACCATGCCGTCGAAACCGCCGGTCTGCAGCTTGTGCTGCAGCCGTCCCACCCTCTGTTTGTATTCGCTCATACTCCTGCCTCCCGTATGTACCGTTTCATCATGCATGCTCTAACCTTACACGCTGTATCACGGTCATGTCAAAGGAGACAGACGCCTATCGGAACCGGACGCTTGCGACGCTGCTAAGGACGATCGGCTCCTTTCGGCCGAGCCCGAGCAGCGAGCGCTCCAGCTCGACAACGGCTACAACGGACGGACCGTAGATCGTGACGCGGACGTTTCGCGTCGTTTGAAGATTGCCGCCTTCGCGCACCGTAACCGACCGGACCAGCTCGTAGGGATAAGTCGAATGCGTGACGAATTCCAGCCGGTGTACGACAGGAGCGGATTCGAGCGGACTGCCCGGCTGAGGCGTCAGATCGCCGTTCAGCTTGAAATTCAACCGTAAATAACGGAGAAAATGATCTCTGCCCGCGGCTTCGTCCCAAACGAGCCTGCCTAGAGCCGCTTCGCCGGGATCGAGCTGAAGCGAGGCGGCGCGTACGGCATGATCGAGCAGCGGCTTCGCTCGGCTCAGGCTGTGCCCGTGAAGCAGCCAATTCCAGGCGACGACCCACAGGAACGAGGCGGCGGCCACCCCGAGCAAAGCGAACAGCACCAGATGCAAGCCGCCCTGCTCGTCGTTCCAAAAGCGCAGCACCCCCGGTGCATTCGCGCCTACCGCAGGCCGGCTACTCATATGCTTCGCTTTGGCCATACAATTCCAGGCGATAAAAGCCTTCATGCTCGGACGGACTCGCTCCCCCGCCGACCGCGCGCAGCATGCGGGTGACATTCGGCGCCGGATAGGTGACGACGAGCTTCACGACCGGATCGGCCGCGCTGCGCAGCACGAGCGAACCGGTGCTGCCGGCGTAGGAAGGATATATCGTTCCGTTCAAGTTCACGCCCTCCATGCCGAGCTCGGCAAGGCGAGCGGTTAAGCGGTTTCGAATGTCCGGGCTGACGTATCCGACGGCCTCCGCCTCCTTCAATGCATGGTTGGCTAACGTATGAAGATGGTTCGCTTTCATCGCGTACACGAAGAAAGGAACGATAGCGAAGGACAGAAATAACAGCAGCGGCATCACAAACAACGTTACGAGCACGTTGGCCATGCCCCGCTCGTCCCGCCATACCCCGAACGCGAACTCAAGCGCGCTATTCGAACTCTGTGCGTGACGCATGCGGTTCATATGTTCGTTCGCCCCCCGGCTTTCCGACCGTTTCTCTTTTCTCCAATAAGGGAGGACTCCGCCGAATATTACACTTCACCTCCGTCAATTCGTTACGTAATCGAAGCTGCGGATTTTCATGGTCATCGTGTCGTGGCCGTTCCGCACCTCGTCCTGAAGCCCGCCGGCGCCCGGTCGGAACACATACGTACAAATGCCGAAAATGAAGACGACCATCAGGCATAAGATTACGATTTTACTCATCTTAAGGCGCCGTTGCGGTCACGTTGCCGTTCGTCTGATTGACCGTAGCCGTCGTGATGCTCGTATTGATGCTGCCGCCTTTGGAGCCGACGGCGGGCCCGATTCGAGTGCCGGCGACAAACATCGCCGCCCCTCCCAGCAATACGGTAAGCAAACACGCAATGACCAATTTCCCCATACTTTCTGCACCCTTTCTTCATGAAATCTTATTGAAACGCTGCTTCAATGCGTGCCCGGGTTTGCGTTCCAGCCGTTCCCGCAGCAGGCGCCAGCTGGCTCCCGACGACATATAACGCGGTGCCGCCGAGCAGCACGGTGACAAGCACGGCAATCACGAGCTTGGACAAACCGGATTTCCCCCCTTCTTCAGACAAGCTCCTTATCCTTGAAAGCTCGTCCTTAACTGCTCTGAAATCGATACCAGCCACGGGTACAAAAACAGCAGCACGATGACGGCAAACGGCACCATGATGTAGAAGCTGATCCAAATCGGCGCATTCTCCAGCTTACGATTAATTTCAGCCGATAGCGTCGCCTCAATGCCTGCGGTTTGCTCCTTCAATACTTTAGCCACCTCATGCGAATCTGCCCGGCGAATCGCCTCTAAAGCATTCACAAGCGGATACGCCTCGGAAATCCCGACCCCATCGCGAAACCGCCTTATCGCAGTCCCGCGGTCCTTTCCCCAAAGGACGGCGAGCTCCTGCAAGTAAGGCTTGAGCAGCACGAGCGGCCGGCCTGCGCGAAGCAGCAGCTCCCGAATATCGGCTCGTTCGCTCACGCAAACGGACAAGCGATGAGAGAGCTTGGCAATCTCCATCAGCAGCCTCGCCTTACGGGAATGCCCCGCCGCCAGCAGCCCAACATGAGGCAGCGACCACCCGGCCCCGAAACCTAGAATAAGCTTAACCACCAGACCAGCATCCGGGGGAAATGAAAACGCCGTACCCGAAATTCGTTCGGCAGCCATATGCGCCATCCCCAGCAAGCCTGCCAACGTGGCGCCAAGCAGACCTTGGAGCTGTCTATAGCGGGCAAAGCTCCATTGCGCGGAAACCCCGGCCAAACGGGCTTTCTCGAGAAAAGCCCGCTCTTTGGCGGATCGCTTCTCCGCCTCGCGCGGCGTTAACCGGCTCAAGCGTTCCCGTTCCCGGAGCCGTTCCAGCATAAACGCGAGCCGGCTTGTCCGTCCGATCCGTATCGTACCCGCCAGCGTAAAGGAAAGCATGGCGCTGCCCACTGCAAACATGCCCAGCCAACCATATCCTCCAAGCCCGTTCATTGTTCACCTCCTTCCCGCACGCGAATTTCAGAAAGCCCGGCGGCCCGAACGAATGACCAGCAGCATCGAGACGAACATGACAGCGAACGAAAGAAGCAGCAGCGTTTTCCCCACAGGGTCAACAAAATAATGACGGTAGTTGTGCGGATCGGCGTACACATTAAATCCGATAATAAAAAAAGCGAAAAAGACCATAAACGTAGTGCCGATCCGATATACCGTAATCATGGCCAGCCGATTTTCTTCGTGCCGTTTGGACGTCTGCATCTTGCCGACCAAGTGGTGAAGCGATTCCGTCATATCGGTTCCGTAATGAACCCCGATCAGCAGCAGATCCGTCAGGTCATGCGCCCATTCGTTGTCCACCCGCTCGGCAAACTCATACAACGCTTCGTCGATCGACTTCATATGCAGGGCGAGCTCCAGGCGGCGCCACTCTCCGCGGACCTCGTCCGGCATCGTCGGCGAGCAGCCCGCTATCACCTCGGCGAGCGTCAACCGCGGCCGATAGTGTCCGATTATATTTTGCACGACCATGATCATCCGCAGCGCAATTCTTTGACGCTTGCGCTGCACGCGAAACCGGATCAGGATGTACGGGATCGAACCGGCTATTAGCGACACGACGGCGCTCAAGGGCCATACATGAACTTCGCTCAACCCCGCATCGCCTAATGCGATATGCCGGGAAGTCGTTTGCAACAGCGCATCCGAGCCGAACAAGCCGACCAGCCCAAGCAGCAGCATGCCGGTGATGACAGTCTCCGCCCCCAGGCTAAGTCCGGCCAAATCCAGCTCCTCCCTCAGATGGCGAACCGGCTTGGCAAGAAGCAGCCGCTGCAGCCGCGACGACTGCGAGGCAGAGCGATACAACGCCGGATGCCGACGGCGGTAATCCCAGACGGCGGTTAGCCGCCGCTGCAGCCATATCGTAACCGCCAGCGAACCGGCGGCCCAGATACCGAGCAGCATGTTTTTCGCCGCCGCATACCAGACCAGCGAATCGTTCATTCGTCCCACACCCCCAAGGCTTGAAAATCGCCGGGCTGCGCTCCGCCCGCAAGCAAGTGATCGGTCAGCGATTTACTGAACCGTTGTCCGGTAAACCGCCACGTCTGCGCCGCATAATCCCACTCGACGAGCGGGCGGACGCATACCTCTTGACGCTCATTCACCGAAAGCTCGGTGATCTCGGTGACGACCCGAACGGGCCGGCCTGCTACATTCACAAGGCGCAAGAAGATGAGCACGTTAAACGCTCTCGCCACCCGCCGCATCGCATCCCCCGCATCGTGATGACGGCCGTCTTGCTTGATCATATCGACCACGTCGCTGACGAATGAATCGCGGTACTTCGTATGCATCGTCCCCATCATATCGTGTCCGCGCAGCGCGCCCTGCACCATTTGCGCCACTTCGGCCCCTTTAGCCTCGCCGACGATGACCCAATGCGGACTCATGACCAGCAGCGGCTTGAACGACTCTTCCATGGAAAGCTGGATGTCCTCCACTTCCCGTACCGCCAAAATGTTTCGCTTCCCCCGCAGCCGCTCGCGCAGCGCCACCTCGAACTCCTTCTCCAAGGTCCGGATCCGTTCCGATTCGGGAATTTCACCGGCCAGTGCGAATAAAAACGTCGTTTTTCCAGTTGCGGTGCCGCCTCCGATCAGCAGGCTGGCATGATGCCGAACGAGCAGCCGCAGCAGTTCGGCCATCGGCTCATTCAACGTTTGCAGACCGACCAATTGCGAGAGCGTAACGTCCTTGACGATGAAATTGCGAATATGAATGCTCGGCACGTCGGAATACGGCGGACGAGTCATGACGAGTCGCGACCGGTTCCACATGTACGATTGAACGAACGGCTTCCGTTCGTTAATCGGCTTTTTCCCGCAGAGCGCCAGCCGGTCCTGCAGCCGCAGGACGTCTTCAAGCGAGGAGAACGTCCGGGAATGCCGCTCCATCCGACCTCCTTTCAATAAAAATATATCGGCGCCGATCACCTGCACTTCCTCCACATCGGGCAGCCGGTACAAATCCTCGATCAAGCCGGCGCCGCACGTTTCGGCAAAGATGCATTCGGTCGGCGTTAAGGGCGCGATTAGCGTCGACGGTTCGACATGCAAGCGGTATTCGACCAGCAGCGTCTCAATAACCGCCTTCATGCGCCACTGCGCCATCGGCTCGCCGAGGCCGGCTTGGATAATGTCTTCATACAGCGGCTGATCCGTTTTGGAGCGTTCCGTCAAATGCTCATAGATCAATGCGGCGGCAGCCTTTAGCGGGAGCCTCCGTTCTCGGCGGGTTTCCGCCGCTGCTGCGTTTGCCGGGTTTGCCACAAGGCCGTTCCTTACGAAGTGCTGCCCCGCTTGCGTCAGCTCCTTCACGTACCGCGCTGCGTCGAACCTGACGCGCGGGCGCACCGAGTACCGCATTTCGGTTCCCGATCCTTGCGGTTCTGGCGGCCCGACAGCACCTTCGGCATCGTTATTCATCCACCCGCTCGACATGTTCTTCGCTCCTCCTCTCCAGTCTCTAGCCGAACTTCGCCGCGAACCGATGGAGCCAGCTTATTTTCGGACGTACGGCCGTTACGGGTGCGGCACCCGCCGACATAGCTTCGTCCTGCCCGTCCAGCTGCGCTGCGAGTCCATCAATACTGGCGGTGAATGGTTCGGCGCCCGGCCGATCGTACAGCGGAACGCCTTCGTCGGCGCTGGCGAGTCCCAATCCTCCGGGCACGTTCGGTACAGCGGCCGCCAGACGCATACCCAAATAATCGGCGATCCGCTCCGGCCTGTCCCCGTCATACGACCGATTCACGATGAGCGATACGTCTTTGGGCGCAAGCCCGCAGTAAGACCAAAAGCAAGCGTACCATTCGCCCCAGCTTGTCCGATAAGACGCATACCGGTTTTGCGTGACGAGCCAGCGGTGATCCGCTTCCCGCACGGCACAAATCGTAGCCGCATTATCCGGATAACTGTTGACGTCGATGAATGTTACATCGAAAGCTTGACGCGCCGCCGCGATCAGATGGGTCATCATCTCCGGCGTCACGTCCTGCGCCGTGTCCCGCCTCGGAGATCCGGGAAAAATGTAAAGCGGCAGCCGCTGCCGGTAACGAATGCAAGCGCCGACCAGCTCTTCCGGCCGCAGCCGCTGCGTCTGCAGCTTGGAGCGAATGACAAACGAGGCCATGCCGGGGTCGTTCACATTCAGGCGCGCCTTCACTTCCGGATTGCGCAGATTAGCGTCGATCAAACCGACGCGAATCCCGCCGCGCGAAGCGAGCGCCAGCGCCGTATTCAACGCAACAGTCGTCGCGCCGTCCTTGCTTGCTGCCCCCCACACGGTCACGACCGCTCCGTTCACAGCGCCCGGCTCCTGCCGGTACGATTCGCGGACAGCTTCGCCCTGCAGAAACGAGACGAAGGCCTCGATCCTACTCCGGCCCTCTATACCGGCCGGCAGGACAGCAAAGGACAACGCATCGGCAAGCCGGCAAATCGCTTCCATCATAAACGAGTCGGAAACCGTCTCATCGAGCGCCACCATAATTCGCGCCTGAGGCTGCAGTCGGCGCAGGGCCGGCATCCAATCCCAGGGATAGGCGTCATATCCGATACCGCTATGGACAGCGATGGCATCATAGGGTTCGGCGAGCCGGGAGAACATCGCTTCCCGCCCCGTCACTTTATCCGGCGCGACTGACCAAGCCTGCTCCCGTTCCAGCCCTTGCTCCGGCGTCTCGCTGTCCGGATATGCGATCAAGGTTCTCATCGTTAGGGTTTCACCTCCTGTGTTCGCGCTTGCGACGGTTGCGCGCGTTGAGCCGGTTGCGCAGAAGGCTCCTGCTTCGGCGCTTCGGACAGCGCGACCTTCGGGCGTACTGCCGCCGCTTGCGGTTCCGGCGAGAACGCGTCCGCCTCCTTCAGGCGCGTATAAAGCTCGGTCACTTTGCCGCCGCCCGTCATCCGGGTCGTCAAATCCGGCAGCGCCAGCTTGATGCGGCCTCCGGTGCCGCCGATCACATAAGCCTCATACACCTCATCGCTCATGATATACGTGTTGAGCTCCGGCTTCCCGTTCGGCTTGGAGCGCGTCTCCTGCAGCGCGGCTTTCGCCGAGGGAATGATCGGATCGAGCGTCCCGCCATCGACGACCTCCTGGCCTTCCGCCGTTTTGACCGCCGCTACCGGCAACTGTTCAATAATTTTGACCGCCCCCACGCCGGTGATTACACCTGACGGGTCCGCAATCGCTCTGGGCGATTCGAATTCGACCCATACATCGACTCGATCGCCGCGCCGTACCATATTGTTGACATTGACAGTCGCGTCCGTTTTAAAGCTAAAATAACGTTCGTCGTTCAACGGCGTCATGCGCGTATCCGTCAATTTCCACGGCAGCAGCTCCTCGTCGCTGTCGATCGGAACCGTTACGGTTTGGCCTAGCACGAATTGCGGATTCGTGACGGCTTGCGGATGATGCGCCGCTTGAGCGATGCGGACGGTTCTCAGCATGCTTGCCTCGATCACCTGTCCGCTCTGCAGCAGACGAACGGGCTTTATCGTTTCCATCGACTGCATCTCGACCTCCGTATGTTTCATGAAATACCAGTACCCGCCGACCGAACAAGCCATCAGCAACAAGCCGAGCAAGCCGCCGATCCATGGTTTTTGCAAATGACTCCCCCTTCCTGCCTCAAGACGTCTGCTACACGCGTCCACTAACTCACGGCATTAGGCGTAGCGAAAGCGCTGCGGCCATTTCAATTCCTGCAGCAAGCTCCGCCTTACTTTTTTCCAACGGGAACGAAACATCGCAAGCTCCTCCTCCCTTTACGATTTATCATGGGTCCAGCGCCAGCAGGCGGCGAAGGAATCTCGGCACAAGCGACGGGGAAGCCGACCGGCGCACCGGTTTAAGCTCTGACGGGAGCCAGCGCTCCACCCAAGCCAGCACCGCTTGCGTCACGATCGGATGCTCAACCGGCAAGCGCCCTCTCCACCCGCTCTCCGCAACGCCCGCAAAATCGACCGCAGGCACGAGACAGCCCGGACGTTCCGGGAGCAGCCGCAGCCAGGCCGCCTGCTCCGCGCGCGGCAAGCATTTGTTGGCAAAGCCGTACAACCGGCGTCCCGGCCGGACTTCGTCCAGCAAAAATTGCAAACGCCGTCTGCTCGCGGATAATTGAAGCTTGTGGACGAGCGGGTCGACGACATAAATGACGTCGGTCGCCGTTTCCAATAACGAACGCGTCTCCGGTTGTTCCCAGCGATCGCCGATATCGACGATCAGGACCGGCCGCCGCACCGCATGAAACAGCTTCAACCAAGCGCCCGCGTCAGCGAAGGCGGAAGCCCCCTCATCGGCAGCGTCCGGGGCGGACGCTGCCGATGAGGGCAGCCACAACGTCTGCCCCCGCTCCCAGGCCGGTCCCTCGGGCCGCAGCCCGCCGCCGTCTTCGTCATAGTAGCGGTAATGCGGCGGCGCGTGCTGATCCGCGAACAACAGCGCGGCCAGCTCCGCGCGCGGCGAAGGCGGCTCGATCACGGCGTGCGCCACGCCGCGCTCGTGCAGCGCCTGGGCCAGCGCCAGCGCAATGAACGTCGCGCCGGCGCCAGCGTACAAGCCGCC
>NZ_BIMH01000054.1 GCF_004000985.1 Paenibacillus validus NBRC 15382 | reverse complement strand
CGTGGCTCCGGTTGCGCCCGTTGCGCCCGTTGCGCCTGTCGCGCCCGTGGCTCCGGTTGCGCCCGTTGTGCCTGTCGCGCCCGTTGCTCCGGTTGCGCCCGTTGCGCCGGTTGCGCCGGTTGCGCCCGTTGCGCCTGTCGTGCCCGTTGCTCCGGTTGCGCCCGTTGCGCCTGTCGCGCCCGTTGCGCCTGTCGCGCCCGTTGCTCCGGTTGCGCCCGTGGCTCCAGTCGCCCCCGTTGCGCCCGTTGCTCCGGTTGCGCCCGTTGCGCCCGTTGCGCCCGTTGCGCCCGTAGCTCCAGTCGCCCCAGTTGCTCCAGTCGCGCCCGTGGCTCCGGTCGGCCCTGTCGGTCCCGTCGGTCCGGTAGCTCCACCCCCTGCCGCCTCCAGTAACGCTGCGTCATCCGCAATGACATCCGGACTACCCGTCTGAGGAAGTTTATTGATCAGGACTAAAGCTTGCGTAGTACCTGCCGGCGCCACAGAGGTTGTTTGGTAGATTTCCAGCCAAGTATCATCGTTTACATCAGGCAATCGGTCGGTCTGAATCGTAGTAATCAATCCGTATCCCAGAAATGTGAATGAATCGTTATAAAAGGCGACAGTCAAGGAAATGGGAGGGCTTGGCGCAGTTCCGACCTTCGCAAGTGAAACTAGGAATTCGTATGACTCTCCGGGGGTTGCGGGCACAAACTGCGTAATAAAGGAGTTTAAATCTCCGCCGAGCAAACGCGCTGCGTAAAAACCTGAATGCGAGAAATCGGTTGTAATGGTTGCATTAAAATTAATCCAGGGCAATAAAGACCCTGTTTCAAACCCGCCATTGACAATAATGTTAGTGATAGACATATGTTCTCACCTCTTTTAGCGCCATAACTAGGACGCAATAGTATTATATGTTGTCCAACTTCTTCTGCCACGTCATCTATAACTGCCAAAACACACAAATCGTATTGAAGAAGGCGACGATAACCAAGTAATCCAAGATGCACAAATCCGGTGACCCGGTGTAAAGAAAGTTTTTGAAATGATAAGTATTTAGCAGTTTTTATTTGATTAAGTTGATACTATCGATATGAAAGCACTTACATTTTGTGAATGGTACAATAAAAACTGGATTGCAAGGAGATGGTGCAAAAAATGAAACTTGGTTCCTCGTACCATAACGGATGGGTTTTGGCAAATGGGGTGAGAACACATTATTCTTGGGCCGGAACTGAAGGGCCTGCAGTTGTTTTATGTCATGGCGGCGGCCCCGGTTCGTCTGGAGGAGCCGGTTGGAGATTCATGCTGCCGGCTTTGGCAGAAGCAGGCTTTCGTGTATATGCGCCTGACCAGATTTCCATGGGATGGACGGATGCCCGGCCTCATGCTTGGCCTGTGCTGGGGCATCAGAGCCTGGTTAATCATGTAAGTGATTTTATTGACGCGTTATGTTTGGATGAGGTGTATTTGGTTGGCAATTCGCAAGGAGCTTACGTGGCGGCTAAGTATACGATTGACCATCCGGAACGTGTGAGGAAATGCTTCCTTATTGGCAGTGCCACCATCGCCATGTCCATGGGCCTCGAGCGGCCGGACGGGGGGAACAATGCGGCTTTCCAAGCCCTGCTCCACTATGACTATACAGAAGAGGCGATGCGCAAGTTCCTCACGGCCATTATCAACGACCCGACCAAAGTGACGGATGAGCTTGTGAGAGCTCGCCATGTGGCGGCCAACCGTCCTGGTATTCGCGAATCGATGCAGGCTTTTCAAGACTACCAGTCGCGTATGCGGAGAGAGCCTCAACTTTGGGATCGGTTCAGCTTAAAGGATTCATTGCCACAATTGAAGGTGCCGACCGAGTTTATATGGGGGATCGACGACAGCTTCGCTCCTGTGGAGATGGGGCATGAATTAGAGAAGCTGTTGCCCAATATTCCATTTTCTTACATCAGAGAGGCGGGTCACCAGTGCCAAACGGATCAGCCGGAATTGGTAAATCGCATGGTGATCGAGTTCTTCCGGCAAGAGTAAGCGTGGACATCAAGGCTGCATGTGTCCATGCAGCCGATCAGATAGATAAGAAAGGAAGGTGGATGTTGAACGATGGCAAGAATCGTCTTCGCAGCTGCCGTTGCTCATACAGCGCTGATACTGCGGGCCAAAGACAAGGCTCCTCAGGAACAAATGGAACGGGTTTATAAGGCTTTTGGAGAAATAAGACGCCGCCTGGAGGAAAGCGGGGCAGAGACGGTGATCCTTTTTTCCGCCGAACACATGAAGAGTTTTTTCTTGGATAACATGCCTTCACTTTGTATAGGGACAGGTGAAAAAGCACAGGGATGGGGCGAAGCCGGCGTTCCCCCCTATTCGGTTGATCTGGATTTGGACTTGTCACAGCATGTATTGCAGTACGGTCTTGATCAGGAGTTCGACCTGGCTTATTCTTACGAGATGCGACTGGATCATGGCTTTATGGTACCATTGCACTTTCTGACACCGCAGATGAACATTCCGGTTGTTCCTGTGTTCATGAATGCCGCATCGCCCCCGATTGCGCCGCTCCACCGCTTGTACCACTTTGGGAAGATGGTGGCCGATGCGGTTAACGGGTGGGAGAAGGACCGGAAGGTGGCGCTGGTGGCCACGGGCGGAATTTCGCATTGGGTGGCTGTTCCCCGCATGGGGGAGATCGCCGAATCCTTTGACCGGCGTTTCCTGGAATTGCTGCTGCACCATAGGGACGAGGAAATTCTCGGATGGAGCAACGCACACATCGAGGAAGAAGCGGGCAACGGCGCGTTGGAAATTAAAAGCTGGATGGCTCTGGCAGGAGCGCTGCCGCAGGGACGGCGTGAGCTTATTTGCTATGAACCAGTCGAAGCTTGGGGAACGGGAATTGCCCTTATTGATTTTGGTGCAGTGATCAAGTGAAAGAGGTGTGTGGCATGAACGGTTACCGCATCAACAAATTTTTGTTTCACCTGTCGCAACGGGAAGAGCACCAGCTTCTCTTTTTGCAAGGCGATGCAAATCTTTTTGATGATTACGATCTTGAACCTGAAGAGCGTGAAGCGATCTTGCAGTGCAGCGTAACCCGTTTACATCAGGAGGGTGTTCATCCGCTGCTGCTTATGCACCTGTCTCTGATCCATAGGATGGACATACGGGAACTGTACAGACAGGGGATATAACAATCCATAGAGGTATAAAGTCGCCTTGGATGAAGGTCTCCTTACAGAAGTTGAGTTGAAAATATAGACGGCACTAAAGGATTGAGGAAATAAATGTCTAATATCTCATTGTGGGACTTTAGGATTAAGAATGCTGATAAATTTATGGCGGTGAAAGGGGAAATTTAAAAATGGTTCAACAAAAAGATGAGATTATGGTTCGTCAACGTGAGATGGTCCGTCAAGCCACACAACAGTGGAAAGGTCAAGTGGACGGAAAGGTTGCGGTAGTCACAGGCGGTGCTCGCGGGATTGGCCGAGTGATCGTAGAAGGTCTTCTTGCGGCTGGAGCCAACGTAGTGGCTGCGGATCAAAAGTGGGACAATGCTGAAGAGTTTCGCAAGCATTTAGAAAGCACGGGAAGAGGAATGGCCGTACAAGTGGACGTGGCGGAGGACGCTTCACTGGATTCGGCTTATGAAGCAGTTATGGAGAGATTTGGGACTGTTGATGTTCTGGTGAACAACGCCGCTCTTGTATCGGAGACACTTTTTTATCCGCAAGGTCATGTCAAGACGCTCGATACAAAGGATAGCGATTGGGAAACGATGTTCAAAGTGAACACGTTCGGTGTTTTGAAAGCGATCCGGCGGTTTATTCGCCCGATGCTTGATAAAGGCAGCGGCAGCATCATCAACGTCGTTAGCAGTGGAGTGCTGCCGACCCATCAAGGGGGATCTTATTTCGCGCTGCGCCCGTGGACGGTGGAAATGCCGTATCAAGCCACAAAGGCAGCGACGATGGCGCTGACCTTCTATTTGGGGGAAGAGGTTCGGGGGGAAGGCGTTGCCGTCAATGCGATCATGCCCGGACATACGCGTGCTTCGTGGTTCGACGCAACGGCGAAGTCTTGGAGCGAAATGGGGATGGTTTACTTCATGCGGCCATCCATTCCGGAACATGTCACGCCTTCGATTCTTTTCCTAGCGGGGCAAAACGGGCAAGGGGTCACGGGACGGCTCGTTTATGTCCCGGAATGGAACTACGATCACGGATTCGGCGATTCCGCTGCTTGGAGCGACGTTTCGTTGCCGCCGGAAATGGAAGAGATGTACAGCAAACTGGAAGCCGTCATGCCGAAATACAGCCGTTCGGGCGTGTCGCACTTGCCGTTTGACGCTTGGGCCGCTCTTTGGATTTCCGCCTCTGAAAGGCTTGCTTCAGAGCAAGGGCAGTCATAGCGGAACAACCGTGTCGATCCTGTCAGACGGCATCGAGAACTGTGATTGTGCAACTTTTTAAATCTCAATGGAGGTGATTGAGTAATGCTGAACTTGGATAAGGCAATCAGAGATCAGGAGGGCTACATCGATTCCAGGATTTTCACGGATGAAGAGCTTTATCGCCTGGAAATGGAAAAGGTTTTTCAACACACCTGGTTATTTGTTGGTCACGAATCGAGTCTCCCCAAGCCGGGCGATTATATCCTCAATAAAATGGGCGAGGACGAAGTCATCGTGGTCCGCGATCGGAGCAATCGTGTACGCGTCTTTTTGAACCGCTGTACGCATCGCGGGAATAAAGTGTGTCTTTTTGACCGCGGTTCGCAGAAGAGTTTCACCTGTACGTTTCATGGCTGGCAGTATAATATCGAGGGTGGGCTGATGGGACTTCCGCAAGGCGAATCCTATGCCGGCAGCTTGAAGCGGGAAGAGTGGGGCCTCAAGGAGGTTCCGAAAGTCAGCAGCTACGGAGGGCTCATTTTTGCCAGTTGGGATGAAGAGATCTGCTCCCTGGACGATTACCTGGGCGACATTCGCTGGTATCTTGACCGCATGCTCCTCAAGCCTTTTCTCGGTGGCATCGAGGTGCTGCCCGGTAGGGGAAAATATATGATGCCGACCAATTGGAAGATGATGGCGGATAATTTCATGCACGACGAGTATCATGTGCCCATCACCCATGTCTCCTTTTTTCGTGCGCTGATGCATATGTCTCAGAATGGTGGAGACAACTGGATGTGCGGCAATCAGTTTGATCGGGGTTTTAATGTTCTCGCCACTTCTCCGGCAGGCGTTCCCCATGCCGCTGGCCTGGTTGAATTCTGGAATGACCCGCGTCCGGATTCATCGGCTCAAGTCCAACCCCTGAATGACCGGGCCATAGCTGAGCGTCTAGGTCCCGAAGCCGTAGAATGGCTGCAGGAGCGGGAGCGCAGGATGAAAGAATTCATGGAGGAAGAACAACATAAGGTTCATGGCAGCGCGAACTGGACCATTTTCCCCAACCTCAGCTTGATTCTTATGCCCGGTGCCTTGCGGGCAAGCGGCATTATCCAATGGCACCCGAAGGGGCCTATGATGCTTGAAGGCTGGCAGTGGTTTGCTGTTGAGAAGGACGCTCCGGACGTTGTGAAGCGGTATGGCGCGAGTGTTCTGGCGGCTGATCAGGCGCCGGCCGGCATGATTACGACCGACGATACGGAGAACTTCGACCGGATGTATAAGAACGTTATATCCAAAGGAGTGGAAGAACGTCCCTTCAACTATGCCATGCCTGGTATTGACCTGCAGCGCTTCTATGAGGAATTCCGTGAGGCAGGCCTTGATTTGGAAGCGCTACCAGGAACTCCTTTGCCGGTATTCACCGAGGAGAAGGCTCTTGCATTCTATCAGTATTATCGTGATCTCATGAAAAAGGAACGCTGAAGCGTCCCCCATTGATATGTAACCCATTGTGAAAGGAAGGTGTGACATGAGCTTCGCTTCGACAACAGTACTGAAACAGGAGATTGAGGAGTTTCTCTACCGGGAGGCTTGGCTGCTCGACAACTACAAGGTACGCGATTGGCTCGAACTCCTTACGGACGATATCCGCTACTGGATTCCGACAATCGAGAGCGTTTTTGGAGAAACCGGGTCTTATCGCGAGGATGTTCCTTATGTCCCGTATGTAGATGATAATCGTGATCTGATAGAAATGCGGGTCATTCAACTGGAGACGGGGCTGCGACACAGCGAGATTCCAGTTTCAGTCACGCAACGAATCGTTACCAATATTCTTGTAGATCCCGCCGAGCGGGAAGGAGAAGTGAAAGTGCATTCCAATCTGCAGGTGACCCAGGTTCGCCATGGAGATATTGAGACGGTCTGGCGCGCCCGGCGGGAGGATCTGCTGCGCAGCACGAATGGACAATGGAAGCTGGCCAAACGTAAAGTGATCTTGCTCGGTTCGGTAATACCGCGTACACTGGGCATATTCTTGTAGGAGAACGACTGCTCTCCCGGGGAGGAAAAGATGGAACGCTTAAAAAACAAGGTTGCTATTATTACGGGTGCAGCATCAGGACAAGGCAAGGCAGCATCTTTGTTGTTTGCCCAAGAGGGCTCAACGGTTATTGTGGCGGATTTTAACGATGAACAAGGACGAAAAGTGGTCGATGAAATTGCGGCCGGGCATGGACATGCGGAGTTTTATCATGTCGATGTAACGGAAGAGTCGTTGGTCGAATCATTGGTGAAGTATACCGTAGAAAAGTACGGTAAATTGGACATTATGTACAACAATGCCGGTTTGGTCAAAATGCGCCCTATAGGTGAGTTGCCCACGGATGAATGGGATTTTACAATCAGGTTCGAGTTAAACCAGGTGTATTACGGTTGTAAATATGCGCTTCAACAAATGGAGAAGCAAGGATACGGTGTGATTCTGAATACAGCGTCCACGTCCGGGTTGATTGGCATACCGGGTCATGGTCCGCATGCTGCATCGAAAGCGGGCGTGATTGGCTTGACCCGCTCCATCGCTGTGGACTATGGACCCAAAGGGATACGTTGTAACGCGATAGCGCCAGGGTTTATTCCCTATACGCAGCAAACGGAAGATCTATCCAACGATCAGTTTATCAACATGATGCTTCAGGTTCAGCCGATTAAACGTCATGGCCAAGTGGAAGATATTGCGCAATGTGCTTTATTTTTATGTTCGGATGAATCGTCGTGGATTACGGGGCAAGCCATTGCTGTAGATGGCGGGCATACTGCAATGTAGGTTCTATCCGAATGAGGATCCGCAGATTCGTCTGATTCTGCAAGCTGTTTATTATGGAGGTATAACTATGGGGAAAATTGCGACTGCTCTGGCATCATCCCGAAATAATAGTTTTACCATGCAATGCATATGTTAGTATACCTTGATGAACTTTCAAAGGATGACTTGTCATATTTGGAAATTTTTAAAAGCCTGGGCAGTATAACTTGTCACTCCAAAAGATCTGTCGTTTTTGAGCAGAAGGATGTCGGGAAATATGCCTATTGCACAGTCAAAGGGATCGCGAAAGTGGTACTACTATCTGAAACCGGACAGATTCGAACGGTTAATTATGTGACGCCTGGTATTTTCTTTGGGTTATCAGCCGTTTTTCTGGAGCGTCCTATTTCGAATTCGATCGTAGTTATGTCTGTAACGGATGTGGAAATCTTATCCATATCCAAAGAAGTTGTCCTGAATTGCATTCATAATAATCCGAATATAGCCTCCTATTTACTAAAGTGTGTAGCCCTTCAAATTGAAAGTTTATTCAATCATGTTGAAATAGACAGTTTCGGCGATTTAATATTCCAAGTGGCTTCTGTTTTAAATTCTTTTCCTAAACAACAAAAATCCGGAAGAAATTATGTGACACTCTCCCAGGAAGAACTGGCATCAATTATCGGTAAGTCTAGAATTACTGTAGCAAAGTCGCTTCATCAATTGCAAGATTTAGGAATTATCAGATTAATAGGAAAGAAAAAGATAGTCATTGAAAATGAGGTAGAGTTAGCGTATTTATCAGGGAATCTACAAAAATAGAGCAGGCATGGACGGAAGAAAAACGTCCTGCCTTTCGAGTTTTAAAATGAACAATTATTAAACAACGTACCTTTTGTTGTTTAATAATTGTTCATTTTTTTTCGTTAATGATCATGATTACCTTCACATGAAACCGTAAATAAATAATTGAATATCCGAAATTCGGATGGACAGCGGAAGTGTATCATCTCACACCCAGTTAATCAGTCAATGGATCAAGGAAGGCCGGATCAAGCAGGAAGTTCCGGTAGAAGAACGGGTCGTTTAGGCTCGAATGCCTGATTGGGACTTCCGGAATTAAACTCGGGGATCATTCCCGGAACGGGCCCTTAATTAAATTATGGGAGAAATGTCTAAATTTTAAGACGGAACGTTGAAAGTATCTTTTTCATGGAGTCATCATCACCACTGTATAACAAGCTTAAGGCGGCATGGGAGTCTAAGATGAAGTGTATTCTAATAAGGGTATTCCAAACGGTCATGATGTAGTGTTAGAATGAGTAAAACGGAGATTCTGGAGGAAGCGCCATGGAACTTCTGGAAGTATTTAAAGCCTTGTCCAATGAAACGAGAATGCAGATCATACAGTGGTTAAAAGATCCGGAGATTCATTTTCCAAAACCGCAAAACGGGGATATACAAGAAGACGGGGTTTGCGTGAGCGATATCCATAAAAAAGTTGGATTGTCACAATCCACAGTGTCCCTTTACCTATCCATGCTGCAAAACGCCGGGTTGATAAAAGCAAAACGCATTGGGCAATTTACTTATTATAAAAGGGATGAGGAAAACATCAAAAAAATGACGGAATGGTTATCCAAAGAATTGTAAATCATAATCTTTGTATTCCACTCCTTTTTTAATGCTTGCATGATCCCGATTTTTATTTTATTATATCGATAATTATAGATATCTAAAAATAAGGATATGGAGGGACGAAGATGAACAAATTTGGAAAGCATAAAGGGTACTCACGCATGTTTAAAGAAAACAATCTGACTCTCGGATTGTTCTTTCCGTTGGAATCCTACGCAGGCAGCATTCCGGAGATGAATCTGGAAAAGCAAATTAAACTGGCGAAAAGAGCGGAGGAGCTGAATTTTGCCGCATTGTTCGTCAGGGATGTTCCGTTGCATGACCCGAATTTTGGGGATGTGGGCCAAATCTATGATCCCTGGGCCTATTTAGGATATATTGCCGCCCATACCCGAAACATCGCACTGGGCACCGCAAGCATTATTCTCACCTTGCGTCACCCGCTGCATGTCGCTAAAGCGGCGGCTTCCATCGATCACCTGTCCGGCGAACGTCTGGTTCTCGGCGTGGCGACCGGGGATCGCCCAATAGAATTCCCGGCCTTCTCAGTGGATTTCGAAGACCGTCCCCAATTGTTTCAGGAAGCCTTAACGGTCATGAGAAAAGTGTGGGGAGAGAGCTTTTCGACGATCCGATCGCAACGAGTCGAACTGTTGCAAGGGGGGGACCTGTTGCCCAAACCGCGGCTGGCGGATATTCCAGTGCTGGTAACCGGCCACAGCTCGCAGTCTGTTGAATGGATTGCCGAAAATAGTGACGGTTGGATGTATTATCCCCGAAACTTGAAATTCCAGGCGGATCTGATTAAAAATTGGCGCTCTCTTACCGATGAGTTTAAACCATTCAGCCAGTCTCTCTATATAGATTTGGCGGAGGATCCGAATCAGGCGCCAATCCCTATTCATCTAGGATTCCGAATCGGGCGCAAACCGCTGATTGAATTCATTCAGTTTCTTAAAAATGTGGGTGTCAATCATGTGATTATCAACTTGAAATATGGCCATCGTCCTGTTGAAGAAGTGATTGAAGAACTGGGAGAAGAGGTTCTCCCGCACTTTCCCGCATTAACCGGCGAACCACAAGAAATTTCGTAACAGGAAAGCCCCGGTTGCCGCGTGATCGGTTGGTTCACCAAAATCTGATGGGGAGTGGCTGATAATGAAGGTGCTGACGATCGTCTCGCATCCCAGAAGGGAATCCCTTACGTTTTCTGTGGCCGAACGTTTTGTTCAAGGACTCACCGATGCCGGACATGAAGTTGAAATGGCGGATTTGTACGGGGAGGAATTTCATCCGCTCGTCTTCGAACAAGATGAACCTGATTGGGATAACCCCCGGAAGAGCTATTCCGCACGTGTTCAAGCTGAAATGGCAAGGCTGAAGAGAAACGAGGGACTTACGTTCATCTTTCCGTTATGGTGGTATTCCTTACCGGCCATGACGAAAGGCTATATAGACCGCGCGTGGAACTATGGTTTCGCTTATGGCGGAGCGCACCTTCCACACCAAAAAGTACTCTGGATTCCGCTTGTCGGGGAGACAGAAGATAGCTTGAAAAAACGGAGTTTCGATACCATGATTTCCCATTATCTGAATGTCGGTCTGGCTGGATATACGGGCATTTCACAGTCGGAAGTAGCATTTCTGTATAACACGCTGGCTGAAGAACTGGAGAGCGGGGATGAAATTAACAAGCATTACGAAAGTATGTTTCAACGAGTGTATGAGTTAGAGTATACCTACAGCGATTCGCTCGCTCACAAGTAAAAATGACGACGTATTAAATCGATGCGTTCATGGGAGAAAGACCCGGGAATCGATTTGCCGATAAGGAGGAGCTGGCAGCGATGGCTTACCGTGTTTATGCTATGGATTTTTCCTTCTACAACTCCATGGGAATTTACAGTTTTGAAGCACGATGCGAGATGCTGAAAGAGATCGGGTACGATGCGGCGCATTTGTCCATCTGGCACGGAGAGCGGTGGCGGGACGCGGCGAAGCTCGGCAGCGTCAAGCAGAGATATGGGCTGGACGTCGCGGGTGTGTACGTCGTGTTGGATCTCTCTTTAGGCGAGAGCCATCCGAGAAACCAAGGCATCCTGAATTTGTTGGAGACGCTGGAGGGTTGTTCGACCGTTGAGCTGGCGATCCAATCCGCAGGAAGTCATCTGCGCCCCTCAGACCCGGCGGGTGACGACGCTGTGGTGAAGTGGCTGGAACAAGCGCTCCAGATTTGCGAGCGGCGCAACATCGACATCCTGCTATACACGCATCTATCCTTCTGGGTCGAACGCCACGAAGATGCGGTGCGACTGTGCCGGCGTCTGAATCATCCCCGTTTGGGGATCGTATTCTGCGGTTTCCATTGGTACGCCGTTGACGGGACCAATCTAACAGGTACGCTGGAGGCGGTTGCGCCGTACCTGAAGCAAGTGAACCTGTCCGGCAGCCGTCGGAATCCGCACGGTTTTGGTGACGTTGCGACGATCGAGCCATTGGACGAAGGCGAGTTGGATAATTTCGCGTTGCTTGGGCAGCTTAAACAGATCGGTTTTCACGGGATGATCGGCTTTCAGGGTTGGAGCGAGGGGGGCGACGCCTACCTGAAGCTGAGTCGCTCGCTCCAAGCATTCCGTGACATGGAACGGCGTCTTGAGGCACATCCGCATTGGGCGGAGTTGAAATTGCTTCCGTAGCGTTTGGAAAACAGGAATATATTGCATAAACTAACTTGACAGATATGAATAGTATGATTAAAATCAATATGATCCATGATAAGAATAAAGATTTGCAGATGGATATAACAACTTAATCGACCGTTCAAACGGAGGTTCCCTACTACTTTCACAGTCCGAAAGTAAAGGGAACCTTTTTGGTTTAGTGGGTAGAAGGGGGATCTGACACGGAATAAAGTAATATATTTTTATATCTTAAAACTGACTAAACCGATAAACATAATCAAATTATCGGGATCAAGTTTAGACAAGAAAGGGGATTGACCACTATGGCAAAAAAGATACGCTTAAATCTATTTGATATGAATGTGATCGGGCATCTTGCACATGGAATATGGAATCATCCATCCGATGAACGCCGGCGGTTCAATGAACTGAGCTATTGGGTGGAATTGGCGCAGCTTGCAGAACGGGGGAAGTTTGACGCCATTTTTTTAGCAGACATTCTTGGGGTGTGTGACATTTATCAACAATCGCGGGACATTTCCGTGAAGACGGGCATGCAGGTACCAGCCAACGATCCCATGCTGATTGTCCCGGCGATGGCGCAAGCTACGACTCATTTGAGCTTCGCGGTAACCATTTCGACAACTTACGAGCATCCCTTTTCCTTAGCCCGCCGGTTGTCTACTCTCGACCATTTAACCAATGGACGGGTGGCATGGAATATTGTAACCACGGCCGTGACGAGCGCTGCCCGTAATTTTGGGCTGAGCGAGGTGATTCAACATGACAACCGATATGACATCGCTGACGAATTTTTAGAAGTTTGCTATAAATTGTGGGAAGGCAGCTGGGAAGACGATGCAGTTGTGCTCGAGAACGGCATCTATGCCGATCCGGCCAAAGTACATGAAATTAATCATCAAGGTCAGTATTTCAAAGTAGAAGGTCCTCACTTATGCGAACCGTCATTACAGCGTACGCCGGTCATTTATCAGGCAGGCAATTCAGATCGCGGGCGGAAATTTGCGGCCAGGCATGCGGAGTGCGTTTTTGTCGGTGGTACTTCGATGGATGCTGTTCGTTATTACACACAGGATATTCGTGAGAAGGCAAAGGCTTACGGCCATGATCCCGAACAGCTTTTAATGTTCAAGGGACTGAATGTGGTTGTTGGGAAAACAGCAGGCGAAGCCAGGGATAAGTTCGAAGATTACAAAAAATATTGGAGTGCCGAAGGAGCTTTGGCTCATTTTGGCGGATCGACGAATTTGAATCTGGCTGATTACGATCCGGATGAAATCTTCGAATACGTGGAAACCGTGGGCAACCAAACACACACCGCTCAGTATAGCAAGTTCGGGAACAAAAAGCGGACTGTGCGGGAGGTGATGGAAGCTATCGGGGATTTCGGAGGCAGTGCCGGCGGAGCCAATATGGTTGTCGGAACGCCGATCGAGGTTGCCGATCGTATTCAGCAGTTGGTCGAGGAAGCCGGAATCGACGGCATTAATCTGGCCCAAGTCACGACACCGGGAACCGTGAAGGATTTTATCGAACTTGTGCTGCCGGAGCTGCAAAACCGCGGGCTTGTAAAAGAAGAGTACGAGGAAGGCTCGTATCGGCAAAAACTATTCGGGGGCAACGGTCGACTGCCCGACCATCATCCGGGAGCTCGCTTCCGCAAAGTCGGTCTTGCAAAGTGATGACCTATCACAATTTATTTTTAGGGGGAGGGAAAGCAATGAAAACAAAGACAGCACATGCATTTATAGCATTAGTCGTCGTTTTTGCCATGATACTTTCGGGCTGCACAAGCAAAGAGCAGGGAACCATCGCCGAATCTACCTCCACGAAAGACGCACCGAAACAAGGCGGAACGCTCATCGTAGGTCTTAATGCGGAAATTACGGTACTCGATCCTTCACGGGAGGCAGGTTGGGAAACTTTCCGGGTCAACCGTCAAATTCACGAATCGTTGGTAACCGAGGATTTATCCAAGCCGACAAAGGAAGTGCCGATTCCTCCTCTTAAACCTGCACTGGCTGAATCCTGGAAAGTTTCTGAGGATGGTCTGATATATACGTTTCACTTGAGGCGGGGAGTCAATTTCCATGACGGCACGCCATTCAACGCTGCGGCTGTGGAATTTAATATCCGCCGAGCCTGGGATCCTCAGTTCGAATATTACGATAAGATTAGCGCCGCAGTCATGCAGCTTACCTATAACGGCTTGAAAGAAATTAAAACCCCGGATGATTACACGGTCGAATTGATATTTGAAAAGCCGTTTTCCCCTTTCCTGCGCATGCTCGCTCAAGGCAGTGGGGGTACGGGATTGATCTTGAGTCCTACGGCGCTCAAGAAATGGGGGAACGACGGTTATGCAGAGCATCCCGTTGGAACAGGCCCGTTCCAATTCGTTGAAAGGATTCGTGGGGAAAAAATTGAGTTGAAACGTTTCGATGGATACTGGGGAGATAAACCTTATCTCGACAAAGTGATTTTCCGGCCGATTCCTGATGACAATGCTCGAGTAACCGCTTTGGAGACAGGGGAAATCGATATCATTTCGTGGCCATCAAGGGATAGTGTTGCCAAACTAAGGGATAAAGGGTTCAAAATTGGGGAAGGTGACTTGCCATCTATTTTTTATTATGCTTTTAATTTTGATAGTCCATACTTTAAAGATCCCAAAATCCGGCAAGCGTTTATTTATGCCATTGATCGAGAAGGACTTGCGAGAGATCTGTTAAAAAACACCGTTTCTCCGGCTTTTAGTATTCAAAATCCCGGCAATGAAGCTTTTGATCCGAATTTTAAGGATTTCAGCTATGATCCGGAGAAGGCTAAGGCGCTTTTGAAAGAGGCAGGTTATCCGGAAGGGTTCGAAACAAAATTGATCACCTATGCGGGGAAGGAACCTGTCGCCGAATGGATACAACGGGACTTGGCCAAAGTCGGAATCAAGTTAAAGATCCAGACCTATGACTGGAACAGCTATTTAGCCGTAAAGAAAGCCAAGACGCCAGATATAGGTTTAGACAGTATGGAATGGGGATTTGTTACTCCCTATTGGCTATATATTGTCGCTCATTCTAATAGCGGGTCAAACAGCGGAAAGTACATAAGCCCTGCCTTCGATCAAGCCGTAGACAAAGCCATTCTGGAACCGAACCAGCAAAAATCAATTACCTATTGGAAAGAAGCTAACAAGATTATTGCTGAGGATGCTGGAATACTGCCAATCTATTACGATCGCACACATTATGCGATTGGTAAAAATGTGAACGGGTTTGTTGTCGCTGCCCAAGATTGGTATGACCTGAACAAAGTTTGGATTAAACAGTAAACAAATCTTGATAAGGAGGGGAAGATCGATTTGATGTCGGGATTCGTATTGAAGAGAATTCTCTCGGTACTTCCTGTGCTCTTCAGCGTGACTTTCTTTGTATTTTTAACCGTCTATTTAAGCCCCGGCGATCCGGTGTCCAATATTCTGGGGCAACAGGCCACGCCGGAGAATGTCGCGGAATTACGTAAAGAGTTCGGTTTAGATGAACCGTTTTTGATGCAGTATTTCCTTTGGTTGAGTCACATCGTAAAAGGGGATTTGGGAGATTCGATCATTATGCGTGTTCCGGTTATGGATGTTTTGATGAAAAATTTTAAAAACACGCTCATTCTGACTTTGGGAAGCCTAATCATTTGTGTCGGTTTAGGAGTAGTAATCGGTGTGTTGTCCGGTTTAAAACCGTCTTCCTGGTTTGATCGAATCAGTATGTTTCTTGCACAGCTCGGTGCCAGTGTTCCGGTGTTTTGGCTTGGGATTGTCCTCATGTGGATATTCTCCCTTCAACTCGGATGGCTCCCTTCATCCGGCATGTACGATATGAGAAATGAGGGAAGCTTCTTCAGTCTTCTCGAGCATATGCTGCTGCCTTCCGTGGCTACGGCGATCGTATCGCTGGCCGTTATCGCAAGACTGACCCGCTCGAGCTTGATGGATGTCATGAATGCCGATTACATTAAAACGTTTCGATCCTATGGGATGCCGGCAAGCTTGATCATACGAAGACACGTGTTCCGTAATATGCTATCTCCAGTCATCAATATTACTGGCTTGCAAATCGGACATTTGCTTGGGGGCGTATTATTCGTGGAAATGGTTTTCTCCTGGCCCGGCATAGGAACGCTGCTTTACCAAGCCATAACAGCCCATGACATTCCGATGATTCAAGCAGGCGTTTTGTTCGTTGCTTTCAGTTTTGTACTCGTGAACTTGATTACCGATCTCGTTGTAGATATGCTCAATCCGCGAATGAGCGGCTAAGTTTTCCAAGCAGGCAAGAGGTGTACAAAATGCGAAACAGAGAGGCATGGATCCCGACGACGTTAAACCCGAAATTAGATGTAAATCAGGCATGGAGAAGAATCCGTCAAGACAAACAAACTTTAGCAGGCATTTTGATCGTGCTAGCCGCTATTCTGATCTCGTTGCTGGCGCCATGGATCTCCCCTTATGACCCGAATGCCGGCGATGGTGCTCTACGCCTTTCGCCTCCTGGTACGCCAGGGCATCTGCTGGGGCTGGATGATCAAGGCAGGGATATACTGAGCCGTCTGATATGGGGGAGCCGATATTCCTTGCTTGCGGCTCTGCTGCCGATCACAATCGCTTTTGTTATCAGTATATGGTTAGGTCTAACGGCTGGCTTTGTCCAAGGGAGGATTGGCGAATTGATCATGCGGATCTTGGATGTACTTTTTGCGTTCCCAATGATTCTTTTCGCGATTGCGATAGCAGCAATATTAGGTCCAGGTGTGATGACCATACTTGTTACCATTACAGTAGCGCTCATCCCTTATATGTCGAGAGTCGTTTTCGCTTCCGTCAAAGAGGAGAAAGGTAAAGAATATATTGAGGCGGCACGTATGCTTGGAGCTTCTACGACGTCCATACTTTTCAGGGAATTGCTTCCTAACGTCATCTCACCGTTAATCGTCTATGCCACTACTTTAGTCGGTTCCATGATCGTATTCTCATCGGGACTTAGTTTTCTGGGATTGGGTATTCAACCGCCCGATTCAGACTGGGGCAGAATGACTGGAGATGGAATGAAGGTTTTGACGCAAGGTGCGCCCCATGTGGCTACGATTCCAGGATTACTCATCATGCTGGTCTCACTTGGATTTAATTGGCTGGGAGATGGATTAAGAGATTGGCTGGATCCTTATAAACGAATGAAATGATAAAATCCGATAAAAGGAGGCGATCGCTTGTCATTACTGGAAGTTCGCAATCTCCATACGGAGCTTGTCACTCCCCATGGTACTGTCAAAGCGGTGAATGGTATCGATTTCCAAGTGTCTCCCGGTGAAGTGTTGGCACTGGTAGGGGAATCCGGATCTGGAAAGAGTATGACCGCACTTTCCATTATGGGATTGCTTCCCAAGAATACGCACAAATCACGTCTGGTGAAATACGTTTTAATCAAACGGAAATCACTAGTTTGGAAGAGAAAGAGTATAACCTGATTCGCGGTAAAGAAATCTCGATGATCTTTCAAAATCCATTGACGGCGCTCGACCCCTCTTACAAAATCGGCACGCAATTGGTTGAGACGATTGCGTACCGCCGGGGGATCAACAAGAAAGAGGCGGTGATCGAAGCCCGGCAGTGGCTTCAAAGAGTGGGAATTTCCGATGTAGAGCGTGTGCTGAAGTCCTATCCTCACGCCTTAAGCGGCGGGATGAGGCAGCGTATGATGATCGCGATGGCGATCAGCTGCCGACCCAAGCTAATTATTGCGGACGAACCTACTACGGCACTCGACGCCACCATTCAGAAACAGATTCTGAATTTATTGAAGAGCATCAACCAGGAGTTTAATACTTCAATCATCATCATCACCCACGATTTTGGTGTGGTGGCCTATTTGAGCGACAAGGTGGCGGTCATGTATGCGGGGAAAATTGTGGAATACGGAAATACGAGCCGTATTCTTTCAGCTCCGGAACATCCGTATACACGGGGACTGATCCGTTCGGTGCCCGAAATCGGGAACAAAGGCACAAAGTCAGCACGCCGCAGATTATCTCAAATTGATGGAGTTCCACCCGATTTAATGAATATGCCACAAGGCTGCAGTTTCGGGAGCCGCTGCAAGGAGGCGACGGAACGCTGCTTCAGCCACCCGCCCGGGGTAGTTTCCTTGGGACAGGAACATCTGGTCTCTTGCTTTCAACGGGAGGTGAAGCGAAGTGACGCTGCTGGTTGAAACGAAGAACTTGAGTAAGACCTACAGCATTACGTCAGGCTTTTTGTGGAAGAAGCCGCATCGTTTTAAGGCAGTTGACGGGGTTGACTTGGCCATTCGCAGCGGAGAAATCGTAGGCCTGATCGGGGAGTCCGGTTCTGGAAAATCTACATTGGGCCGACTGATTGCAAGGCTCATTCAACCGAGTGAAGGGAGCGTTTATTTTGACGGCAAAGACATAACCAATCTTTCCCATAAAGAATTGATTCCATATTACCGAAGGATGCAGGTTATCTTTCAGGACAGTGCTTCATCCTTAAATCCGCGTAAAACGATCGGAGAACAAATCGTGACTCCCATGTTGAGGATGGGGATTGCCAATCATCGATCGGAAGCGGAATTTTCCGTATATCTCATACTGGAGAAGGTGGGGTTGAAAAAAGAACATTTTACCCGCTATCCTCACGAGTTTTCCGGCGGACAGCGTCAACGAATCGGGATCGCACGGGCATTAGCCGTACAAGCGGAATTTCTTATCCTGGATGAGCCTACTTCCGCCTTGGATGTATCCATTCAAGCCCAAATTTTAAACTTGCTGTTGGATTTGCGCGAGGAATTAAATCTAACGTATTTATTTATCGGGCATAACCTGGCGGTCATCGAGTTTTTCTGTGACAGAGTGGCTGTGATGGATAAAGGACGGGTGGTCGAAATGCTGCCGGCAGATGAATTGTACGAAAGGGCAGTACACCCGTCAACTCGAAAGTTAGTAGATTCTGTCTTGTCCCTCGACCCAGGAGTGCAGCGGTATTCATAAACGGTCAGTACAAAATTTACCAAATAGAATGGAGAGATAAGAAATGAGTTTAGTGATAAATGAAACGGATCTATATTTTGAAAAAGCGGTTCAGTTGGCGCAAGAGTTTGCCAAGGATGCGGTAGAACGAGATAAAGCAGGCGGGACACCGATCCGGCAGCTGAATATGCTTCGGGAAAGCGGTTTGTTGAATTTACTTATCCCCAAGCAATACGGGGGAGAGGGACAACCGTGGTCGGCTGTGCTGCGCATCGTTCGGGAGTTTGCCAAGGTGGACGCGTCACTTGCCCATTTGTACGGCTACCATTTTATAGCGGTAGGGTCACCGCATTGGCATGGTTCACCTAAACAAAAAGAGTATTATTACACGGAATCGGCCAAAAACAACTGGTTTTGGGGAAATTCAGTAAATGCAATGAGCCGAAGTTTGTTTGGTAAACGCGACGGGGATCGGTATATTTTGAACGGGAAGAGGCCTTTTAGTTCAGGGGCGCCAGGTTCGGACTATCTCATTATTAGCTGGGAGGACGATCAAACTTTCGAGCTGATTTATGGGGCTATTCCGACCAATCGTCAAGGCGTTACGGTTCATGAAGATTGGGATGGCATCGGACAGAAACAAACCGGCAGCGGAACGGTGTCCTTTGAGGATGTCATTGTGGAGAAAGAGGAGATCTTGGATACGAATTATCATAAGCATACGGCTTTCTCTACGATTTCTCCTTCCTTTTCTCAAAGTGTGCTGCTCAATGTATTTATCGGCAGTGCGCTTGGCGCCATTGAAGAGGCAAGCAAGTACACCACTACGACTTCACGCGCATGGATAACTTCCGGAGTGGAAAAAGCCTCGGAGGATCCCTCTATCCTCCGTCAGTATGGCGAGTTTTGGGTCGAAGTCCAAGGGGCTGTAAGTTTGGCCGACAGAGCATGGGTCCAATTAGACCGGGCTTGGGAGAAAGAGTTCGATTTGACCGAAGAGGAACGCGGGGAAACGGCCGTTCTTGTCGCTGCCGCCAATGTGCTGGCCGGGAAAGTGGCGTTGGACGTGACCAGCCGGATCTTTGATGTGATGGGCGCGCGTTCTGCCACGACCAAATACGGTTTTGACCGTTTCTGGCGCAACGTTCGTACGCATACTCTCCATAATCCTGCGGAATACAAGCTACGCAACGTGGGAAGGTGGGTGTTAACCAAAGAATATCCAACGCCAGGCTATTACTCTTGATTTCATCATGCAGTTGAAATTCCGTACAAAAGATGAGGTGTCGCATGGAGATTCGCGCTTTAGGTCAGGACGATTTCGAAACGAGTCTGGAATTAACGAAGTATGCCTTTCAATTGGACTTTAATGAAAAGGATAAAGAAATTTTACGCGCACGTTTCACGAAGGAGCAAACATGGGGCATATTTGACGAAGTCCGCCTCTCCGCTCAATTAGCGATCGTTCCGTTTGAAACGTATATCAATGGAACTCGTGTTGCGATAGGGGGGGTTACACGTGTATCGACATGGCCTGAACTGCGTCGGCAGGGGCTGATATCCAAACTCATATTGCATTCTCTCAAAACGATGAAGGAAAATGGGCAGTCCCTTTCCTTCCTTGTGCCCTTTTCCTTTGGTTTTTACCGTAAGTACGGATGGGAAACGTACACTGAATATAAACAATATGTGCTGGAGACGGCTCAATTTCCGCCTCGTGTAGAAACGAACGGATATGTGGAACGCCGGGACGGAGACATCGAATTATTGAGTCGAGTATACGAAGTTTATGCCGCACGATATAACGGTACGTTAGTCCGTCCGTTAGATTGGTGGAAAAGTCCGATTTTTCAGCGCAAGAAAGGCCATGCAGCTGTATATTTTCGGGAGGACGGTACGCCTGCGGGGTATGCTCTTTACGAGATCAGGAAGCAGTCGGAACATCTTAAGGCCAAACAATTTCGGGTACAGAGGGAATTACTCGTTCATGAATTTGTATTTTTAGATGAGGATGCCAGATGGGGACTGTGGTCGTATTTGTCCAATCACGATTCCATGGTGGAAAGAGCCGTGGTGACGGCGCCGGTAGATGATGCGCTGCCATTTTTCCTTCCCGACCCGCGCATTCAACAGGAGGTGCTGCCGTATTTTATGGCGCGAATTGTCGATATCCGGCCGTTCATCGAGCAGTACGTTTTTTCAGCAACAGGCGAATCACTTAAGCTTGCCATTCGTCTTACCGACAAGTACGCGCCGTGGAACGATGGATTATGGGAGCTAACGATTAATGGGGAAGGGAGGGCAGGCATAAATCCTTTGAATGAAAACGATACTGTGTCTGATCGAAGGGCGATTCGCTGCGATATCCAAACCCTGTCAGCTCTGCTGCTAGGATATAAGAGACCTGAAGAGTTGCATCGAATCGGACGGATCGGGGGAGTGGAAGAAGTTCTTGCTCAATGGGAAGCGATTATTCCACGGCGGACGACCTATATGCTCGATTTCTTTTGAGAGTTGGAAGCTGTGGGAGTGGACATCCTGCTCTTCAGTTACTTCGTGAGTGTGGAGGGATATAAGTTGATTTTATTAGATAACATCAATAAAACGTTTGTAACTCCAGGGGGGAAATTCCAGGCCATTTCTTCTGCGTCGTTGGAAGTCGATCAAGGGGATATTTACGGAATTATAGGCTTTAGCGGAGCAGGAAAATCAACACTTTTACGGACGATTAATTTGCTTGAAAAGCCTGACAGCGGTTCAGTTATCGTGGAAGGGGAAGATTTGACCCTTCTTACCAAAAAACAACTACTGAAAAAAAGAATGTCTATGGGGATGATTTTTCAGAACTACAATTTAATCGGCAACCGAACCGTTTTTGATAATGTCTCTTTTCCTTTGGAGATAGCAGGGGTGTCGAAATCAGAACGCAGAAAAAAAATCAGGGAGTGCTTGGAGATTGTTGGTTTATCGGACAAAGCAGATCATTATCCAGTTACATTGAGCGGTGGGCAAAAACAGAGAGTGGCCATTGCCAGAACCATGGTGACTCAGCCTAAAATACTGCTTTGTGATGAACCGACATCCGCATTGGATCCGCAAACAACGGAAAGTATCTTAGCATTTTTAAAAGAACTGAATGAAAAATCCGGGATCACCATTGTCATCGTAACCCATGAAATGGAGGTGATCAAATCTATTTGCAATAAAGTCTCCGTTATGGAAAATGGTCATGTCGTGGAAAAGTTTCAATTAAAAGACCCGAATTTTGTTCCTCAAACAAGAATCACGAAGTTTTTATTTAATAATGAAATTGAAGTACGCCGGGAAGGAGAGGGTGTATTTGTTGGATAATATCATCGCATTATGGCCGGAGATCGTTGTAGCGCTCGGCCAGACGTTTTACATGATGGTCATTTCGCTCGGTATTGCGATCGTGATAGGTACACCACTTGGGACCTTATTATTTTTAATCCGTCCCGGCTCGCTCGTAAATGCGCCTCGTCTTTACGTTGTCATTGACGGAATGGTCAATATCGTTCGCTCTTTCCCGTTTCTCATTTTATTGATTGCCATTATTCCTCTTACCCGCTTTATAGTTGGGACACCGATCGGCACTACAGCAGTTACGGTTCCTCTGGCTATTAGCGCCATTCCAGAGTTTGCAAGGTTTGTAGAGCAAACCTTGCTTGAAGTTAACCGTGGTGTTATAGAGGCTGCGGAGTCTATGGGAGCGAATACTTATCAGATCATTTGGAAGGTTCTTTATGTAGAAGCGAGATCAGGAATTGCAAATGCCGCTACGATTATTAGTGTCAGCTTTCTTTCGTACTCGACAGTTGCAGGACTAGTTGGAGGCGGCGGCATTGGAGATTTTGCCATAAGATATGGATATTACAGGTATCAGACAGATGTAATGGTTTTTACGGTTGTGATGATTGTGATCATCGTGCAGCTGATTCAGATGATCGGAAATATGGCAGTCCGGAAACTGGATAAAAGGAAATAAATAAGATCTAAAACTAAAAAGTATAAAATATAAAATATAAAATATGAAAAAATGGAGAGTTATTATGAAAAAGACACTGTTGATGGTTATTATCGCGATTTTCCTTCTCATGACGGCATGCAGTACGAAAGAAACCGCAACTGGCAGTAATTCCAATGATAAAACGATTGTATTCTTAGCAACGAATTATAAATTGTATCAGGATACCACTCGTGTTCTGGCAGCAGAGGTAGAAAAAAGAGGATATAAATTGGATTATAAATTTATTAGTGATAGTATTCAGTTAAACTTAGCGGTTAAAGAAGGAAATGCAGATGCCAATTATTTCCAGCATCAAGCCTATCTGGATGGATTTAATGCCGGTAATGGAACTAATCTGGTAGCGGCATTTGAAGCGTTTTACGATTGGGGCGGTGTTTTTTCCAAAAAACATAGAAGTCTAAAGGACATTCCGGACGGCGGAACTATTGCTATTCCGGTTGAACCCTCCAACAATGGCCGTACATTGGTTATGCTTCAGGACGTGGGATTACTTAAGTTAAGAGAAGGTGTAAGCGGTGTTCAGGTCAAAGTTAATGATATTGTAGAAAACCCCCATAATTACAAGTTTAAAGAAATTGAGTATGCCATGTTGCCACGCTCGCTGGATGACGTAGATGCCGCTTTTTTACATGCCACAGTAGCTGCAGATAATGGGTTCGATTTTGACAAGGATGCTTTGGCGAAGGAAAGAAAAGAAGTTTTATCTCCTGATATCATTGCTACCCGTCCGGAGTTGGTCGATTCACCTAAAATAAAGGTGTTGAAGGAAGCGTATCAAAGTGATGCAATGAAAAAAGCATTTCTGGAAGCTTATGGTGGTAAGACTGTGCTAGTCCCCGGCTGGTAATCGCCTGACTGTTTAATTCGTTTCCTCTAAAGCTAACAAATGAAAGGCTTCATCCCCGAATGGAATCGGTTGATTGGGGGACAGACCCCCAACAACCCGACCATTCGGTTACACCCCGTCATTCCTCGTTACATAAACAACCGAAACAAGCGGATCCGCAACCATTTCTTTTCGTATCTCCCCACTCTTTCCTTAACCTTCTTAATACTTCACCAATCGAGACGAACGTTTAGATGTATAACGTTTAGATGAATAAAGTTCAAATAAAAAACATATTTGCTTGTGAAGGAATTTGGTGAAATTTGGCGAAAGGTATTATATAGGTATATTAGCGCAGTACGTTGGAATTATATTAACCAGAGGTCGCTGTTCACTTTTTTCAAAAACAGGTCATCGGACGCATGAATCGATCCTGCCCAAAGGCAGGGGAGCAATACTTCAGGCCTAAGGATTCCATCTGCGGCAGTTGGGTTACCGAAATGGATGCTGGAGGGCTACTCTTTTCTTTCGGAGTAGCCCTTTCATTTGAGAGGAAAGAAGACTCGATGGAGAATATTGCAAATCTTATTGAAAACAATCATTTCTACCATGTATTTCAGCCGCTGCGGCGACTTCCCGATCAAGGCAAGGTCGGTTATGAAGCTTTGATTCGCAGTACATCCGGCATTGGCCCGAATGCGCTTTTTCAAGGAGCTATTGAACAGAACCGATTGTATCAATTGGATACCTGGTCCATTGAACATGCGCTTTCCAGCTTCTTTTTTTCTCCGGTTGCACAAGAAGACGGGTTGTTGTTCATTAATCTTTTCCCATCTACCATCATTGCCGATGCTTTTCCTTTGTTTGTGAATGATCTCAGGAGGCGGCTCCTTTCTTTTGTCCATCGCATTGTGCTTGAAATCAACGAATCCATTACCGAAGAGCCGATTTGGAGCAACCCTGTATTTATGCAAAGAATCAAAGATCTCCGTAACAATGGGTTCTTGATTGCTTTGGATGATGTAGGGGAAGGAACGACTACGTTTCGGAAAATCTTCGAGATATCGCCGGACTTCATTAAGATAGACCAATTTTTTTCCAAAGAGCTATCCCTTTGCAAGAAGAAACAAAAGGTAGTCCAGCTCTTTGTCGATTACTGCGGGGACGCTAACAGCACCCTTATTTTGGAAGGGATTGAGCGGGAAGAGGATTTCGTCTGTGCAGCATGTCTCGGTGTAACGATCGGACAGGGGTATTATTTAGGGAAACCGAATCGACTGAACATATGAAGAAGAAGTTGAATCTGAAACTGGAGGACTACGCAAGATGGAAGATAAAAGCATGTATTCACGCAAAGCAACACTTTCACTCAAAATTTCCGAGTTTGAAGTTCCGCCGATGCAGGACTTGTTAATTATCGGGAAAAAAGCGCCAATCGGTCCAGAAGCCGTCAGGCGAATGTCAGAGGCGCTCTCCCCCGGACAATTTACCCTGCTTAAGATTGATCATCCCAAAATAGAAGCCATTCTGGTCCGAAATTCGCTTTTGCAAATGCTGGACCAAACCCTCCTCATGAAGATTGTCATGGAGGAAGCGGAACGATTGATCCTCGATACTACGGTGCTGCGCTCGGAACTGAAAATTGCAGTTTCCGTACAACGGGAGGTCGAACTGGGATGAAAGTGTCCGAGCTCATGACGTCCCCGGTTTATACGGTTTCGTCAGACAAGAGTGTTTTCTATGCAGCGGAACTCATGAACGAATGGAGAGTGGGGTCGCTAATCGTTATGGATCACGGCACGGTCGTAGGCATCTTCACTTCCCGTGATGTGCGCTCAACGCATCCCAACCGGATTGTAGCGGACGCCATGACGCCCGACCCTATCACGATTACCTCTGAATTCTTTATATGGGACGCGCTGAAAGTTATGGATCAACACCGAATTAAACGTCTATTAATCATGGAAGAGGGCAAGCTTGCCGGTTTGGTAACCCGGGAAGCCATCAAGATGAAATTGTCTGAATTTATGGATTCGCTGACGGGATTCTATCGTGCACCTTATATCCAATCCGTCGGTGAGGCGTTCCTGAAAAAGAAACAACCTTTTCATCTTTTATTTATTGACCTGAACGGTTTTGGCAACATTAACAAGCGTTACGGCCATCCTTTCGGCGATGATGTGATACGTGAATTTTCCGGCAGGATGGCATCCTTGGTAAAGGAAGATCGGGATTTTGTTTGCAGATATGCCGGCGATGAATTCGTCATGATCACTTTGGCAGACGAGGCAGAAGTCGATCGTTACATCCGGTTATTCTCCTGCTCTGTCTTCATCAACAATGTTGCCGTTTCCGCGGCGGTAGGGTACGTGAACGGGCTGGAGGAACCCGACTTTTTTTCCTTGTCGTTCCGGGAAATCTTGAGAAAGGCCAGTCTGTTGTCCACTTCCGCGAAGCCCGCTCATGATGAAGGCAGCGATGAAGTTTACTTGCGTTAGGACAACGTGGATTCCAACAAGGATAGGGTTCACCGCGATGTCCAATTGTTTCGATTCGAGATCCAGCAGCAGCACCGAACAGTTCCGGAAGGGTCGCAAAAAGCGAAGCACGCTTAATGCCGATAGGCATTTGGCGTGCTTTTCTGTTTTTTCAGTCCGTACAGAAGGGGAGAGGTTATTTTGCCTCTCCGGTTGGATAACGCTTATCGTCGTCCTGCTTATGTCGGATTATTCCAAAAATAGGACATAAATGTCCATGTTCAAATCATTTTATTGTATTGATAATAA
>NZ_BIMH01000053.1 GCF_004000985.1 Paenibacillus validus NBRC 15382 | reverse complement strand
GAGGTATGTATGCAAACAAAAGCTATGGTAACACGCAATCAAGGCGAATTTAGTATGGAACAAGTTACGCTGCATGAGCCGAAGGCGGAGGAGGTATTGGTTCGAATTACTGCTGTCGGTATGTGTCATACCGACCTGAGTGTCAAAGATGGTTTTATTCCTTGTCCGTTACCGATCGTTTTGGGGCATGAAGGTGCGGGCGTGGTGGAACGAGTCGGGTCATCGGTGCAAGGAATTGAGCCAGGGGACCATGTCGTGTTATCTTATAGCTCTTGTGGAAGATGTGATGCTTGTCTACAAGGTAAACCTGCCGGATGTGTGCATTTTGCCATGTTGAACTTTGGTGGAATCATGCCGGATGGTACGAAACGGATTGAACAAAGCGGCCAGGAAATCTCCACGTTTTTCGGGCAATCCTCTTTTTCAGAATATACGGTCATCCATTACCGAAACGTTATTAAAGTCCCTAAAGATGTCCCGTTAGAAATCCTTGCTCCGCTTGGATGCGGTATCTCGGCCGGCAGTGGTGCGGTGCTCAATAAACTGCAACCGGAACCTGGTTCAAGCCTGGCTGTTTTCGGTTGTGGAGCTGTCGGATTAAGCGCCTTAATGGCGGCGAAAGTCAAAGGATGCACAACCATTATTGCAATCGACATTAATAATGACCGCTTAGAATTAGCGAAAGAACTTGGAGCCACACATACAATAAACAGTACAGATGTCGATAATGTTGTTCAAAAGGTCACGGAGATTTCTAATGGAGGCGTAAAGTATGCGGTCGAAACCAGTGGTGTTCCGCAAGTTTTAAGACAGGCGGTTGACAGCATCAAACCGCTCGGAACGACGGCGGTTGTAGGTGCACCACCATTCGGGACAAATGTGGAATTGGATCACTTCGGCCTCATTTCAGAAAAAACCATTGCAGGGGTTACGATGGGGAGCTCAGTACCGCAGCTTTTTATTCCCGAATTGATTGAGTTGTATAAACAAGGACTGTTCCCGTATGACAAACTCATTACGATCTACGCTTTTGATGAAATTAATCAAGCTGCGGAAGACTCCAAAAAAGGCAATACAATCAAACCGGTCTTGCGTGTTTCCGGCCTAAACTAGCAAAAAAGCAGGTGGAATACCTTTGGGGATATTCTGGAAAATATTTAAGAATTCAGCTGGAGGAGGAAATCGGTTGAACATGCCAACGGAGCAAGTCGATTTGTGGATTAATAATTCCGGAGTGTCAACCCATGATTATTTCGAAATATATGACCCCGGACGTCTCAATCATTTGGTAGCCAGAGTCGCGAAAGGAAGTGTTCAAGACGCCAATAATGCGGTTATTGCCGCTCACCATGCATTCCTGTCCTGGCGAAGACTCGATTTGAGTGAAAGGATTCAAGCCGTGTTTGCAGCTGCTAAAGCATTGGAACAATCAATTCCAGAGTTGAGTCCTTTATTGACGAGAGAGCATGGAGGATTATTGGGTGAATCTCAAATGGATTTTGGTTTTGGAGTAGGAGCAGCCCAGTTTACTGCGGGAATTGCCGAATCTTATCTCGTTCCAGAAGTGATTGAAGATGAAAACTGCCGGATTGAAATCGAGAAAATCCCGAGGGGTGTTGTGGTTGCCATCGTTCCTTGGAACTTTCCGATCGTTCTGACCATGATGAAACTTGCACCTGCGCTGGTAACCGGGAACACGTTGGTGGTGAAGCCGTCACCGTTTGCACCGGCAGCGATTACGCAGGCTTTGAAGAAAATGGCCTCCGTATTGCCTCCTGGAGTGATCAATGTTGTGAATGGGGACGGAGATGTTGGCGCGACTCTCACTCATCATCCGCTGGTGAGGAAAATTTCTTTCACCGGTGGTACGGAAACGGCAAAACATGTGATGGCTGATGCCGGGTCCACAATCAAAAACATTACTTTGGAGCTCGGGGGGAATGATCCGGCTATCATTTTGGACGATGTAAATCCAGCCGAGATCATGCCGAGGCTGGTGAAGGGGATTTTTACTAGATCGGGACAAATATGCTTTTCGGTAAAGCGGGTTTATGTGTCTCAGGGTATGTATGACAAATTTTTCGATATGATGTGCCAGGTCGTTGATGAAATTAAAGTTGGGCATGGATTGGATGAACGTTCAACCATGGGGCCGGTGGTCAATCGTGGTCAGTATAATTTTGTAAAAGATTTGATTCAGCATACCAAAGCAAGCAATGCTGTAGTCCGGGAATTGGGGCAAAAGCTGCAACCGGAAGAATGGGATAACGGTTACTACCTGCTTCCGACTGTTGTGCGTGACATCAATCACTCAGCAAAATTGGCATGTTGTGAACAGTTTGGGCCCGTGATTCCTTTAATCCCTTATCAATCCTTGGATCAAGCTATTGAGATGGCCAATGATAGCGAATTTGGTCTATGTTCTTCGGTTTGGTCATCAGATGTAAACCGTGCTGTCAAAGTCGCCCGCCAGATCGAAGCAGGCAGCACGTTTATTAACAGTCACAGTTTGGAATCGCTTGACGTCCGGATGCCTTTCGGCGGGATTAAACAAAGCGGAATCGGTCGAGAGTTTACCGAGTTGAGTTTGGCAGACTATATTGAACATCACGGCATACGTTATATGAAGTGATTGCGATTCGCTCTTGTGTTACGACCTGTTGATGCTCGGTAATTACAGACAGATTTCATCCTGATCTGTCTGTTTTACGCATCAACATAAAAAAAAGGAGATTAGAATGGCGAATCTACTATCTAATTTATTCAAAAAATCACGAGGACCGTTATTCGTCAATCTGCAACCAAGCGGTGAGCGTTTTTCGGTGCAGCCCAAAGATACATTATTGCAAGCTGCCTTGTCCGCAGGGGTGCCTTTCCCGCATGACTGCAGGGTTGGGACTTGTGCCACTTGTAAATGCCTTTTAGTTGAAGGGAAAGTTAAAGCGATTATGGACTTTTCCTACACGTTAAGCAGGGAAGAAATGGAACAGGGTTATATCCTTGCCTGTCAAGCAATGGTCAAAAGTGATCTTACGGTTGCACTTGACCGTCCTTTGGAAGGCCCACAACATACCGTAAAATCGATTTGCGGTGTGATTCGCAAAAGCGAACAGTTGACACACGATATTCTGAAAATCACGATTGAACTGGACGAAAGCATCATTTACGAAGCTGGACAATATGCGGATCTGTCGGTACCAAGCCTAAGTGAACCCCGATCCTATTCGTTTGCAGATGCTCCGAACGAGCAGGGACAGACAACAATCAGTTTTTTTATTCGTCATGTGGTGAATGGGGAAATGACCGGCTGGTTGCACGCTGCGGACCGAACAGGCGTCAAAGTGAGTATTACCGGTCCCTACGGGTCTTTCTATCTCCGTCCTTCCGATCAATCGATTGTCTGCATTGCTGGCGGTAGTGGCTTGGCACCGTTAAAAGCGATTTTGGAGAAAATCTTCAAGATGGGAGGAAACATTCCGGTGTTATTTTTGTTCGGGGCACGTACGCAGCGAGATCTGTACTGTCTTGATGTAATTAACGAATTCAGCTCATCTTGGAATGCGCCTTTCCATTTCGTTCCGGTATTGTCGGAAGAGCCGGCCGATAGTGATTGGTCAGGTGCCCGCGGACTTGTCACCGAACACATCAAAGATCTTCCGGAAATTCGAGTTGCGAATAGTAAAGCCTATCTGTGTGGCCCCCCCGGAATGATTGACGCAGCAATAAGTAAGCTAAATGAAGGTGGCGTTACTGGAGAACATATCTTTTTTGACAAATTTCTGGATCGATATCATGTGGAGAAAAAAATGCATCATTCTGATTGATAAATTTCTGGCTTCAGGATATTCTTCGGGGGATTTCAACTTGAGAAGACATTTATTTGATAGAAAGGGGAATGATCTGTGTTAGATCATGTCAGGTATTACATCGCCAATTTTTATGTGATGTTGGGGATAGCGGGTCTGCTTCTCGGTGGTCATTGGGTGTGGCTGGGGTCACTCGGAGTGCTTGTGGCTGTTCTTATCGGTGACATGATTTTGGGTGAGGATACGAATATTCGAAATTTAAAGTATCCCTGGATCGCTGATCTTGCATTGTACTTGCATGTGCCTCTAACCATAGTTCTTTATGGTGTCTTTGCATGGCGCTTGCAAATTGGATTTGGTTCGCTGCCGAATTTGTCGGAGCTGGTTTTATACGGCGGTTCAATTCTATCCGTTGCCCTGCTTAGTGCATTTCCCAATCTGCCGATATTACATGAGCTTATGCATCGAAGACACTGGTTTCCCCGCGCATTAAACAGTATTGGAGGTACTTTCTTTGGTGATCCCAATAGTGATATAGCTCATATTCATGTTCACCATGTTCATGTAGGGACTCCCAAGGATTCGGATACCCCTTACCGGGGGGAAACGGTTTATCACTTTGTGTTCCGTGCTACATGGGGAAGGTATAAGGAAGGGTTTAAGATTGAGCGGGAACGTCTCCGGAGAAAAGGGCATTCGATATGGCATGGGAGTAGTCGAATTCTATGGGCTGTTTTGATGCTTGCAATTGTAATAGGATATTTCTATTGGATGGCTGGTCTGACTGGTTTAGTCGTTGTTATCATTACGTTGTTTATTGCAAAACTCACTATTGAAGCATTTAACTATACACAGCATTATGGATTGATTCGGATCGAAGGTAAACCCTTTGAGAGCCGCCATACTTGGGAACATGATACATTCTTCGTACGGGCCGGAGCGGTAGAAATCACAACGCATTCGGATCATCATAAGGATCCGTACATGCCTTTCTATGAACTGAAACCAAGTGATGCCCCAAAGATGCCGAGTATCGTACTCTGTTTCCTGGCATCGCTTATTCCTTCTTTTTGGTTTAAAAAAATCGTAATACCCCGAATCAAGTATTGGGACCAACATTTGGCAAGTCCCGAGGAGAGGATAATGGCTTCGAAAGCAAATCGCAGAGCAGGGTGGCCCGACTTTGCCCAAGAAAACATGGAAAAGTATTCCGTTTGAGCCTTATATCAGGTGTTATGCAACTTTCCGTCTCCAATCCATGTTATGAGGTCAATCAGACCACCTGGTTGACCTCTTTTCATGAAGTGTTCGCACGATATTAAGTCATCCGGGTGAACGTTGTCGTTCTTTTGAGAGCTTGATCCCCGTGCGGCTATTATTCTCACCCATGTTCAAATCCATAAGTTTTAAGCACAAGGAGGATCAACCCGCTACTATGAAATACTTATCCAAGCTGATGACGATTGTTTTAACTTTCTTTATACTTGCGCCGCTTATCTGGATAGTCGGCCTGTACTACTATGAAGCGCTCGAAAGTATTTCCGAAGTGGGTCTCATTTTGCTTCACCCGCCCCTCATCATTTTTATAGCTGTGAACATCGGAACCGTTGTTATTGTTCTCCGTCGACAAATCAGGCGGATCTCGGCCTATATGGAGCATCAACATCCCGACCAATTGGAGCCAGCCCAGAAAAGCATCGCTTTCATCCCTAAATTTTTTGTCGCGGGCGTCCTCGTTTATAGCCTTGTAGGTCCTCATTCAGCGTTACTGGGGCAAGATTTTATTAACCGCCAAGAGTATTGGTTTTCTGTTCTGTTGGCTCTCCCCATCATCTCGATTTACTCCATCTCTTTCTTTGCTTTTTTGGTGGTTACTCTTGAGAGATGGGTCAGTCTTGTTCCGGTAAATACCCGCTACAGATCTGTGTCATTAAAATTCAAATTGACCTTGAATGTTCTGGTCACTTGTCTCGGCATTATGATTCTGTTTATGGTTGTTAATATCAATGGTGTATACAATCAGCATTTGACGAACCAATCAACCAAGGTTGTCCACTGGAATATGGTGGCTGCAGCCAGTGTGCTCATTGCGGTTTCCCTCAATATGTATGCTTTGTTTGCCTCTATCACCGTTCCGGTCAATGTACTGCGTCAAAAGATTCACGAACTGGCCGAAAACGGCGGGGATTTGACCCGGGAAATCTCCTTGAATGTCCGGGACGACTTGGGCGAGCTGGGACGCTCCGTCAATTTGCTGCTCGCCAATATTCGACCGATTATCCGGAAAGTACAGACGGTTTCCGAAGCTGTGGAGAAAGCCTCCTCCTCCTTGGCAAGGAGCGCAGCCAGTACCGCCGGACAGAGCCGTCAGATCACAGAATCGATGAAGATCGTCAATTCGGCGACTCTGACCCAGCAGTCTGCTGTAGAGGAAACGCTGACGGCCGTTGAGCAAATGTCGAGTGGTATTTTTCAAATTGCTGAATCTTCCGGGCTGGTATCTGATTCTTCGACAGAGGTGTATGAGGAAGCCCTGGCCGGACAGCGTACAATGAATGAACTGGCCTCACAAATGGATGTGATCTATCAATCGATGGAGCAAATTCAAACCGCCGTCACCCGGCAAAACGAGCAAATCAATCTGATAAACGGGATTGGAGCCCTGATATCCGACCTGGCCGGACAGACCAATCTGCTATCCCTGAACGCCTCCATTGAAGCGGCCCGTGCGGGTGAAGTAGGGAGGGGGTTTGCGGTCGTGGCCGGCGAAATTCGCAAGCTGGCCGAACAATCAGGACAATCTGTGCAGAAAATCAGCCAACTCGTGCAGGAAATACAAGCCCAATCGGATCATGTCACACTGGAAACCCGCCAAGGCAAGGTGGAAGTAGAGAACGGGAAGCAGGAGATGACTGTGATGGAGCAGCGTTTCCATTCCATCACGCACAGTATCGAATCCGTGCGCAAGCAGATTCTGGAGGTCACCTCCACTGCGGAGCAGATGTCCGCGGGTGCTGAGGAAGTGACAGCCACGGTTAACCAGCTGTCGCACTACGCCCAAATTACTTCGGGTCACTCCCAGAAGGTCACGGAGGCCACTACCGAACAAATCCACGCGATGGAAGACATCTCGACTTCAACCGTGCAGCTTAGCGAATTGTCGCAGGAGCTAAATGATACCATTTTAAAGTTTAAGGCATAGCGCGCCTCATCAAGAAAACAAGCAGGATGTAGTAGACTTATTTGGTTTCGTAAAAGAAGGGGGTGATTCGCATTCGGACAACGGTCATGTATTCGGTGTTGTTGATCTTAATTTGGGGAACCGCCTTTTCTGTTATTAAAATTGGTTTGGAGTACGTTCCTCCCATTCTTTTCTCCGGTATTCGCACGATACTAGGAGGTCTATTTCTCCTGGCGATCGCCCTTAATCGAGGAGGGAAAGCGGATTTTCGAAAGAATGGGAAGATATTCGGCATATCTGCGTTTTTCAACGTGGTATTATTTATCGGCCTGCAAACGTTTGCTGTCGCTTATTTGACATCGGGATTGGCCGCTGTATTGATTTATATGCAGCCCATTATTGTCGGAATTCTTGCGAAATACTGGCTCAAAGAATCGCTTTCTCCCTTAAAGTTAGCAGGATTAATGCTGGGATTTCTTGGCGTTATCGTGATCAGTATGGCGGGAATATCTAACGGGGAAATCTTTGTTACAGGAATTTGCATGGGTCTGGCTTCCGCATGTGCATGGGCGATTGGTACGGTGTATTTGAAAAATGTGCAGGATACCGTAGATATCCCTTGGTTATTGGCCGCTCAGTTTACTTTCGGGGGACTGGTTCTGATTGTGGCGGGTTTGTTTTTCGAAAACTGGTCGGCCATCGAATGGACGATTTCCTTTGGGGTCAGTCTGCTTTATACATCAGTAATCGGTATCATGGTATCGTGGATGCTTTGGTTAAAACTGATCCATTCGGGTGATGCGACCGTGGCGTCCGCTTATACCTTTGGAGTGCCTCTTGTTTCGATTGCCGCCGGTATCCTGTATTTGGATGAAAAAATCAGTTTTACCTTGTTCCTGGGATCGGCCCTCATCGTAGTAGGGATCTATTTGGTAAACCGCAGAAAATCGCTAAAAACCGAATCAACAACCTAAGTATTTTATCGCTAATATGTTATATATAATAACAATTAAATAACATAGAAGTGGTTGAGATTTGTGATTAACAACATGGAGGGGAACGCGAAATATGAGTCTAGCTAAGATTCCTGAGATTGAGTTGGATCAGGTGAGCATGCGTTATGCATCGGGTGTATCTGATGTCTTAGCCCTAAAAGAGGTAAGTTTGGACATCAGAAAGGGAGAGTTCGTCTCCCTCCTGGGTCCTTCCGGTTGCGGTAAAACAACGCTTTTGCGAATTATGGCAGATTTGCTTCAACCGACCAGCGGCAAGATCAAGGTGGGCGGAAAATCGGTTAGCAAGACTTTCCAGCATGAGCAATCACAGATGATTTCTGAATCTGATTACATAATCTCGCACGTACCTAGTAACTTTTTGAAGAGACACCCCTAAATTATCCGCATCCGTCTCTATAATGCACTCATTTCTCTTCTCAGAAACACCATAAATAATCGAGTTTCATCGGACATTTTCAAGTCAGGATTATAAATCAATCTGATCTCTATTTTGGCTGGTTCGCAATCAAGGGGCAGGCGAATTAGTTCTCCATCTTCCAGTTCCTTTTGAATGCCGAAAGCAGGGGTTGCTGCAATCCCGATTCCTCGTTTAACCACCTCAACTAATGTTCGGTAATCCTCTAGTTGCAGTACGACATTATATTGCTGAATGCCTATCTTCTTTAGGGATTCATTGATCATCCTGGAATGACTGGAAGTATTCACCCCGCCGACAAAAGAATACTTCTCTAGTTCCACCGGTTGAATGCTTTTCCTCGAGGCCAATTCATGGCTTGGGCCTACCACTAATTCGATATTTTCATAAGTAAGAATCTCGGAATATAATCCCTCTATTTTTCCCAATGTCATCAATAAACCCAAATCTGCTTTTCCCTCCATCAACTGATGGATAATCATTTCCTGAGTATGGCTGTACATAATAATGCGAAAGTCAGGATGGGTTCTGGAAAATGTAGCCAAATAGGACGGGAATAAGTTGTTAGCAATACTACGTTGGACGGCAACAGTGACTTCTCTTTGTTCCCCTTGCAACTTTTGTAAATGTTTTTCTACCAGATTCGTCTTTGAGGTAATTTCCAACGCATAGGAATAAAAAATCTCACCGGCTTCCGTAAGCGATGCTTTTCGGCCGGGTTCACGGGTAAACAGTTTCTTTCCTAGTTCTTGCTCCAGGGACTGAATATGAGCTGTAATGGCGGGTTGGGAGATATTTAGTTTTCTGGCGGCTGCATTGAAGCCGCCAGATTCAATGACAGATTTAAAGATTCTGAGACGATGTATGGAAGATTCAAGCAAAATTAGTCATCCTTTCCCTGGTCAAACTAATAATCTATAGGTTATGGGTTATAGTCAAAAAATGTATTGTTTTACATATAAGTATCCCTATATAATCAAATTGTCGCAATATTATTATAATAAAAAATTATACAAATAATCAAACACAAAAGGAGAAAGCTCTATGAGTATTTACTTAGGTGTGGACATTGGCGGGACCTTTACCGATCTTATTGCCTTCGATGAAAGCTCCGGAGAATTGTTTCACGCAAAAAGACCGACTACCTATTTTGACCTGGTCCAGGGGATTCTGGATTGCATCGATAAGAGCGGTGTAGATATCAGCCATACCGATAATATCGTCCACGGATCGACCATTGCTATTAACACAGTGATTGAAAAAACAGGTGCCAGGACAGCGCTGCTGACGACAAAAGGAACACGGGATGTTTACAGCATCGGAAGAGGCAGCCGGCCAGAGGCTTACAATCTATTTTTTCACCGTCCTCGTCCGGTAGTGCCAAGGCACCTTACCTTTGAAGTGTCGGGACGTATGCTTGCCAATGGGGAAGAGTTAACTCCGATTGATAGAGGAGAGATAAAAGCGCTTTGTGAACAATTGAAGGAACAAGGGATTGAGGCCATCGCGGTTTGTTTTCTGCACTCCTATGCAAATCCAGCACATGAGAAAATGGTAGGTGAAATACTTCGGGAGAACTTACCTAATTGTTACGTATCGCTTTCCCATGAAATCCTGCGTGAATACCGCGAGTACGAGAGAACTTCCACCACGGTGTTGAACTCATATGTTGGACCGAAGGTAAGTCGTTACATCAATGAGCTTCACGCGAAAACAAATGATAGCGGTTTCAAGGGGTCCCTATCCATTATGCAGTCCAATGGAGGGATTATGTCCCCTCAAACGGCGGGTGCAAAGCCGGTAAATATGATGGAATCCGGTCCGGTGGGCGGAATCATTGCTTCTGCGGAAATTGGGAAATCGCTAGGTTATACCAATGTGATTGCTTTTGATATGGGGGGGACAACAGCTAAAGCCAGCTTGATTAAAGACGGGGAAGCCAGCATGACCGAAATGTACTACATTGGCGGAAGTGCAAGCGGCCAACCCGTGATGATTCCGGTAGTGGATGTGGTTGAGGTAGGTACAGGTGGTGGAAGTATCGCTTGGATTGATGAAGTAGGTACGTTGAAAGTTGGACCACAAAGTGCAGGTTCAGATCCTGCACCGATCTGTTACGGTAAGGGTGGAACGGAACCAACGTTCACGGATGCGAATGTGATCTTGGGACGTATTGGCGCCGCTGACTTTCTCGGAGGAGATATGCCGCTAGATAAAGAGTCAGCCGTGAAAGGCCTGCAGACCCAAATTGCCGAACCGCTTCATATCGATACTATTCGTGCAGCGAACGCCATCTTTCAAATTGCCATCAACAATATGTCTTTAGCAGTAAGGGAAGTGTCTGTGGAAAAGGGGTACGATCCGCGGGAGTTCGTGTTAGTCGCTTCCGGTGGTGCGGGACCACTCAGTGCTGTTGCGGTAGCACGTGAACTGCATATCCCAAAGGTGATTATCCCACGATTCCCTGCCCACTTCTCGGCGATTGGGATGCTGCTAACGGATCAAAAGCATGACTTTGTTCGTACTTATTTCCGTCAGCTGGAAGAGGTGGATTTTAATGCACTGTTAACTATTCACCATGAAATGGTGGAGGAAGCACGGCAACTGTTGGAGGAGGAATCCATTTCTGCAAAAGAAGTGGATTACCAGGCGTATCTCGATATCCGTTATGTAGGCCAAGAGTTTACCCTATTGGTTCCAATAGATGAAGAAACATTACGTAAGGAAGATATTGCCGCAATCCGCACCGCATATGATGACATTCATGATAAGAGATTCGGACACAAGGCACCGAATGAGCCGGTCGAAATGGTCAACATCCGCTTGACGGTAACCGGCGAGAGAAGCAAACCACAATTTCCAGCATTACAGAAGCGCAATAGTAATCCACAACCGTTATACCGTCCTGTCTATTTTGATGATTTGAGTCAAGCGTTTCATTGCCCGGTATATGACAGGGAAAGCTTGCCGCCTGGATATGAATTTGCAGGTCCTGCATTGATTCAAGAATACGCTTCCACAACGGTTATCTACGAAGGAGATGTTTGCAAAGTTAGTGACACAGGTGAATTAATTGTTTCGCTGGGAGGAATCAAAAATGAGTAATTTACTGATAAAGACATTGGATCCTGTAACCTTAGAAGTCATCGGAAATGCTTTACCGGCGATTTCCAATGAAATGTCGGCTGATTTGCAACGCGCATCCTACAACATGATGGTCTATGAGGTGAAAGATTATTGCTGTGCTTTGATCGATAAGCAAGGTCGGCTGATTTCACAAAATCTGGGTGGGGTATCCCATTTTGTCGCTGACCTAGGCGTAATTATTAAGGATGGAATGAAGAAATACGGGGAAGAAGGATTTAAACCCGGAGATGTTCTGATTACGAACCATCAGGCTGTTGCGGGGCAGCACCTGAATAACATTGTTATTTATACTCCGTTTTTCTTTAAGGGTGAGCTCGTCTGCTTTGCCATGGTAAGGGCTCATTGGATGGATGTAGGAGGCTTAAGCACAGGATTTGGCGGAGGAGTCAGGATCACCGATCCCTGGATGGAAGGGCTGCAGCTCGATCAGCTGAAAATTTATGAGTCCGGTGAAGTGAATCCAACCCTATTGCAAATTCTCAAGGACAACATTCGTTTTCCAGAATCCTCATTGGGCGATATGAGAGCGCAAATTGCCGCATGTAGATTGGCCGAGAGAAGATTGGATGAACTGATTGCAAAATATGGACATGAAACCTTTCTGCAATATGTAGAGGCGATTTTTGCCAAAACCGAAGAGAAATGCAGAAAAATTGTGGCCAAAATCCCGGATGGGGTCTATGAAGCGGAATCCTTCATGGACGACGATGGATTTAACTTGGATGAGCCTGTTCGTATCCATGCCCGTGTTACGGTCAGTGGGGAAGAAATGACCATCGATTTATCTGGATGCTCTGAACAGCGCAAGGGAGCGATCAATGGACGTACTTTGGCGGGTGCTATGGTAGCTTATAAAGGATTGACCGCACCATTGGATCCGGTTAATGAGGGTTCCTTCGGAGCGCTTAAGGTAATCATTCCGGAAGGCAATGTGATGATGGCGAAATACCCTGCACCCATGGCGAAGTGGAGTATTATTCTTCCCACCGTGATTGACACCGTTCTGACCGCTTTGGCACCTGCCTTGCCGGACCAGATCCCTGCTGCACATATGGGGAATTTGGGAGGGTCAATTACCTGCTTCGGAGCCGATCCTCGTACCGGCAAACGTTTTGTGCTGCAGAGCATCGAAGGTGGTGGTTGGGGAGGAAGACCGCATGAAGATGGAGAATCGGCTTCCGTCTCCGTATGCCAGGGAGATGTACGCAACGCACCCATTGAAAGTATTGAACTCAAAGCACCTGTGATCGTCGAAGAGCGCAGTTTGCGGATGGATTCCGCTGGTCCCGGCAAGAATCGCGGAGGTTGCGGATTGGACGTAAAAGTACGAAACCTGGTGGAAGTTCAATGGAGCCTCTCCCAGGCCCGACGCCGTAACGTTCCACCGTGGGGATTGTGGGGGGGGAAAAGCGGCGCCATCTCTGATTATTTGCTGAAACTGCCACATGAAGAAGAATGGGCTAGTGTGGATGTGGCACGCCATACCGTTCCACCTGAAACGCAGGTCATCATCCGTACCTCTGGAGGAGGAGGCTGGGGTAACCCACTGGAAAGAGATCCGGAAAAAGTACGTTGGGATGTAAGGGAAGGATTGGTTTCCCTAAAAGCAGCCAAAGAGGAATATGGCGTTGTGTTAAATGCTGATTTAGCCATAGATATGGAGCAGACCAATCTCTTGCGTCAGGAGAGGAATGCATAGATGGCTGATCATTCGCGTGCACAAGCGTTCTTAACCAAAATGAAAGATTTGGACCTTGATTATCTTGTGGCTTACTTTGATGGAATTCATTCATTTCTAGAACCCAACCTGGTTTTTCTGCTTACTGGATTTAAGTCCATTGGAGAGAGCATGGTTTTACTGCAATCTAACGGGTTAACAACCCTGATCACAACGCCATTCTGGGATGCCGAACGAGCGAAAACGAATTCGAATGTATCAACCATTCTGCCAACGGATGATCTAATCAATACCTTTAAAGGATTCATGGAATTGGCCAAAGCAGGGCCCGACAAGATCGGTTTTATTGGGCTTACAAGCATTAGGCAATCCAGCTATTGTGAATTGTCCTCTTATTTCAAAAATCGACTCCATCTGTTAGATGAACATTTTGTTGATTTCACTGCATGCAAAACGGAAAGCGAATTGATAAAAGCTAGAAAGGCAACCTGGATCGCTGAACGAGGATATGAAAAAATGCTAGAGATCGCAAGGCCTGGAATGTATGACTATCAACTGGCCGGTGAAATTGAAAGTTTTATGAAATCCCTCGGAGCAGACGATAACTTTTTTCTCATGAGTGCTTCGTCTCATAATCACGCGGTACGTCCGCCAGGACGGCACAGGTTGGAAAAGGGAGATATTATACTGGCTGAAATTTCACCAAGTTACGAAGGCCAGTTCACTCAAATCTGCCGCAGTGTGGTACTGGGAGATCAGAACCGTGACCCATTGCTCGAGAGTTATCATTTGCTCGTCACTGCTTTGGAGAGGGGAATCGCCATAGCGAAACCCGGAGAGAAATTATCAAATGTGGTTCAAGCGATCAATGAGCCGCTTGAAGAGGCAGGATATGGACAATATTGCAGGCCTCCCTATATGCGGGTCCGCGGCCATGGGTTGGGATTAAGTTCTTTTCAACCAGGTGATGTGAGTGAAGCGAACCACACCGTGCTGCAGGAGGGGATGTTCTTCGTCATTCACCCCAATCAATATATTCCGGAAACTGGTTACCTGCTATGTGGTGAGCCCGTACTGATTACTTCCACCGGATCACAGGTTTTAACAAAGAGGAAACCTTCACTGGATATTATTGCTGTGTAAGATAAACGTTTGGAAAAAATGAAACTTACCTTATAAGGAGTGGTATTCATGACAGAAGCTTTGAATCACAAAGATTATGACCTGTTACTCGATCTTGTGAAAACACGGAGCAGTGTTCGCAGTTTGAAATCTGATCCGCTGCCTGAAGGGTCTGTAGAGAAGATTATCGAAGCAGGACATTGGGCAATGTCAGGGGCTAACTCACAACCATGGGAATTTATTGTGGTCCGTGATCGAGAGACCAAACTGGCGATTCAGGAGGCCTATAAGGAAGTCAATATTGACTATGCGTATTGGATGGAACAACAACGCATTCCTGAGCTTCGTCACCCCTCCTTCCACTTGAAAGGCGATCCGTATGAACAAATTGAGCACATCAAAAGTCGTGCTAAATGGGCAGATGCACCGGAACTCATCGTGGTCATTGGAGATGGGCGACGTCAGTGGGGAACGGTCATGGCTGGTCACACTTTTGGACGCGACCAGTCCCATCTCACCGATGGTCTTGCGAATTGCTGCCAGATCATGCACCTGGCTGCTGCGTCACTGGGACTCGGAACTCAATGGATAACCATTCATATTCAGGAACCGTATCGCAGAATCCTGAACATTCCTGATATCTACACGATTTATCTGATTATCCCGGTTGGCTTCCCGGCTGTTGAAGCAAAGAAGGGTGTGCGCAGAGATATTGAAGACATGATACATTATGACATGTATGATCCTGACAAATTTATCAGCAATGAGGGGATTTTGGATTATTTGGCGGGATTGCGCGGAAAGACGCTGGAAAAATACAGAGTGTCATACGGTGAAGGGAAATAAAAGAAAATATGGAGGTGAAAGTCGTTGAAATGTTTAAACGGGTTCAATAAGACCATAACAGTGTCAATTTCCCTGTTTCTAATTATGTTTGCGCTTACAGGTTGCGGTAATGCGGGAGCCGGCCCGAGTGGCGGAGATACGGCCAAGAGTACAGCCGGAAAACCGGAAAAGGCGGACATTAAAATTGGGCTGCCGCTGAGGGGGGCTACTTTTCTACCGATCTATTTAGCGGACCAAAAGGGATTCTTTAAAGAGGAAGGGCTGAATGTAAGCATTGCTGAATTTAAGGGAGATGCCGGTGTTATTCAGGCATTGGCGGGCAACTCCGTTGATATTAACGTAGCTTCATTAACTGGAATCGTCAACTCCATCAAGTCAAACCAACAATTTGCTGCTTTTTGGGGCGGATTTAACCAGGCTCCTTTTGATTGGTACAGTCCCAACATGAAGTCGATGAAGGATATCAAGGGGAAACGTTTTGGTGTTTCTACTTATGGCTCACTAACCGATGCTTTGACCCGGTATGCTGTCCGCCAGGCTGGACTCGATCCGGAAAAGGACGTGCAAATCCTGCAAGTAGGTGGATCGGCTAACGCACTTGCAGCGATGCAGTCCGGACAGATTGATGCATCAACTCTCGATAATCCGTATAAATTTATGGCCGCCGATAAGGGCTGGAACCTTCTGTTGAGCGAGAGAAAAGATCTGACACCAACCTGGCCGCAGCATGTTGTTTATGCCAATAAAGACTTTATAAAGAAAAACCCGGAAACCATTAAGGCTTTTTTACGTGCTATGGTTAAGGGAGTGGATTATATGGAGAAAAATCCTCAAGAGGCTGCGAAGGTGTTGGCTGATACTCTACAATTCGACGAAAAGTATGCTTCTAAGGCACTGGAGGATATGATGCCGGGCTTCGATAAAAAGGGGAAAATTGATCCGAAAGGTATCGAATTTTTTTGGAAGATTACCGTTGCCATGGGGGATGCCGACAAAGCTTGGCCTGACGATCAATGGCTCGACAATACGTTTTTAAACTCAGCAGATCAATGGCTGAAATAAAAAAGACGGGAGGCTTTAAGCAATGGCGTATTTAAGTATTCGGAATGTCGAGATTACTTATAAAAACCATAAAACGGGCAAGGATTTCCTTGCCCTTTCCGGTGTTAGTCTTGACGTGGAAAAGGGAGAGTTTGTTACCATTGTCGGGCCCAGTGGATGTGGAAAGAGTACTTTACTGCTCTCGATTGATGGCCTACTCCCCCATACGGGCGGAGAAATCCTGATTGACGGCAGGCCTGTGACCAAACCCGGGAAAGACCGTGCGCTGGTATTTCAAGAATTTGCCTTGCTGCCATGGCGTACGATTGAGCAGAACATCTGGTTCGGACTGGAGCTTCAGGGGGAAAAGAAGGAAAAATTGCAATCAGCGGCCGACCGCTTCCTAAAGCTGACCGGACTTGTACAGTTTAAAGACCATTTTCCCCATCAATTATCCGGCGGTATGCGGCAGCGAGTGGGAATTGCACGAGCCCTGGCTGTAGATCCCGATATCCTGCTCATGGATGAGCCCTTCGGAGCTCTTGATGCACAGACACGGGAGATTATGCAGAATGAACTATTAAAGATTTGGGATGAGAATCGGAAAACCGTATTTTTCGTCACTCATGGTATCGATGAATCCATTTATTTGGCCGATAAGATTGTGGTCATGAGCGCAAGACCAGGAACAGTCAAGGAAATTATTGATGTCAAACTGCCCCGCCCCAGAGGTTTGGAGGTTAAAGAAACTACTGAATACGCAAGACTTCGGAGACGTATCTGGGAACTGCTTCAAGACGAAGTGACGGCATCAGCCGGTTGGAGTTAAGGAGGTCATGGAATGGGGTTGAAAACGGAAATTGCATCTGCTGCTCCTGTACAACCTGCCGCAAAGGGGATGCTTCGTAATATTACATCACGAGTGAAGTGGGGAATCGGTTCGGTTCTTGTATTCCTTCTGTCCTGGGAGTTTGTAGCCGCACTGCGCCTGGTTGATCCGCAGTATATTAGTCAACCAAGCCATGTGGCTGGTGCAGGAATTAAATTGTTAGTGACTGGTGATTTCTACTATTCTGCTTATATTTCATTGGTCGAATTAGTCACCGGGTTTATACTTGCTGTTCTCGTAGGGGTGGCACTGGGATTACTTATGGGTCATTACCGGATAATAGGTGGGCTTTTTGACCCTATGCTCATGGCACTATATGCGACACCACGTATGGCGATGATCCCTTTATTTGTCATTTGGTTTGGAGTAGGGATGGGAAGTAAGATATTTGTTGTCTTCATTGGGGCTTTATTTCCTGTCTTAATCAATACCATAACCGGAATCCGTCAGGTAGATCGAATATTAATACGCGCCGCACGCTCTTACGGAGCTACGGAATGGCAATTATTTACGAAAGTGTTTCTTCCGGGAGCCTTGCCGGCTATATTGACGGGAATCCGCCTTGGATGGGGTCGTGGAATCCTTGGTGTTGTAATCGGGGAGATGTATGTAGCAATGGCTGGTCTTGGTTACATGATATCTACAGCTGGGAATGCCATGCAAACAGATCGGTTGTTTTTCTTAATTCTTATTGTAGCTGGTCTAGGATTTCTCGGGACGAGCGCCTTCCAGCGACTTGAGCAAAAGTTGACTCCATACCGAGAGGAGCAACAAGGGGCATGAGAAATTCACAAACATCAAAATGGTTTAGATGGTACCATAAAAGCGAACAATTGATTCTTGGGTTCACTGGCATGATCTTGGTGGTTGCCGTATGGCAAATGGCCTCAGCATTGGGGTGGATCAATACCTTTCTGGTTAGCAGCCCTTCGCAAATACTTTCGTCAGCTATTGAGCAGACGACTAAGGGGGCAATTTGGGCAGATTTCCAGGTAACAGCCATAGAGTTCATCATTGCCTTTGGGATATCTGCAGTTATTGGTATTTTATGCGGTCTGGTGATGGGCTGGTATCGTCACATCGAATATGTCGCTGATCCGTTTCTTTGGTTCTTTTATTCAACCCCATTGATTGCGTTCTATCCATTATTTGTTATGTGGCTTGGTCTTGGTTTTAAAACGGTTGTCATGATGGGATTCTTAATGGCGGTTATCCCCATTACCATTAATACATTCGCCGGTGCCAAGGGAACAAACCCGATTCTTATTCGCGCTGCGCGTTCTTTTGGGGCGACGAATCGGCAAATGTTACTGAAAATATCTCTTCCTTCCGCCTTACCCATGATTGTTACCGGTTGTCGAATCGGTGTAGAAAGATCGTTGATTGGCGTGATTGTCGGTGAAATGTTTAGCTCGAACTCTGGCCTCGGCTTTCGTATCAGTTATTACGGGTCACGACTGCAAACCGCGAACCTCTTTGTATCTCTCGTTCTTGTGGTTCTCTTTGGACTGATCCTCACACAATTGATTCGTTTAGTGGAAGCACGCCTGCAAAACTGGCAGCCCAAATCATAATAAGGAGGATTTGCTTTGCAAACCATGCATCCTGTTGTTTTACATGGATCGACCGCGTGGGATCAGGAACGACTGCCACGGGATGAATTTAATGAGCGATTGCAATCCATTCAAGAAATGATGAGACAGAATGAAATCAATGGTCTTATTGTGTATAGTGACTGCCGGGACTATGCCAGGTTATGCTATATCACTAACTATATACCCAAACACAGTTGGGCAATTGTACTGATTCCGGTTCATGGAAAACCCCGTTTACTGGCCAAAGTTGCAGGTTCTCGGGATATTCCTTCTGTCAGTGTGTTGACCTGGATTGATGATATTAAACCGGCACAAAACATCACCGGGGAGATTGAGCTGTTCGTTAGCGAAGTCGCAGAAGATGGGCAGTCCGTCATAGGAATTTGCGGGAAGGCGGAGATGAGGCATACCGTATATACAGAAATTGCGGCCGGATGCCAGGGGAATTCATTAAAGGACATGGATATCCCCTTTGATCAATTGTTACGACATAAACGCCCCCGTGAGATTAGTGTGATGCGTGAAGCCAGCGGGATCTTAAATTCCGTGGTGGAAGCGATGAAGGAGATTCAGCGCAGAGGCGGCAGTGTGGTTACAACAGCTGTGGAAGCGGAACGTGTCGCCAGATATCTGGGAGCCCATGACGTGAGAGTGTTATACAGCACGAATCACGGGAAAACCTTAGAGCCTTTTGAGACGCTGTCTGATGTGCGTAACGATCGCCTGGTTAGCTATGTGGCAGTCGAATGTCTTGGATATTGGGTGGAAGCGATGGTGACATTATCACAGCAAGCTAGCCCCATTGATCTTCGAGCTGCTGAATTACTACAATTCTTAACCCAGTCATTAAAGCCAGGTGCGAAAGTCGGGGATTTGGTCCATCAAGCAGAGGAAATGGTTCAGCCCTATCAACTTCATCCGCTGCTTCAAAATGGATTTGGACACAGCATTGGATTATCAATAGTAGAAGCACCGTCGCTACATGCATCCCGTTCAGAAAATAAAGTTGAAGCAGGAACCGTCTACTCCTTGCACGCTGGACTGACAGACAACAAAGATAATAACGTATTGCTATCGTCTATGATGCTGGTAACAGAAAATGGAAATGAAATCTTGTGGTCGTCGGTAGGGCAGTGAGGTGCTTTCATGACAAAATTACATTCTCTTGCTGAATATGTGGTTCATGCACAGTTCTCTACCGAAAGGAGCGAGCTTTCTGCCCATATCCTAGATACCGTGACAGCGTGGATTTGTGGTCAGGCTACTCCTGAGGGAGAACAATTAGGCAAGAAATTAAATGAAGAGCATCCCATTTTGCGGGGGGTGCTTCAAGATGATGTTTTGAACCAAGTCACAGTGAACTGCGCGATTACGCGTTTATCAGAGATTGATGATATCCATCTTGCTTCCTGTATCACCCCGGGCTCCGTGATTATCCCTACGGCATTGACCCTATGTTCTAATTTAAAGGTAGACTTTTCGCTTACAACCTTTACGGATGCGGTAATTGCAGGGTATGATCTCATGACAAGATTAGGAAAAGCAATTAAGGGTACGGAGCTGCTGTACCGGGGGATTTGGCCAACTTATTTTTGCGCAGCCTTTGGAACTGCAGCAACGAGTGCCCGAATACTTGGATTATCGGAAAAGGAAACGGTCCATGCCCTTGCTCTCGCCCTCAATTTATCGACCGGTGGAATAAGCAGGGGGAGTGAAATGCCATTTCGCTGGTTTACTCTTGGTTATGCAGCGAGATCCGGGTGTATGGCATCTTTAATTGCAGCGAAAGGATTTACTGGAAGTTCGCAAATGCTGGAGGGGAATTGGTTTGAACAAACATACGGGATCGAAGCGGATACTGCGGCTATAGTTGAGGATCTTGGCCAGGATGGAATCCTAAAGAGGATCAGCATGAAACCGTTTTGCTCGGCAAAACAAGTAATTCCATCGATTTATGGATTTACCAAATTGCTAGATCAGGGGATTTCACTGGATGACATCAAGGAGGTTAACTTATTTGTTCCCCTTCCGTTTGTATCAATGATTAAGAACCGACCGACCAATAGACTCTCATCTCTATCAAGCGCACCCTATCAGTTAGCGGCAGCAGCGTATCATCCTGCTGGATTATATGATATTTCCCGCAATGAAATCCTTAATTCCGAGGAAATTCGATCGTTTATGGATAAAGTTCATGTTATTGGAGATTCCACTTTGCTTTCGTATTATCCTGAAAAATGGCCTACAAGGATCGAAATCAAGACTTCTTCACATGGAATAGCAAGCGAGATGGTTACGGACTCACCCGGGGACCCCGAAATGAAGTTAAGTTCAGAGGAAATGAAGCGAAAGGTTCATTCTTTTCTCGATCCGATTCTTGGAGCCCGGCAAGCAGCAGAAGTGATCGAACTTGGCAGGAATTCCGTGTTTGATAAATGCTCCCTTTTAAACTTATACAAAACCATCAGGCGATAGTTTAAGGGTGTAACTTTCTGTCCTATCCATTCAGCACCTCATGACTTGGACCAAAGAAAAAAGAGACTCTCCGGAGTCTCTTTTTTCCTGTTCTGCAATGACTTTTATCGCGTTCTATTCCGTTTTCCAGCATAGTTGAAAAGATACCTTCGCTGTTTATAATATGACATAAGTTGGCATATTTAAGGTTTATAATGGGCGGTAGATCAACGAAAGGAGTGACAGATCATGAAACCTCTAAATGGAAAAGTGGCTTTGGTAGCAGGTGCAACACGCGGCGCTGGTAGAGGAATAGCTATCGAATTGGGAGCAGCAGGGGCCACTGTTTATGTGACAGGACGCACGACACGAACACGACGCTCCGAGTACACTCGTCCTGAAACTATTGAAGAAACCGCTGAACTTGTAAGTAATGCGGGTGGTCGAGGAATAGCGGTTCAAGTGGATCATCTGGATCCTTATCAGGTTCAGGCTCTTATTGCTCGCATTGAGAATGAACAGGGGAGACTGGACATCCTGGTCAACGATGTGTGGGGGGCTGAATATTTGGCACAGTGGAACGTGCCCGTGTGGGAGCATTCCCTTGAACGGGGGCTTCGCATGCTTCGGCTTGCGATTGACACGCATATTATTACAAGCCACTTTGCAATACCCCTGTTAATCCAAAACAAGAATGGACTGGTCATTGAGATAACGGACGGCACGGCAGAATACAACGATAAAAACTATCGTTTATCACTGTTCTATGATCTAGCCAAGACGTCTGTCATTCGTATGGCTCAGTCTTTAGCCCATGAACTTTCACCATACAAATGCACCGCAGTAGCAGTGACTCCGGGTTGGATGCGTTCTGAAATCATGCTTGAACACTATGGTGTTAAGGAAGAAAACTGGCGTGACGCCACTGTGAAGGAACCTCATTTCATCATCTCGGAATCGCCTCGTTTTGTAGGGCGCGCCGTTGCCGCGCTAGCTGGAGATCCGGAAGTTGCCCGATGGAACGGTGACTCTGTTTCAAGCGGTAAGCTCGCGCAAGTATATGGTTTTTATGATCTTGACGGCTCACAGCCAGACTGTTGGCGGTATCTCGTAGAAGTGCAGGATGCAGGCAAACCGGCGAATGCTGCTGGTTACCGTTAATATTCAATAAAATAGACCGGATTCAAGGTTCTATAGGAAGAGAACCTCACATATTGACATTATATCTTGTGGTAACTATAATGGTTACAACGGTGGTGATACAAGTGAAGCAAATCAGCACGCGCTTTTCGATTGCAGTGCATACCCTTTCCCTAATTGCCGTCAGCCCGAAGGATTGCACCGGGGACTTTATCGCGAGGAGCGTTAATACGAATCCCGTGGTAATCCGGAGAATTATGGGGATGTTAAAAAAGGCGGGGTTAGTGGACGTTCGCCCAGGCGTAGGGGGCGCTACCTTGCTTAAGGATTCCGACCGGATTACGCTTCTTGATGTTTATCGTGCCGTGAACGCGACAGAGGAGAATCAACTGTTTCGCATTCACGATAACCCAAATTTCGATTGCCCGGTTGGGCGGAATATCGAGCAAGTCCTTCAAGCGGAATTGAGAGACGCCCAATCCGTGATGGAACAAAGGCTGGCACAAACGACGTTAGACCAACTAATCGAAAAGTTCAAATAAAAGCTCCCATCAGAGCTTTTATTATATGCACTTGTTGTAATAATAATTGTTATAACAGTAGTGATTACAAAAAAATGGAGGAAACAGCGATGAAAATTTTAGTGACTGGTGCAACAGGGAAACTGGGAACGAAAGTAGTGAACACGTTATTGAAAACCGTACCGGCGAATCAACTAGCTATCAGTGTTCGCAATCCGGAGAAAGCGGAAGACTTTCGCGCGAAAGGCGTCGATGTTCGGCAAGGAGACTTTGATCGTCCGGAAACTTTGGATGCCGCCTTCGCGGGGATTGATCGGATCTTGATCATTTCCGCTGACGGGGACAATGACACCCGAATTCGTCAACATACGAATGCAGTAGAAGCCGCTGCCCGTGCGAAAGTCGGTTTCATTGCATATACGAGCATCGCGAATGCAAGCGAAAGCAAGAATCTCATGGCTCCGCCGCATCAAGCCACGGAAAAGGCCATTCTGAAAACAGGAATTCCTTACGCATTCCTGCGGAATAATTGGTATCTGGAGAATGAAATTTCGAGCATTCAAGGCGTACTGGCAGGAGCGCCTTGGGTGACGTCCGCGGGTTCTGGAAAGGTAGGCTGGGCCCTCCAGCAAGATTATGCGGATGCAGCAGCAACCGTTCTTACAGGAAACGGACATGAGAATAAGACTTACGAGTTGTCCGGCAAGCCGCTCACGCAGGAACAATTGGTGTCTGCTCTTAGCTCTGTACTGGATAAGGAAGTTCCCGTGCAGCAAGTCGATGATGCCGCCTATGCCGACATCATGAAAAATGTTGGTGTACCAGACTTCGTCATCCCGATTCTTGTCGGGATCCAACAAGGAATTCGTGAAGGCACATTGGATGTCGAAAGCACCGATTTCGAAAAGCTGCTTGGTCGGCCGCTAACGCCAATTCACGAGGCTCTTAGCCAACTTGTACGAGCAAATTCCTAAACACCGTAAGGAAATTGACACGACCGACCTCTTCTGGAAGCAAGAGAGGTCGGTTTTTTTACGCGGTAACTAAGTCCCGTCGAGGTCAACGGTAAGCGGGGCCACGACTTCCCGGCGATCGTCGTAGCCGAAGGGGATGGGGTCAAGCTCCGCTTCTGGCACGGACGAGGCGCCAAGCACCCGATGCCATCCTTGACGGAACGGGCAAACAACTCCCATTCGATTTACAAATTTTATGTTCCGGGTATTGACGTGGGTAACTTCAAATACTATTGTAGCAGAGAGCGGACCGAATATAGGGTCTCGTACAAATAGACATTTTTCTGATGAGGAAGTGGGAGCGATGAAGAAACAATACAACACGCGGGCCATCATGGCGTCGCTGCTCATATGCGGCTTCGTCGGCATGTTCAGCGAGACGGCGCTCAACATCGCGATCAGTAATTTAATGGACGTGTTCCGAATTTCTGCCGCGACCGCTCAGTGGTTGACGACAGGGTTCCTGCTGACGCTCGGTATTCTGATGCCGATGACCGGGCTGCTGCTGCAATGGTTTACGACGAGACAGCTGTTCATCGGCTCGCTCGTGAGCTCGATCATCGGCACATTGATCGCGGCGCTCGCGTTCAATTTCGAAATGCTGATGGTCGCTCGCGTACTGCAGGCGGCCGGTATGGGCTTGTTGATCCCGCTCATGTTCAATACGATTCTCGTCGTCTATCCGCCGGAGAAGCGCGGGGCTGCGATGGGCTTTGTCGGTCTCGTCATTATGTTCGCGCCGGCGACCGGCCCGACCGTGGCGGGTCTCCTGATCGAATATTTAACATGGCACTACATCTTTTGGCTCTCGCTGCCGTTTTTGGTCATAGGGCTGTTGATAGGGCTGAAGTATTTGGAAAACGTCACCGACGTTACGAAGCCCCGCATCGATCTGCTGTCCGTCACATTGTCCACGATCGGCTTTGGCGGCGTCGTCTTCGGCTTCAGCAAGGCGGGCGAAGGCGAAGAAGGCTGGACCAGCGCGATCGTGGTCACATCGATCGTTATCGGGCTGGCAGCGCTCGCGCTGTTCACGTTGCGGCAGACGTTTATGCGCGAGCCGATGATGAACCTGCGCGTCTTCAAGTACCCGATGTTCTTAGTGGGGCTGCTTATGGTGCTGTCGTGTATGATGATTATTTTGTCGAGCATGATTATTCTGCCGATGTATCTGCAGAACGGCATGAGACTTTCCGCGTTCGCCGCCGGGCTCATGCTGCTGCCGGGCAGCGCGCTGAACGGCATCCTGTCGCCGCACATGGGGCGTTTGTTCGACAAATATGGGCCGAAGTGGCTCGTCATTCCCGGCCTCGTCGTCGTTGCAGCGATGTTATGGTTTTTCTCCGGCATTACGCCGGCGTCTTCGGTCGGTTTCATTGTCGCCTTGCATATCGGCCTAATGGTCGGCATCTCCATGGTGTGGATGCCGGCGCAGACGAACGGCCTGAACCAGCTGCCACCGGAGCTGTATCCGCATGGCACGGCGGTCATGAACACGCTGCAGCAGGTCGCAGGCGCGATCGGCACGGCGATCGCGATCAGTATCCTTATGAGCGGCATGGAGAATTATTTGCACGACTCCCCCGCGCCGACCGAGCTGACCGAGATGGCCAACGCGATGACGTTAGGCTCCCAGAACGTGTTCTTGTTCGCGATGATTGTGACGCTGATCGGTTTGGCCACGGCGTTCTTCATCCGCCGCGTCGTCGTCAACCATGCGTCGATGAATCCGATGCATTGATGTTACGAAAGGGTACCCCTGCAAAAATCCGGTATTCCTGAAGGAAAACATATTTGGAGGATTCCCGGTAAGCGGAATATTTATGGTGTGTCTGTTCCGCATCTTGACACAAGATTTATCGACAATAAAAAATCGTTGCTATTTGGACCGTTATAGTATTGATTGGATTGGACTAGATTATCTAGTCCTTTTTATTTTACAAATCCCAAATAGGGATCTGGCACTTATTTTTTTACTAAATCAAAATAGCACTAATATTTGTTTATAACAATATAAGAAGAAGGCCAAGACATATGTACAAATACAATGTAACACCTGTAACTAGCTATAGTGGAAGCTGATTTGCACGCTATAAGGATTATCCGGTAAGGTTTCTTTGCCGCACTTCTTGTCGTATACCTTATAACTATCATATAATAGTATATAAATATTTTAATCTATAGGATTATAATCGAGACAGAAAAGGTGTATGACTAGGTCGCGCCTTGGCTTGGTGTGACTCCTAAGCAGGAGCGCCTGCATCCTTTCTGCGAATTTTAAATGTATAAGGAAGGTAAAAATGAGCAACAGAGAAACTAAAACAGACGTTATCTTAATTGGTGCCGGAATCATGAGTGCGACTTTGGGGACACTTCTGAAAGAATTAGTACCGGACTGGGAAATTACAGTATTTGAGAAGCTCTCAAAATCAGGAGAGGAGAGCTCTAACGAATGGAATAATGCGGGAACGGGGCATGCGGCACTGTGCGAGCTTAACTACACGGTCGAAAAACCGGATGGATCTGTAGATATTAGTAAAGCTATCAAAATTAATGAACAGTTTCAGGTTTCAATGCAGTTCTGGTCTTATCTTGTAAGCAGCAAGATGATACATAATCCACAGGACTTTATCATGCCATTGCCTCATATGAGTATGGTACAAGGGGAACAAAATGTAACGTTTTTAAAGAAACGTTTTGAAGCGATGTCAAATAATCCTCTGTTTCAAGGGATGGAATTTTCCGATGATCCAGGAAAACTGATGGAATGGATTCCGCTTATTATGCAAAACCGTCCATCGAATGAACCTATAGCGGCAACAAAAATCGACTCTGGAACTGATGTCAACTTTGGTGCTTTAACGCGCATTTTGTTTGACCACTTAAAGAGCAAAAACGTCGATATAAACTACAAACATAGTGTTAATGATATTAAACGTACTAGCGACGGCTTATGGGAATTGAAAGTGCGGAATCTCGATAGCGGTAACGTCGAACGCCATACTGCAAAATTCGTCTTTATCGGAGGCGGGGGAGGAAGCCTGCACTTACTGCAAAAATCCGGTATTCCTGAAGGAAAACATATTGGGGGATTCCCGGTAAGCGGAATATTTATGGTGTGTAATAATCCGGAAGTTGTAGCGCAGCATCATGCAAAAGTATACGGCAAAGCTAAGGTTGGAGCTCCACCAATGTCTGTACCGCATCTTGACACAAGATTTATCGACAATAAAAAATCGTTGCTATTTGGACCGTTTGCCGGCTTCTCACCAAAGTTTTTAAAAACCGGTTCCATGTTTGATTTGGTAACTTCCGTAAAACCGGATAATCTCGTAACTATGTTGTCGGCAGGTGCAAAAAACATGTCATTGACAAAATACCTGATCGAGCAAGTAATGTTATCGAAAGAAAAGCGCATGGAAGAGTTACGAGAGTTTATCCCGAACGCCAAAAGCGAGGATTGGGATTTAGTAGTAGCGGGCCAACGTGTGCAAGTTATCAAAGATACTGAAGCTGGCGGCAAAGGTACACTTCAATTTGGTACGGAAGTTATTAGTGCCGCCGATGGCTCGATTGCAGCATTACTAGGTGCTTCTCCAGGTGCTTCTACTGCTGTTCACGTTATGCTTGAGGTAATAAAAAAATGCTTCCCGCAACATATGAAAGAGTGGGAACCGAAAATTAAAGAAATGATTCCTTCTTATGGCGTGTCACTAATGGAAAATCCAGAGCTTCTGCACGAAATTCATACTTCAACAGCAGAGATGCTTGGTCTAAGCAAAAAAGAGCTAGTCTATAGTTAATTATTTGGATGTAGAAACAAAGGGATTTAATGAAAAAATTTAACCAACATTTTTATCAATGGACAATCGCTTCTCAGAAAGCAAGAGCACGACATAATGAGGCTGCCGCGGAATCATGCTGTAGCCTCATACTCGTTTAAGGTAACATTTGTTCCCTAAACAAACGAACGAAAAGCTGCAGCGCTAATCCCGCTGAGGCTTAACCACTGTCGGGTGACAAGAACTTGATCTCATTAAATGCCGCGTAAATCGCGGTTTTTTTTTGTTATGGGATAAAGTTGTTGTCACGGCCAATTGACAAGAACTTTATCCCATTCCCGATGGAAGTAAATGAATTCCATAACCTGTTATTCAGCTATCTTGAAA
>NZ_BIMH01000052.1 GCF_004000985.1 Paenibacillus validus NBRC 15382 | reverse complement strand
GGCAGAATGACCGGGGAGCTGGGAAGGGAAGCGTTCGCGCAGGAACACATCATGGACATGGCGTCACAGCATTGAAGCGGAGGAGAGGCGATATGGCACTGAACGAATTTTTTAGGAAATACGGCATATTTATCGTGCTGGCGCTATTGTTTATCTTGTTCTCATCCATGACGGAAGCATTCTTGACGATCAACAATTTGCTCAATATTCTGCGTCAGGTTTCGATGATGGGGATAGTCGCAGTCGGGATGTGCTTCGTCATGATTGCGGGGGGAATTGACCTCTCGGTCGGTGCGCAAATCTCCTTGGTCAGTATACTGACCTCTTGGCTGATGGTCCATGCAGAGGTGCACCCGGTATTGGCGGCGGTTGCCGGAGTGGCGGCGGCGACGCTGGTCGGGTTCGTCAACGGCTATCTGTGGGTGACGTTAAACATCCACCCGTTGATGATAACGCTGGCTACGATGACGATCGTGACGGGGCTAAGCAAAATGATCAGCGGGGGGATGTCCATCTTCGGGTTTGATAAATCGTTTAGGGTTCTCGGACAAGGCTATGTCGGAAGCATCCCGATCCCGGTCATTATACTGATTGTCGTAGCCCTGATCGGCAGCTTTATTCTGAATAAAACGTATTTCGGCCGATATGTGTATGCGCTTGGGGGCAATGAAGAAGCGGCGAGGCTGTCGGGAGTCAATGTCAAGCGAATGAGAATGATGCTCTTCTCCCTGGGCGGATTCATTACGGGCATCGCGGGTATCGTCCTCTTATCGCGTATGAACTCGGGCCAGCCGAACGCGGGGGCCGGGTTTGAGTTCGACGTATTGACGGCGGCGATTCTCGGCGGCATTAGCATCATGAGATTCATCTTACGAAATGGAGGAAGCTCAATTGCAATTTGAATTGAATGAAGAACAGCGAATGGTTCAAAGGACCGTTCGTGAGTTTGTCCAGAAGGAACTGTACCCGCTGGAACAAGACTATCTCCGCAATGACCGGGAGGGCAGGCCCGGTATTACAGAAGAGCAGATTCGAAAGCTCCAACTGAAGGCGAAAGAGGCCGGGTTTTGGGGGATTAATACGCCTGAGAAGTACGGCGGCGCAGATCTTGACCCGATCATGACGACAATCATCAATATTGAGCTCGCGAAAACTTTCATACCGTTTACGTTCGGCGGAGACGCGGACAACATCCTGTACAATTGCAATGAAGAACAGAAGAAGAAGTATTTGATCCCCGCCATTAACGGAGAGAAACGCGCTTGCTTTGCGTTGACAGAGCCGGGGGCCGGATCCGACGCTCGCAATATTAAAACCACCGCCGTGAAAGAAGGCAATGAATGGGTGTTGAACGGCGAGAAAGTATTTATCTCCCGGGGGCTTTATGCGGATTTTGCCATGGTGTTCGCCGTGACGGAGAAGGAGAAAGGCGGCAAGGGAGGCGTCACCTGCTTCCTCGTCGACCGCGATATGGGGTGGAGGTCCGAACAGATTCAAACGATGGATGACTGGGCGGTTGCCTCCCTCATTTTTGAGCATGTACGCGTGCCTGAAGAGAATATTCTGGGAGAGCTCGGCCATGGCTTCGAGCTTGCATTGAGCTGGATTACGATGGGACGGATAAAAATCGGAGCATGGTCGGTCGGCGCAGCGGAGCGTTTGCTCAGTATGGGTATCGAATATGCGAATGCCCGCGTCGCGTTCGGTAACGCCATCTCCGAGTATCAGGCGATCCAATGGATGATTGCCGACTCCGCTGTCGAAATCGAGGCTTCAAAGCTGCTCGTGCTGCAGGCGGCTTACATGGACTCAAAAAAGCGTGATGCCAGGAGACAGTATGCTTCGATCGCTAAATTGTTCGGTTCCAACATGGTCCATACGGTTGTGGACCGTGTGCTGCAAATTCATGGCGGAATGGGCGTCACCAAAGAATTGCCGATTGAACGATGGTACCGAACCGTGCGGAAATACCGCGTGTTCGAAGGAACGGATGAAATCCTTCGCCGGACGATTGCCCAGAACCTGATTAAAGAGCATGTAAAAGTCGGCGAATCGCTTTAACTTATTGTAAGCTCTGAACAAACTATCTGACGGAGGACAAATCGAAATACGAGATTTGGTGGACTTTCGGGTGGCCCTATGAAACGAGTGCGGCCATGGCCCGGCTAGTCTTCTCCGGCATCATGGATCGGCTGCCGCAGCTCAAGCTGCTGGCCCATCATATGGGGGCAATGGTTCCCTATTTCGAGGGGCGCGTAGGACCCGGGTGGGACCAGCTTGGCAAACGGACTTCCGATGAGGATTTAACGCTCGTTCTCAAGTTTGAAGCGGCGTCCTTTTGATTACTTTAAAGATTTTTATGCGGACACCGCCGTCTTCGGTTCGCGGGCGGCAACCCTATGCGGTCTCGAATTCTATGGCGCCGATAAAGTTTTGTTTGCCTCGGATTCGCCGTTCGATCCCGAAAAAGGGGTCGGTTATATTCGGGATACGATCACGGTTCTAAACTCAATAGATCTCTCCATGGAGGACCGGGAGAAAATATGCTACAGAAATGCTGAAAAATTGTTCGGTCTATCCGGCAAGTAAGGTCAATGGTTGCAGAGAAAAATAGCAGGCAGATTAAAGTGCACCCCTTAGAATAATCATTGGACAACCTCTTGGTGAATCCGATGCATGCTAAGGGGTACAATTTTTCATGGCGAATTTCTATCATCATTTGACTTCTGGAAGGGGAGGCTATTGATATCGTGAAACGATAAGCTTTATAATTCAACTATTAGCCTAAACAATGCGAGAAGGAGGTCGGCCGGGTTGCCTCAACTAGATATGCCAGCGTTCATGCTGATTCTGCTGGCTTTGCTTGGTGTCATCAGCCGCAACAGTTCCATTACGATTGCTGCCGTTGTGCTTTTGCTTATTCGTGTCGTCAATTTGCACCAAGCCTTTCCGTGGATTGAGAAGAATGGACTTTCGCTTGGCATCATAATCCTGACGATTGGCATTCTATCGCCTCTGGCCAGCGGCTCGATTAGCTTCAAGGAGCTCTACCAGTCCTTCCTGCATTGGAAATCGATCGCCGCCATCGCAGTTGGCGTGTTGGTAGCGTATTTAGGCGGACGCGGCGCTCATTTGATGTCCGGCAACCCTACGATCGTGACAAGTCTCGTCATTGGGACGATAATAGGCGTGGCCTTTCTAAAAGGCGTACCTGTTGGGCCGTTGATCGCTGCCGGAATATTATCGCTGCTGATCGGGAAATGACAAAAGAAATACCATTAATTCCAAGGGGGCGGCCGTGAGGCTGCCCTCTTCGCTAAGAGAAATTCATCCGATAGTGTATCTGTGAGAAAGCGCGGGGAAGGAGACCTGGGATCAAAAAGTATCCCGGAAATTATTGGACAAATCAAGGAAGAAATTCATGCTAAAAAATAAGGCTTTGAGAAGGCTACCGACTTAAATCGAGATCGGTAGCCTTTAGTATAATACGGTGAGCCTTTAGTTGTTCTGAAAGGATTTGTTTTCAGCGCCAATTTGAACCTTTCTGACTTTTCATACGCCTATTAATTGAACGCGCGTATCCAAGAATGAAGGGTTTTTGGTGATGAAAACGATTAATTATGTTATTTTTGGTATGGTTCTGATTGGAATGATGGCTGCTACCATGGGTTTGGATATGGAGAAGAGTTCGGCAAAAGCGATATATTACGAAGATAAGGCGATCGTATTGGTGTACCATGACGTTTGCAAAAATTTGAAATCTGGGGAGTCCAACTCGTCCACTGTGACTTCCGCTCAGTTCCAGGATCACTTGCAGATGCTGAACAATCGCGGATTTCATATCATTTCCATGGACGACTTTATTACATTTATGCTTCATGGGAAAAGCATCCCGCCGAATTCCGTAGTCCTTACGTTCGATGACGGCTATACATCTTTTTATACCGAGGCATTCCCCATATTGAGACGATTCGGAGCGCCTGCGTTCAATTTTATCGTGGGCATGACATCGGATTTGTTTAACCCCGATGCGGAGATGCATCTGAATTGGGAACAAATGCGTGAAATGAAAGCTTACGGCATGGGGTTCTACAATCATACTTACAATTTACACCGGACCGTTTCCGCGGATAGAACAGGCACCCAGAAGCCTGCACTGACAACAAGCATGTATTTGGAACAGAGACAAAGGCCCGAAACCGAAGAGGAGCATCGGAAAAGGATATTCAGCGATTTGTCATTCCTCGAAAAAAGATTTGAACAGGAAATCGGCAAACAGCATAAATTGTTGGCTTTTCCTTATGGCGCCTACAATGATGTCGTCTTGGAGGAAGGTGCCAAGGCGGGGATGGAACTGTTTTTTACGGTGGAGGAAGGTATCAATGAGCCCGGAAGTCGGATCGTCAAAAGGATCAATGCCGGAGAGCCGTATGTCTCCGCCGACTATCTTTGGAATCAGATGAAAAAATTTTTCTAGAAATGAGTTGAATTTTTGAACCGAATGTCTATTTGTTACGCCAAAGAGTATAGGGAAAGGAGTGACAGTATGGATTTGGAATCCGAGCGAAAGTTATTGGATGAAATACGACAAGGAAATAAAGAAGCGTTCCGTACTTTGGTGAATCCGTTGATTCCCGGGTCCTTCCGGTCCGCTTTAGCTATTCTAAAATCAAGGCATTTGGCGGAGGAAGCGGTGCAAAATTCGCTGGTCGACATGTATTCTTCAATCATGCAAGGGAAAGACATTCAGCATGTAGGGCGCTGGTTCAGCCGCGTCATTGTAAACCGGTCTATAGACATCACAAGGAAAGAACACAACCACAAGAACAATCAGGACATCGCCGAGCTGGATATTCAAGACATGTCGGTATCACCATTGGAGGATATTGTGAAGAAAGAGCAGTCCCAACGGCTTGTTAAGTCCGTTATGTCATTGGATCTGCAGCACCGGGTTGTGGTAGGGCTCTATTATTTTCAGGAGTTCAAAATTGAGGAGATCGCTGCCTTGCTGCAGATTAAAGAAGGAACGGTCAAATCAAGACTTTATCATGCCAGATTGAAGCTGAGCCAAATGCTTCATGTATCCCATCCGCAAGAAAAGGAGGTCCAGATATGAAAAGCGACCATGATCTGAAACGGAGCTTAGAACAAGCCTTCGATCGAGTTCCGGATTCGCTGTATCAATTTGTCGACGAATTGCCGGATCGCTTTGAGAAAGGCGAGTTTGAGCATACAATAGACCTCGCCGCAACTATACGCCGTTTTCCGCGATGGATGCCTTTTATGTCCAAAAGCGCTGCGGCTGCTGTAATTCTAGTCCTTATTTTTTCAGCAGGCGTGACCCTGTCACCAGCGTTTGCTTCATTCGTAAAAAAGGTGCCGGGTTTCGAAGTCGCCGTTGATTGGTTGACGCAAATCAGGGAGCGTGACGGCGTTCAAACGGCCGTCAATCATGGGTATATTCCGATCGAGCCGGTGACTGCCCAGTTAGGCGGAACAACGATCACGATCAGTGATATGTATTTGACGGATGAGGAGCTGTTATTTAAAGCGTTCATTCGCACCGATGAATTTGATGTGTCGGATAATCATACCCCGGTTCATCTCTTCATAAGTCCCGGGAATTTGCGCGGAGGCGGTTCGACCACGGCTTCTTCTATCGCTAGAACGACGGATGGCAGCAATACGCCGATCCGGCAAGACACTTATAAATATCAACTGGAGAATGGAGCCGCTGAACAGTTTCTGGCAAAGGGCGACCCGCTTACATTAAAAGTTAATAAAAGTACGCTCGACCGCGTGTTGAAACGATCGGAAATGAAGGAACTGGGCACGATTACAGTTCCTATTGATCCAAGCAAGCTACTGCACAATAAAGTTTATGAACCGAAACAAACGCTATCCTTCAGCGATTTGGATTGGAAGGAACTAACGCTGGAGAAGCTGACGATCCAGCCGACGACGATGAACGTCATTATGAAAGGTCAAATGGGATGGGATTTATATTTCCCTAGGGAAGATGACGCAGCTCCGTACTTAAAGGACGATAAAGGGAATGTGTATCGTTACGACCCGTCAGGTACGGGTATCATTCTGGAAGAAGGCAAGCAGCAGCTGCCTTTCTCATCATCGGTCTTCTTTGATCCGGGTGTCCGTATGTTGTATCTGCACATTGGGGAGCTTCGTGTTACTGAACGCGAACCAAGCGCCAGTTTCGAATTGTCGATGGATGACACGTTCCCCAAAACGGTTCGTTTTAAAAACCGGGATATCGTCATTGAAGGCGCCGAGTATCATCCGGAAGGATATATGCATTTGAAAATAAGAAAAGAGGCACCCGATCAACGATTTTTGGATGGCGTCTGGTTCGACATTGCTGAAAAAGAAGATATGACGGCCAAGTTTGATAAGGAGGATTTGGCAGCATACGAAGCGTTCACGAGTAAGCTGAACGAGCTCATGGAATCGCTAAATGCCAGCGGATTTGGAAGCGCAGAAGACTACAGGAATATGCCGTATCTCAGCGCCTACATTCTCGCGCCCAAGCTGGAGAAGTATACGATTACGATGTCCCGCGCTAACGATCGCATCGTTGTCAATAAAGATTATCCGATTCAGTTGAATACCAAGTAAGTTAGAAAACAGGGGTGGCCGTCCAGAACTTATTTTCGTGTTCTGGGCGGCCACTTTTTAATTTATGGGTTATCAATTAGCAACGCCTTGTTTACTAGTTCTTTATATGGGTTAAACACTCCGTTAACAGTTATACAGTAGACTACCAATGATAAAATCATTCAACTAAATCAAACAAATCAGAAATTTGAGTTGGGAAAAGGAAGGTACACATGAAAAAAAAGCTTAGCGTTGGAATCCTTCTCTCCGTCATCGTGGTTTCCCTGCCGTTCGGGAGCGGCAAAATCGTCCGTGCGGAAACGCCGGCTGCAAGTACCGTGTCGTTTTTATATTTTAACGACGGACATGAAATCAATCCCGTGGTGGACAAGCTCGGTACCCGGGGCGGCGTGGCCCGTCTCAAAACGTTGATCGAAAGTGTGAAGGGCGATAAAATCGTCGCGTTCGGAGGAGATCTCGGCGGCGGCACCTTGTTTGGAGGGATATTCAAAGGGTTTCCAATGGTGGAGGCGTTCAACCGCTTCCCGATCGATGTGGCTAACTTCGGCCAGCATGACTTCGATGCGGGTTCGGCGAATACGCTCGAATTGATCAAAGCGTCGAATTTTACATGGATTTCGTCCAACCTGATCGGCAAAGACGGCAAGTCGTTCGGTCACGTCCCCTCTTATCAAGTTTACGAGAAGCAAGGGATACGTATTGGTGTCATCGGTCTGACAAGTGCGATGCAAACGACAACGCAGGACGAAGATGTGAAGCAGTCGGATGTTATCGAGTCAGCCAAAACAGTGGTTGATCAATTGAAACGGGAACAGCATCCTGATCTCATTGTGGCGCTGACGCAGGAGCCCGTTCAGGACGATAAGCTGCTGATGCAGGCAATCCCTGATATTCGGGTCGTGTTCACAGAGGAGGAAGCCGAAGAAAAATCGTTCGTTTATGACGTCGATGGTGCGGCAAAGCGGTATATTTTCTCCCCGCAGGGCAACATGGGATCCATCATCCGACTAAATATCGGAAAAGGCACAGACGGACAGCTGACACTTGCGCACGAGATCATGAAGGTGGACGAAACCGTTAAGGAAGACGAAGCGCTTGCTGGCCTCGCGAAGGAATACCAGACCAAGCTTGACGACGAACTGGGCAAAACGATTGCGCATTCGGACAGCGATCTGCTATATGGGGACAACCACGAGTCCAGATTCAAGGAAACCGCGATCGGCAACTTCATCTCCGACGCTTATCGGGATTATTATCAGACCGATGTCGCGTTTGCAAACGGCGGCGGCATTCGTGCCAGCGCGGGCCATGGTAATTTCACATTAAAGGATGCCAAATCGATTCTTCCGTTCAACAACAAAATCGTGGTGGCGGAAGTGACCGGGGATATGCTGCTTTCCGCTCTTGAAAACAGCGTCGCCGCAGTGGATAAGCTGGCTGGCGGTTTTCTACAGGTATCGGGCATGTCGTACACGTACAATCCGGGGAAAACGGTAGGCCAAAGAATCGAGCAGGCAACGGTCAATGGCAAGCCTATTAACAAAGGGCAGAAGTACAGGGCGGCCTTGTCCAACTACATGTATACGGGCGGAGACAAATACACCATGTTCGGCAACGCGAAAACGGTCGTCGGCGCGAGCGAGGCGTTAACCGATTTTGAATTGCTAATCGCGTATGCTAAAAAACTGGAAACGATAAGCTCTAAGGTAGAAGGCCGTATCCAAGTGAACGGATTTGCGGATGTTACATCCGACCACTGGGCCCAAAAAGATGTTTACAGCTTAAGCAGTAAGGGCATAATGAATGGGATCGACAATGCCCGTTTTGCCCCTAATCAAAGCATCACTCGCAGCGAGTTTACCGGTTATTTGGCAAAGGGGCTCGGACTTGAACAACAAACCATTACTGATGAAAGCGGGTTAACCGGCATGGAACCGAAGGATGCGCTGACCCGTGAAGAGATGGCCGTCGTTATGAAATATATCTACGAAACGAAAACCGGAAAACAACTGGAAGCGGCAGCCTCTACGCCCTTTGAAGATGACAACCTGATCGCAGACGAGGCGAGAGCTGCGGTGTCGGGTTTAACCGCGCGTGGGTTGTTAAACGGAAGAATGCCGACTATGTTTGCGCCCAAAGCATATGCGACACGCGCGGAGATCGCGCATATCATCATGAATTTGATCAGTTTATAATTTAAGAGAACAACGAGGCTACCTGCTCGTTATTAAAATTATGCATGGAACGCAACTCTGCTCTTTCTACGCTTCCCAATATAATAGTCTGCATTAATCAATTACAGAAAATGCAGAGGAGGAATCAACATAGAATCTGCGAATGATGAGGAAGCAGAGGTCAGGGAATAGGAACCTTGATGATTGAAGAAATATTGAAAATTGCATTTAAAGAACTAAATTTACACAGAGTTAGTCTGGGGGTATTTGATTTCAATTACTCCGCTATTGCTTGTTATGAAAAAGCAGGTTTTATAAAAGAAGGGTTACTTGTTTGAACTACCGGGAAACGATCACACAATAAATGCCGGCCGCTGACATCTCGGTGGCCGGCATACTTAATACGCTAATGTTGGTGTCGCGAAGCCGGTATTCTCGATGATTCGAACCCCAAACTTGAAAACTTCCCGTCCGTGCATCGTAATCGGTCCTTCAACAGGTGATTGAAGCAGTTCCACACCAGTATATTCCGGACCCAATAAAGAATAGCACGGAAAAGTGTTGGGCCGGGATTGCAGTACGACGGCGCCTGTCCCATCCCCAAATAGAACGGCGGTGTTACGGTCATTCCAATCCACTTTTTATTTTCAATTGTTCTTGACTATACACGAATTCGATGCTACGATCTAATCACAAAAAACCCAAAAACAAGATTATTAGCTCTATGGGGATTGGGGAGGTGCAGGAGTTATAGTATCGCTTACGAAACGTCGCCTTCAATTTTTGCATAAATTAATGGATTTGTATCAGAAAACAAATTTGCCCATTCATTATGAGGCGTTAGCCACATCGCTGGGGGTCAGCAAATGGACGGCCTATGATATGCTAAAGGAAATTGAAAAGCTGGGTTTTATTTCTCGCAGCTACGAGGTCAATACGAAAGAAACCGGACGCTCCCAGGTTGTGTTTGTCCCAACGACCAAAGCTTCGGATTTGTTCAAGCAAGCCCGGAATGAAACGTTTAATGTCGCGGATTGGAAAAAAACAGTTGATCATATTGCAACCTTACTAAGGGATTTGAAGAATAGAAGTCTCAACGAGTCTATCAGGAAGATGCTGGATGAAATTCCGAAAGTAAGTACCAGAATTAACTTCTGTGCGTATATCATCGGCTTGCTGCTGATGTATCTGAAGAAGCTTGGCGGCAAAACCGAGTCCTTGATTCATCATATTGTTCATAAAGCGCCAAGTAAAGAAACGGGGATGACCATGTTTGTCGGTACCGTTCTGGGTACGGCTATTCAAACGATGAATGATGAACTTGGCTTAGAGATTACGGAGCTTGTTTCGCAGTTTCTTAAATCGATTGAGGAACTTTCCGGAGAGGAAAAAGAAATGCTGTCTGTTTTTCTGAGTGAGGCTTTTACTTAGAGGCCGCACTTCTTCACTTAGTTTTTTGGTCTTTTGGGTAATTATCGTGGATCATGACAAAAGGAGGAATCGCATTATGCTCCATTACCGTGAGTTTTTCACCAGTCCTGTTATACGACTAATTGCCGTTATGAGTCTGCTTGGCATCTTATTAACTTGCCTTCAATTCGATGGTTATGTGACAATCCTCGCGCTCGTCTTGGGTGCACTGGTCTATGCCTTTGCCGAGTACGTCGTGCACCGATATTTGTTGCATGAGTTTCCCAAACTCGTACCTGCGCTATACCGGGGGCATGTCGAGCATCATAAGCACCCGCAAGAACTGAAATACTTATTCAGTCCGGTCTACTATGACGTATTGATCTATAGCGCCTACATTCCTATGGTATGGTTAGTGTTTCGTCAGTTTTCAGTTGTCGTGGCCGTGGTTACCGGTTCATTGCTTTTTCAACTTTATTATCAATGGATGCACTACGCGGCGCATCGTCCAATTGCTCCCCGGACGGCTTGGGGGAGATGGATGAAAAAGAAACATTTGCTGCATCATTATAAAGATGAGCATGCCTGGTACGGTGTATCGCACCCTGTCCTTGACTACGCTCTAGGAACCAATAAGGACAAAGATCAGACGACAAGGAATGCGGGAAGCGACAAGGGAGGATCATCATCGCTGGATAGCGCGGTGTGAACCAGATACAAAGGAGTTTCAACATGGCAAAAGTAGGGTTGGTTTTAGGCGGCGGTGCGGTCAGAGGGCTCGCTCATCTAGGTGTGCTGAAGGCGTTTGAGAAACACGGGATTGCTGTAGATTGCATCGCGGGCACGAGTATGGGCGGCGCGGTCGGAGGGTTATTTGCGGCGGGCATCCCGGCTGATGCGCTGGAGCATTTTATACAGACGACGCCCAAATACCGCTTGATCGACGTCGGCATTCGCCAACGGGGATTGATTTCTGGAAACGGTTTGCTTAAGGCGGTAAATGAATGGCTGAAACAGCATGGGAAAAATACGCTGCTAATTGAGCATTTGCCCATTCGCTTTAAAACCGTCTCCGTCGATTTGATGCAAGGCAAGCAAGTGGTGTTCGATCAAGGCGATCTGCTGACAGCTCTTCGGGCCACAACAGCCTTTCCGGGAATCTTTTCTCCTCTTATGCATGATGGAATGATGCTGGTTGATGGAGGTGTGTTGAACAATTTGCCGGTGGAAGAGCTGGGCCAGGAAAAGGGTCAATTGGTCATTGCCGTCGATGTTACGCGGGAACACGAGAAAAATCCGCCGCGCAATATGGTCGAAGTTGTGTACCGCTCTTACAGCTTAATGACCGCCGAAAGAAAGCACAGCAGTCTTCGGCTTGCCGATATGGTCATTCGGCCGGAAGTCGGACATATTGCGGCCTTTGATTTTACGAGATGGCAGGAATGTATTGAAGCAGGTGAGAAAGCAACCGAACGCATCATGGAAGAGTTGAAGCGGCAAATCGCACATCATGCACAATGAGCAGGAACAAAACAAAATAAAAGGAGTTGTGAGTAAAATGAAAGAAACGATCGGAAAAGCGATCTCGTTGGGCCTGGGATTGGCGGTTGCAGGCAAGGAGCAAGTAGAGAAGACGATTGAAGAGCTGGTGAAAAAGGGCGAGGTGAGCAAGGCGGAATCCAGAGCTTTAGTGGATGAGCTCGTTCTGAAGGGAGAAGAGCTGCGCCAGCATGTGGAAGCGATGGCGCGGGAACGCGTCCATGCCATTCTCGGTGAAAACAGACTGGCTACCCGGGAGGACATCGCACGGATCGAACAGCGTCTGGAAGCCTTGGAACGGAAGAACCATACCGGGAACTGACAGGAGGTCGCCAATGAGTGCAGGAAAACGGATTCGACAATTGCAGCGATATCGGACGATCGCCACGGCCTTTGCGCGTAACGGTCTTGGGTATGTGTCTCATGAAATGGGACTGACCGAGAAGATCCTGTTCTTTCGGAGCGAGGAACGGAAGGAACTGCAGGCCAAAAGCGTCGGAGAGCGTATTCGTCTGCTGCTGGAGGAATTGGGTCCGACCTTTGTGAAGCTGGGCCAAATCGCAAGTACGCGTCCCGATTTGGTTCCGGCCGATATCCTGGCGGAGTTGGAGCGTCTCCAGGATAAGGTGCCTCCGTTTCCCTACGCGGAAGTCTCCAGAATTCTTGAAGAGGAACTCGGGGCGCCTATCGAAAGCCTGTTTCTGCAATTCTCCGATAAACCTCTGGCCGCAGCCTCGATCGGACAGGTTTATCGAGCCTGCTTACAAGATGGAACAGCAGTTGTGGTCAAAGTACAGCGGCCGGACATTCAGTCCCTGATTGAAACCGATCTGGACATTCTGGCGGACTGGGCAAGATTGGCTGAAGGCCGTCTGGAGTGGGCGCGAAACTACCGCTTGCGCGAGATCGTCGACGAGCTCGGCAAGGCGCTGCGTGCTGAGATCGATTACACAGCAGAGGCGCGGAATGCCGAAAAGTTCGCGGCCCAGAGCAAAACCCTGGAGCATGTCCATGTGCCGGCTGTGTACTGGGATTACAGCACGAAGCGTGTATTAACCATGGCCTACATAGAGGGAATCAAGCTGTCCGACCGGGAACAGCTTGATCGGGTGGGTTTGGATCGCAGATTGCTTGCGGAACGTTTTGCATCAACCATTTTTCATCAAGTACTGGTTGAAGGTTTTTTCCATGGCGATCCCCATCCCGGCAATGTGCTTGCGCTCCCGGACGGCAGCCTCGCCTTGCTTGACTTCGGCATGGTGGGACGGTTGTCTCCTGGCATGAAGAAGCAGTTCGCATCGTTTGTCATCGCGTTGCGGAATCAAAGCTCCAAGGGCGTCATTCGTGCCATTTCCAATATGGGCATGATTCCTGACGATGTAGATCGGGACGCCTTGAATGCCGATGTCGACAAAATGCGGGAAAAATACTACCAAGTGCCGTTAAACCAGATCAGTCTGGGCGTAGCCGTCAATGATTTGTTTTCCGTAGCGTTTCGCCATCAGATTCGTATTCCAACGGAGCTGACCTTGCTTGGAAAATCACTACTGACCATGGAGGGGGTAGTGTCGGCACTGGATCCGACGTTCAGCGTCTTTGACGTAGCCGAGCCGTTCGGGAAAAAGCTGTTTTTGGAACGGCTGGATCCCCGACAAATGCTGAAGAACTGGATCGAGGATGTGCCTGAGTATTTCGATTTGATAAGTGAGGTTCCTTTAAGCTTAAAACAGTTGTCAATGGTGCTGCGACAAGGAAAGCTGCGTATCGAGGTGGCATCTCCCCAAGTGGATGCTTTGATGAAAAAAATGGATCGGATCAGCAATCGGTTGTCTTTTAGCATTGTGCTGCTCTCTCTCAGTATTGTGATGGTCGGTCTAATTATCGGTGCTGCCCTGAGCCATTCGCAAACCATGCTTTGGCGGATTCCGATCATCGAGATCGGTTTTGTGATCGCCCTGTTTATGTTTATGTGGTTGATCTTTGCTATCTTGCGTTCCGGTCGTTTCTAACCAGGAGGACCCGGTGTCGGTTCATCATGCACCATTTCAACGTGAATTCGCAGGCGCGAGCTGACGCCTGCGGAACGGGTTTATCTTCCGCAGGGAAGTTCCGTGGCGTTGACAGTACAACGACAAATCGCTTAAAAATAGTTTGACTTTTTATTGGATTTATTTTACCATAAACTTAAAGACAAATGTAAACGCATACAAAACCATTTATTTGTTTTATTGTCTAATTATCGAGTAGGCAAAAGAAACATTTTATTTTTTCGCAATACTAAGATTCTAGAATCTATTTATGATGGGGTGATTGAATGGTTAAGGTAAGTGAAGCGTTAAAACAAAAATTGTTGTTCCCGGACGAAGAAATAAGCCGGGTTCCCAGAAGCGTATACACAGACCAAGAACTTTACGAAATTGAGATGAAAGAAATATTTCAGGGCTACGTTTGGAATCTCGTTGGTCATGAGTCGGAAATTCCGAATCCAGGCGATTACAAAACGTCAATGGTAGGTAATATTCCGATCATCGTAGTGCGAAACAACAAAGACGATGAGATTAACGTGCTTGTCAATACATGCGCGCATCGTTCCGCCGAAGTGGAAAGAACAAATTGTGGTACTGCTAAACACTTTCAATGCTTGTATCATAAATGGACTTATGATTTAACCGGTAAAATGATCGGTGCACCGTATAAAGAAGATATTCCCCAAGGGATTAACGAGGAAGAGCTTAGCCTCAAAAAATTAAATGTTCAGCTTTATCGCGGTTTGATTTTCGCCTCATTCAAAGACGATATGATCCCGCTGGAAGAATATTTGGAATTGATAACAGAAGGTTTGGATGCATCGACCGGTAACGACAAGCTTATTCCAATCGGAAGTCATAAAGTCATGTTCAACTGCAATTGGAAGATTTATTCCGAGAATATATACGACGGTTATCACACGGGCATGCTGCATGCGGCATTCCGGATCCTGCGAATGTTTGCGGCGGGTGGAGTCGGCTTGACGAACAAACACGGAAGCGGTCAATTTAGTTATAAAACACTTCCGATCCAGGACAAAACCGTTCTGAACGATATGAGTGTTTTTGAGAAGCATGCGGATAAAAGCTACATCATCAACATATTTCCGGCCGGTGTTATATCCCAGCAGTTGGATACGATAGCCTTCCGTTATGTGATTCCCCGGGGCATCGATAAAACGGAAGTTCATTTCAATTATTTCATTCGAGAATCGGACTCAGAAGAACAAAGAAAGTTACGAATCGAACAGGCCAGTAATGTTTTCGGCCCCGAGGGCATTATCACCTTAGAAGATGCCGTGGCATTGGAATCCGTTCAAAAGTCGGTCGTACATGACGGATTAAGCGTCATCCTGAAACCAAGCACCGAAGAAATCCCCATCCACGCTGAAGTTACCGTTCGAGGATTTTGGAAGAAGTGGCGTGACATGATAAAAGTCTGATCAATCCAAACCCTACTACTAAGGAGGATGAAAATGATCCACGTTCAGGATATCGATGCAACGAAAAGGGAATTGATACACCAGCTTCTTTTTCAATATTGCCATGTAGTCGATGACGGTGAACTTAGCAAGTGGCCGGATTTCTTTTCCGATAACGGTTCTTATTATGTGTATTCCAAGGAAAACTATGACAGAGGGTTGCCGGTAGCCATTATCATGGATAACCATAAGGGAAAAATTATAGACCGTGTGACACTCATAAAGCAAATATGGACATATAACATCAGCTATCAAAGGCATATGATCGCAAATATTAGGATTGAAAAATCAAACGGAGAGAAATATCACTGTCATACAAATTTCTCCATCTATAAAACGTCCAGGGAGGGGAAGTCGGAACTGTTTGCCGTCGGACGTTACAACGATTTGATCGTGTTTGAGAATAATGTTCCCAAAATCGAAAAACGGGAGGTCATTTTGGATACATCTACTTTGCCGAGCTATTTTGTCCGGCCGCTCTAGGATCGTTATAACGACTTCTTAAAGATATTTGTTATGGAAAGGAAATTTGTTATGGAAAGGAAATAAACATGGCGAAACAGATGGTAACGGCTGCAGTACTCACCGCACCTCGTACGATCAAGCTTGAACAGTTCGAAAAACCGCGTGTGAATCCTGAGAATGCTTTGGTGCGTGTCGAGGCATGCGGGCTATGCGGCACGGATGCAGAGCAATACATTGGCGCGATTAAGTCATTGAATATTCAATATCCCATCATCCCCGGACATGAGGTTGTCGGGATCATTGAAAAGATTGGTAAAAAAGCGGCGGAAAGATGGGGCGTGAAGATCGGAGACAGAGTCGTTGTGGACTCGCTAATTCCTTGTCGCCACTGCGATAATTGTACGGTTGGCCAGTTCAATCTTTGCAGCGGTTGGAACAAAACGATGATGGGGTATTCGTATGTAAGCTGCGAAGTGTCTCCTCATTTATGGGGCGGATACGCAACCCACATGTATCTGCACCCCAATTCGCTGGTCCGTAAAATAGATAAAACCGTTGCAGCGGAAAAAGCGGTTTTGTTTAACGCTCTTGGAGGAGCGATCCATTGGACTTATGAGCTGCCTAAACTGAAGTATGGCGATCGCGTGCTCGTAATCGCTGCCGGTTTAAGGGGGTTGATGTGCTGCATGGTTGCCAAAGCCATGGGGGCTTCCCAAGTGATCTTAGCGGGCATTCAGCTCGATGAACAGCGTCTCAGAAAAGGGCTGGAACTTGGCGCCGATCACTCGATTATCGTTGACAAGGAAGATTTGGTTCAGCGTATCAGGGAGCTTACGGACGGTAAGGGGGTAGATATCGTCATCGATTTGTCGCCTCATGCCACTGAATCGGTTATTCAAGCCCTTGAAGTCATTGCGAAAAACGGAACAATCGTGCTGCTTGGATTGAAAAACAACGCCGAGATCAAAGGTTTCGTCAGTGACAAGCTCATCATGAAAGCATGCACCATAATCGGCGGACATGGCGTCAGTTATACGGCGTTTAAGCGTGCGATCTCCATGATCGAAGCAGGAAGCCTGCCGCTCGATAAGCTGCAGACGAAAGTTTTTCCGTTGGACGAAGCACACCTGGCGATGGCGACATTGGCTAAAGAAATTAAAGATGATGAGGTTAACAGCATTGTTATTATGCCGGCTCTGCGAGGCTAAATCAAATACTTGCAGGGCTCACTTTTCGGGAATTCTAAGATTCTAGCATTCGACATTGATATAAAATCAATAGGGGGTCATAAAAATGAGCTTGTTCAAAAATAAATTGCCGATCTTGTTAAGTGTTTGCATCTTGATGTTGACCCTAATTGCCGCTTGTGGAAACAATCCGGGCCATGATACACCTGCGAATACAGAAAAAAAGGAAGCGGAACAAGCAGCTGATCAAGGTTCCATTAAAATCGGAGTATTCCATGATATCAGCGGGCCAGGCGCCCTGCCTGCCAGCATGATGCTCAAGGGATCGAAAGTTGCTGTCCAGATGATCAACGATGAAGGCGGCGTGAACGGCCGATCGGTTGAACTTATCGTTGAAGACGACGCAGGCAGACCTGAGAATGCTGCACGTATTGTAGAAAAGCTAGCCTCCAATGAGGAAATTGTTTTTCTTTCGGGCGGGAATAACTCCAGTATAGCGGCTGCTGCGGATCCGGTCGCCCGGAAAATGAATATCCCGTTCATGGTCATATCAGGAGCTGGGTATGAACCCAAGGGAAAAGACTCAGATTTGCTGGTCGCTTCCACCATCAATTTCATAACCGGCGGCGAGTCTTTCATCAAGTTCGCGCTGGAGCAGGGTTGGAAGAGAGGGGCGACGCTCAACCCCACCGATGTTACCGGACAATTGATTGAAAGCTTTATGGACGGATGGATAAAGCAGTATAAAGACCAAGGGCTTGAAATCGTTGCGCGCGAAAGATATGATTCCAAAGCGCTGGACGTCACTCCGCAGCTATCCAAAATCAAAGAGCAGAAACCGGACTTTATCATGAGTTACGGAATCGGAGAAACAGCTGCAATCGTCATTCGCCAATCACAGCAAGTTGGATTAAAAGTTCCGATAGGCATTTCCGGAGCCAATGCTTTCCCGGCATTTCTCAATTTGATTAAGGACGTGCCGGACGGTCAAGTCTTTACTTATAGTGACAAAATCATGATATGGAAAGACCTCCCTGACAGTGATCCTCATAAGAAGTTTTTAGAGAAATATTATCTTACATTTAAGAAGCTCTATCCGGATGACGAACCTAGTTTGACTCATTCTGCGGGAGCCGACAGCATTCTGATCGGACTTGCGGCAGTGAAGCAGGTGGGAGCGGATCGCGAGAAAATCCGTAAATATCTTTCCCAGGGCAATCAAAATATTCAGGCTGTACAGTCGACTTATAATTTTACGGCCGATGACCGGTGGGGGTATTCAGACGATACGATCGTGACCATAACGAACAAACAAGGCAAATGGAAGCTCCCTTAATCCTTATATTCAGATTTGAGGTGAAAGTCGGTGAGTTCGTCTCTTTTTATCCAATACCTGTTTTCGGCGTTGACTTCGGGTGGTATTTACGCAATGGTCGGTATCGGATTTGTCATCGTGTATCGAATATCCAAAATACTTAACATTGCACAGGGACACCTGTATGTATTAAGCGCTTTCTTAGCGATGACCATGATCGATTCTTGGGAAGTTTCACGTTGGTTTTCCATTCCCCTTGTCGTAGCAGCCGTTTGTACAATCATGGTCATTTTACATCGTTTAACGATGCATCCGATCCGGAATAAAGACATGTTATCCAAATTGTTAATGACTGTGGGATGGGTGTTTATCATCGAGGGAAGTTTGGAATGGATTTACGGACCTACCCCACGTTCCCTATCGGCGTTTCCAGGACCTAAAGTTTTGAACTTCCAAGACGCAGCGATCTCGTTTCAGAGCATTTGGGTGTTGGGCGCCGCCATTGTAAGCTCCATCCTGTTATACGTATTTTTAACGCGAACGACGATCGGGAGGGCCATGGAGGCTTGTTCTGAGAACGAAACGGGGTCAAAATTAGTAGGGATTCATGTTGAAAAGATGCTGATCCTTGCGTTTATTGTATGTGCTATGTTCGGAGCAGTGGCTGGTATCGTAGGCGGCCCTTTATCTTATGTCACTTATGCGGCAGGTATGGGCTTAACGATTAAAGGATTAACCGCAGCGATTGTCGGTGGAATCAATCACATCTATGGCGCGCTGGTCGGCGGTGTGGTTTTAGGACTTTTGGAAGCGTTCTCTGCAGGTCTCATTTCGACGCTTTTCTATGAGTTAGTTAGTATCTTGGCTTTGTTGATTATATTAGTGGCTAGGCCTCAGGGCATTTTAGGGGGGAGATAATGCGCGAAAAAACGATATTTTATACTTTGCTCCTGTTGCTCGCCGTGATCCTCCCTTTCATCTATCATGATTTGGACCTTGTTCTAAGAGCTGTACTGATGGCTTGCGCTGTCTTGGGATTGCAGTTGTTAATGAGCTACGGAGGACAAATATCGCTTGGTAACGCTGCCTTCATGGGTCTTGGAGCCTATATATCCGGTGTTTTATCGGTGAAATTCGGTTTGCCTTCTCTTCTCACCATATTTGTTGCAGTCGCCGTTACCGCACTGATTGCACTGATCGTCGGTTATCCGTTGCTGAGATTGAAGGGGTATTACTTGGCCTTGGGCACATTGGCTTTCGGATTGTCAGTTACTTCGCTTATAAGCACCCTGTACACTTGGACCGGTGGGCCGGCAGGATTGATCGGCATTCCCGATATCGGTTGGGGAGATTTTGAAATCACGAATCGCGCGACATACTACTATATCGCGGTTGCCATGTTCGCCATCTTTTTCTGGTATTCCAGCAATCTGATGAAGTCTCGTGTTGGGCGCGCACTGTTGACGTTGAAGAGCAGTGAAAATACGGCTGAAGCGATGGGGATAAGAACGGCGAAAGTGAAGCTTCAATTTTTCGTGCTCTCCGCCGTATTCGCGGCATTCTCAGGAGCGGTGATGGGTCATTATCTTGGTATTATCGTGCCTTCGCAGTTTAACGTCATCATCTCGATCGAATTGCTAATCGCGATGCTGTTGGGCGGCGAAGCGATTCTGATCGGATCGCTCGTTGGCTCGCTTCTGTGGTTCTTCATCTCGGATTTCACCCATTCCGTGGCCATCCCTCGAATGTTTATGCTTGGACTGATCATGATTGTTCTCATTCTCTTTGTTGAACACGGCGTATCACAGGCATTTATTAAGGTCTATAACCGGATTAAAACGGGGATAACAGGGAAAAGTCCGGAGAAGCGAATCGTCCAAGGGGGTGAAACGAATGACATATCTTGAGGTGAAAGATGCTATGAAGCGTTTTGGGGGACTGCAAGCTGTCAATAACGTTTCATTCTCCATAAAAAAAGGCACCATATTTTCAATGATAGGCCCTAATGGTTCTGGAAAGACAACTCTGTTGAATCTGATTACGGGTTTTCTCCCGTTGACGGGCGGAAAGATTCGTTTTGAAGGGCGTGAAATATCGGGTAAAGCCCCTTTTCAGATTGCACATCTCGGAATCATCAGAACATTTCAGAACGGATCGATCGTGAAGGACGCAACCGTACTGGATAATGTGATGATTGGTGCTTATCGCTACACAAAATCCGGATTTTGGACAGGTGGATTTTCGACTCCCAACTCGAGAAAAGAAGAGAAATGGATTAGGGAAAAGGCGAAGGAAGTATTGAAAATCGTAGGTTTGGAACAAATTGCAAATCAGCCGGCATCCACATTGCCCTTTGGTTATCAACGATTAATCGAAGTAGCCCGCGTGCTGCTCTCCGAACCGAAAGTCATGCTTCTCGACGAACCCGCCGCCGGATTGAACGATGCGGAATCTTTGCGGCTCGGGGAAGCGATCAAGACAATTAATCGGGAGCTCGGAATTACGACAATACTCGTGGAGCACCACATGGGCGTTGTGATGGAAGTCTCCGATCAAATCATCGTTTTGAATAACGGGGAAAGGATAGCGGAAGGGATAGCCCGGGAAATTTGCCAAAACCCTCAAGTCATTGAAGTTTATTTGGGGAGGGAATCCGTAGGTGCTTAAACTCAACGATTTGTCTGCTTCCTATGGAAGAGTTCAAGTTCTCTTTAATATATCGCTCGAAGTGAAGGATAAATCTGTTGTAACGCTGATCGGCACGAACGGAGCAGGGAAAAGCACGACATTGAAAGCGATATCCAGACTGCTCACGTCCGTGAAAGGAAGCATTACATTTAATGGCGAGGAATTGATAGGCACGCCGAGCGATTGGCCCGTGAAATTGGGAATTGTACATGTGCCGGAGGGAAGGCAGCTTTTCAGTAAAATGAAAGTCAAAGAAAACTTGGAATTGGGAGCGTACCTGTACGCCGGACGCCGCACCGAAATTCGGGAGAGAATGGAGTATGTATACCATATATTTCCCAAGCTAGCTGATCGCAAAGATCAGCTAGCCGGCACCTTAAGCGGCGGAGAGCAGCAAATGCTTGCCATCGGTAGAGGTTTGATGAGCAAACCGAAAATTCTGTTACTGGATGAACCTTCCTGGGGGCTTGCTCCTATCGTCACTCAGCAGATCTTCGATGCGCTTAAGCAACTCCCGAATCAGGGAACGTCTATCCTGCTTGTGGAGCAGAACGCGTGGTTGGCACTAGAGATCGCCGATTACGGTTATTTGATTCAAAACGGTAGCGTTGTCGATTCAGGACGATCCTCCGAACTGAAAAAGCAGGACCATGTTCGGGAAATTTATATGGGGAAATAAGGTTTTAAAACCAAGAATACTTAAAAAAGTGATTGAAGTTACAAGGGATGTATGTTACCATCAACTAAGATACTAGTATAACATTCATGAGGTGAACTATGGGAGAGAAAATTGGCATGTGGTCACAGATGGTGGGAACTCCGCTGAGGCAATACTATATCAACGCAAACGGTATACGGACGCGCATTCTGGAAGCCGGGGAAGGGGAACCGCTGATCTTCATTCATGGAACGGGTGGACACCTTGAAGCTTACGCCAGAAACATCAGCGGATTATCCGAGAACTTCCGGGTCATTGCCTATGATATGGTTGGCCACGGATTCAGCGACAAACCGGATAGACCGTACACGATCGATTATTTAAGCGATCATCTGATTAGCGTCGCGAAGGGACTGGGACTTGAAACCTTCAGCCTGTCCGGCGAATCGCTAGGCGGTTGGGTCGCGGCCTGGACTGCCGCTCATCATCCGGAATTCGTTAATAAATTGATTTTGAATACTCCGGGTAATATTACGAACAAGTTGGAGGTCATGAAGCAAGTCAAAGATTCAACGGTCAAAGCGGTCATGGAAGCAACGTATGAGAATGTCCGGACCCGCCTGGAATGGTTGTTCCACGATAAAGGTTTCGTGACCGATGAACTCATAGCCATCCGCTACAAAATCTATACCCAGCCAGAGTTTAAGAAAGCCGTACATCATATCGTGTGCCTTCAGGACTGGGATATCCGCAAAGATTTCGCTTGGGGTCCAGAGTGGTGCGGACAAATAAAATCTCCGACATTGCTGCTGTGGACCGATAACGATCCGACGGGAACGCTGGAAGAAGCGCAACTCCTGAAATCATGGATTCCCGGCAGTATGCTCTATGTGATTGGAGATGCCGGGCACTGGCCGCAATGGGAGAAGGCAGGGGAATTTAACGATATTCATCGCACATTTATCAGAGAAGGGAGTTATTAATCATGGGGGCAAGAAGAGGAATAGATTACATCGAGCGTTTAAAAAACAACCCGCCTGAAACCTGGATAGGCAAGGAAAAGGTTACGGATCCCACAACGCATCCTCTCATCGCTCCTGCGGTGCAATCGATCGCACGATTGTATGATTCGCAGTGGGAACCTGAGAAGAAGCCCTATATGTTATCGAAATCTCCCGATACCGGTGAATGGATCGGCAATTCCTTTCTGGTTCCTAAATCAAAGGAAGATCTGGCTTTGCGCCGGCTCATGCACCGCGATTGGGCGGAAGAAACGTACGGTATGATGGGGCGGTCTACAGATTTTATGAGCGCGATGTTAACAGCCTGGTATGTGAATTCGGATTTTTTCGGGCCATATGAGGAAAACGTGCGGAATTATTTTGAACACGTGCGCGAAAATGATCTGTATCTGACACACGTGCTGATCGATCCGCAGGTTGATCGCTCCAAACCGCCCTCCGAGCAGCCGGACGAATTTACGTATCTGGGTGTGGTCAAGGAAACGGATGAGGGAATCATTGTCCGCGGGGCAAAAATGCTTGCGACAGCCGGTCCGTATGCGGACGAGATGCTTGTATGGCCGTTTCACTTGCGCAAACCGACGGAGAAGGATTACAAATATGCCATTTCGTTTGCTTTGCCATTAAATACGCCGGGCGTCCGATTAATTTCTCGCGAGCCTTTTACACGTAAATCCGTCTATGACCATCCGCTCTCTTCACAATTTGACGAGCTGGACGGCGTCGTCATCTTCGACGATGTGCTCGTCCCCTGGGAGAGGGTGTTTATCTATCAAGATGTTGAACGGGTTAACACGATCTGGAAATTAAACTCCAATGCGATGACAGGGCACCAAACAGCAATTAGATTGCAAGCCAAGCTGCAGTTTCTCGCAGGGCTTGTGATGAAATCGACAGAAATGGTCAATACCAATCAGTTTCCCCATGTGCAAGACATGATGGGAGAGATAACGACTTATATCGAATTGATACGGGCTGCCGTAATAGCTTCCGAAGTTGCCGCTCAACCGAACTCGGCCGGGATTTATATGCCGAATGTTACACCTTTGTACGCGATCCGTAATTCCGGAAATCGCTGGTATCCGAGAGTTAGGGAAATTATACAGTTTGCCATTGCCGGCGGCTTGATGTACCAACCTGCAGATGCCGGTGTGTTTGATAGCCCGATCGCAGGCGATATCCGCAAGTACTACCGAGGTGCCGACGTTACGGCCGAGGAGAAAATCAAGCTGTTCAAAATTGCGGCAGATATCGCTGTTTCGGATTTCGGCTCCCGTCACGAATTGTACGAACGGTTCTACTCAGGCGATCCGATGTTCCTGCGGATTCAAACGCAATATACCGCTTACGACAAGTCAGAATCACTGGCCTTGGTTGATAGGCTGCTTGCATCGTATGAATTAGAAAAACCGGTCCAAGAAGGAGTCGGAAAATGACAGGGTCCTTATAAGTAGGGGGGAATCTAATGAAAAACGATAACTTTTCAATCAAGGAAGTAAAGTACAATGAATTTCTTGCTAACTTGAAGAAATTGAAGCAGCGTGATAAGCAAGAGATCTCAGCCGATGGTTTGGTCGTTCATCCTGAAGATGCCATCTGGCTTGACAGTAAAGCAACGGGCAATCCGACCGAGATCGGAATTTTGGTCGACATTCCGGCCAAATCAATGGAATTCTATTTGCAGCGGATCCCGGCAAACAGCAGTTCAGATTTGCAGCGTCACGTACATGAATCGATCCATTACGTGCTCGAGGGTGAAGGTTATTCGGAAATTGGAAATCAGGTTGTGAAGTGGTCGAAGGGAGATTTTGTCTATACCCCTCCATGGATCTGGCATAGACATTACAATCCGAACGATTCCGATGTAAGGATGCTGCTGATCGAGAATTCCAGACTGTTGGACAGTCTAGACGCCAACCGCCGGGAAAGTCTAGGGCTCGTAAGTTTTGCGGAACAATTTAAACCTGAGCATGAATAATTGGAGGAATTGACCATGGGGATTTTTAAATTTGCAAACGCTTCAATTCGAGTCAATGATTTGGGGCAATCGTTGGAATTTTATCGCGACATCATTGGTCTGCACGAAATTGCCACGGACAATAACACGATTTATCTCGGCTGCGGCGCCGACAAAACATACGACATCGCAATCCAGCAAGGAGGAACAGGTTTAAGTCGTTTTGCCTTGCAGGTGAAAAGCGATGATGATTTCTCTTATTTTGAAAAGAAATTATCCGCAATCGGCGTTTCCAGCGAACGGGTTTCGGATCCGGAACCGGGTAAAAAAGCGGCGCTGAGATTCACGTCCCCCTCGAATCATCAAATTGAGCTTGTCATTGTTGAAGACAGGCCGAAGTACATTCATCCGACTGTCAATCATTTAGGAAGCAGAGGCCTGGGTCTGCTGGACGCCGACCACATCACCGTAAATACCCAGGACGTAAAAGGTTTTGTGGAATTTCTGAAAGCCGGCCTCGATTTCAGCATCTCTGACGTGTTTGAACCGGCGCCGGGCGTATGGGCTGCAGCCTGGTCGCATGCATCCGATTACCACCATGATGTGGCGGTAATTGGGACGCCGGATCATACGACGATGCACCATTATGCGTTTCAGGTAAATGGTATGGAAGATATGAAACGGGCCGCCGATTTGCTGGCGCAGGCCGGATACTCCATCGAGGTTGGTCCGGGCAGACACCGGGTGGGGGGAAACCTGTTCACGTATTTCCTGGATCCAAGTGGGAATCGGATCGAGTTGTCCGCAGAAATGCCAAGAGCGGATCATGAGATCAGTCATAAGGTATGGGACAATTTCCCATTTGCCTACAGTGCATGGGGCCAATTCCCTACCGAATCGTTCGGAAAAGGATCTTGATCGTTATGAGGGATTATTCTCTTCCAATGATCGCTGAAAGTTTATTCAACGCGTTGGCGAATAAGCAAGCGATCCCGCCCTTATCGGAAACATTTCCTTCCCTAACCGTCGAGGATGCTTACCGGATCCAAAAACATTTAGCCGATCTGCATCAGGTTAGAGGCCGCCGTATTATCGGACAAAAAATCGGGCTGACGAGCGAAGGCATCCAACAACAGTTAGGCGTTTACGAACCGGATTTCGGGGTAATTTTTACGGGATCTTCCTTTGAGAACGGATCCATCATTGCTGCGAGCGAGATGATCGCTCCACGCATCGAAGCCGAAATTGCCTTTGTACTTGATAAAGATTTAATGGGACCGGGTATTACGTCCGGTGACGTTCTGGCGTCGACGAAAGCGGTATTACCTTCCTTTGAACTGATTGACAGCCGCATTCAAGATTGGAAAATCAAAATCGTGGACACGGTTGCTGACAATGGTTCGCACTGGGGGATGGTTCTCGGCAGCGCGATGGCGAGGCCGGATCGAATGGATTTGCGAAATATCGGACTCGTACTTGAAAAGGATGGTAAAGTCATCGATACGGCGGCCGGAGCCGCCGTACTAGGGCATCCTGCACGTTCGGTCGCTTGGTTAGCCAACAAATTATCCGAGTGGGGAGAAAGCTTGAAGGCGGGACAGATCATTCTCTCCGGTTCTTTCACTAAAGCGTTCGATCTTCTGCCTGGTCATTATAAGGCGACATTCGGCGAAGGACTATCTTCTGTGGAGGTGTATGTGAAATAATGGAAAAACAAGTTAAAGTTGCTATTTTGGGTTCCGGAAACATCGGCACTGATTTAATGTATAAGATTCTCAAAAAGCCGGAGCAGATGACATTAGGCCTGATGGCAGGCATTGATCTACAATCCGAGGGACTTGCCAGGGCGAAAGCGGAAGGTGTTCCGGTTTCAGCGAACGGAATTGACGCCGTATTGGAAGATCCGGATATTCAAATCGTGTTTGATGCGACAAGCGCAAAAGCGCACAGCAGCCACGCCAAACGGTTGAGAGAATCTGGCAAGATCGCAGTCGATTTGACTCCAGCGGCGGTTGGCCCCTATGTGGTTCCGTCCGTCAACTTAACGGAGCATATCGATAAAGACAATGTCAATATGATCACTTGCGGCGGTCAGGCCACGATCCCGCTCGTTTATGCGGTGAGCAAAGTGGCAAAGGTCGAATATGCAGAGATGGTTTCGACAGTGTCCAGCAGTTCAGCCGGACCCGGAACGAGGCAAAATATCGATGAGTTTACGTTTACGACGTCCCGGGGGATCGAAGTCATCGGCGGTGCGGAAAAAGGTAAAGCCATTATTATTCTTAATCCTGCCAAACCGTCGATTATTATGCGTAATACGCTATATCTCGCTTACAAAGACGGAGACAGCGATCAGATTCAGCACTCGATCGACCTAATCGTCCGTGAAGTCCAGCAATATGTACCTGGTTATGCACTAAGAGGAAAACCCATATTCGACAAACGGGATACTCCTCAGGGGAAAAAGGATATTGTTATTTTACTGCTGGAAGTAGAAGGTGCCGGAGACTTTCTCCCTCCGTCTGCAGGCAATCTTGACATTATGACTGCCTCCGCGAAACGGGTGGGCGACATGCTGGCGAAAAATATCATTCACATGTTAGCGCGGGAATAACCGGATGCAGATTCGATTCTCGTGACCGAAAGGATGGGTAAGGAATGGGAGAACAAAAGATCAGAATTATGGATACGACGCTTAGGGACGGTTCCCATGCCGTCCGGCATCAATTTACGAAAGAAAATGTGCGGCAGATTGTCCAGGCATTGGATGAGGCGGGAGTTCCCGTCATCGAGGTGACACATGGTGATGGTTTGGGCGGTTCGACGATACAGTACGGTGTGTCGCTCGTTGATGAAATGGAGTTGATTGAGGAAGCGGTAAAAACGAGTAAGCGCGCGAAAATCGCCGCATTACTCCTTCCCGGTGTCGGCACCAAGAAAGAATTAATGCAGGCTAAAGATATCGGAATTGAAATGGTGCGCATTGCAACGCAATGTTCTGAGGCTGATGTGTCACAGCAGCATTTCGGACTAGCCAAAGAACTTGGTCTTGAAACCGTAGGGTTTCTCATGATGGCGCATATGCTTCCACCTGAGGAATTGGCAGAACAGGCTAGATTGATGGAGTCTTATGGAGCCGATACGGTGTACATTGTGGACTCGGCAGGAACCATGATGCCTGATGATGTTTCGGACAGAGTAGACGCATTAAGGAAAGTTTTACAAATTCCGATCGGCTTTCACGGTCACAACAATATGGGTTTGGCCATCGGCAATAGTATTGCAGCAATTAAAGCGGGCGCGTTGAACATAGATACCAGTACACGCGGTTTGGGCGCGGGCTCGGGGAATACTCAAACGGAAGTTCTTGTAGGTGTATTATCCCGCCTGGGCTATGAAACAGGAATCGATTTGTTTAAGATTATGGACGCTGCTGAATATATCGTGAATCCGGTCATGCATGACCAGATGATTATCAACCGGGACGCGCTGACGATCGGATGTATGGGTGTATATTCAACGTTTCTTATCCATGCGAAAAACGCAGGTGAGAAGTTTGGTGTGGATCCCAGAAATATTTTGATGGAACTGGGCCGCCGCAAAGCGGTGGCGGGCCAGGAGGACTGGATCCTGGATGTAGCCGCCGAATTATCTGAGATGAAAGGGTGATCAGGATGATCGAACCGATTGAATATCGCAATGTGATGGGACGTTTTGCTTCCGGAATCACGATCGTATCGACATCGGAGGGGGATCAAATCCATGGAATGACTGCTAACGGGTTCGTATCGGTTTCCTTACATCCCCCACTGGTTTTAGTGTCGATTGATCATAAAGCGAAAATGCATCAACTGTTGCCGAAGACACGAAAGTATGGGATCAGCATCCTGAAGAATGACCAGGAAGCGGTGTCTCGCCATTTTGCCGGTCATCCAATGGAGGAGGCTCCCTCATTTTTTTGGAGAGAGGGTTTACCCTTTATTGAAAATGCACTCGCTTATGTGGCATGCGAGGTTGTCGAGCAGCATGAAGCCGGAGATCATACGTTGTATATCGGACAAGTGGAATGGCTTTCCTATGAACAAGGGGGAGAACCACTGATCTTCTTTGCAGGAAAGTATCAGAAACTGGAACTAAAGGGGAATTCCGGGTGATATTACGACTGGGGCATATAATCATGAAATGGAGTTCGCCAGCTAGAAAATAAAGCCATACAATGCTAAAATAGATAATTGACACGATATTATGTATTCTATGACATATTAGTTGTAATTGGAGGAAGTAAGAGCGAATATGAGGGAAATCACATTGTCGAAAACGATTCGAACTTATGAATATATAAAAGACGGACTGATTTCGGGAAAGTGGACGTTCGGGGATGAGATCTCGGTCATAGAGATCGCAGAAGAGCTTGAAGTTTCCAGGCGTCCAGTCATCGATGCCTTGAAGCGATTAGAGGCTGAATATTTTGTGGAGATCGTGCCCCAAACCGGATGCAGGGTAAAAAAGTACACGCAGGAACATATGGTCGATCATTTTTTAACCGTTATGGCATTGGAAGGCATGGCAGCCTTTCTGGCCGCACAACGAAGGGAAGACCATGAGGTTCAAGAATTATATATGATTAATGAACAATTGGCTAAATTGGTACAAGAGCATGATTCCAAAGATCGTTACTTTAACAAAAACAGAGAATGGCATTATGGGATTCTAAAGATGTCCCGATCGGAAAAATTACTTAACATCACGCAAAGCCAATGGGATCTGAATGATTTTTTCCTGTGTAATATTCCTTCTTTTTCCCAAAATCAAACAAGTACAGTCACGGAGCACGATATGATTATCGAAAAAATTGCAGCAAAAGATGCAGTAGGCGCCCGTACGTTGATGGAAGCCCATGTATCGACATTCGCCTCATTGATCCAAAAAACACAACTACCTCAAACAACAAAACTTTAACAATCACAATGTTGCACAATATAAAGGATCAAACAAGCTGACATATGGCTGAATACCCGTGCCAGCTTGTTTATTAGGGCTCGCCTCAGTGGAATAGATGAGACCGAGATCAGGCAAACCGCGGCTCGCTGTATAGGCGGCTCCTGATAACTACAGGAACTTGAAACAACGACATCAACATTTTACGGTTGACATTTTTGAATGAATGATTTATGCTCAAACTAAGATATTAGAATCATAATAAAAGAACGAAACCGCAAACATCACTTTACTTACCATAAACTAAGATACTAGAATATCATTTCTTCTGTTGTTGTTCAATCTTCAAATATTTTGCGTAATGATGCCTGCCGATCAGGTTCTAATGAAGGGGGGCTAGAAGAGTATTTGGACTATTTGAAGAGTTTCTTTGGTTTTGTTGATCTTGGATTTTTTAGGACGTTACTGTATCGGGGCCGCCCAACCTGGGCTGCTAAGGTTTGTGAAAGCGCTTTAATAAATTGGATCTCAAGTTAACTCATGAAACCCCCTTAGACCAGCGAAGCTGAACCAGATGCTCACGGCATGCTTGATCCGAATCGAGCTTCACTTGAAATTTCTTCAAAGTCATCCTTTCTTGTTGCCTCATGACAATCACTCCCGAACATTCGTTCTTACCGATTTGCCAATCAAACGCTTTATATGTGAATACGGATTCGAATAATAAAATATGTAATTAAAA
>NZ_BIMH01000051.1 GCF_004000985.1 Paenibacillus validus NBRC 15382 | reverse complement strand
TTAATAGCTTTTATAGGTTTACGTGGGAAAAGAAGGAATTTATAATCATACGTTAGAATTACTATATAGAGAGGACTTTATGTCATACAGCCTACTTAATTGAGGTGAAGTATGGAATACCTGCACGGAACTTACAGTTTACCTCTTGTGCTGCTCTCTGTATCGATTGCTTTCTTTTCTTCTTATTGTGCGCTGTATGTAAACGAACGCTTACTCACGATGAAAGGCAGATCCAGGGCGGTTGGGATGGGGCTCGGTGCGGTGGCCGCGGGGCTCGGCATCTGGTCGATGCATTTCGTCGGCATGCTGGCGTACCGTCTGCCCGTTGAAGTACACTATGATACGACGTACTTGATCTTGTCGATGCTGCTGCCGGTCGCGGGGGTGTGGGCGGCGCTGTGGGTCATGGCGCGAAGCGCCGTTTCCGGTTTGCAATCGCTGGCCGGCGGGCTGTTTACGGGGCTGGCTATCGCCGGGATGCACTATACGGGCATGGCGGCGCTTCGGCTGCCCGCGGTGCTGTCTTACGAACCGTACCTGGTTGCGTTGTCCTTCCTCCTTGCGTTTGCGCTGTCGTTCGCCGCAATTCGGCTTTCGCTCCTGCATCGGCGAAAGCGCAGCCCATCCTCGCCTTGGAGGAAAGCCGGGGCAGCCGTCGTGTTCGGAACGGCGATCGTGGGCGTGCATAACCTCGGTATGCTGGCAGCTCAATTCAAAGCGCAGGGCCAAGTCGATGTCGTTCATCGCGCCGTTCGTATTGATGAGATGCTGCTCGCCTCATGGCTCGGCGCCGCCGCGCTGCTGATCGTCGCGATCGTTGCCGTCAGCCAGCATATGGACGGGCGCTTCGCGCTCCGGGTTGCCCACTTGAACAAGCAAAGATACGATTCGATCTTCGAGCACAATCCCGACATGGTCTGTATGTTCGACCTGAACGGTCGGCTGCTGCGTACGAATCCGGCGGCGGAGCGGGTCACGGGTTACGAATCCGGCGCCTACCTGGGCAGGCCGTTCACCCAATTTTTAAGCCGCCGCGACAGCCTTAAGATTCGTTCCTGCTTCGCAAGAGCGCTGCAGGGAACGCCGCAAACCGTCGAATGTACAATCCGTCATCGTTCCGGGCAAGAGATTATTCTGAGCACGACGATTGTGCCGATGATTGCGGACGGGAAGATCGCTGACATTTATACGATTTCCAAAGACATTACCGAGCAGAAACGTACGGAGAAGCAGCTGCTGCAAGCCAAGCTGGAGGCGGAACGGGTGGCGCGGATCAAGAGCGAGTTTTTGGCCTTCATGAGCCACGAGATTCGCAACCCGCTCAACGGCGTGATCGGCATGAGCGAACTGCTGCAGGAAACGGCGCTCTCCGCTGAGCAGCGGGAATATGTGAAGATCATCGCCAAGAGCGGCATGGGGCTGCTCACCGTCATCCAGAACATTCTCGATTTCACCAAGATGGAATCCGGCAAAATGACATTGAATCAAGCCCCCTTTAGCCTGCAGGTTACGCTAGAGGAGACGCTGCAGCTGTTCCTGCGGCAATGCCAGCAGCAGGAGCTGGATGTACGTTGGCAGCTGGATCAGGCGCTCCCCGCTTTGGTGGTCGGCGATGAAGGGCGGCTGAAGCAGGTGCTGCTCAACCTGATCGGCAATGCCGTTAAATTTACCGAAAAAGGCGGGATCGACATTCACATTCGCCAGAAAAAACGCGAGGGGGATCGGTTACAGCTTGAATTCACGGTTCGGGATACCGGCATCGGAATCGCCGAAACGAATTTGCCGCATTTGTTCCAGCCCTTCTATCAGACGGAAAATACGGCGAGGAAGCATGGGGGGACCGGGCTTGGCCTGGCGATATCAAGGCGGCTCGTCGAATTGATGGGCGGGACCATCGCCGTGGAGTCGAAGATAGGCGAAGGGACGAAGGTCATATTCACCATCCAGGCGCGCGTTTATGAAGATCGGACTGCAGTTGTCCCCTTATAAAGCCAGGCGCTTTCGCTCGCGGCTTGCAAGCTTCGGATTTCGATCCGGAGCTTGTTTCCGGTTGCAAGGAAATATCCGAATTTCCTGAAAACGTAAGAAACCTTTTGGCCGTGGCCGTCGTATTATAGTTGGTTGGGCACATTATAGCTAGTAAGGTTTGGAGGATGAAACAGATGGCTGCCAAAGCGGCGGGGATGGACGGGTTGTTTCGCAACCGGTTCGTGCAGGTGATTTTGTTGTCCGGTTTGCTGTTGCAGATCGGGATTTGGGTACGGAACTTCGCTATTCTTTTGTTTGTGGTCGATCAAACGAACGGGGATTCGTTGGCCGTTTCTTTAATTTCGGTGGCGGAGTTTGCGCCTATTTTTATTTTCTCCTTCATCGGCGGGACATTTGCGGATCGCTGGAAGCCGAAGCGGACGATGATTTGGTGCGATATCTTAAGCGCGCTTTCGATCTTCGTCGTTCTGTTGACGATGTCGGTTGGCTCGTGGAAAGCGGTTTTCTTCGCCACGCTCGTCTCCGCGATTCTGTCGCAGTTTTCTCAGCCCTCCGGTATGCGTCTGTTTAAGCTGCATGTCCCGGAGGACAAAATTCAAGCGGGGATGTCGCTGTATCAGACGATGTTTGCGCTGTTTATGATTTTGGGGCCGATTCTCGGCACATTCGTTTATCAGGAGTACGGCATTCGAGTGGCGATCGGCATTATGGGCATTGCGTTCCTGCTTTCTGCGGCGGTTTTGTTATTTCTGCCGAAAGATCCGGAGACGGAGCTTGACAGCGGCCTGAAGACGTCGCTGTGGGATGAGATGGGTGCGGGCTTTCGTTACGTGCTGTCCCGTAAGCTGCTCACGACGCTCGGCGCCTGTTTTGTGACGGCTGGTCTGGCGCTCGGCCTGATTCAGCCGCTCGGCGTATTTCTTATCACCGAGCAGCTCGGCTTGGATAAAGAGAACCTGAAGTGGCTGATGACGGCCAACGGGGTAGCGATGATTGTCGGCGGAGCCATCGCCATGGGCATGTCGAAGAAAATGTCGCCCCAATGGATGCTCGCCGTCGGTATGGCCGTCAGCGCGATAAGCCTGGCGATTACCGGCTTCTCCACGATGTTCTGGTTGACCCTTGCCGCCCAGTTTCTCGGAGGACTGGTGCTGCCGGCGATTCAGATCGGAATTAATACGGTCATTCTGCAAAATACCGATTCGGCTTTCGTCGGTCGGGTGAACGGCATTCTCAGCCCGATGTTCATGGGCGCTATGGTCGTGACGATGAGCATGTCCGGCGTCCTGAAAGAGGTTTTCTCGCTGATCGCTATGTACGAAGCGGCGGCCGTCTTGTTTGCGGCCGGCATTCTGGTGCTGACGCCGATTCTGAAGCAGCCTGCTTCAGCGGCTGTAGGGCAGAAGGTGTAGCCTGAGCGATGGATACGATCACACATACGTTATTCGGGTTAACGTTGTACGGCGCCGTTAACAAAACGGGGATGACGCGCAAAGAGAAGCAGGCGCTGCTGTTTACGACCGTAGCCGGGTCCCAGATTCCCGATATCGACGTCATCTCCTCGTGGTGGGACACGGCGGGCCGTTATCAGATGTGGCACCGGGGCTTGACGCATTCCGTCTTTCTCGTTCCGGTGTGGGCGGCTGTGCTGGCCGTGCTGGGCCGATGGATCTGGAAAACGCGCGGCTGGTTTTGGCTGCTGATCGGCGCCCTGGCTGTGTTCATCCACGATACGAGCGATTTGTTCAATGCTTGGGGCACCGGCTATTTGGAGCCGTTCTCGGCGGAACGCGTTACGTTCGGCACGATTCCGATCGTGGATCTGACGTTTTGGGCGCTGATGCTCGGCGGCTGGCTGGTGGTTCGTTACCGGCGCCGGCGGCGACAAGGAGCCGGCGGCCCCGCACACCGCGTGTACCGCTTCGTCTGGCTGCTGATGGTGCTGCATGTGGCTTTGCAGTCGGCGCAGGGGTATATGCTGTACCAGCAAGCGTCTGAGCGTTACGAACAGGTGGCGCTGTCGGCCGATTTTATTCCCGGCGTCTTCACCGTCATCGGGAAGTCGGGGGCGACCGTCGATTTGGCCCGCGGCACATGGTGGACAGGCGTGACGACGCAAACGCAGCTTCATTCGCAAGAAACGGCCGATCTGACACAGCTTTTCGAGACGAATCCGAAGGCGAAGACGCTGCAGGAGTGGTCGCCCTTCGTCGTCGTCGTGGACGACGAGAAGCGGCTCGGCGTGTACGATCCGCGCTTCTATCGGAACGGACAGTCGTTTCTGTTCGAATTTATGGAGAAGAGCGGGCTATAGGTAACACAATGCGATGTCAACATAAGGGGGCCCGTCGCCGCCCCCAAAAAAGCGCCCTCCTTTGGAGCGGCGCTTTTTGGGCGTGACCGGATTACGGCGTGAAGAAATTTTGCGTATAGTAAATGTTCATCGGACCGCCGAACGCGACGCCGACGCCCAGCCTCTTGATATCGCTAAGCAAGTTTTTGCGGTGGCCCTCGGAGTTCATCCAGCCGTGGTGGGCGAAGATGGCGCTCGTCTGACCGGCGGCGATATTCTCGGCGGCGGCACGGTAGGCGATGCCGTCGTTCTCCATCCGATCGAACGGGCTCAATCCGCTGCGGTTCGTATGATCGAAGTAGCCGCGGTCGGCCATATCCTGGCTGTGCTTGCGGGCGGTGGCGGAGGCGGCGTCCGACCAGACGAACGCGTCATACCCGAGCTTGGCCCGAGCCGCATTGGCCAGATCGAACGATTGACGCTCGAACGCCTGCACGAGCGCAGCGCTCTTCCCGGCGTAGAAGGCGGCCATAGCCTGCTCGGTCGCCTGGCCGATCACCTGCACGCCGGTCACGATGTCGTTGCGGTGGACGTCATAGAAGAACGTGACGTAAGCGCCGTCGATGTCGTAGGTATCGTATTCGCCCTTGGCGTTATTCAGCATGAAGCGCGTGTTGCCTTTCAAAATATAGGTGAGCGGGCTGCCGTATTGCTTGTGCACCGTACTTTGGGCAGCGCCGTCTTGAATGCCCAGATCGGTGTGCCAGTTATCGGAAGGGGAGTACAAGGCGACGACCTTCCCACCGGCGATACCAACCTGAATGTAATTGCTGTAGTCCTGGTTATACACATACCAGGTGAAGCCGTACTCCGAAGCGTCTTGGCGGGCGGGCTGCCCAAGCTTTGCCGTCACTTGCCCCGCCGTATCGCCAATCGCGATTCCGCGCACGGATACGGATGCCTCGCGCGCTTCATCCTTTACGGCGGATGCCTGAGCCGCCTTCAGCTCCGTTACTTTCGATCTCAGGTTCATGATGAACTGGACGGCTTCGGCACGGGATAACGGTTCCGCCGCGCGGTAGCCTTCGACAGTAGCCGCTGTCTTGCCTTGCGAGAGGCCGGCGTCGAGCAAATATTGGACGGACGCGTTCAAGTCGAGCGTCCCCTGCTGGGTAGAAGCGATCAAGCGGGCGACATACCCGCGGTTATACCGGTTGCGGTCGGGATTATTCAATAAGGACCAGTGCCGGCTGGCGGCAAAGACATAGTAAGGCTCGTACCAGGCTTGCCCGATTTCGGCCGATCCGATCGGGGAAGGATAGGCGCGCAGCAGCATCGCGAGAAATTCCGGCTCGGACACGATGTTATCGGGACGGAATGTGCCGTCTTCGTAGCCGTCGACGATCCCTTGACCGGCGGCCCATTCGATCGCCAGCGCCCCCCAATGACGGTTCGTATCTTTAAATCCTTGAGCGGCCGAAACGGTTGCCAGGGAAGCTGCGGGAACGGTGAAGGCCAGCGTCATCAATGCGACCAGCCCCATTTTTATGCATCGTAGTATCAAGGCGGTTACTCCTTTTTTGCCAGACATTGCATGCCTGTCTTATCCTTTAACTATAGTAGCCGTGCGGCGGTATGTCCATGTTAATCGCATCCAGAAAGGCTGCCCGGCAGCAAAAAAACCGTCCCGAAGGGACGGTTTTGCGGCGCGTAAGGCGGAAAAAAGAAGGTTTATTTACGTCTCGGCTCGCAGGCGTTCGCATCGCGGGATACGGTATCCTCCGCCAGCTTGTCGCCGAATTGGTCCAAACGGCTCGGGCTGCTCGCCGGGCCATTGTTTTTCGGTTTGCTGTTTCTTCCGGACATGGTTGATCACCTCCGAGGTTAGCGTGTGCCTGCGGACTTCACTTTATACCGGATAGACCGGCATCTATTCGGTTCAAGTCGGCATCGGCAGCGGACCCGCGTGCGCCTGCGGAGGGCTAACGAGGCTCACGCATTCGAAGCAGCAGCAGGCCGCTGACGAACATCCACAGCGAGCCGATGTAGAAGATAAGATCGATCGTGAACAGATCGATCAGGAAGCCGCCCGCGATCACCGCAAGCCCCGAGAACAGGCCGACATAGCCGTGGTACCGGCCGATCGTCCGGCCCCGGCTTCCGCGGCCTTCTTGCTGGCCCGCGCGGTCGGTGAGGTCGGCGATAAGCGCCTTTTCCCCGGTTTTCTGCATGGCGCCGAACAGGCCCATCAGCACCTGCAGCACGTACACCTGGCCAATCCACGTCACCAAGGGAAACAGCAGGAACAGCGCGGCCATCCCCCAGCCGCTCCACAGCAGCAGCGCCTTTCGCCCGCACCGGTCGGACCAGGCGCCGAGCCGGGTGTGCAGCAGGGAGGAGCAGATCGTGAACAGGCCATAGGCCAGCGCATATTCCGTAAAGCCGGCGCCGATCTCTTTAATGAAGATCAAGTAAAACGGGAAGACGAGGCCGCTCCCGAACAACGCCGCGCTTTGCGAAGCGATGAGCAGCCGCATCGGAGTCGGTGCAACCGCCTGCGCGTTCCCATTATCGTTTCGATTCGCTTCCACTCGGATCACCCGCATACCTTTCGTAAAATAAATTCATAAACAGCCCATTCGGGTCATATTTCCGCTTAACGGCGAGGAACGAATCCGCCTCCGGATACGCCCGCCTCATTTGCTCGGGGGTCGGATACAGCTGGTACGTCAAATAATACGTGCCGCCCTGCGCGAGCGCAGCCTCGACCAGCCGCTTGGTGGCGGCTTCGGCCTGGGCGACGCCGGCCGCCGACAGCTTCTGGTTGATCAGCAGCACGACGGCGAATCCTTCCTGCGCCGCATACGATAGGGCCGCCTCCTCGCTGCGCGGCATGTACCTGACAGTCGCATTCAGCAGATTGACCCGCTTCTCGCGGACGATGCGCCGCACGTCATCGATGAAAGCCGGGAAGCGCGCGCTAGGGATGAAATATTCCTGCAAAATGTCCGAGTCGCGCGAAGACGCATGCTCCAGAAACTCCACCTCCGGACGCATGGCATTGTTGCGCGACAGCAGCCCGCCTTCCTCGCTTCGGGTGTAGTACGCCTTCTGCACCGCCCAGCTGAACCGCTTGCCCCAGTCCCACTTGCGCGACAAGCCGAACAAGAACTTGTTGCGCTCGACGTTCCGCTCCTCGGACAGCTGGAGCAGCTCCGGCGTACGCTGCGCTTCCGTCCGGCTGTAGGTGGTCACATACATCTCCTCGAGCAGGCTGTCCGGCGAGACGGACAGCCTTGCAATCGCAAGCTCCTTCTCCGGCTTAGCCAGCACTTCACGGACGAACCAGCCCGGGAAGGACCGGTAATCGGTGAAGTCGGTGCGGACGCGGTAAATCGGGTTGTCGGTGACCCGCAGGTCGACGTCCAGGATGACGCCGAACAGACCGAAGCCGCCTATCGCGTGGCGGAACAGCTCGGCGTTCTCGCTGCGGCTGACGTTCCGGATCGCGCCGTCCGCGGTCAACAGGCGGAAGCTGTCCACGGTCTCGATGACCGGCCCGAACCGGACGTCGCGGCCGTGCACGTTGGAGCTGAGCGAACCGCCGACGGTAAAGATGTTGGACGACTGCATGACGCGGACGGACAAGTCGTACGGGTTCAAGTAGTTTTGTACGTCCGCCCACGTAGCGCCGCTCTGGACGCGTACGAGTCCGCGCTCGCGGTCGAGGCCGAGGATGCGGTTATACCCGTGCATGTCGAGGACAACCGCATGATCGTAGAACGTATGGCCGCCCTGACTGTGACGGGCTCCCGCTATCGACACGGGCAGACCGAGCCCGGCAGCCTCGCGGACAGCCTGCTGCAGGCTTGCCGTATCTCCTGCCGGCAGGATGCGCTGCACCTGGCGGGACTGCAGGCGGCTGACGTCCGTCATCAGCCGTTCGGGCTCGCGATTCCAGCTGACGTAAGCGGAGGCGGCGAATAGCAGCACATAAGCGGCGATAAACCCAACGTATCGTGTTTTCATAAATATAAGTTTACCATAGGGTGCTCATACGGCGAAATCGCTTCACGGCATGCGTAGTTTTGGACAAATTAGGGAAAAAGAGAGGAGAGGCCCTAATTTGGTCAAAGGAGCGATGTTGAATGAGCAAGCGGCTGCAAGCTTATTTTCAAACCGAAGATGAGGCTGAACACGTTCGAATTTTGCTTCAGGCGCACCGGGCGGATCAGATTGAAGTGGGAGCTGTAGGCGACACGCCGGGGCGGGATGTCCTGCTGATGCCATTATCGGCGACAGTCGGCTCGGGGAGCGTCGGAGTTGCCGGCTCGTCCGGGCTGTCGACAGGGCATCCCGGTGAAGGAGCGCCTGGGGCGTTCGTCGGCTTTCATGCGTTGGACGAGCCCGGACGCGACCGCGGCGGGGAGGACGACCGAGAGCTGCGGTATGTGCTGAGCGCCCATGTCGATGAAGCCGAATACGAGAAGGTGGCCGAGCTGGTCCGCCGCAACAGCGGTCACGTGCTGAAGCTTGAAAGGTAGACCGCTTCCGATGGAAAGCGGGAAGAACCTATCGTTATGGCATCCATAGGTTTTTTGGCATAAGCGGGAAGGCCCGACTTTGTTCACCGTTCCCCGATCTCCACGCGAATCGGGGTACAGTGATAACCGTTACAGTTGCTTTCCTCGCAAGGGCAGGCGGAAATAGCCGCAATGAGATCCATTTCTGCTCTTAGCATCATGTAATCGCCGGCCGCGGATAAAGGGGTTTTGACTTGAATACGACCTGAATCATCAATCACCGTATTCATGAACATGTTAAACGAGTAGTGCTGATCCGGCTGAGGGATGCCGAATTCGGCAAGCGCGGTATTTAAATTGTGATAGCAGCTTTCGTGTTCAGGTTTGTTATATAAAAACCCGTACATTTCCGGGCGGCATGCGGGATTGAGCAAATCATGCTTGCCGACGGTATCCTCCAGCACAGTAAGCATGGGCCTGTACATGTTGGAGTACAAAACATCGTGCGGTCGAACATTCATGGTGCGCAGCGCATCCATGGTGACGCCCGGATCCAGCCGTTCCTGTAGATGATTGGCATGATAGGCGACAAAATCTGCCACCTGCTGACCGTCTGCGTCAATCACCTTCACCGTCTGTCCCTTCTTGAGGGTAAAGCTGCGTCCTTGTTTTGCAGGAATCGTAAAATGATGGATGATCCGTTGTTGGGTCATAATACCTCCTGTTCATGAACTGCCCTATCAGTTTATCTAACCTCCTATCAACTTATTCAACAGACGGGGCATGCCAATTCCTGTTGCATAATTTGAATAAAAATGACCAACCGTAAAGGGGTATTCCACACATCCAAGGAGGTAATCAACCCGTATGCAAAACCCGTATTCACAACCAGGCGCAGCTCCGATGTCTTCCATGAATCATGGCGGCCATGAAATGTTTGATTCGCATGAAATTTTATCGAGCTTCATTAGTTTGCTGGACCAATATGTCATCTTTGAGCAGTTCATTCAAGACCAGGAGCTCAAGCGGATCCTGTATCATCAGCACCAATTCATTACCGACTTGTACAACATTACCGTAGAAGCCTTCGCCACAGGCAAGAAACCGTCACATCCCACACAGACTTATAACATGGATCAAAATAATCAAGTGATCTATGGCTTAGTGAAGACGGCGCCGAGAAAACCGATGATGTCGATCCGGGAAATCAGCGATCAAGGCATTTCCGCTTATATGCTGGGGCTTGTTAAATCTACGGCCTCCCTGCTTGCGATGGCCTCCCTGGAGATTACCAATCCGGTGCTTCGGCGTATGATGGCGGATAGCGTGCCTAATTTTATTGAAATGGGGTACGAGCTGTTCTTGTATCAAAATAAAAGACACTTTTATCAAGTTCCACAGCTGACTCAGCAGGATATGGCACAGTTGCAGCAAAGCTATGCCCCTTCGCCTTATCTCGTGTAACCTCATATCGTTGCTCCAGGCCAAAGAACCTTTCAAAGTAAGCTTTGAAGGGTTCTTTCGGTATTGGCGAGTCGCGAGTCATTAGAAACAGGCAGGGAGGCGGAATCATGAGAACACGGCAAGGACATCTCACATGGTGGCATTTATCTTTACTCGGAACAGGGTGCACGATCGGTACCGGATTTTTCCTGGGCTCCGGCATCGCCATACAAAAAAGCGGCTTTACCGTGCTGATTTTGTTTGTTCTTGCAGCTCTAGGCACCTCTTTTGTTTTCGCGACTTTGGCTAAAATGACGGCCGCCTATCCGGAGCAAGGCTCCTTTCGTACCTATGCCAAGCAAGCCTACGGGCGCTGGGCCGGATTTAGCAGCGGCTGGATTTACTGGTCATCCGAGATGCTTCTATCCGGAAGCTCTTTGACAGCGCTATCCCTATTTTCGCAGTTTTGGTTTCCTCAGATTCCGCTCTGGATCTTGACATCCGTCTATGCGGCGCTTGGCCTCACGGTGGTGATACGGGGAGCCGGAGGCTTTGAAAAAACAGAGGATGTGCTGGCCATTCTCAAACTTTCCGCCCTCGTCTTATTCATCTTCGTTGCCTTGTCCGTTTGGCTGGGAAGGTCCGGTATGAGTCATTCAGGGCCGAAGCTTCCTGCAAGTCTGGACGAATGGTTTTCTCCGGGTTTCAAGGGCATGTGGACGGGCCTCATTTATGTATTTTACGCTTTTGGAGGAATTGAAGTGATGGGACTGATGGCAGCGGGATTGCGTGAACCTCATCACGTGATGAAGTCCGGCAGGGTGATGCTTCTCATCGTGACCGTCCTCTATATGACGTCCATGGTTCTGCTGCTTGTTCTTGTTCCGCTCGAGCAGCTGCAGCAGCAGGAGAGTCCGTTTATTTCAGGCTTAAGAAGCTTAGGCTTCCATGTCCTGGTGCATGGGTTTAACGCGGTGCTCATCATCGCCGGATTTTCTACGATGGTTGCTTCTTTGTATGGGGTTACGCTTATGCTGGTCACGCTCGCAGAGGATGGGGATGCTCCCCAATGCTTCTCCGGCAGGAAGGGAAACCGGAGAATGCCCTATCCCGCCCTAGGTTTAACCGCAGCAGGATTGGCGGCATCCGTCCTTTTGGCGTTATGGACACCTAAGCATATCTTCGAGCATATCGCAACAGCATCAGGGCTGGTGCTCTTGTATACCTGGTGCTTTATATTGATCTCGGCTCCCAGAGTGGTGAAGCTTACGACCGGGGATAAAATAAAGTCCTTCAGCGCTCTCCTGCTTATCGGTGCGGCTGTATCGGGGACGCTTGCTGAAGCATCGAGCAGACCGGGATTTTGGGTCAGCCTGCTAGTAGTCGTGATAATTGCCGTTGTCACACTGTTCATGAGGTTAAAGTGGAGAAAACAAGAAGCTAAGCGGAAGTACGGCATGGGGTCGGTTTAAGAAAGCAATTTATGAACTGCGCGCTTCATCCTTGTAAAAGGGCAGCGGGAGGGGATACGGTTATGATCGTGCAAAAAATATTGCTTCCACTCCAGATTGTCCTCCTGGCCGTACCACTTTAAGGAAGGATGCGCCGGGATTCCGTCGTATTGTTCCAAACGGCTCCTGATCGCTTTCTTCATGCTTTGGCCGAAATGCGTGGAATTGTTCATTTTCTCAAATACCCAGCGGGGCTGAAAAGCGAGCAGCAGGTAGGGAAAATGCCTGCTTTTGCGTATAACATGGGCGGGCGTTGCACAAAAGGCGAAATAAGGATTTCCGTCAAAGCAAAATTCCCAGGAAGGGTGGGAGGGATCGGATGAAATGTCATCCGGCCATACCTGATCGTCGAGTCGGCTTACCCCGCTCAATAGAGCCCAGAACAGCTCTTCGTAAGCTTCAACCGGGCAACCGGTCCACCCGGCAGAGGAGGTATTGAAAAATACGACCAGAGAGGCATAGCGGCCGGTTTCTCTTGAGCATCGTCCGTATTGCTTAAGCAAAGCGGCAAGGTCCTGGGGAGCGGTTTGGGAGGCAGGGTCTTCGACAAAGCCGAATCGCAGATGATCGGATACAAACCCTTGTCTTCCGGGAATACAGGGGTAAGTATTCGAATCATCGTGAATCATCGCGGCGAATTGCCGAAAAGCGTCCTGCTGCCATGCCCTGAATTCAAACCGGTGCTTCTCCAGCCAGCTTCTCGTGTATAGCTCTGACATGTGAAATATCCTCCTTCATCGTGTACGTGATATGTGTATGATGAGGAGGGGAACCAGGTGAATGTCCCGTATTTACAAAAATAACGCCTTAAAGGCCTGATAGCCGAAATAGAAGCCAAAGCCGATCAGGGATATACCGGCCAGTCCGGAGATCCAAGGCAGGATCTTCCTGCTTCCAACCTTGTACAGGGTGCTTGCAATACCAGCCATAATCAAATCCCACAGCAAGATCCCGATAAATATGCCCAGACTATAGATCCATACTTTACCCACGCCGTAAGACTCCACGGTTTGGGCCAGGATGGATCCATAAATGCCGAGCCAAAATAAAATATTGAGCGGATTCGACAGCGCCATCAGAAAGCCCGAGATCAAAGACTTCGAAAGCGCTTCGTCCTTGGCCGCGTTCGCGGCGAGGCCCCCTCTGCTATGCAGCAAGCTCTCAATCCCCGTATACACAAGTACAAAGCAGCCAAAGCTCCACAAGAACGTCTTCATGAAAGGCGTCGTGAGCAAATGAGCGAGACCCAGGTAAACAACCAGCATGTACACGGCGTCCGCTGCCATAGCGCCAACCCCGACAAGCCATGCGTGAAGAAAACCGTATCTCGCTCCTTTGTCCAGCTGTGCGGCGTTAATCGGCCCGATTGGAGCCGATAAAGACAACCCTAAGAGGATATAAGAGATGAACATGCTCACGAACGCATACCCCCTGAAGCATACTTGTACAAGTGATTGTATTCCTGGGGAGAGACAAATAGAATACGGGTCGCTTCGAATTGCCCTCCCTTGGCTGCTTGACTTTAAAGTTTGCTCATTAATTTATCGCACCATTCGATATATAGACGTTCATATTGAATACCGAATTCAACGACCGAGATGCTGGAGGCAATCGGATCATGGCTGCTGCCGGACGTTTCAAGCAATGGGGTGAGCTCCTTCACTTTGTCCAAATAGGCGGCTAACCTCTCTTCATGCTGCTTCTTCATTTCCGCAATTCGAACGGCCATTTGCCCGGGCTCTACGAGCCAGGAATTGTAAGCCTTGAGCAGAAAATCATCACGGACACTATGTTCAAGCTCCATAGGCTCTATCGTCCACTGTATTAATGCCTCTCGTCCGGCTTCGGTGATCTCATACAATTTCCGGGCGGGGCGATACGTATGCTGTTCGACCCCTTGAAGCTTTACCAAGCCCTCCCCTTCCATTTTAGACAATTCCGGATACACCTGATTGCTGCCCACTTTCCAAAAAGGCCCCAGTCGATTGTTCATGTGCTGCTTGATATCGTAACCGCTGAGAGGCTCGCGCGCCAATAAAGAAAGCAAGGCATAACGCATGGAACTCATAAAAACAACTCCTTTTATAAGTAAGTTAAATGTAATATAGGTTCTTTTTAATATATATTTATTTTTACAATTAATCAAACAGGTTTTATATATGTCAAAAATGACTTATGTTTTTGTTGACTCATGAAATGTTATATGTTATTTTTGATTTAGGTTAAATTTAACATATAGTCATTCGGTCCATATGTTAAATAAATATGAGGAGGAATTTTCTATGCGTCTTATTTTCCAAGATCAAACATTTTCATTCGAGCTGCTGCGTACTTTGAGTTACGCCCCATACGGAGGAGCGGATATCGGCGAATGTCTGTCCACTGCGTATCGGATCAAAGAGGGCGATTTTGAAAGCTGGTATACGGAATGGTATCGAACAGCCGAACGCATTCATGCGCTGGCTGTTGACAGTTTAGAGCGGGGCAAACGGGTCAGTGCCCGCGAGTGCTATCTGCGAGCCCATAATTACTATCGGACCGCGGAATTTTTTCTGCATGGAAATCCGAAAGACCCGCGTATCTTGGAAACATGGGGGAAAAGCCGGAGTACGTTTCGCCAAGCTATTAAATTGATGGATACATCGGTGGAAGAAGTAGCGATTCCTTATGAAGGGACCTATTTGCCCGGCTATTATTACCGTGTGGACGATACACCGCGACCTACCTTACTTATTCACGGAGGGTTTGACTCAACAGGCGAAGAACTTTATTTGGAAGTAGCGGCGGCTGCGCTGCAGCGTGGGTACAACTGCCTTACTTTCGAAGGTCCGGGACAAGGCGCTGTCATTCGTGAGCAGCATATCCCGTTTCGTTATGATTGGGAGAAGGTTGTCACACCTGTGGTCGATTACTTGCTGACTCGCCCCGACGTGGACCCCGACCGGATTGCGCTAATGGGCATCAGCCTCGGAGGATATTTAGCGCCTCGTGCTGCAGCCTATGAACATCGGCTGGCTGCTTGCATCGCTAACGACGGTTTGTTCTCCAATCAATTCGGAGAGATCGCCCGCAAGCTTCACCGGGGGAACGATGAGGACTTAAACAATCCGGCGTATGTGGAGAAGTTCCTTGAAGTATTGACCTCCCAATATACCGGTGTTCGTTGGGCCATTGAAAATGGCATGTTCACGTATCAGGCTGAATCCGTTCACGAACTCATCCGGAAAACAGAGCCTGTCACGCTGGAAGGCGTGGCGCATAAAATCAAGTGCCCGACGCTGGTATGCGAAGCCGAAGCCGATCATTTCTTCGCCGGCCAGCCGAAGATGCTCTATGACGCTCTTACCTGCCCCAAAACGTTCATGCTTTTCACCGCGGAAGATGGAGCTGAAGAACACTGTCATTTCGGTGCGCTGCTTTATTTTAATCAACGTGTCTTCGAGTGGTTGGATGAGACGCTGGATATCAAGTAACACCTAACCGCTCTCCCCAAATAACTTCATTGGCTCTGACGCCGGTGAAGTTTTTTTATATATGTAACTTTTGGTTCGGGCTGTACGTGTATACAGTGAGGGGGGAGGCAATGAATCGGGATTCCTTGGATACCATGTATCAAAAATATGTGAATGACGTTTATCGTTACTTGTTCTCCCTCTGCCGCGAACATCATACCGCCCAGGACCTGGTACAGGAAACCTTTTACCGCGCTTATTTGTACTTGGAAAACTGCAAGGATGACAGGGTAAAGCCATGGTTGTTCAGGGTGGCCTACAATGCGTTTATCGATGTCAAGCGCAAAGAAAAACACAGCTTCGCTCAAGATATCCGTTACTTCCAGCAGATGCCGGACCGGGAAACGCCGGAAGAACAGATGCTGCAGCGGGAACGAAGGCAGGAAATGGAGCAATGGATCTTGGATCTGCCCGAAAAACAGCAGCAAGCGATTTTACTGGTTGATTTCAACGGGTTGTCTTATCAAGAAGCGTCGGACATTATGGGAATCGGATTGCCGCACCTCAAAATCCTGTTATTTCGGGCTCGGCAAAAACTTCGGCGGCAGAACGAAAGGATGGATGCAAATGAGTGAAGAATTCAGAAGGAAGCTGCAGCTTTACGAGGAAGGCAAGCTGCCTGCGGAGGAAAGGGAAGAGGTGGAACGGGAGATTGAAAAAATGGAGGCTTATCAGTCTTATATGGATGAGCTTATGGGAAAAGATCGGGAAGCAGAAGCCGAGACCGCAGATTCATTAAAAGAAGCCAGCATCATTCGAAAAGGAAAATGGAAAGCACGGATAAATACTTCGTTTACCGTTATAGGCATGGTATTCCTGGTCATGTTAATCTGTTCGATTTGCACCAATCTCTTTTACGCTGCGGGAGAGCCGAATCGGATGGAGCATTATAAAGATATCGTTACCTCGACGATTGCCGTGACCCGTCCGAATGTCGAGGTTGCGTTAAGCTCGAACAGTAATCTCTTTTTTACCATGGACTTACATGGAAAAATGAGAAGGCAGATTGGAGATGAAAGGGCGGTTGTCGGTGATTTCTCCTTCTCATTTGTATTCAACCGTCCGGGCATCGGACAGATGTCATGGTTGAATGACCATACAAATACGGCCGTCTTTCAGTTTCCCAATACGTTTCGTCAGGATAGCGGCCAGGAATGGAGCAAATTGGAGAAGCTGCCGGAGGGTACGGTGACGGAAGCGGCTCTCTCGTTTGACAGAATGTTTACGACGGACGAATTGCTTCAACAATTTAAAAACAAAAACATGACACCCGTCTGGTTCGCGGCGGATACGGGCCTTGAGAAAACGTCGGAAGAATCGATCGTTTGGAACCCGGTCGGTTTTCCCTATCACCCGGTCTGGCACCATGACGATATGCGGATTACAAGCTACAAAGAACAGAAAAGCGGCTGGTTCGGGAAAATTGTCACCAAAGGAGGCAGCTACCCTGCGATTGACACATATGGCAGCGGAGAGCTGAGAAACGAAAATTTTATGAAGACGCTGCGATTGCTTCAAGATTACAGATCGATCACAAAAACATTAGCGCCTTCGTTACAAATCGATCAAACGATCCAGTACCTGGAAACGAACGGTGTCAAGCTTTACGGAGCTGTAGTTACCGGACCGACCAAAGAAATATTAAAGCTCAAGCAGGAGCCATGGGTAGCCGGCATTCGCGTGGGTGAGGTCCGCTTATGGAATTGGCAGGACAGACCTTGAGATGGGTTCAATAAAGAGACGGCTGACCATAACGGGGTACAGTTCCCGTACGGTTGCCGTCTCTTATCTTGAATCAGGAGATGGTTACATCCCTATTTAGATAAACCATCTGGATACAATGACCAGAAGAATGAACAGAACAAGAATTACACCTGTGGTAGTCCCTAAACCGCCGAAACCTCCGCAGCTTCCACCGAAACCAAGAGCACCCATCGTTCAAAACCCCTTTCATTTGGTTATTGTCCTACATGAACACTGTATGAACGTACCCGGCAATAAGTATGGACGAATGCCTGAGGTCGAAAAAAAGAGTTAACCAAACACCCCGTATCGCATCGATACGGGGTGTGAGCCGCAGCTATTTTACGTACGGCGGCGATTCAAGTGAATGAACGTAATCGCTAGCGCCATGACCAGCACGGCCCCTTTAATGATATCGAACGCATAATACGGCATGTTCAGCATCGTCAGACCGTTCAGCAGCACGCCGATCAGCACGGCGCCGAAGAACGTGCCGATGACGTTCGGCTTGCCCGCGCCAAGCACGGAGTAACCGACGAACACGGCCGCGACCGCTTCCATCAGGATCGGAGCGCCGGCGTCGATTTGCCCGGAGCCGACCCGGGCGGCGAACAAGATCCCGCCCACAGCGGCGAATATACCGGATAAGACGTAAGCGAACGTGCGCACCCGGTTGACGGAAATGCCGGACAGCCGGGCCGCTTCCCGGTTGCCGCCGGTGACGTACATTTGACGCCCCCAGCGCGTGTAGGTTAGGAAAATATGAACGAGGATAACGGCGATAATCATGATCAGGACGGGAACGGGCACGCCAAGCAGCTTGCCTTGTCCGATCCACAGGTAGGAAGGGTCGAATTTGCCCGGCGCCTTCGTGCCGTCCGTCATTTGCATATTGTTGTAGATGGAGAAGCCCTTGGTATACGTCTTGTGCACGCCCCCGATGATGTACATGACGGCAAGCGTCGCCAGCAGGTCGGGGATCCGCACCTTGACGATAAGCAGCGCATTCAGCAGGCCGACAACGATCCCGATCAGCAGCGGGACGATCAGCACGACGATCAGCGGCAGCTGGAACCAGACCATCAGCGTGGCTACGACGACGGTCGTCAAGGATACGGTGGCCCCGACCGACAAGTCGAACCCGTCGACGATCTGCGAGAAAGTTACGCCGATCGCCACGAACGTGACGATGGAGATAGACCGCAGAATGTCCGCCATATTGTCGTACGAGAGGAAGTTTTCGTTGACGAGCGAGAATGCGGCAATGACGATGGCAATAACGGCCAACGCGCCGTATTTATACGAATAATCGAGTAGTTTGTCTTTCACTTTCGGTTAAGCCTCCCCGCTGCTTGCGTAGTACAACACTTGTTCCTGTGTGGCCTCAGCCCGCGACAGTTCTTTGACGACGCGTCCGTAGCTCATGACCAGAATGCGGTCGGCGATCCCGAGAATTTCCGGGATTTCGCATGAGAAATACAGAATGCCCTTGCCTTCCTGAGCGAGCTTCCCGATCAATCGGAAAATGTCGCTCTTCGCACCGACGTCGACGCCCTTCGTCGGTTCGTCGAACAAATAGACGTCGGCGTTGGTTGGCAGCCATTTGCCTACGGCGACCTTCTGCTGGTTGCCGCCGCTTAAATATTTAACCAGCTGGTTCTTGTTCGCAGGCTGAATGCCGAGCTCGGCGATGCGCGCTTCCGCGTTCGCCGCTTCCTTCCCGCGCTGCACGAAGCCGAGGCGGCTGAGCGCGCGGAGAATCGGCAGCGCCAGATTCGCCATCACCGGCAGCTCGACCAGCACGCCCTGCTTGCGGCGTTCCTCCGGGATCAGCGCCAGCCCGGAGCGGACCGCATCGGCCGGCTTCGCCAGCCGCAGCGGCTTGCCGCGCAGCAGTACCTCGCCGGCATCAAGCGGGTCCGCGCCGAACAGGACGCGCGACAGCTCGGTCTTGCCTGCGCCGACGAGACCAACCACGCCGACGATTTCGCCCTGCCGCACGGACAAGCTGATGTCGCGCACCTTCGTGCCCGACGTCAGCCCGCGCGCTTCCAGCAGCGTGTCGCCGATGGTGACCTGCGCTTTGGGGAACTCCTCGTCGAACTTCTTGCCGAGCATCTCCTCTACGACGGCAGCGGCGTTCGTATCGGCGGCCGCCTTCGTGGAGATGCGGCGTCCGTCGCGCATCACCGTCACGCGGTCACTGATGCGGAACACCTCGGCGAGCCTGTGGGAGATGAAGATGCAGCCGACGCCGTCCGCCTTCAACCGGTTCATGAGGCGGAAGAGCTGGTCGGCTTCTTCATTGCTGAGCGGTGCGGTAGGCTCGTCGAAAATAATGAACTTCGCCTGCTGGGCGAGCGCCCGTGCGATCAGCACGAGCTGCTTCTGGGCGATCGAGAGCTCGCCGGCTTGCCGCTTTACGTCGATCCCGGTCAAGCCAAGCTCGCTTAGCAGCCGCGCGGCATCTTGCTGCAAGGCGCTCCAATCGATCCAGCGGCGCCCGCCGGTGATCCGGTCCAGCATAATATTTTCGGCGACGGTCAGCTGAGGGACCAGTGCGGTATCGACTTCCTGATACACGCATTGAATGCCGAAGCGGATCGCGTCAAGCGGCTGCTCGATCGCAAGCGGTCTGCTGTCGATCGCAATGGTGCCTTCATCCGCACGATAGGCGCCGGAGAGCACCTTCATCAGCGTGCTTTTGCCTGCGCCGTTCGCGCCGAGCAGCGCATGAATTTCGCCGCCCCGCACCTCAAAATCGACCTTGTTCAGCGCCCGTACGCCGGGGAAAGACTTCGTAATGCCCAACATGTTCAACAGGCTGACGGAAGAACTTGCCATCGGATGTGCTCACGCTCCTTCAATGGAAAATCCCATCGGACCTTGAGCGGCCGATGGGATCGGAATATTCAAATGCTTACTTGTTCTCCGCCTGCTTCAGCCAATCGGTGTAGCCTTGCTGGCTGCCGCCCCAGCCTTTGACGTGCTTGCTGAGCTCGGTTGTGGAGATTTGCTCTTTCGGAAGCTGATCGCGGGACACGAATACCGGCTCCAGCACGACTTTCTCCGGCGTTTCGTCGCCGTGCAGCTTCTGGTACAAATAACGAACCTGGATGCGGCCGATATCTTTCGGATCGACGGCGGCGGAGGCGATCCAAGGATTTTGCGGGTCCTGGATCATTTGCAAGTCCTCGTCGCTCATGTCGATGCCGTACACTTTAATTTCCGTACGGCCGGCTTGCTGGATGGCGCGTGCGGCGCCTTTGGCGAACTCGTCCCAAGAAGCCCAGACGGCGGTGATGTCGCCCTTGTTCGGATATTTCCTCAGGATCGCTTCCATTTGCGCCTGCGTGTCAAGCGCGGTATTTTGCGTAGCGGCGCCGAAGGCAGCCACTTCTTTAATGTCCGGGTATTTAGCCTGGAAGGCTTGGTAAGCGACTTGGCGGCGTTCCATCGGCGCGAAGCCCGCAACCCAAATTTTGACAATGTTGCCTTTGCCGTTAATGTCCTTCGCGAGCTGTTCGAGCGTTTGCTCGGCCATCTTCGCGTCGCCTTGCTCGAGCACCGTTACGCCCGGCACTTTCAAGTCGGCGTCGAACGCAACGACCGGAATTTTTTTCTCCAGCGCTCTCTTCACGCCGGCTTCGAGCGCTTCCGCTGTCCCGTGGTCGATCAGAATGCCGTCGACCTTCTGATTAATCGCAGCGTCGAGGTTCGAGGACATTTTGGCGAGATCGCCGTCAGCCGGGTTGACGGTGACCGTACCGCCGAGCTTTTCAACCTGCTCTTTCACGCCTTCTATGTACTGGGCCGAGAACGTTCCTAAATTGATTTGCATAATGAGTGCAATTTTCTTGCCTGCCAGCGGGTTCGCTTGAGCGCTTCCCGATGCAGTGGCGTTATCCGCCGGTTTTGCCGCTTCCTGAGGTTTCGAGCCGCAGGCGATCATGGCGATCGACAGAACGAACACGAGCACGAACAGGGCGCTTTTTCTCCAAGTCAACATTCTGATTTCTCCCCTATCTTTTTAATATTATATAATTCCAATGGAATTACTAGGTGATTACACCTTACCACGTTATTTGACGATCGGTCAATAGAACGCGATATTAGTGCTATTTCGCTATGTATCTACATAAAACGACAACGCCTCAACTATAATAGCATAGAAGTTTCAATCTGAACATAACGCAAAAAAAGCCTTCTCCCCGCATCCCGGCAAAAGGCTCTTCCTTATTCGTCTGATCTCTTATTGAAGCAGGAACGCGGTCGCCACCAACGCAACGGCCATGTAATACAGCAAATCCAGCCATTGTCTGTTAAGGTGCTGCGACAAGAGGAACACCATAAACACCGAGCGGATGATGATAATAAGCAGCGCGATTTGAATGAAAGCTTCCGGCACGCGATTCTCCCTCCTTGGGGTCGATTCTATACCCTAAACATATGCGGCTGTCTGCCGGTCATGACAGTCGCAGGCAAGCGTTTGTTCGTCCAAATGGAAGAAAGGTTGCCGTGAAGCTGCAACCTTTTGCACCGGGGGTCCGTTCATATAGATAACTCCGGAGTATTCTGTAAAAGGTGGGATTTTAATGATAAAAAAGTGGATAACCGTATTATCGGCAACGACGCTGTTAACCGGGGCCTTGGCGGGGTCTGCGCTTGCTTTTAACGATGTGGATGCGGATCAGAAGGAACCGGTGATGGATCTGAAGGCTCGCGGGATCGTAAGCGGGGTAGACGATAAGCATTTCGTACCGAAGGGCAAAGCCAGCTATGCGCAAAGCGTGCATATGCTGGTGAAGGCGTTCGGTCTGAACATCGATCCGTTGAAGTTTGTGAAGAAGCCGGAAGCTACCGACTACTTCAAGAAGGTGCCGAACAACGCCTGGTATGCGGAGTCGTTCGTGATCGCGCACTTGAACGGCCTGCCGATACCGAGCGATATTGACCCAAGCGAATCGATTACGCGCGAGCAGTTTGCGGATTTGTTGATTCATGCGATCGACACGAAGGGCGCCTTCCCGGTTATTAAAATGTGGATTCAGTTCACGGATCAGGACGATATCGACCCGGCTTACAATAACAGCCTGCAGCGGATGGTGCTGCACGGGATCGTGAAGCTTGGCGAAGACCGCAAGTTTTTCCCGAAGCAGGAGCTGACCCGCGGTGAAGCGGCTGTTTGGCTGCACAAGGCAATCCGTTTCGTGGAAACGCATACGAAACCGCAGGCGCCTCAAGAAGAAGTGAGTGTATCCGTGGTGAAAGTGAACGACGACGTGAGTAAGGTCGTCCTGTCCCGCGGCCAGAAGCCGACGGCCGGTTATGGCATCCAGGTTACCGGCATCCGCTTTGAGGGTGACGACCGTGCAGTCGTCACCTACACGCTGACCGATCCGGAGCCGGACAGCCTGAACGCGGCTGTAATTACCGAGCCGAAAGCGGAAACGTACGTCCACAGCAAGTACAAAGTTGTGGCTGAACCGGCTGCCGCGAAGTAACCGGCCCGCTGCGAATCAAGTCCTTGCTGCAGTAGATGTCCCTGCCCAGGTACTGGAACCCGCGGATTTCGGCGTTGTCCATAGGAAATACAGCCGAAAGCCCCCGGTAAGGGGGCTCTTCGGCTTGGAAGGAGACTCGATCGGCGTTTGTGCCCGGGCAGGGACTTGTGGATACCGCTCAGGGAGCAGGGGTGCGCGCGCCTTCTTTCGCAGCGGCGTCGGCCGCGTTTGAGCGTAATCGGGCATATAAGGCGCAGAACATTTGCACAGCAAGCAGCATGACGACAAGCCCGGCCAAGGTAGCCAGTACGGCAATAGGTGTCGTCCAGAAATGCTGCGGTTGCGCAAAATAAGGGACCAGCGACACCGCTAAAATCGGCGGCGCGTTCAAATGAAACCTCTTAATCAGGAAGAAAGTTGTAAGGACGGTCAGCATAAATCCCATCAATCCAATCTGAGCGATATACAGCCCAGTGCCGATCATCGAGGCGGCGCCTGCGCCAACAGTCATTCTTACCAGGTCTTTAATTGCGAACGATCGACTTGCGAACAAGTAGCTGAAGGCTCCGAGCGTAGGATAGAACAACGATTTAAGGGAAGGAAAATGCAGCGAAAGCCAGTATACAAGCAGCAAGTACAGGCAAACGGCCAGCGATTTGATATCCATGTAGGGGAGTCCTGCCTTTATCATGAGACATGTTTGCGAACGAACAAAACCTGAATTTAATGTTACTACCGCAGCTTTCCGGGCGTCAATCCGGTTTTTTCATGCCGATACTTTGTTAGGAAGGAGGAGGGCGCAGACGGTTCAACCAGGAAACGATCGGGTAAAACGGGTATACTATCCTTAAGACTTTCAAAGATAAAGGGAGGACCCGTATATGAAGACAAAGACGGCGGATATGGGCGGCTGGAATTTGGCCTACACCGATCAAGGAGAGGGCGTACCCGTTGTGCTGCTGCACGGCTTTTGCGGAAGCGGCGCTTACTGGGACGAGATCGTCCCGCTGCTCGAAAGCGGCTGCCGGGTCATCGTTCCCGACCTTCGCGGCCACGGGGCGTCCGGTTCCCCGAACGAATCGTACTCGATGGAGTCGATGGCCGGGGATATCGGCAAACTGATTGACGGGCTCGGACTGGGCGAGAACAAACCCGTCGTGCTGGGACATTCGCTCGGCGGCTATGTGACGCTGGCGCTGGCCGAGAAACAGGCGGACCGGCTGCGCGCGTTCGGCCTTGTGCATTCGACGGCCTACCCGGACGACGAGAAGGGCAGAGCCGGTCGCGAGAAGGCGAAGCAAACGATCCAGGAGCAAGGCTTGCCGGCGTTCCTGGACGGCCTGATCCCGAAGCTTTTCGCCCCGGCTCATTTGCAATCGATGCCGGAAGCCGTGCGTAAAGCGAGAGAGATCGGCCTCGGAACAAGCCCGGAAGGAGCGATGCGCACCCTCGAAGCGATGCGGGACAGGCCCGACCGCAACGCGGTGCTGTGGGAGACGAGGCTGCCGGTGCTGCTTGTCGCCGGAGCGTCGGATCAGGTCATTCCCGAGGAGCGCACGTTTTCCGTCAGCGGTGAGACGATATCGCAGCAGCGAATTGAAGCAGCGGGGCATATGAGCATGATGGAAACCCCGGGCATTTTGGCGCAAATCATAAAGAATTTCATAAGCGGACTATAAAGTAAGCAAGCATTGGAAGCGGAGCGGGCCTGAAGGGGGCTCGCTCTTTTTTATCGCAGACGAGAGGCAGGTAGACACGGGAGATCAAGTGCCTGTTTTTCGCGGCAGGGTGCAATCGTCGTTGACGATCCAAACGAGGGAGGAGTAAACTAAAATTATCAAAAAAAGTGAGTGATCACTCACTATTATTGCGATCTGAAAGCGGAGGCGATACGGATGACGCATCGGATGATCGAAACGGATGTTTGTGTAGCCGGGGGAGGGCCGGCCTGTTTGTCGGTCTGCTGCTCGCCAAAGCCGGCGTTCGGGTAACGGTTCTCGAGAGCCACGATAACTTTGACCGCGAATACCGGGGTGAAGTGCTGCAGCCTCGTTTTTTGCAGCTGCTCCAACAGCTGAATCTGCGCGACTACATCGAATCGTTCCCGGGGGCGAAGGTACGCCAAGGCACGTTATTTTATAAGAACAAAAGAATGGGCTCCTTCAGCTTCGAGGACGTCTCCGGCGCCTTTCCTTACGCGTTGTGGATGCCCCAGCCGGTATTGCTGCAAGCCTTGTACGATAAGGCGCGGACGTTCCCGTCTTTCGAGATGCTGTTTCACGCTCCAGTGAAACAGCTGCTTCATGAAGGCGACCGGATCGCCGGCGTTGTGGCGGAAACCGCCGACGGGCCGCTGGAAGTGCGGGCGCGGTTGACCGTCGGCGCGGACGGGCGCTTCTCCGCCGTGCGCAAGCTGGGCGGTTTCGAGATCGAGTACGAGCATTACGCAGGGGATCTCGTATGGTTCACGGTGCCGAAACCGGCCGATGGGGGCGAAGAGCTGCGCATGCTGATTACCGACGGTCAACGGTTATATCGTCCTGCCTAAATACCCGAACCTGCTGCAGGTCGGCATCGCCGTTCCTGCCGCGGAATGGAAAGAAATAAAAGCTCACGGCATCGAACCGCTGCGCCAGGAGCTGCTCGCCGCCCACCCGGCTTTCCGCGATTTCGCCGAGTCGCTCACCGACTTTAAGCGTTTCGTGCTGCTGCAAGCCAAAGATTTCTATGTGCGCGAATGGGCGAAGAACGGCTGTCTGCTCGTTGGCGACGCCGCTCATTGCGCTTCTCCCGCCGGTGCGGTAGGGGTGTCGCTGTCTGTGACCACGGCCGTCGTTGCCGCCGACGTCATCTACGATGCGCTGCGGGACAGGGATTGTTCCGCCGGGCGGCTTGCTGCGGTTCAGAAGTGCCGCGATCGCGAAATTCGCTCCATCCACAGCATGCAGGACCGCGCCGCCAAGCTGATGTTCAGCTCGTCGCCATTCATTCGCACATGGGCGCCGATGTTTATTTCTTTTGCGGCCAAGACGAAACTGATCCGCTTCGTGCAGCGGCGTCTGCTCGTGCTGCCGGAGCCGCTGGCGATTCACGAACGGTTTATGTTCTAACGTCAGGACGTCCGTCTGTGTATGGCGGTTACGTGAACGGGCTATCCCGTGGTGTATGTGGTGTATAATGAAGCTGGAGCAGATTTTCGGTTGCGTCCCGAGGGAAGGAGAGTAAGTATGGAGTCGGAGCAGAAGATGTTGGATGAGAAGATCCGTTCGATCGCCGCGGAGCATCCGATTGTTTGTTACGACGGCGTGTGCGGCTTTTGCCAGCGGGTCGTGCAATTTATTTTGCCCCGTGACCGCGCCGGCCGGTTTCGGTTTACGGCGATTCAATCGGACGTCGGCCAAGCGCTGCTGTCGCACTACGGTCTTGATCCGCAGGCGCTCGATACGTTCGTTCTCATCGATAATCATCGAGCTTACACCCGTTCTACGGCAGGCCTGCGCGTCTTGCGCGGACTCGGAGGCGGATGGGGACTGCTGTACGCGTTCATCGCCGTACCGAAGCCGTTGCGCAATGCAATGTACGGCTGGATCGCCCGCAACCGGTACCGATGGTTCGGCAGGACTGACGCTTGCCTGATCCCGGGACGGGACGTACGCGAGCGGTTTCTCGATACGTGACAGCGGATATCGATTCGATTCCTGCTGCAGGCGCAAAAAAACGTCCGGCTTTAGAAAAGCCGAGACGTTTTTTTGGCGTCATGGAGCAGCCTTACAGCTGCTCAAAAAAGGCGCTTACCCGGTCCGCGTATTCCTGCTTCTGCGGCGGGTAGTTTCGGGCATGGCCTTCGGCAGCCGTCGTCCACAGCTCGAACCGGTCCTTGTGCTTCTCCCACAAGGACTCGCTGTTGCGCAGCGGGATGGAAGGGTCGTTCGCGCTGTGTATGAATAAGACCGGTCGCGGATAGATCGCGTCAACCGCTCTCAGCCCGTCTACCTCATCCGGCTCGATGCCGAGCATCGGGGGCAGCATGTTCATGATCAGCGGCGTAAAAGGAAAGTCCGGCAAATGCGACCACACCGACAAATTATCATTCAAGTAGCTGCTTAGCCGGTTGAACGGGCTGTCGGCCACGATCCCTGCCACCGCAGGCTCCTCGGCGGCTGCTGTCAGCGCGGTACTGGCTCCCATGGAGAAGCCGAGCACGCCGATTTTGCCGGGACGCTGCGCTTTGATCCAGTCGATCGCGCCGAGCAGGTCGTACTTTTCATAGTACCCGACGCTCGTCATCGTTCCTTCCGATTCGCCGGAATTGCGGAAGTCGAACATGAGCACGCCGAAACCGCGATCGGTTAAGTCTTTGGCCAGCGATAACGCTTCGGCGTTTTTTTGTTCCCGGTTGTTTTTATAACCGTGCGCCATAATGATTTGCGCCTTGCCGTAAGTCGCGCTCTCGACGGTTTGCGCGGGAGGCATATACCAGCCTTTTAACAACAGGTCGCCTTGACGGCTCTGGAACTGCACATCCTCGTAGGCCATGCCGAGCCGTTTGGGCGAATCTTCAAGCGGCTTCGGGTTGGGGTGCGACAGCTGCCAGCCGACAAATCCGGAAATACCGATACATGCCGCTGCCAGTAGAAGAATAAGTGCAAAGATGACGCGAAGCCGGATCCGCCGTCGGCCTAAACGCCGTCTGGGCGCTCTTGTAATCGCGGGAGTAGGTTTCATGCGCTTCCTTTCCATTCCTTTCCTGAGTAACGTATCGTAAATGAGAAACAAGATTTCTTCATTATACGACAAATGAGGAGGCGCGGGAATGGGACCGGTTACTTAGAGAAGATGCTGTTTTTTGGCAGGGTCGTCCATATATAAGATAAACCGAGCCCCAGGGCAAGCAGGAGCAACGCTTGATACGGGGCGGCCATCGCCCAGAGCAGCGGAACGGTAAGCAGCGCAACCGTCACGGCATGAATGCGGCGAATGACCGTTTGAGCCGATTGTGCGCGCAGCGCGGGCGGAAGCGGATAGATGAACGACCATTCCGAGTGGCGGTACGCCTTGGCGAGTTCCTTTAATTGAAGGGCCGTTAGCGTTGTAAAAAGAAGAAACACGATCGCCGGAGCCGCGACGCCCTTTGTGAACGAAATAATAAGACCGCCGAGCACTGTCAGCCGGAGAGTCATGCCGAACCCCTCCGACCGCAGCCAGACGTGTACATATAGAAACCGATACGTATGCGATGCATCGAAGCGAAGGCCTGCGAGCCCGCGGATCAGCTTGCGCGGCGCGTGCACCGGTCGGGGACGCCCATGCAGCTCGGCTACATCCACGAATTGATTCAGCAGCCGCAGAATAAGGCTCCGGTGCCGGCGCTCTGCTTCGACTAGCTGCAGCCAATGGAGCTTCTTTTCGTCCAGCAGATGGATCAAGCCGAAATAAATGAGTAAAGTCGCGGCTACGAGCAGCGAACCGGCCGGAGGGCTCAGCGTAAGCAGCATATAGAGGCAGCCTCCCGCCAGCAGCCATCGCAGCATCGCGAGCAGCGCTCTCTTCGAGCGTATTGTCAGCTTGAGCTCGGTCCAATGGCCTTGCAGCAGCACACGCTTGAGAACAAGCAGCACCAGCAGGGCGTGAATGAAGCCGGGCTTATCGCCATCCGCGAAGGCGAAAGCCGGCCAGACAGCCAGCCACGCGGCGAGCAGCCCGAAAGCTTGGACCGCGAAGGAGGCGTTCACCGCCCTTGTCATGTAATGGCGGGCGATTTCGGTCTCGAGCGGCAGCCAGAATACGGTATCGGCTTCGCGGATGTAGGTGCGGATCGGACTCCATGCGGCGAACGGGAGCAGCACCAGCGCAGCTATCTCCCGAAAAGGAAACCCCGGAGGCGCCTGCGTGAGCAGCTTACCGTAGAAGAAGCTGCCGGCGAGCACCAGCAGAAGGACGAATAAGGAGACGCTTTGCAGCGCATATCCGACATAGGGCCGGATTTCAAGCCGGAAATCTTTCGTTCGCTTGCCCCACGTCTCCCGCGCGTCAAACGTCAGTCGTTCCGGCTTCTTCATAGGCTGTTCACGTCCTGCGTTACCAAGCTGCAGAAGACGTCGTCCAGCGAAGCGCCGGGCATGCGGGCTTGTGCACGCAGCGCCTCCAAATCGCCCGCGGCCGTCAATCGGCCTTGGTGCAGCAGCACGTAACGGTCGCCGTACCGTTCGATTGTCGATAAAATATGAGAGCTGACCAGAATGGACGCTCCGCTTTCTTTGACCCGAACCATCAGCTCCAGCAGCGAGCGGATGCCTAGCGGATCGAGACCGAGGAACGGTTCGTCGATGATATACAAGTCCGGCTTGACCAAGAAGGCGCTCATGATCATCACCTTTTGCTTCATGCCTTTGGACAGATGGCCGGCCAGCCGGTTGCGGAACGTTGCCATCTGAAACTCCTCGAGCAGCCGTTCGGATCGCTCTTCATAGGTTGCGCTGTCTAAACCGTAGGCCATCGCAGCCATCTCGAGGTGTTCCCTCACCGTTAATTCTTCATATAACAAGGGCGATTCGGGGACGTAAGCGTATGTTCTCCGGTAAGCGGTCGGATCTTCCTCCAACCGGCGTCCCGCAAGCCGAACCGCGCCCGAATGCGGCTCCATTAAGCCTAATATATGCTTGATCGTCGTGCTTTTCCCCGCCCCGTTCAAGCCGATCAAGCCGACCATTTCCCCGGGACGAACGGAGAAGCTGATGTCGTGCAGCACCGGCTTCTGCCGGCTGTAGCCGCCGATCAGATGCTCCACTTCCAATAAAGGTTCCATCTCGTATTCACCTCTGAGCCTTATTGTACCTTGTTTGCCAGGGAAAAGAAAAAGCTACCGTCCGCGCCCATGGCCGCCGAACTTCAAATAAAGAAGACATGCTCCCGCGGTAATGAGCGGAACCGCCAGGTAGGCGCCGGAGAACGGAGCGATGCTCACGCATAGCGCCGTTGCGAGAAGCGCCGACCAGCGCCCCTTACGGTCGCGCCAGAGCAGCTTCAGGCAGGCCGCGGAAGCCAAGACATACACGAGAATGCCGAGCGTGGTCGGGATAAGAATCAGACGATCGGCGGCAAAGTCCGTGACATAACTGCCGCCCAGGACGAACGTATTGGTTGCAAAAAGAAACAAGGTCGAGCGGTAAGGCGTTCCGTTTCGGCTCGTACCGGCGAACCAGCGCGGCAGTTTCCCGTCTGTCGCCAGCGAGAGTCCGAGCCGTGCGGAGCTGGCCAAGTATACGTTCAAGGTGCCTAAGCATACGATACACGCGACGACGGCTGTCGTTAACCCGGCATTGACGCCGAGCACGCGGTTCATTAGCGCGGCGAGCGGAGCGGCATCTGACGGTTCCCCATAGGTATGCGTGCCGACCGTTACGACGGACAACAGCGTATAGGTGATCTCGACGACTACGACGCTAATCCATGTGCTCCGCATGACGTCGGGGTGAGGCCTTTTGAATTCGGGCACGAGATGCGTGATGCTTTCCCAGCCGAAGAATGCCCAGAAAATGAGCACGCACGCCTGGCCGATGCCTTGCAGTCCATGCGGTGCGAAAGGCCGGTAATTCGTTAAGGACGTTACGGGTAAACTAAAACCGATCGTCAGCAGCAGCAGGACGAGCACCGCGCCGCTTAACAGGAGCGATAGCCAACCGCTCACCCGCATGCCCAGCAGGTTGGCAATTAAAGCCGCGATGAGAAATACGAAAGCGAGCACGTACACCGCTTCCGAGGACCAGCCGAAAGCGGCCGTAATATAGGAGGCTCCGGTCAGTCCGACGACGGCTTGGCCGCCGGCGACCCAGGTGAAGAAAAACCACCCGACAATCGCTCCCCACGTATCGCCGAAAGCTTGCCCAACGATCGTCGAGATGCCGCCGTAGTTTTCATAGGTAAGGGCCAGTCTTGCGAACGTATAGGCAACCGGTATGCTTAACAGCGAGAGGAGCAGCCACGAGATGATGGAGGCGGGCCCGGCCACATTGGCGGTATAGCCCGGCAAGATCAGTATGCCGGAGCCAAGCACGGCTCCCATATATAAGGCGACGCCTTGCGGCATCGTGACGGTGCGCTGCTTCATGGGCTGTTGAACTCCTTTTTATAAACGTAGGTTATGGAAAACTTTACACGGTTGCGCACCCCGATGCAATCGTGCTATATTATTAATCCGGCCAATCGAGAGCCGGCGCTCATCAAAAAAAGTTATTAAAAAAACTTGCAAGAGCGTGTCGAATGTGGTAAATTAATTCTCGCTGTCGTAAGTGATGCGGCAAACAGGCGTTCTGAACTTTGAGGATTTGTCCCTTGGCATGGAACGAAAAATAAAGCTTGCAAAACAGATAGCAAATGTGGTAAATTGATTCTCGCTGTCACGTCAGGTCGGAAACGACGGACGAACGTCAGCATGATT
>NZ_BIMH01000050.1 GCF_004000985.1 Paenibacillus validus NBRC 15382 | reverse complement strand
GAGCCCTCGCTCGTAACAGCGAAGGCTCTTGTAAAGCTGGTATGCGGTTGAGAGGACTCGAACCTCCACGGGCGAAGCCCACTACCCCCTCAAGATAGCGTGTCTGCCATTCCACCACAACCGCGAATATAGATCCCATTATACTTCTTTCGCACAGAAGAGTAAAGTGGGAGCGATTGGCTTCGGGCAAGCAGCGGCGCTCCTGTAAAATCGTTGCCGCTTGGTTGCGGTTATTTTTGCCATACTCGAGGCTCGGCATTCGCGCTGTTGTATTCGATACGTTCCGGCTTGATTTCCAGTATGACATAGTCCGGATCATGAGGGCCTTGAAACCATGCTTTAAACGACTCATTCCAGAGCCGCTCCCGCAATGCGTTATCCTTGCAAATCTCGGCCCTTGCCTGAATTTGGAGGATGTCCGAAGAACGTTTGCCGTCATACCCGACCAGAACGTGGACATTCGGGTTGTTTTGAAGCTCGTCCACTTTATCGGTTTTGCTGTTCGTCGCCAAGTAAAGCGTAAGCCCCTCATGGAATAACGCCATATCTCGTACCATCGGCTTGTTTCCGTCTACCGTTCCGAACGAGCAGATTCGATTCGCCGCCAGCACGCCCGCTATTTGATCTTCCAGCAGCTCGGTTTGCTGCATCGTTAACCTCTCCTCTCGGCTTCCCAAATTAAGCTTGCGGTTATCTTCCCCCAAATGGCAGCGTCTATAACAAAAAAGCAAGTCTGACTTCCAGCTCTGGAAATCGGACTTGCTTTCATCGATTTGATGCTTCAATGCGGTTGAGAGGACTCGAACCTCCACGAGCGTACGCCCACTACCCCCTCAAGATAGCGTGTCTGCCATTCCACCACAACCGCGCATAGTATGACCCGTAGGGGATTCGAACCCCTGTTACCTCCGTGAAAGGGAGGTGTCTTAACCCCTTGACCAACGGGCCATGCTTAAAAGCGACAAGTGTTATTATAGCGAATAGGTTTAGGGTTGGCAATACCTTTTTTTCAAAAAAATCGCTGCCTCGGTTTATCTGTTTGGCGAACTGCAAAACCTGCCAGGCACAAGCGCGGTATGCCGGCAGGTCTTTTCCATCATGCGCTTATTTTCCGTATCCGTCGGGGTTTTGCTGCTGCCAGCGCCAGGCATCCTCGCACATTTGCGCCAATCCCCGTTCCGCCGACCAGCCCAGCTTCTCCCGGGCTTTGACAGGATTGGCGTAACATACCGCCACATCGCCGGGCCTGCGATCTACGATACGGTAAGGAATTGTTCTCCCCGCAGCCTGTTCCATGGCCCGCACCATCTCAAGCACGCTGTACCCATTGCCGGTACCGAGGTTGTATGCTTCAACGCCCGTGCTGGAGAGAACGCTCTCCACCGCCTTCACATGACCAAGCGCCAAATCGACCACGTGGATGTAGTCGCGCACGCCGGTTCCGTCCGGAGTCGGGTAATCGCTGCCGAATACTTGCAGTTCTTTCAGCTTGCCCACTGCCACTTGCGTCACGTAAGGCATCAGATTATTGGGGATCCCGTTCGGGTCCTCTCCGATGCGTCCGCTGGCGTGAGCCCCGATCGGATTAAAATAACGAAGCAGCGCAATGCTCCACTCAGGGTCGGAGATGTATATGTCGCGAAGGATGTCCTCGATCATCAGCTTCGTCCGACCGTACGGATTCGTAGCTCCCAAAGGCATCTCCTCGTCAATCGGTACCCGCTCCGGCATGCCGTATACCGTCGCCGATGAGCTGAAGACTATTTTCTTCACGCCGTGCTTCTGCATCACTTCGGCCAACAGCAGCGTGCCGGTAATGTTGTTGTGATAATATTTCAGAGGAAGACGCACCGACTCCCCCACGGCCTTCAGCCCGGCAAAATGAATGACCGCCTCGATCCGATTGTCCTGAAAAATCGCCTCAAGCCGGTCTCGGTCCAATAGGTCGGCCTGCACCTGTTTGAAGTCTTTCCCCGTAATTTCTCTCACGCGCTTCAGCGACTCCGGCTTACTGTTATCGAAGTTATCGACGACGATAATGTCATATCCGCTGTTCAATAGTTCCACACACGTATGTGTCCCGATATATCCCGCACCGCCCGTTACCAGTACCGCCACTTGCTCACCCTCCGACATCTAACGCATGGTTTACGACTCTAGCGTACATGACATGCCTGCGTTTTTGCAAGACTTGGGCTTCGATATCGTGAACGGGCGAGCTCATCCTCATCGCCGCCAATGGTCAGGCGGACAAGCGATGAACTTGCCGCTGTGCAGCGGGCGAGGTTCCGTGCATCGGCGCCCTTCTCTCAGGGTTCGAATTCCTCCGGCCTCTCCAAACGCAAAAACAACCGCCTTATTAGGCGGTTGTTTTTGCAATCTTACGGAGAGAGAGGGATTCGAACCCTCGCACCACTTACGCAGTCTAACCCCTTAGCAGAGGGTCCCCTTGAGCCACTTGGGTATCTCTCCAAGAATAATGGCTCCCCGAACAGGACTCGAACCTGTGACAACTCGATTAACAGTCGAGTGCTCTACCAACTGAGCTATCAGGGAACGACAATTGTTAATTTATCATGAATGTTTGCTCAAGTCAAGCGCCAGCAGCTTCAATTTTCCCTTACAGTGACCGCACACAAACCGCCGCGGATCGGTCTTCCGCTTGCGCAAATATTCGGCCCTGCAATCGACGCAAACAAGCTTATATCGATAAGGCTCCTTCCGCTGTAAGGCAGACGGCAGCGATTGGCAATACCGCGTCCCGCCTACAAGCGTGAGCAGCTGTTTAAATTCGTCGTCGCGGTGCTGATACCCGGACCCGAGCAAATGCAAGTGATAATGGCACAGCTCATGCTTAATGATTTTCTCCACATCCTGCATGCCGAATTGCTCATACTGGTGCCAACTGATCTCGATATCGTGGCTGCGTGTGAAGTACCTCCCGCCGGTCGCCCTCAACCTGCGGTTAAACCTCGCCTTATGCTCAAAAGGACGTCCAAACGACGACAGCGAAATTTGTTCGACCCACTGCTGCAGCTGCCGGTCATCCATTTCCCATGTTCCCACCCCTACGTTCTTCTCTATACATATGCATTCACTTGAATTGTAACCGCAGGTTAGGCTAAACTGTCAAGTAGGAATCTTCATAAATTTGCCCGACACGCGATTCGCTATACGATAGGAGAGATTAAACTTCATGTCCAATAAAAAATACGCCCTGCTGCAAAGAAACGAACAGCTGGAATTCGTGGAAATGCCTTCCACTCATATGTACCAGCTCGCAGCGCTGAACCAACGCTTACATAAAGAGCTAGACAAATTAACGGTATCCGGCATTCCCGCGCTTCCGTACTTTATCGCAGAGTTTGAAGGGCTAGAAATTGTACGTCCCGGCTACGAGCTGCAGCACGGCCTGGATTACATCAATCGGCTTGAGCAAACGTTCGCCGCTCTGCAGCAGCAAGAGAAACAATACCCGCTCGTATCCCTCCTCACGGAAATTCGCGCCCTCCAGGCTCAGCTGGAGCAATGGTACGAAGAGGAAGAAGAACTCGCCTAATCATGAGGACCTGCACCCCATAGCCCTCTCGCCCATATGTTAGTCGTATAGCAGTTAGAGGGAAGGGGCTGATGGGCTTGCCACAATGGCTTTGCAACCAACTGATGCGTGCGTTTTACAACAAAAACCGGCGGCAAATTCGATTGCTTAACGACTGCTGGTATTTTTACCGCACCCGTAAATCCGAATCCGATTCGTCCGCATCCAACTTTCAACCTTAACATCAACAAACACGCCGACCGTCAAATAGAGCATATGCCAGACTTAAGGGAACTTGCCTCCATTTTCCCTTGTTCCGGCCTATGCTCTATTTTATGCCACTTAAGGCTTTTTCATCGTAAGCCCGACGCGGCCTTTTTTCGTATCGATATTCAGCACCCAGACGGTGACGACGTCGCCAACCGAGACGACATCCATCGGATGCTTCACGTACGAGTTGCTCATCTGGGAGATGTGTACCAGCCCGTCGTTCTTGATCCCGATATCCACGAATGCGCCGAAGTCAATGACATTGCGCACGGTACCCTTCAGCTCCATGCCCGGCGTCAAATCCTCGAGCTGCAGCACGTCGGTGCGGAAAATCGGCGCCTCCAGCTCCTCCCGGGGATCGCGACCCGGACGCAGCAGCGAGTCCAAAATATCCCGCAGCGTCGGAACCCCGACACCCAGCTTCGTTGCCAGCTCCTCCGGCTCCAGCCGCTGCAGCATCGACTTCAGCTCCTCGCTGCCCAGCTTCGCCAGCTCCAGCTTCAGCTCCTTGAAAAGCCGGTCCACCACCGCGTACGACTCCGGATGAATCGGCGTATTATCGAGCGGGTTAGCCCCGTCCGGAATACGCAGGAAGCCGACGCACTGCTCGAACGCCTTGGCGCCGAGGCGAGGGACTTTTTGCAACTGCTGCCGGTTCTCGAATTTCCCGTTCTCATCGCGGTACTTCACGATGTTCTTCGCCAGCGTACTGTTAATCCCCGAGACGTACGACAGCAGCGAAGGCGACGCCGTGTTGACGTCGACGCCGACATGGTTCACCGCCGACTCGACGACGAACGTCAAGCTTTCCTCCAGACGCTTCTGCGACACGTCATGCTGGTACTGCCCGACGCCGATCGCTTTCGGCTCGATCTTCACAAGCTCCGCGAGCGGATCCTGTACCCGGCGGGCGATCGATATGGCGCTCCGTTCAGCCACGTCCAGATCGGGAAACTCCGACTGGGCCAGCTTGGAAGCCGAGTACACGCTTGCCCCCGCCTCGTTCACGATCAAGTAGGCCAGCTTGCGCTGCTTGATCTCTCCGATCAACCCGGCGACGAACTGCTCCGTTTCCCGCGAAGCCGTCCCGTTGCCGATGACGATCAGCTCTACGCCGTACGCGTCGATCAATCGTTTGAAGACCGCCTTCGCTTCGGCGACTTTATTATTCGGAGGCGTCGGGTACGTGACCGCGATCTCAAGCATTTTGCCGGTATCGTCGACGACAGCCAGCTTACAGCCCGTCCGGAACGCCGGGTCCACGCCAAGCACGACCTTCCCCTTCACCGGAGGCTGCAGCAGAAGGTTCCGCAAGTTTTCCGCGAACACCTCGATCGCTTTCTCCTCAGCCTTCTCGGTCATCTCACCCCGCACCTCGCGCTCAATGGAGGGAGCCAGCAGCCGCTTATAAGCATCCTCGACCACCGCCGCAAGCGTATCGCGTACAATGGAGGGTCCCTTCAACAGCTGTTTGCCAATGTAGTCGTGAATACGTTCTACCGGCACCTCCAGCGTTACTTTCAGCACGTCCTCCCGCTCCCCGCGATTAATCGCCAGAATGCGATGCGGTGGCAGCTTGCGGACCGGCTCCTGGTAGCTGTAATACATCTCGTACACCGACTCCAGCTCGGCATTCTTCGCCTCCGAGCGCAGGATGCCCTGATCAAACGTATACTTGCGCACCCATGCGCGAATTTTGGCGTCGTCGGCCACTTGCTCCGCTATAATGTCCATCGCGCCCTGAACGGCTTCCTCGGCCGTCTGAACGCCTTTGTCCGAATTTATGTACTTCGAGGCTTCCGTCAGCATATCGCCCTGCCTAGGCTGCGACACGATCCACTGGGCGAGCGGCTCCAGCCCTTTTTCCTTGGCGACGCTGGCGCGGGTTTTACGCTTTTGCCGGTAAGGGCGGTACAGATCCTCGACCTCCTGAAGCTTCACAGCTTGTTCGATTGCCGAACGCAGCTCGCCCGTCAGCTTCCCTTGCTCGTCAATAAGCCGGATAACCTCCAGCTTCCGATTCTCCAAGTTGCGGAGATACGTCAGCCTCTCTTCAATGTCCCGCAGCTGATTCTCATCGAGCTCCCCCGTCATTTCCTTCCGGTACCGCGCGATAAAAGGAATCGTGTTCCCCTCGTCAAGCAGACCGACCGTCGTTTTGACGCGTCCGCTTCCGATCTGGAGCTCCGCCGCAATCTGCTTCAGGATGCGTTCCTGAATCGCAGCCTTCATCTCCGCTGTCAATTCGAAGGCTTGACGCTCCTCCTGCTGTTCCGTTTGAATCGTTTGCTCTTTGGCCATCCGTACGACTCCTCCCGACATACGAAAAAACGAGGGCCCCTGTACGCCCCCGCTTCATACGCTGTTTTAAAACTCGATTAGTCCGACGCTAATCTGCAAAGCTTCATCGACCTTGCGCATGGTTTCTTCATCCAAGTGCGTAATTTTGTCCGTTAGACGCTGTTTATCAATCGTCCTGATTTGTTCCAGCAGAATGACCGAGTCCCTGTCAAAACCGTGCGCTTCCGCGTCAATCTCCACGTGCGTCGGCAGCTTGGCCTTCTGAATCTGCGCCGTAATCGCCGCCACGATCACCGTGGGACTGAAGCGATTGCCGATATCATTCTGAATAATCAGAACAGGCCGAATGCCCCCCTGCTCCGAACCAACAACCGGGGAAAGATCCGCGAAAAAAACATCGCCACGTTTGACAATCACTCGCTACACCCCGCTAACCAGACGGTCAAGCGTATGATCCGCTTCTTCCTCCGCCTGAAATGCTTCCGAGGCCATGTTAAGGTTAATTTTCGCCATTTCCATGTACCCACGCTGCATCGACTCGCGCAAGTGTCTTTTCTTGCGTTCGACAAGGTAAAGTTTCATGGCCTGACGGATAAATTCGCTGCGGTTGGAGTTCTCCTTCTCGACCAGATGGTCGACTTCCTCCAGTAAATAATCCGGCAGACTGATCATGATGCGCTTCGTGTTATGAGCATTGGCCACCTGTTCATGCACCCCCAAGAGACATACCAAAAGCTTATTTCCATTATGGCAATCTTCCAGAAAAAATATACAAGACCAATATATGCGCCAAGTATATCAATTATGCTATACCCCCGATAATCACATGAGTATGTGCTATACATATTCGCGGAAAAACAAGAAAATCCTCTCAATGGCATGCAAAAAATAGAGTGGAAATTGTCACCAGTACCTATTTCTAGCGTTCATGCTGCGAATTTTGCCGCTCGCTGTCGGCCAAGCCCATGAACGAGCGCTAGTGCCGATAGGGATGATGCGGCATTTGCAGCCCATCCGCCCGCTTAGGCTTCCCGTTCCCACATATGCCTGAGCAGCGGATTCACCGACCTTACGACCCGCCCGTCCTTCACATACACCCGCGGGACGCGGTGGGAGATCATACAGACGATTTCGTAGTTAATTGTACCGAGCCAGCTTGCGTGCTCCTCTGCCGTGATCCTCTCGATGCCTTGAGCTCCTAGGATTACAACCTCTTCTTCCATCGAAATATCGGCAATACCCGTCGCGTTTACCATGCACTGATCCATACAAATCCGGCCCACGACCGGCACCCGGCGTCCCCGTATGAGCACCTCGGCCTTCCCGGTCAGCATCCGCGAGTACCCGTCCGCATACCCGATCGGCAGCGTCGCGATCGTCTCCTCGCCGCTCGTCCGGTAGATCGCCCCGTAGCTGACGCCCTCGCCGGCAGGCACCTGCTTCACCATCGCTACGCCTGTCTTGATGCTCAGCACCGGCTGGAGAGCGACCTGCTGTTTATTCACTTCCTCGGACGGATACAAGCCGTACATGCCGATGCCTAAGCGCACCATATTGAACGTATATTCCGGCAAATCAATCGCCGCGGCGCTGTTGCCCGCATGTACAAGCGGAAATTCGAACCCTTGACCGCGGAAATGTTCCACGACCCGCGCAAACTTCGCGTACTGTCCAAACGTATGGCTTTTGTCCGTTTCGTCAGCGCAAGCGTAATGCGTGAACAAACCTTCGACCTCGATCCCCGCCGTCCGTCTCGCCCGTTCAATGAAACGGATCGCCTCGTCCTCCGGACCAATCCCGAGACGATTCATACCGGAATCCAGTTTAACATGTATCTTCAGCGGCCTGGCGGCGGATTCAGCGGGCTGCAGCCGCTCCCAGGCGTCCAATATTTCATCCGTATATACATTTAGCGTAATATCGTGCTCCCAGGCCGTCACAAGCCCTTCCGGAGGCGTATAGCCCAGCACCAGCATCGGTGCCGTAATGCCCGCTCTTCGCAGCTCCAACCCTTCATCGAGAAAAGCGACGGCGATGTACTCCACGCCATCCTGCAGCGCCTCGCGGCACACCTCAACCGCCCCGTGCCCATAAGCGTCCGCTTTCACGACCGCCATCATCCGCACATGTGCAGGCAGCACCGCCCGGAACGCCTCCAGGTTGTGACGCAGCGCATCTAAACTTATTTCTACGCGTGTAGGTCTATAAAAAGAATCCACATATTCCACCTTCTTCTGCCTCTTTGACCCTACCTATGTTAATCCGACTACTCCCGGCTGTCAACAAACAGAACCCTGACAACTGACTGAGATGGAACCGACTCCTTGCTTAATGAGCTAACAAATAGGACCTTCGTGTTTACTGCTGTATCACAAATACGGTATAATGATTACATTAGCAAACAACAGGGGATGAACACATCGAGCGAACAAGTGCTGCACTTGATCCTTGATGAAATGCGGGAGATTAAGTCGGATGTGAAGCAGGTGCGGTCCGAGCTTGCAGATGTCCGTTCGGAAGGTACAGAGGTTCGTGCTGAGGTTACAGGGATTCGTTCCGGGCTTACAGAAGAGCTTCTGCCACACACTCCCAAACGAAACATGGTTTGCTTCGCTGGAACGATGCGTGTATCTAAGCCTTATTGGGGAGACTCTTTCTTTAAACCGTATTCTTTCAGGTCTTCTTCTTACTTTATGATGATGGCAAAATCTCCATACCATGATTTGGAACAGGAAAAGAAGCCTCCCCTGGCTCCGATTATGCAGCCTAGAAAGACTTCCTGTGTGTAGTTTTTATTGGGATTTGTAATATTTATCTGCTTGCTCCTCCACCACTAATTCCCTGTTTGCAGCCTTCACCTTGCAAGTATTCCGAAATTTTTACTTACCCATTTCTCCTTGTACCGCTTGAGCCACCTTAATCATCTCCGTCACAGGCAGGTCGCCCGTGGACAAACGGAACTCCACACCGTCATACGTCCAAGTCAACGTCTTCTTATCGTCGCCCGTCACTACGCCCAGTGTAAAGCCCAGATCCAGAATATCCCCCGGCAAAATAGACACCGTTTTCTCCTGAGGACGCGACTCGATCAACGAGTAGTTGTACTTACCGGAGTAGCGCAGCATGACCGCTTTCTCTTCGCCAAGCTTCAGTTCGGTTGTATCCTGCTTCTTTACACCGCTCGGGATGTAATTCGGTTCGATGATCCCGAACGATTGCTGCTTGTTGGTATTGCCGGCAGCAGCCGATTTATCCGTCGTTTTCCCATTCGCGCTGCCCGCTTGACCGCTGCTTGCCTTACTGTCGGACCCTTGAGCTCCGCTTGCTGCTTTATCACCGGTTGCTTGCCCGTTAACAGCCTTATCCGTACCTTTCGTATCGGCTGCTCCAGCTTTATCTCCTTCATGGTCATGACCCAGCGTCGGCAGCGTCTTCATATCCCAGCCCGTCATGTTGCGCTGCATATCAAATTGGTCCTTCTCGAACTTCGTGCCGAATTCAAACTTCTCGAATTTAACAACAACCATGACATTATTGTTCGTGTCGGACACTTCCACATGCTGCGGTGCATAGTTTTTCTTATCCAGCCATACCTTCTGGCGGGCTAGCGATCCGTTCTGGTAGTTCGCGGCTACGTCGAACACATACGATTTATCGTCCGTCGTAAATTGACGCTCGTTATCCATCAGAATGCTTTGCACGAGCGACTGGTACAAGTATACCTGTCCTTGATTCTCCGGCCAATCGCTCTGGAAACGGAAGCTTTTGTTCAAATGCGGCGTCAGCACGAACACCCCGTCATCGTTGCGCAGCACGATCTGGGTGATGTCCTTCTTCGCATTCGTCAGCGCGATCCGGTAGTACGACTCCGCCATATAGCAAACTTCGACCGAATACTCCTGCGGCTCCGTCCCCGTATTCAGCGTCATCGTGCCTTCGGCATGATAGCTATCCAGCTTGTTGACGATGCTGTCCAATTCCCTTACAACCGAGCCTGCATCCTTCTTCCCAAGTAATCCGCATCCCGAAAGCACCAAGCTCAAGCACAACGTCAGAGCTACCGCCCATTTAAATCGCCGCATTGCTCTCATCCCTCCACCACATTGTCATTGTCCAACTTGATAACATGTCTATGTGGGGACTTGGACGATTATGCGGACAAAGTTGGGGGAGGAAATAAAAACTCCTATAACCGGCCGGTTATAGGAGTTAATACGCATTCTTATTGATGAATCCATTGATAATGGTTTTCCAGATGATCTTGATATCAAACAAAAAAGTCCAGTTTTCAATATAAAAGATATCGTACTTAATGCGATCCTCAATCGATGTGTCGCCGCGCAGTCCATTGGATTGCGCCCAGCCCGTAATTCCAGGCCTAATATGATGCTTAACCATATACTTCGGAATTTCTTCTTTGAATTGCTCGACGAAATAAGGTCTCTCCGGCCGCGGTCCAACCACACTCATGTGGCCAAACAACACGTTGAAGAACTGCGGCAGCTCATCAAGGCTAGTTTTGCGTAAGAAAGCGCCGAACTTTGTCTTTCGTGGGTCATCTTCCGTCGTCCACTTCGTATCTGATGAAGCTTCACTTTGCACCCTCATTGATCGGAATTTATACATCATAAAGTTTCGTCGATTTAAACCGACACGCTCTTGTTTAAATATAACCGGTCCAGGCGAGGTTAGCTTTATGCCAACGGCAATCAATATCAGCAAGGGCGACGTCATAATTATCGCAGCTAGTGCGAAAGTTATATCAAATACACGCTTGAAGAATCGATTTTGGAATTCATCGAGCGGAATATCCCGCACGTTAATCAACGGCATACCTGCAAAATTATCGAAGTAGGGCCGAGAAGGTAAGTAATCGAAATAATCGGGAATAATCAGTGTCTTTACGCCAGCTTTTTCGCAAATATTGATAATTTGACCATACTTCTTATGGGCATTTAACGGAAGCGCGATGATAACTTCATCGATCAGGAATGAGCTTAAAATTTGTTCCAAATCTTCAATTCGACCTAGGATCGGTTTATAGCTTTCGAACCCAGCCTCGTGCTTTTGCTGAAAATCATCAAGAAAACCGACTACCTCGTACCCAAGCTCGGGATGTTGCTGGAGATTTTGGTAAAAGTTTTTACCCAGTGTGCCTGCACCTAAGATTAACAAAAATTGCTTGTTAAATCCTCTTTCCCTTAGACGTTTCAATGATGATTTGAGAATATATCTGTAAAAGCTTACAAGTAAAATATTATTGACAAGAAATAATAAAAGATAAGAACGAGAAACGTCCAGTTCTTTAAAGATAAAGAGTAAACTAAGCAAAATCAATAAACTAATTGTATAAACTTGAACAATGGTGAAAAGCTCGTAGGAGAACCGTTTCTTTCGCTTAGGTGTATAAAAATTAGACAAGTACCCAATGCCCACAACAAGACAAGCGTATACGACACTCCATAATGCGTAATTCTCTATCGGGAGGGGATTCTCGTAAGGAATCCATCCGCTTCGGAACTTCAACCACCACGAGAACAGGAATACAACCTGAATACAAACAAAGTCAGTCAATGCATAAATTTGGGATAAAAAACCTTGACTTCGTCGTATAATATGCGCTCACCTCACTTCACCGATCCGAATCTGTTGAGCAAGATTGATATAGCTAATTTCATTGCTATACCAGTATACACCATGGCATTGACTATAAATGAATATTTTTTTTCATAATGCTTTTTGTGAAACAAATACATCGCTCTGTGGAACTCATAGATGATCTTAAACGGCTTTCGCCGACTGCTTGCGCCCTTATAATGTGTAATTTGGGTATAAGGATAATAATGAATCCCCCACCCTGCTTCTTTTATTCTATAACACCAATCAATATCTTCGCCATACATAAAAAAATCCTCGTCGAGCATTCCAACCTGATCGATTGTCTCGCGGCGGACCATCATGAAGGCACCTACAAGACAGTCCACGGGATAGTCTTTGTCAGGATCAAGATAGCTTAATTGGTATTGATTAAACCTAGGGCTACTTGGAAAAAGTTTAGATATGCCGAAAGCATAATAAAAGGATGCTGAAGGGGTAGGAAAGCCGCGGCGGCAAGCTTTATCCAGCGTACCGTCTGGGAGTACTACCTTACAGCCAGCGGCACCTAAATGACAATTCGTCTCCATAAACTCCTTCATTATCACTAGAGATTCCTTTTCAAGGATAGTATCTGAATTTAACAACAGAATATATTTGCCGTTTGATAATATAATTCCTTGATTATTTGCTTTAGAAAAACCTGCGTTTGTTTGATTAATGACAAGTCTTACCTGTGGAAATAGTGCTTTTATTTTTTCTACTGAATCATCTTGAGAAGCATTATCAACCACGATAACTTCAAAAGTAACATCACCAGTACTTTTATACACTGATTTAATGGTATCTAAGGTGATCTTGCAGGTATTGTAACTGACGATGATAACACTAATATCCATTGAAAACCCTCATATTAGTTGTATTATTTTACTTTTCTCTACGAAAAAGGTTTTAAAATAAACCCGATATTTCTTAATAAGCCACTTTTGAAAAATCTATTTTTAACTATCAAATAGATTTTGTACAGATAGTTTGATTGCTCCAATCGCAAAAATTGGACTAGTATAATTTTGTTTTTTTTATCCATAATATCATAATATTGATTGTAAAAATAACGAGCTTGAGCTATGTGTTTATGGATTTCAATCGGTTCAATGATTCTTCTGATTACATATCTTGTATTAAACTTTTTAGCTCCTAGTGTGTTACTTACATGCTGTCTATAAAGAATAGTTGGCTCGGTAACAACAGCTATCTTTCCAAAAACCGATGCTACTAACCCACTCCACCAATCATGCATTATTGCCTCTGTTGGTATCACTTTGAGGAATTTGGCAAGTGCACTATTAATCATAACCGTGCATCCCGTTATGTTATTTTGTACAAGCAGTCGGTTAAATTCCATACTTTCAGGATCTAGGTTTTGATAGTGCCAGAATGATTTATCAATCTGTTCAAGCTGATTATTAACTACAAGTAGATCTGTATGAATTAAGACAGGTGTCTTCCCATCACCTTCCGTTTGCTTCATTTTATCCAAGGTCCTTAGAATTTTGTCTGGAAGCCATACATCGTCTTGATCAGAGAACATATAGTAATCAAATTCATAATGATCCTGAACATATTTTAGTAAATACCCAAAACTTAGCTTAGCCCCCAGATTGTTTGTATCATTCAAGAAAACGATGTGATCGGGGTACAAAGAGCAGTATTTCTTGATAATTTGTAAAGAATCATCGGTAGATCGGTCATTTCTAATAAAAAGAATAAAATTATCGTATGTCTGTTTAAAAATAGACTTCAGTTGATGCTCGAGATAGTTCTGGCCGTTATAAACAGAGAGTAGTATAGCAACCTTCCCATTCATACTTTTCATTTTCACAACCAACTTTATTTTAATGTAGAGAGAAACCGGTCTAGCGCTTCTTTCCAATGATCCAATTGTTTAAATCCTTCCGCTTTTAACTTACCATTATCTAAAACAGAATATTTAGGTCTCTTGGCAGCGGTTTGATAATCGATAGATTTTATAGGCACTAAACTTGAATGTATATTCATTTGCTTGAAAACATGTTTAGCAAAGTCAAACCATGAGCATTCTCCGCCATTAGTAGCATGATATATACCATATTTATCTGTCTTGATCAGTTGGATAATAAAATAAGCTAGATCATTAGCGTTTGTCGGTGATCCGACTTGATCGTCAACAACTCGTATCGTTTGATTTATATTAGCCAATTTAATCATCGTTTTTACAAAATTATTCCCAACCTTACCATATAACCATGATGTTCGGACTATATAATGATTAGGTACATTGTTTTGTATATAGTCTTCAGCATCTCTTTTAGATACTCCATAGAAATTCACTGGGTTCGTATAGTCCGTTTCAAAATATGGAGAACTCTTTTCGCCATCAAAAACATAATCAGTGCTAATGAAACACAGCTTACTATTATTTTGTTTAGTTAGATCAGCTAAATGAACAGTCCCATGGTAATTTACCCGATAAGCTTCACTTTTTTTATTTTCCGCATCATCTACTTTCGTATACGCAGCGCAATGAATAATAAGGTCAGGTTTTATCCGATTATAGACTTCTTCACATTGGTCTCTATTCGTTATATCTAATTCTTCTTTTTTGAATGGATATATATTCTCACAATAACATAAGAGTTCTCTTGCTAGCTGCCCTCCAGCTCCAGTAACTAGTATTTTCATTATTGACACCTATTTATAAGCTGTTTTTTATTTCTGTAAGTACCAGTTTGGATACTTTCCCACCATTGTTCGTTATCGAGATACCACTGAATCGTCTTTTCAATTCCAGATTCAAATGTTTGTTGAGGCTCCCATCCTAGTTCTTTTCTAATTTTACCTGCATCAATGCCATATCTACGGTCATGCCCCAGTCTATCTGGAACAAACTTAATCAATGAATCAGATTTATTTAATTTGTTTAAAATTGTATTTACTATTTCAAGATTTGTTTTTTCATTATTTCCACCAATGTTATAAACTTCGCCCGGACTTCCTTTATGAAGGACCAAATCGATAGCAGAACAGTGGTCTTCTACATATAACCAATCGCGAACGTTCAATCCATCTCCATAAACAGGGAGTTGTTTCCCTTGAAGGGCGTTAATAATCATTAAGGGAATCAATTTTTCTGGAAACTGATACGGGCCATAGTTATTAGAACATCTTGTTATATTTGTAGTCAATCCATATGTCTCTTGATAAGCTCTTACCAGTAGATCCGCTCCAGCTTTACTAGCAGAGTAAGGACTGTTTGGGGCAAGAGGAGTTATTTCGGAAAACAATCCAGTTGGCCCTAGAGATCCATAGACTTCATCCGTAGAAACTTGTATATACTTCGACAATTTGTATTTTAGGGATAAATCAAGTAATACTTGTGTTCCTTTAATATTAGTATCAACAAAAACTCCAGGGTTTGTTATGCTTCGATCTACATGAGATTCGGCTGCAAAATTAATGATTACACTTATATCTTCGGAAATAATACTCTCCATAGCAATCGGATCTGCTATATCTGCTTGTATAAATTTATAATTTTTAGCATTTTCAATAGTTATAAGATTTTCTAAATTACCAGCGTATGTCAAGTTGTCTACATTTATGATTTGATAGTGGGGATATTTATGGATCATGTAATTGACAAAATTACTTCCTATAAAACCTGCCCCACCAGTGATGACTAGTCTCACAAATAACTCCTCCAACTTTAAAATGTAATCTCAGTTTCTTTTAATAACGGTAGCTCTTTATCCTTCCCTGAAAGTATGGGGCTATTTGTTGGCCATTGAATGGCAAGATCAGGATCATCCCATCTTATTCCCCTTTCATGCTCCGGCGAGTAATAATTATCTACTTTATACATAACATGAGTATTTGGTAGCATCGTACAGAAACCATGTGCAAACCCTTGAGGGATAAATAACTGTTGTTTGTTTTTGTCGTCCAAAATAATACTAATCCATTGCCCGTAAGTACTTGAATCTTTTCTTAAATCAACTACCACATCAAAGATGGAGCCTGTAATAACACGAATTAATTTTGCTTGAGCACAAGGATTTATTTGATAATGCAATCCTCTTATTACATTTGATTCTTTAGAGAATGAATGATTATCCTGCAGCAAGGTAACACCGATGCCTAGTTCATTAAATTTTTCTTTATTATAGCTTTCTAGAAAAAATCCTCTTTGATCTTGATAAACGTCTGGTTGAATAATATAGACACCTTGCAGTTCTGTGTGAATTAACTTCACCTTCAGGCCTCCTGCGCAAGTTAAACTGTTGTACTAGCTAATTTTATTAAATACTGACCATACTCGTTCTTGCTCAAAGGTTTGGCTAAAGATAATAAATCGTCTTTTGTGATGTATCCCATCCGAAATGAAATTTCTTCTAAACAAGCTATTTTTAGATTTTGTCTCTTTTCAATCGTTTCTATATATTGGGATGCTTCCAGTAAAGATTCGTGTGTGCCTGAATCAAGCCAAGCAAACCCACGGCCAAGCAACTCCACATGCAGGGTTTTATTCTCGAGATATATTTTATTTATGTCTGTTATCTCAAGTTCGCCTCGAGCAGAAGGGGTTATTCTTTTGGCAATTTCAATAACATCATTATCATAAAAATACAATCCTGTAATAGCATAATTGGATTTGGGTACGTTGGGCTTCTCCTCAATAGATACTACGTTGCCGTCTTGATCAATTTCTACTACACCAAAACGTTCCGGATCTTTAACATAATATCCAAAAATGGTTGCTCCTCTAGATTGTTTTGAAGCATTCTGAAGTATAGAAGTAAACCGAGGACCGTAAAAAATATTATCGCCTAATATTAAAGCAACTGATGAGTCACCAACGAATTTTTCTGCTATTAAGAATGCCTGTGCTATACCATCCGGAGAAGATTGGATTTCATATTTTATATCTAAGCCAAGAAAATGTCCATTTCCAAATAGTCTTTGAAAGCTTTCAATGTCTTGAGGAGTAGAGATAATTAATATCTCTTGAATCCCAGCTAACATTAAAACGGATAACGGATAATAAATCATGGGTTTGTCGTAAACAGGAAGGAGTTGCTTTGACACCACTTTAGTTAAAGGATAAAGCCTAGTTCCGCTTCCCCCGGCCAATATTATGCCTTTACGCATTGTTCATTACCTCTTTAAACTTTATTGGTGATAATTTTCTTGCTTAGTAAATAAGTAACCGGTACTGTAATTATTGTCACTACAATAGGGCTAAATTTATCATCAATATTTAACAAATCAACAAGTAAAAACATGCAAATCATGTTTATTAAATATTGAATAATATATACTAAAGGATATTGAAACATTTTTCTAAAAGATAGCTTGGTTTTAAAAGCAAACTTTGAATTCAAAATATAGGATACCGGAATACCCAGTATATAGGTTATCGTATATGAAATACCATAGGGCGCAAACGACAACATCAATAGGTACAGCAAATACGTCATACCTGTATTTAAAACACCAAGCAATATAAACAACAAAAACTGTTTATTGATAAATTTCATCAATAATATATGCAGGACGCTTCCTGCTTTCATCTAATATCCTCCAGAGGTATTCTCCAATTATTCCTAACATGACCATAATTAATCCCAATAAAAAGGTTATTAATGCAACAATCGTTGACCAACCTTGTAACGGTACCGTTCCAAGAAATGCATTTACTATTACAAAAATTCCATACATGAAACTAATAATTGCAGTTATTACTCCAATCGAGGACATAAACCGAATTGGGGCATAAGAAAAACTGACAAACGAATCAACAAATAATTTTATTTTTTTGGAAAGTGTCCATTTGGATTTGCCCAGCTTTCTTTCTTGCCTAACATACGGAATAAAAGCTTGTTCATGCCCGAGCCAAAAAATTAAACTCATAATATTCGTATTTTTTTCATGAATTAAATTAATTTCTTTCACGACTTGTTTGTCAACTAATACAAAATCAAAACCACCAGAAGGGTAGTTTTTTATTGCCAATTTTTCCATCAGGAAGTAATAGCTATTTGAGAAAAGCTTTTGAGAAAAAGACTCTTCCCGATCTTGGCGCGTAGCCATTACTACTTTTATCCCATTTTCCCATTTTCTAATCATTTCTGCAAATAGTTCAGGCGGATCTTGTAAATCTGCCGCGATTATTCCAACACAATCTCCTTTAGCTATGGTGAGTCCCGCCTGAATGGCGGACATAGAACCAAAGTTTTTACTCAATTTTATAACCTTTATACGGGAATCTTTAGTTTTATGCTGTAACAATAACTCTAATGAATTATCCTTAGAACCGTCATCTACAAAAATGAACTCAAAATTATAACTCGGCAAAAGTTTTTGTAAATTTTGAAGCCGCGGAACGGTGTGTGGTATGTTTAACTCATTATAATAAACAGGAACTACAATAGAGAAAACTCTTTTGTCTTCTTCAGTATGCATTAAGGGCCTCCACAACCACTTGAACTTGATCTAATGGCATAACCGGACTTATCGGCAAACTGAGCACCGTTCGATGAATCTCCTCCGATATTGGATATTGCAATTGGCTCCATTCTTCGTAAGCTTTTTGGTGATGTGGAGGAATCGGATAATGAATTAGTGTTTGAATACCCTTATCCTGAAGATAAGCTTGAAGATGTTCTCTGCTTTCAGTTTGTACTACAAATAAATGCCAAACATGACTTTCAGGCATATTCTGCACAAAAGGTTTAATAATTTTTTCATTGTGTACATGATCTAAGTAATATTGGGCAATTTTTCTACGAGCTTGATTATCAGCATCAAGGTAACGTAATTTTACCCTTAACAAGGCTGCATGCAGTTCATCTAGTCTGCTATTTACGCCTTTATACAGATTCTCATATTTTTTGTGAGAACCGTAGTTCCGGATTGCACGTAACTGGCTCGCTAATTGGTCATCATTTGTTGTAATAGCCCCTCCATCACCAAGTGCACCTAAATTTTTCCCAGGGTAAAAACTAAAGGCACCTGCATCACCAAGATTCCCTACCCGCTTGTCTTCATAAATTGCGCCATGCGCTTGGGCACAATCTTCGATAATTCTCAGATTATGCCTGCGAGCTAGGTCTTGGATAGGTTTCATATTACAGGCTTGACCATACAAATGAACTACCATAATTGCTTTTGTATTTTTAGTTATTTTTTCTTCGATTCGGGTAGGATCGATATTAAAAGTCCCTTGCTCAGGCTCAACTAATACGGGAACAGCTCCATTTGCTGATACCGCCAGGATGGAAGCAATATACGTATTTGATGGAACAATAATCTCGTCATTAATACCAATACCATAACCTCTAATGATCAAAGTTAGAGCATCTAAGGCATTTGCTACTCCTATACAGTGCTTTACTCCACAATAATCAGCAAATTCCTTTTCAAATTGATCGACTTCTTGACCGAGAATATACCACCCCGAATGAAGTACTCGATTCATTGCATTAGTAATCTCTGCTTCATGTCTGATATTAATTTCTTTCAAGTCTAGAAATGGGATCATGTTATTCACCTATTAATTTGATTTCTTTTCCAACATATTCGTAGTTTTTTTTACACTTATTACACTTTAATTCATTCGTAAGTTTCTCCCCGCAATTACATACATATCCTCTCATTTTTGCAGGGTTACCATACCATAATGTATTGTTTGGAATATCTTTTGTAACAACAGATCCAGCCCCTATCATTGAATATTTGCCAATACGATTTCCTGCAATAATCGTAGCATTGGCGCCGATCGAAGCCCACTCTTCAATAATAGTCTGCTCAAATTTTTTAGGATATTGCTTTGACCTAGGCTTCAAGTCATTTGTGAATGTTACATTCGGGCCAATAAAGACATTATCTTCGATTCGGACACCATCCCAAATATACACACCGGATTTAACAGTCACATTATTTCCAATAATCACATCATTCTCGATAAAAGTTTGATCATTTATATTGCAATTTTCACCAATTACAGCGCCTTGTAAAATATGAGAAAACGCCCATATCCTTGTATCTCTTCCTATATTATCCGTTTCGACTAGAGCATTTGGATGCTTATAGTATGTCATTTTCCATACACCTCGAGAAAGAGTTCATAGTCCCTTATATAGTCCTGTGGATCGTAATGATGCGATGCTAGAACCAGAAGTACACAATCATCACTAAAATCATACATTTCATGCCAGTCTTCAGGTTCCAATAAGAGCATTTTTGTTTGAGTATTCAGTTCAACCACATCTTTACGCTTGCTATTATCCAAAAATATTTTACAACGACCAGAAACACAAACAAGGACCTGTCTTGTTTTGTAATGCGCGTGGAATCCTCTTCTGATTCCTTCCTTAGTTCCGTAGATGTAAAAAACTCTTTTAATTTCAAAAGGAATTGTTAAATTTCCTTCTATAACAGAAAGATATCCTCGCTCATCCCCAAGCTGTTGTGTTTGAATGATTTTACTGGACATAATGCCTCCTAAAATTCTTTTAAGGTTATATCTGTCACCTCTAGCGATTGTCCTTCATTACCATTCTTGTAATCATAAATACCAATTGATATTTTAGGAAAATGGTCAAGATCTGTGTTAACTGTTTTCTTTACTAAAATCAAATTGTTTGGAGTTCTAATAACATCTGGGACTATATCCCAGTTTATAAATCCATATTGAACATCTTCTTTTCCTTTATACTTCTCTAGATCAGATTCTGTTAAATAAGCATGAAAATATAGAACCTTATTTGAAAAGATCTCAGTGTTTGTTTTGGGATCAAATTGAAAATAAAATGTCAATGTAGAACCTTCACGAAAATACCGAATGTCTTTTAAAATGAAAGATTTATTAAATTCAAAGTCACTAGAATATATACTTATTGATTTTTTAAAATCAATCTCTGTTTCAAGAGCTTGACTCTGTACTGTTCTAACACTATTCAAATTAAAATATTTTGAGAAAACTTCATTTGTCCAATTTTTTGTATCTTCTGTTATATCTCTAATAAAGACATGCCTGCTCCCCTGATCAAATGTAGGATGTTCAACAACACTATATTTGGGCAGTATTACGTCTTTTATATTATTTTCGACACTTTGTGATACTATTTGCATTCTTTCATTAGTTTGTTGATGAAGTGTTTTATACTGAACTAACACTATATTTAATGAAAAAGTCAATGGAATTAATAAACCCACTGATAAAATAATATTAACCACTCTATTATTAATTATTTGTTTTATATAATTATATAAGATTACAATAGCTATTAAATGAAAAACTGCACCGATAAAAGAAGTCCTTAAAGGAAAATATGGAGACATAATCATTATAACCTGCATTAAAACTGACATAATGAAAAACAATGCTGCTAATAGTACTTGTTTTTCATTTATAAAACTACTTTTATCTTTTCTCAAAATTTTCATAACAAATAATAATACCACTAAAACAAGAAAAAAAATTACAAGAATAAACTGATGTAAATAAATATCTTTTAACACCGAGGTAAAGAAATAATATATTCTACTAATATCAAATCTATTAAAATTTTCAACACCTTCAACCTTAGCTCTTATTGAATTGCCTGGAGATAATACTAAGAACGGAAAGCCTACAAACAAGCCTAAAAATCCAGAATAAAACCAACCTGGAATCATTTTCTTTTTTGTTCTCAAATATAAATAGAATAGAACAATAGCTAGAAAGGACACAGGTACGAAATTTTCAACGGTACCACCTGTAATAAAACCCATAAAAGCCATTAGTAAAGCAGAAAATTTGGGATACTTGTCCAAAGGTGTACTTTGTTCACCAAAAAGATATCTGTAGGGTAACATGAATAATAAACATATTACAGTAGTCCATAGATAAACTATTGAACCTGTGGTCCAGAATACTGTTTCGCCGATTACAGGTAAACCAAACCAGAATAAAAACACTATAAGGATAATATTATCAAACTTAACTTCTTTTGAGTTGATGTATAAGCTTACTAAAAAGAAAAATAAAATTATTACAATAGTATTTACTACATTAAAAAACATATCTCCCGCATATATTGATAGATACATTAAAAAACTAGAAGTGAATCGGCCTGTCCAGCCAATATAAACTAAATACGTGTTTTTTATTATATCTGCAAATGTAGTCATCCTGTAAGAAGTTCCTCTTATATAACTATTTACATAGTCATCCGCAAATTCAGGTGCATAAATATTGACGATTAGAAAGTAGATAGCAAACAACGAGAAGAAAAGCATAGCAAAATACAGCCTTGATTTATTGCCCACAATTTAACTCCACCTTTAAAGTATGCTCTATTTTAGCCCTAATATAATTCCAAGAATTTTTTTCAAGAAAATCATCTAGCTTTAACATATCGAATGGTTTATCAATTGATTGAAGATTATCAAGGATTATATCGAGTTCGGTATAATTTGCATATATATTTAAACTGTTAAATCTTATTGTTTCACTACTTTTAACCGAAATCACTTTCTGGTTACAAGCTAAGTATTCATAAATTTTAACAGGATTAATAGTATCTAACATTTGACTCTTCTTAAATGGATATAAACTGTAATCAAAACATTCAATTACTGCAAACAACTTATCTTTTGAGACAGGTTCATAGTAGTGCAATTGTTTTGATTTTAATCTATTTGCTTTTACGTTATCTCTGCCAACAATAACAACATGAAAATTAGTTTTTTTTCCTATGATTACTTTAATTGCATCATAATCAAACCAATGATCCACTGTACCTATATACCCAAATATAATATTTCCTTGTTCTTTCAAACTTACAATTTTTTCGACTATATTTTCTGGAAAAGCCGTTGAATATAAATTATTCACATCAATGCCGTTTCTAATTATTTTTATTTTCTTATTTAAGGATTCCATAAAGCTTGTTATTAATTTTTCGCTAGAAACAAATATAATATCTGCACGTTTAACTAATTTTTGCTCCTGCATGGTAATAACTTTTTTCAATATTGGATTTGTAGTTAAAGCTGCATAATCGTCCATTTTATCATATACTGTTTTTTTAATTGGTTCATTAGCAATTATAGAATAAAAAATAGGACTTCCTAACCAAATAACATCACACCATTCAATATATTCACGAAATTTATAAGTTTCAATATATTTGTTTAAAGAAAATATATCTAAAGACCGTGGTATATTCAAGATACCTGAAGGGCGATAAACTCTCAGATTATCGGATATTATACTTATCTTCTCTTGAAAGTCCTTTGTTCTAATAAATAAACTCCTAAACAAGCTAATGGATGGTTCAACGAATATTATCTCATGTTCCTTCGACAATTCTTCTGCTATGTGTTGAGGTCTTTGTTTTAGATCATCCCAATATATTGGAGAAAAATATAGAATCCTCATTTTACACCTTCTCTTAGAACAATTTAATTGGCACCTTTTCAGGTGCCAATTTTCGTAATAACCGCTTCTTTCATTATTGTAAAATCTTTTAATTTGATATCGATAAGTTCTTCATAGGCTGATATTTGACTTTCCTGTAGCAGGATGTCATATTCAATACCTTTATAAGGGACTTTAACAAGTAATGCTTTCAATTCTTCCTTTAATATTTCTAGACGCTCTCTATCATAATTTATATCCGATTCCATCGGAGCGTATAAATCCTTTTGAAGTTGATAATTAGTTATAACACTTGCTTTCACTGTTTTTCTTACATGTTCTTCTGTATATCTGTCCAAGTCAACGTCATGATAAACAGTTGCCTTTGGATTTAATCCCACTTTCAGACCTATTTGCTTCATTAAGTAGGATACAACGATCTCTTCACCACCTGCATAATCATTACCCTTTCTACCGTAAGAGGTTCGGAAACCACCAATTCTCATTAAAGCATCAGTTCGAACTCCAAAGTTAGCTCCGTAGGGAAATTCCCACTGATAATTAGATTCGCTAAATGTTTCTCCAGGTACTATCAATTGACTCCAAAGTGCTTCCATGCCGGGTCTGACTATTTCCGGTTTATCCCCCGGATATTTTAATACGATGTTACCACCAATTACGCCTGCTTCTGGATGTTCTTCAAAACAACGCACGGTTTCAAAAAGCAAATCATTTGTGGCAACAATGTCATCATCCAAATAAAGAAGATTTTCACCTCTTGCTTCGAAAAGACCGGCATTTCTTGCGAAGGAAAGACCCTTGATTGGAGCAACAACATATCGAATAAACTCATCGTTCAATTTATGATTTTGCGAGATCTCTAATATCAGTTGTTTGATCTCATTATTAAGATAATCATTGTTAACGATGATAATTTCATATTGATCTTCAGATAATGTTTGATCAATTAAAGAATTAATGGCATTCATAAGTTTTGATGTTCTTTTGTAAGTACAAATAATTACAGTCAATTTTTTAGTATAAATTCGTTCTGATTCTATTTCCCCTTCAATTTTATAGAGGTGTCTATTTTTTATTTTCATATCGATAAAAGATATAATTGAAGATGGGTCTATAATTTTATATACTCCTGTATACTTTTCTTCCAACGGGCTACTATTTCCCTGATTATTACATTGTATAACTATATCCCAATCATTTGCTTGATTCCCGGTATAAAACGAAGTACAAAGGATTTTGTATCCATTGCCCAACACCATTTCCCCTGAATCTTCAAACACTAAATTACATATTGGAATTGACATATTAATACTCATACTTTTGATTTGGTTAGCTGAAAGTATAAGATGTCCACGTTTTTCTATTTCAGAAATTATTGAAGATTTGATTACAGAATCTCCATGAATAACCCAAATCATAGGGGACAAATAATAATCTCGTCGATAATCATCCAGAACCATTAATTTATAACGATTAGCGGTTATTCCAAGCTCTTTATCTTGTGAAGTTAATGACTTATCATGAAATCTGTATCTATAGATTGGTTTGCTTGTATTAGTGTGTGCCAATTCAAAGAGTGAGTTAACTCTCATCCAATAATCATAGTCTTCTAGAGTATGCTTAAAAGAAGAGTAATCCTCCAAGATATGTGCAACTTTTGCACGATACATAAAGGCTGCGCCTATCGTGTTATTAGGATATACATTTAACTCATAGGTTGAATACGGAAGATTAACTACTGTAGGGTCTTTAGACTCCTCGTACCACCCGTGATTGGTTAGTAATTCACCTTTTTCATCGATCAGGCGCATATTTGCATAGACCATCCCAAGTTCAGGGTTCGCCTTTAACTCATTTACTAATACCTCAAGAAACTCAGGCTCCATAACGTTATCAGCACTTGTCCACGTTAAGTACTCACCTTGTGCCAATCTGAATCCGCGTGATAGTGTCTTAGGTATTTTTCGATTTTCTTGATGAACTACAATGATTCGTTGATCTAAGGCTGCATACTCATCTATGATTTGGGCGGTCCGATCTTTAGATCCATCATTAATAATAATGAGTTCGAATCTTTTATAAGTCTGGTTAAGGACACTTTCAATAGACTCCGATACCATATCTTCGCCGTTATATACCGGCAATACAATTGATACCAGATCTTTTTCTAAGGCAACCTCATAATTTTGGAAGGATAAATTTGAGTCTTTCTTTTTTTCTTTGTATCTATAAAATTTATATTCATACCAATTTAATTCACTCTTACTGTTGTAGCTTTTCGAAACCAGACTACTATCATTATTATTTGTTATTTCCCTCCTTAATTTACTCTTCATTTTCATGAAAAGCACTTTCATTCCGTATTTTTTATATATGGTAAAGGCTTTTACTAAGTAGATAGCTTTGGTTTTTTCCAATATAGATCTCAAAAGATTAACCACTCTCCATCGTTTCGAATGATATATATTATCTAGTTCTTGTTTTAATCCTTTATTCCATTCAACTTGTTCTAAGTAACTTTGATGTTTGCTTTGTAGCTCATTTTGCAAGTAAACATTTTGATTTTCTAAGTTTTCCAGCAAAACTTTATTATTAGCAAGCTTATTGATTAATAATTCTTTAATTTGAACGGTTACGTTTATATTTTCTTTCAATGCAACAACATTATCTTGCAGTGCAGTAATGGTTTCCTTTAAGGTGAAAATGTTTCTTTCTTTTTCTTGAGATATTTGGTCAATGGATTCAATCAGCTTATTTTTTTCTTCCAATTCTTGTCTAACCAATTTTAGCTCAGTATGATATTTATACATTTCTTGTTCAGTGAAATCGAGTTTTTCTTTTATTGTTTGTAACTGCTCACCATATGTTAGAGATGCTTTCTCCAATTTTGAGATATTTTTGTTCAACCTTGTATGAGCTGCTTTAGAGTAGACATCTATTTCATCTATTAAAAACTTTTTTATTTCTGTTAAGCATAAATCAAGGGTCTCTGTACCGAGAACAGGAAAATAATTTTCCCGAAAAACTTTTCTTTTATCTGCGTAGTCATCATTTAAAGCATTTAGTATCGTCTTATGAAGATCAGATGGTTTTTCACAATACGGTACAATATCATTTAATATGATAAGTTCCTCAAGTGCTGGGATACCTTCAAATTTCTCTGGATGGACAGGTTGGAATACAATCACAGGAGTATCGGAAACTATAGAATCAAATATGGCACCAGAGCCATCTGAAAGAATGACATCTGTTTTGTACAATAATTGTTCAAGCGGCGTTTTGTGATCTAGCACTCTTTCGCAAATTGTGTTTGCCAATTTAACTCTTTCCGGTTCTAAGAAAGAGGTACCATGATGAAGCTTTATTGTAATATCATACTCATCTTTTAATGAATAAAGTTCGTGCGAAATTTTTTCAAGCGAGCATTCCGGGCCATAGGTTGGAAGATATAGTAATCTTATTTTTTCTCCAGTTTGTGTGCTTCTATTGAGTCTATAATTTGCAAATTTAATAGGTCCGGTAATTATGCTTCGAGTATACCCTTTTAATACATTATAATCATAAGTACTGCTGCAGAAAGAAAGATCGAATTTTACTCCCCAACTATCAAGATTCCAGGTTGGCTTGGCTAGTCCGTATTGATATCTGATCTTATAATCGGCATTAACTTCGATATAATAAGGTAAGTAGGGATACAATGCGATTTTGTAATGCACTTCAGGTGCAAACTCCAAAAAAGACACACGGTATCCTTTCTGCTCCAGATGTAAATACGTATCTCTAGTCATTTCACCCCACTGATCTTCTAATCTCGGAATAATTATATCGTAGGAAATATCGTTATTATCAAGTTTTATTATTAAAGGCTCCAAAGTCTCAAATAGAATTAAATTATGAATGATTATTGCTATCGAAGCCATTGGACTCCTCCAAAATTAAATATGGGATCAGTTCTGACACCCGATTAATTATAAGATCCGGAAACACCGATGTTTTTTCAATAGCTGACCTTGATGTTTCCCCACTTAAAACACAAATAAAATTAGCGCTTATATTTAATGCCAATTTCATATCAGTGTACAGCCTATCTCCAATGACATAAACAGATTCATTATTTTTTATAATATGCTTGACCATTTCCGCATTTGGCTTTCCGAAGACTTTATTTGGCTTTTGACCCGTTACCTGTTCAATAATTAAAGTTATTGAACCAATGTCAGGTATCGGCCCGTCAGGCGTTGGACAAGTAAGATCACAATGACTTGCAATATAAGGGATACCTTTGTTAATAAAAGAACAAACTTTGGCCAAATTTGAGTAAGTTAATTCTGTATCATAGCCGATTACCACCAGTTCAGGATCGCCTGATTCAACTTCAATACCTTCGTTGAACAACATATCCTTCATGTCTTTGGTACCTAGTACAAAAGTTTTTTTGATTAATTCTTCTTTCAAATAATTAATTACACCGTCCGTTGAAAGTAAAATATCACTTTCTGTGACGTCTATTCCCATCAACTTTAATTTGTTTACTAGTTTATTTTTTGAGTAAGATGAGTTGTTTGATAGTAAATAAAAAGGTACTTTTTGTTCTTTTAAAGTTTTTATAAACTTATCGGAATGAGGTATCAAGTTATTTCCTACAAACAAAGTTCCATCTAAATCGATAAAGAATTGAGATTTTGTTTCAATAACATGGCCCAGGCTCTGATTTATTCTGGAGAAGTAAAGATCAGCTTTTGCCAAATCTTGATTGTCATCGATTTCAACCCATTTCAACCCTTTGATATCACATGGGTTCATCATTAATTGATTGTTGAGCAAGAGACTTTGTATAGCAACCTCTGTCCATTCTTTAAGGTTATTTTTATTTTCGATTATCTCTGTTAACTCATTAAATAATATCAAGGACGATTCTTCTGAAAATTTATACAGATCAATAGAGCAGGCAAAAAAATCATCTTGTTTTATTTGTTTGGATATATCTCTTATAAAGCCTGCTGTATCGGTTGTAACTTTCATTGATTCTTCCATATAAACACCAGTATCGACTGCAATAAGATCTGTCTTATTATGCTTCACTACTCTTTGAATAATGCCATCTTCAAATATAACATCACCATTACTTAACAGAAACGGTGAACCGTTGATATATCTCTTCGTTAAATATAGGGAGTACATATTATTCGTAGACTCAAAATCTTCATTTTCAATAAATATAACTTTCATTTTTTTATATTTAGATTTTAATTTTAAGCTTAAAATTTCTTCAGAACGGTATCCTATAACAACGTAAGCTTCAGTAATACCGTTTCTTTCATATTGACTTAGTTGGCGTTCCAATAAGGATTCACCGTAAATTAAAGTAAGACATTTCGGCTTCTCATTAGTAATTGGTCTTAGACGCGACCCTATTCCTGCTGCAAGAATAACTGCTTTCATTTTCTGATGCCCCTTTAGATTTCCGCTAATGTATGGAAACCACTATTTTATTTTCCACAAAAATGAGACCTGGAACATAATTTTTTTCGATGGGGGGAACTTCAAACACTACTGCAATACTTACATTATCAAAATATAAAGGCTCAAACGGTTTAGGTTTCAGACCTATGGAAACAGTATATTTTCCGCTTTCTGAAAGTAAATTTTTAAAAGTAAAGTTTGTTTCCAACAGTTGCCCAGACTTCATTGTAGGTACAAGCTTAGCTGTGTTATAAATATTCATTCCAAAGACGTCGACCCCATTATGGTTTCTAACCATGTAGCCTATGGTTCCTTCTGTATCAACATCTACGTAATATTTTGCTATTAAACGTAATGTTACAGTTGAACCAAAAGGTATTATATTGCTGATCTTTCCATCTACCAGCAAATCTGCCCTAATAAATTTTGCTTCGCCTGTGCCAGAACGAAATTGATTAGCCCTTGCTTCAAACTCGAGGTCATTTTCTATGGCTAATTCTTTCTCTACATCGGACTCTCCACTCATAAAACTTTCCAATGATTTGACTTTGTTCATATCCGCAACTTCTTGATTAATCATATTTTCATAAGTTTGGGCTACTTCTTTTACTTCACCAATCTTTACAATTTCACCCTTGCTTAACAAGATACCTTTATTACAGAAACTTTTAATCGAATCCATTGAATGTGATACAAATAAAATAGTGCTTTTCTCAGCCAATTGTTTCATTTTTGCAATGCATTTAGCTTGAAAATAAATATCACCTACGGATAAAGCCTCATCTATTATTAGAATATCAGGATCTACATTGATGGCTACCGAAAATGCAAGTCTAGCAAACATACCGCTTGAATACATTTTCACCGGCTGGTTTATAAACTCACCAATATCTGCAAATGATATGATTTCAGATATCTTTTTATCCATTTCATCTTTGCTATAACCCATAAGGGTTCCATTTAAATAAATATTTTCTATTCCTGTTAAGTCAGGATTAAAACCAGCACCTAATTCTAATAGTGCCGCTACTTTACCATGAACAGCAATATTTCCTGATGAAGGTGTTAAAACCCCCGTAATAATTTTTAACAAAGTAGATTTCCCTGAACCATTTTTTCCAATAATCCCAACAGCTTCCCCTCTTCCAATTTGAAAGGAGATCTTATTTAAGGCTGCAAACTCCTTATGATACTTCTTTCCTGTCGGATTCAACGTTTCTTTTAATCGATCTTTTGGATGATCATAAATCTTATATATTTTTGTTAAATCTTTAACATCAATTATTATATCATTTGTCGCCATTCTAAGTTCACATCCTACAAAACATCCGCAAAATGAGGACGTAATTTTTTGAACAACCATACGCCTACAGAGAGGATAACCAGAGTAATGATCCAATAGTAAGCCGTTAGAAACGGATGCTCCCAAAACCATTCTTTATAAATAAATGTTTGCCTGTAACCTTCAATAATATAGAAGAATGGGTTTAATTTAAAAAGAAAGATATATTTATCAGAGACTATACTCATATTCCAAAAAATAGGTGTTAACCAAAAAAAGAAATTCAAGCCCATACCGATAAGTTGAGCCACATCTTTTAAGAATACTACTAATGTTGATGTTATCCAAGATATACCCAAAACAAGTATGACACTTGCTATTAGGTAATATATTACCTGTAATACATACAAATCCAATGCATAACCATAGCATATAAAAAAAACAAACAACACTACAATAAAAAAAACATGGATTGATAACGAAGAAATAATTTTAATTATAGGCAGTGTACTCACTCGGAATACAATTTTTTTCACAAGGTAAGAATTCTCAATGATTGAGTTTGAAGCACTAGAAATACTTTCAGAGATAAAAAACCACGGGACAAGTCCCGTCAGCAACCAGAGTACAAACGGAATGTCTCCAACAGGCGTAGATTTAAAACCTATTTGAAATACAAACCAATAAATAAGTATACTAATCGTTGGCTGGACAAAGGCCCAAACTATTCCAAGAACAGAACCTAGGTATTTCGTTTGCACATCTTTGATTGCAAGAGTCCAGATCATCTTTCTATTTTTCATTAAATCTAATATGAATGAAACCATTTAATATAGCCCCTTACTTTATGCTGCTTAATAGTTTAACACAGTCATAGACTCTAAATCTTTCAATTCCCTCTCATCTATTAAATATTTTAGCAAATTAATAATTTTAAAACTACTATTCATAAGAAACCCCCCAATAAAATTAACATTTGGCTCCTTCTTCTTAAATATGATAAAATTTTTGTCGTATAACATAGAATTTTAGTTAGATAGGAGCATACCCATGGGCACGAAAAAGCCTCAACCCGGCTATTACAGCGGAACCAAGAAATCAGCTTCAACCTCAACTAGCGCAAACTCAATCCTATTGTGGATCTTACTCGGCATCACTAGTCTCTTCCTCTTCTGGGCTCCGTTCCAGAAAGCATTGTTCAACGGGAACTTCTCCTCTTTTGAAGGACCGATTTTCTCATCACTAGTATGGACGTGCATTATCTTCTTTTTGTTGTCGGTTTTTCTTTTCTATCACTGGAAATTACAAACGCAAGCCGATTTGCTAACGATTGCCGTATGGCTGATCCCCATTTCTTACTTGATTTCGACATTTTCGGCAGCGTCGTCGACTCTTGCTTTTAATTTGTTTTACATCCAAATTATTTATGTGGCATTTTTCTTGCTGGCGTATTATATATCTAACGCGAAATTCGGACTAACCTTTCTTAAATATCTGCTGATCGCATCAGCGTACGTTATTGTGGCCTTCGGTTTGCTGAACTGGCTCGGGCAGAAGGAAGGCGTCTTCCGTTTAGTCAATTGGTTCGCTGCTGACATGGGCCTACTGAAGTATTATGAGCATGCGGTCATGGAGGACTCCAATGGTCCGCGTCTGACTTCTGTGTTCCAGTATGCGAATACATACGCCGGATATTTGATAGCGATCCTTTTGTGCGCCGTTCATATGCTGATGACCTCCAAGCGCTGGTACACGATAGCGTTGCACGCCCTGTTTGTCGTGCCGATCATCATCTCTTTCTTCGTTACGCTGTCCCGCGGCGCCTTAGTTGTGCTGCCGGTCATTGTACTGCTCGTGCTCCCGTTCCTGAAGCTTTATAAGCAAGTAACATACCTGCTTCACTTGCTAATTTCATTTGTTTTATCTTTCATCATCCTGAATCAAGTCACAACCGTAGGCGTGCAGTTATTCAAAACATATGATTCGCAGACGGCTCTGAGCGCTTGGACGAGCCTGATCCTTTGTTCGCTCGGGTATACGGTCCTTGCGGTATTGATTCAATTGTTCGTAGAGCCTTGGTTACAGCGTAAGCTTGATAAGCTGCAAAGCAAGCGTTTCTCCCACATCGGCTTGCCGCTTATTGTTGTGGTTGCAGGAACGATCGGAGCGGTGCTGCTCCTGAACGATACGGGCGTAACAAAGATGCTCCCGGAAAATATCCGTACCCGTATCGAGAACATTAACTTTCAACAGCACAGTGTACTGGAGCGCGGTACATTTTATAAGGACGCCATTAAAGTGTTCGAGGATTATCCTGTTTTTGGCGCCGGGGGCGGGGCTTGGAGCTCGCTCTACGAGAAGTACCAGAACAACCCTTACACCAGCAGACAAGCACACAACTTTTACTTGCAGTACTTGGTAGAAACAGGAATTGTCGGGGGTATTATCTTCATCCTCATCCTTCTGTCCATCTTCTATATTTACATCAGGAACTATTTACGACAGAACGAGGAAGAGCGAGAGCATAGATTTATTTTCTACATCATCGCGATTGGGCTGCTTGTTCACAGTGCACTGGACTTCGACTTAAGTTTCGTATACTTGGGCTTACTCCTTTTTCTCTGCATGGGGGCGATGGTTTCTTCCGATACGTCAGAGGTAAAAGCCGCATGGCTGCAAACACTCGGTACTAAAAAGTGGGCATTCCCATCTATTCTGGTTGTTCTATCGTTTATTTTATTCTTCAATGCCGTACAACTGGTCAGCGCAAACCGCAATTATACAACAACGAAAAATTTACTGGCATCCGGTAATACGGACTTTAATCAACTCATTGCACCTTTGAATCTGGCTTTAGAGCAGCGTCCGACTCATCCGGAATACGTGCTTCAGAAAGTAGCGATTTTATTTCAAGTATACTCGCAGTCCAAGGATGAGAACTATTATAAGGAAGCCGTATCCTTGATCGATCAAGCAAGGGAAAAAGAACCTTTCGATTATTTTTTGATCGAACGAAAGATTCAAAGCTATTTGTTGAAGGATAACCAACAAGAGGCATTAAACCTGGCAAGTGAACAAATTGACAACTTCCCGTGGAAAGTAGCCTTATATGAGAAGGCCATCGATCTGGCCACCCGACTCGGGGCACAAGCCTTCGAGAAGCGGGATCAGCAAAGTCAAGAGCAATACTGGTCCAAGGCAATTGAGCTTTATCATCGATTCGAATCGCAAAAACAAGCGCTAGCCAGCTTGCCTAAAGAGCAGTTGCAAGGGAATGAATTTAGTTTGACCCCTCAAATGGGCTTCTCACTTGGACAAATTTATTACTTACAAAAGAAATATCCGGAATCCGAGAACATGCTCCGCATAGGAGTCAGCGATAACCTTGCAGATGCCTTTACTCGCCAGAACACCAGATGGTACCTTGCCGCGCTGCAAAAGCAGGGCAAGAACGACCAAGCGGTTTACGACAAGCTGGTCGCAGCGGATCCGAATGAGAAGAATGAAGTTCAATTTTTAGTGAATCTCAAATAAATAAGAAAGGAGCTATTCCGATGAAGGAATAGCTCCTTTCTTTTAGTCCTCCCGCCGGGCCACCCGGCTTACGGCTGCGTACAGCTGCTGCCAGGCGGGAGACATACCCCCGATGTGCGGGCTGCTCGCCCCCGCGCCTTCGGCCGCGCTCGCTTCCGGCGCAGCCTTGGAGCGGACCTTGCCGCGCGCGCTGGTGCCGCGGCCCTTG
>NZ_BIMH01000049.1 GCF_004000985.1 Paenibacillus validus NBRC 15382 | reverse complement strand
TGAAGTGACCCCAAAAAGTTAGACAAGGTTATGTTATTAGGCAGCTTGTAAGGCATGCGTACGGTATTGAACTGGACTCATGCCTTTTAATTTTGCCTTCATTCGTTTGTGGTTATAGTAATCGATATATTTCGCTAATTCTTGTTTAAAGTGTTCCACACTTTCAAATTCCTTTAGATAGAGGAATTCGGATTTCAATATACCAAAGAAATTCTCAATTACCGCATTGTCGTAACAATTGCCTTTACGGGACATACTTTGCGTGATCTCCCTTTCTTGTAAGGCTTGACGGTATTGCTTCATCTGATAATGCCAGCCTTGATCGGAATGCAGGAGGAGTACATCGTTCTCTGACAGTCGTTCAAATGCCTTCTCCAGCATCTTCGAGACGAGGGAATAGGTTGGTCTTGAAGCGATTGTATACGCAATAATTTCTCCGTTAAATAAGTCTAAAACAGGTGACAGGTAAAGTTTTTCGCCAAATAATTTGAACTCTGTGATGTCCGTTACCCACTTCTTATTTGGTTTTTCCGCTGTAAATTGACGGTCTAAGAGATTGGGGGCAATCTTACCTATTGTCCCTTTGTAAGAACGATATTTTTTCATGCGGACAACGCACTTCAAGCTCAATTCTTTCATGATTCGCTGTACTTTTTTATGATTCACTATATAACCACGGTTCACCAATTCATCCCGAATACGACGATAACCATAACGCCCTTCATGTTCGTCAAAGATGGATTGGATCTGTTTTTTTAACTCGACATCTTGATCCGATTTCCCAAAGTTTTTCACCCAGTAATAATATGTACTACGTGGAATCCCTGCTAGCTTGAGTACTGATTTCACCGGAAATTCATGCCTTAATTCAAAGACTACTTGCGCTTTGTCTTGTTTGGTGATTTTTCCTTGCTTTGAACTAAGGCATTCAACTTTTTTAAATAAGCATTCTCCATACGTAAACGCTCTAATTCTGCTTGCAAAGCCTCTGCTGAACCTTCTGCTGGTGCAGTTTTGTTTGTTGGTTTCTGACTATCTTTTTTCATCGTTGGACGCCCCTTTTTCTTTGATTCCAGGGCCGCCCAGCCTAGTGTGTCTAAGGTATTTTGCCAATTCCAAAGAATCGATTCGGAAGACAAGTTAAATCTCGCTGCCGTTTCAATAATGGACGTCCCGTGTTCGTTCATATAGTTAATTACGTCTAGTTTATATTGGGCAGTGTATTTTGTATAGGTTTTTATAAAGGCCCCTTCTCCATGATATTGATACTTTTTCACCCAATACTGCAGTTTACTAACATGTACACCGATTTCCTGTGCGATTGTTTGATAACCTGTATGTCCTTCTAAATATCGTTTGACCGCTTTTATTTTTTCTGCTGCTGTAAATTTAGCCAAAAGAAAAGCACCTCCAATTGTTAGATGTGTGTCTAACAATTGGGGTGCAGTTCATTGCAGCTGCTCCTTTTCTGTTTTTCGAGCTTATTCCAGACGAAGCTTCTTACGATCATTTTATGAATAGATCTTTCAAAATATAGTTAAAGTTATTATACTTATAAAAGATACGCAAGTTTAATTAAGTAATGTTGACGGATTTCCAAAAAAATAATACAATGATTACGGTTAGCATAAGAATAGAGGTCTAAACATGGATAAAGATTATATAACGATCGCCGAGGCTGCCAAAAAGCTGGGAGTATCGCCTGCGACACTTCGCAGATTGGAAAAAGACGGACAAGTTGAAGGCTATGGATTAAAGGTCTATTACACGCCGGGCGGTCAAAGAAGATATCAGTACAATGAAGTCAAACATGCCTATGGAACCTGGGGCCCGTTCGGAAGGATGGGATTTGGCAATAAACCGTGCATTATTGTAAGAGACTTAATTCGTTATTTCACAGACCCCACTTCTAAAGCGGGGTATGACATGGATAAGGTTATCGAACAGACTCATTTATTGTTGGAATCCGCTACCAAACTGAATATTCCGATTGTTTTTGCTGTTACCATCTATGATCCGAATAATAAAATATCGAATCTGTGGGCGAAAAAAATAGAAACCAACCTCATGTTAAAGCAGGAATCGATTTGGACGGATATTGAGCCAAGATTAGGCCATTTTCAATTCAACAAAATTATTCATAGTCCCTACATTTCTCCATTTTTCAAATCCGATTTATCCGATTGGCTGAAAGCCCAGGATATCGATACGGTTATTATCGTAGGCAACAGTACAAGCGGATGTATAAGGGTAACGGCGATTGATTCTCTTCAACATGGGTTCCATACCATTGTGCCGGAAGAAGCGGTAGCTGATCGCTCGATCACAGAGCACCAAACGGCCCTTTTGGAATTAGATGTCAAGTATGCTGATGTGATCCGGGTCGATGAAGTGCTTGAATATTTTCAAAAAGTACAAATCTAGTTTTTATAGGTAACGACAGGAAACAGGGTTGAGGATCTTCTCCTCACCCTGTTTTTTTCGTTTAAACCGTAACAGATTTGCTGGTTGTCCTTAATATCCCAGGTTTTCCGATATTTCTTTTGCGGCTTCCATGACTTTAATTTTGTAATCGTTAATTTTATAGTGTTGGAATCCTTCGGTTGTTCCCGCTATGGAGACGGCAGCCACCACTCTTCCGGTGTAGTTTCGAATAGGGGCGGCAACCGAAATCACTCCCGGGGTTAGCTCCTCGATACTAACGGCATATTTTTGTTCGCGTACTTGTTTGATATGCTCAAGAAATTTGATGGGATCGGTGATCGTATGTTCGGTAAATGGAGTTAAACCTTTTGAAATAACCATCTCCAAATATTCTTCTTTTTTATGGGCGAGTAAGACTTTGCCGGTACTCGTACAGAACGCGGGGTTTCTTTTGCCCACATGAGGAAGTCTTAGCGGATGAGGGGATTCCATCTGTTCGATATAAATGACGTCCGCTTCTTCCAGAATGGCAACGTGTGCCGATTCCCCGGTCTGCTTAACTAATTTCATGAGCACCGGCCGGGACTCCTTCGTTAATTGCAACTGACGTTTTACAATCCCTCCTAATGATAACACGGTCAAACCCAGCTGCCATTTTTGAGATTCCGGATCTCTTCGAGCAAAGCCCTCGCTTTCAAGGGTAGCCAGCAAACGACTGACCGTACTTTTTCCTATTCCTAGCTCGACAGCCAGCTTACTGACCCTCTTTTCCGTCTCATCTTCAGAAAAACTGCGTAAAATACGTAAAGCATTTCTGACGGAAGACAGCAAGTACTCTTCGCTCGATCTTTTTCTATTCGCATCCGGTTTCATCTCAGATAACCTCCATATGCCGTTATTTGTCCCTCATAGCAGAACAAAGGCCTTACGTTTATTATACAAAATTTGTTACGGTTTCCTAGTTATTTTAGTTGATATTTATTAAAAAAAATAATTATTTTGGTGCGTATATCAGAACATTTGAGTTGTACGGAAGTGATATCGAAGTTACGATTATGACATAATAAAGCAACGAATTTGAAGTCATTACAGGAGGGATTAACATGTTAAGCAAGGAACAAAATGAAACGCTTACGAAAGTAGGTCCGGGAACCCCGACGGGAAGTTTGCTTCGCAGATATTGGCATCCTGTAGCAGCAAGCTCTGAATTTCCGAAGGCCGGGACGAGGAAAGTCAAGATTTTAGGAGAGGATCTGGTCTTGTATCGCGACCGGTCCGGGAAGCTGGGGCTTGTTCAGGAACGCTGTCCGCATCGAGGGGTTTCGCTTGAATACGGAATACCGGAAAACGATGGCCTTCGTTGTCAATACCATGGCTGGTGTTTTAATCGTGAAGGCGCTTGCACGGAACAGCCGAATGAACCTGAAGAAAGTACCTTTAAAAACCGGATTAAAATCAAATCTTATCGTGTCGAGGAGCTAGGGGGACTTATTTTCGCTTATTTAGGTCCGGAGCCTGCTCCGCTGTTGCCCCGATATGACTTATTTCTTCGAGATAATGTAATCCGGACTATCGGATATGCCATTGTACCGTGCAATTGGCTGCAAATTATGGAGAACTCGCTTGACCCCATTCATTTGGAGTGGCTGCATGGTCACTACTTTGAGTATGTTTTTGAACAGCAGGACCGTCCGGTGAGCGAGTGGCCTATTACGAAGCACCATATTAAAATCGGTTTTGATGAATTTGAATACGGCATTATTAAGAAGAGAGTGTTGGTAGGACAGACAGAGGAATGCGAAGACTGGCGTGTAGGCCATCCCGTGGTTTTCCCTAATATGCTCCGTGTAGGAGACAGCGGGGCGCATTCGTTCCAAATTCGTGTTCCTATGGACGATAACCATACGTATCATATTTGGTACACCTGTTATGTGCCGAAAGAGGGAGTAAAAATTCCGGAAAATTACCCGATTTCCCTGTATGAATGCCCGATCAAGGATGAATCCGGGAAGTTTATTACGGATTATATTGACGGTCAAGATATGATGGCCTGGATCACACAAGGAGAAATTGCCGACCGGACAGCTGAACGACTGGGTACTTCGGACAAAGGGATTATCATGTACCGGCAAATGCTGCTGAAGGAGCTGGCCAAAATCGAAAGAGGTGAAGATCCGCTGTGCACGTTTAGGGACCCGGAGAAAAATCAAATCATTGAACTGCCTCAAGAAGAGGATAAATTTAGTGAGGGCGCCCTGCTGACCAATGTATCGAAAAACTGGAATACCAGATATGCAGCCAATATTGATGAAATCATAGAAATTTGCAGAAACGGGAATATTCCTTCGAAGTATGTCATGGTCTAAAAAAATTTGAAGGATAATCAGGCTCCTAGGCTCCTTCTTCATAATTCATGAATGGGAAGGGGCCTGATTTTTTGTTGCCGCTACCTATTGGGTCGAAAGGGGAAACGACATGAAGATCAAGTGTTGTCCGAGTTGCGGAGAATCTTTGCTGCATCCGCGCAGTTTGCTAAATGAATTTTGGATTTCAACGGATACGGCTTATTTTTGCTGGTGCAGCTTCTGTTCATGGCGTGGTGAGATTATTGAGGTCACCCGAGTAACGGCGCCGGAAGCAGGATGACGGAATGATGGAGAGGAGGTTGGCATGCAATGAGTGATTTGTTGCAAGATATTCGCGAAAAGATTGCCCTGTCCTGCCGAATTTTGGCTATGGAGGGCTTGGTGGATGGGATTCTGGGGCATGTCAGTGTGCGCATACCGGGAACAGATGAGATGTTTATCCGTTGCAGGGGCGAAGAAGAGAACGGTGTGCGTTACACCCGGTCAGATGCTATTCGGCGTGTCGATTTTGACGGAAACGGTGCGGATCTTGAAGGGAAGTACGATGTGCCCAAAGAACTCCCTATTCATGGGGAAATGTATAAATTACGACCGGAGGTCGGTTGTGTTATTCATGCACACCCGCCGGATGCCTTGATTTGCGGAATTACCGATTTGGAGTTTCGGCCTGTTTTCGGTGCGTTTAATATTCCGGCCATGCGCATGGCTCTTGAAGGAATACCCGTATTTCCGCGTTCCTGTCTGATTACCCGCCAGGAGCTCGCCCATTACATGATGCAAGCGATGGGGGATAAGAACATCTGTTTAATGAAAGGACACGGTATTACCGTAACGGGGAAGACGGTAGAGGAAGCTACCGTTCGTGCCTTGAATTTTAATATTCTGGCCAAGGTTACGCTTCAGGTGGCTCAAACGGGGAGAGAAGCTGCACCGATATCCCAGGAGGATATGAACGAGCTTCCTGATCTGGGAACTACGTTTAATGACCAGTGGGGATGGCGTTATTACGTGAAAAAACTCCACGAGGAAGAGAAAAGGTGAATATATGGCTCATTTACAAAGAAAGGAATCACCTGTATTAAGAATAGGGATTGCCGGTCTTGGTATTGCCGGCAGCTCCATAATCCCCGCGTTTCTTAAGCATCCGAATGTGCAGCTTTCGGCAGCGGCAACCCGAAGTAAGGAACGGAGAGAGAAATTTGCGAGTGATTATCAAGCGGAAACCTTTCACAGTATAGAGGAGTTGTGTCAAAGTTCGTCAGTGGACGCTATTTATATCGCGACTCCTACCGAGCTTCATACCGAGCACGTCCTGCTGGCGGCCGAAAATAAGAAGCACATTATCGTAGAGAAGCCGATGGCGATCACGCTTGAGGATGCAGACAAAATGATTGAGGCGGCTGAAAAGAACGGAGTCGTCATGATCGTGGGGCACTCTCACAGCTTCGAACCCCCTATCCGCAAAATAAGGGAAATCGTTAGAAGCGGAGAGTTGGGAGAGGTGCGCATGATTCACAATTGGTACTTCAATGACTGGATCTATAGACCCCGGACTCCAGAAGAATTGGATACGCAGTTGGGGGGAGGCGTAACCTTCCGGCAAGGCTCGCATCAATTTGATATTATACGGCTTATTGGAGGCGGACTGATCAGGAGTGTCCGGGCCATGACGGGAGTATGGGACCTGACGCGGCCGACAGAGGGAAGCCATACTGTTTTTCTGGAGTTTGAAAGCGGGGCAGCAGCCACTGCTGTCTATAACGGCTATGATCACTTTCATTCTACGGAGCTTACTTATGGGATTAGTGAGGGAGGGCCAGTCGTTTCCACGGATGTGTATGCCAAGTCTCGCAGAACAATCGATCAAGTGGGCCGCATAGAAGAAAGCCAGATTAAAAGTCTGGCGGGCTACGGGGGATCGAGAGCTAAACAGTACGACCATGCGGAAAATCATCATCCGTTCTTTGGATTGACGGTTGTAAGCTGCGAAAAAGGTGATATTCGTCAATCTCCTAATGGATTATACGTTTATGGGGAAGACAAGCGGTATGAAATAGCGCTTCCTGCTGCGGCTACAGGACGCGATGCGGTCATCGCGGAGCTTTATGATGCGGTTTACAACGATCGTCCTCCGGTGCATGACGGCCGATGGGCTAAAGCGAATTTGGAGGTTTGCTTAGCCGTGCTGGAATCTTCCAAACAGCGCAAGGAAATTTATTTGAACTATCAAACGGCGGTCACGGATTAATTCATTCTAAATATATGAACCGACAATGAGGAGAAGAGAAGATGTTCCTGAACAAAAATAAGCTGCATCAACAAATTCGAGACTGGTTGGAGGAAGATGTTGGACCAGGTGACGTGACCTCCTGGGTAACGGTCCCTGAAGATTTGACCGGAACTGGAATTATTCACGCCAAAGGGGAAGGAATCTTGGCGGGAATCCCCGTTCTTCAAGCTGTTTTTTCAGTCGTTGATCCCAGTGTCGTCATCCAGACAAGGATTAGCGACGGTGAGGTTCTTACGAAGGGAACGATTATAGCGGAATTATCCGGTAATATCCGTTCTATACTAACGGGTGAACGTATTGCCCTTAATTTGCTGCAGCGCTTATCCGGTATTGCTACCAAAACAAACCGTCTCGTTCTGGCAGCGAGGCCCTATAACGCTAATGTCAGGGTTGTTGAAGCGAGAAAAACAACACCCGGACTTCGTATGCTGGAGAAGTATGCGGTGCGTGTGGGGGGAGGAAATTCGCATCGCTATGGATTATTTGATGCGGTTTTGATTAAAGACAATCATATTAAAGCTGCCGGGGGATTAAAGCAGGCTGTGGAATCCGCTCGAGCCGGAATTCCTCATACCATGAAAATTGAAGTGGAAGTTGAATCCATTACGCAAGTGGAGGAGGCCCTGGAGGCGAAAGCCGATATTATTATGTTCGATAACATGCCGCTTGACACGATGAGGCATGCGATCGCGCTGATTGGAGATCAAGCCATTACCGAGGCATCCGGGGGAATCACCATCGATAATATAGCGGAAGTTGCCGGATTGGGAGTTAACGTCATTTCTATGGGAAGCTTGACCTACTCCGTAAATAATGTCGATATTAGTCTTGATTTGTTTAATAAAAAATAAATATTGCTTAGAACAGCCGCTTTCTTCAGAGAGTGGCTGTTTTGTGTTGCGCCGGGATAGGCGTACACGAAAAACGGATATAAGTTACGTAAATTTATTAAAGTTATTTAACAATACAGAAAAATATAAGTTTGAATAAGTTTTTATTGACGTATTTTTTAATAAATATTACAATCATTATATTGAAAGCGTTTTATTGTGGGGAGCGATTGTTTATCAATGGCCTCATATGAACGTATATACCAAAGGAAGAGGTGTCTAAAGATGTCTAGTAAAAAAAGTATTATCAGCTTCATTTCGCTCTTGGCCATGACAAGTCTCATCAGTGCCTGTTCGGGCAATCCAAGCGGTACGGGTTCCACGCCCTCATCGGAAAAATCAGTTGTGCTCAAAGGGGTTACCGCCTGGGAAGAAAATAATATTCATAGTGCAGGATTCGGCATGTTTCAGAAAAAAATCGAGGAGCAAAGCAATGGCCGAATTAAAGTGCAGTATGCAGGAGGTCCCGAATCGATCCCGGCCTTTAATCAGGGAGATGCGGTACGTACGGGGGTCGTAGATTTTTCCGTTCTTTCTACAGCATATTATCAGAACCAGGTGCCGGAAGCCGTAGTTACCAATTATAGCGAACTGTCTGTCGAAGATGAATGGAAGAACGGCAGCATGGCTTTCCTGAATGAAATACATAATAAAAAATTAAATGCCCAATTCATAGGAAGATCCAGCGGGATGAGCTATAGTCTATATACGAAAAAGCCGATTACCAGTATCGACGATCTTAAAGGCAAACGATTCCGGACATCGCCTGTCTATGTGCCGTTTATTAAAGCATTAGGTGCAGAGGCTGTGATCATGCCGGCAGGAGAAATCTATACGGCAATCGAGCGGGGGGTCATTGACGGTGTAGCTTGGCCCAAGGGTGGAGTCACAGATTTGGGGCTGCAAAAACAAATTAAATATCAAATATCACCCAGCTACTGGAAAGTCGATACTTCTATGATCATGAATCTGGACAGATGGAAGCAGCTGTCTAAAGAAGACCAGGATTTGATTAATAAGGTAGCCCGTGAAGTCGAGAAAGAACTTCCCCTATTCATTGAAAAATTTATTGAAGACGAGCAGAAAAAGTTGAAAGAAGCCGGGATTCAGGAAGTTAAGCTGCCGGAAGAGGAATACTTGAAAATTGCCAATGATTCGGCTTGGAAGTGGGTAGAGACGAATTTGCCGGAGAACGGAAAGAAATTAGAGGAATTGTTCAGAAAGAAATAGGAGGGAGATCCTTGTGAAATTCCGCAAGATGGTTCACCAGTTTGACCGGGCATTGTCACAAATTGAAGTCGTTTTTATGGCGATAGCCGCCATTTTATTGTTTGTGATGATCTTTACGGTCTGTTTTAGCGTGGTCGGCCGTTATTTTTTAGGAATACCGGCTGCATGGACGGTGGAGTTGAGTGAATATATTATGGTTTTTCTAGCTTTTTTATCGGCCTCATGGGTGCTCCGCAAGGATGGGCATGTTCGTTTGGACCTGCTCCTGAATACACTCAGTCCTAGTAAGCAATTGCTTTTTAATCGAATTACGGCCATTATTGCAGCTATTGCCTGCGGCTTATTTTTCTGGTTTAGCTTGAAAGCCACCATTGACAATTATCAAAGGGATGTCATTTCTTATAACATTTTGAACACTCCGAAATATTTGGTTTTGTTGCCTATTCCATTAGGCAGTCTGCTTTTAACTCTCAGATATATTCGAAACATTTTGAGTGATTTTAAAATTTGATTAGAACAGCGAAGAAGGTGATCTAAATGGAGTGGTGGTTGTTTCTTATTTGTTTCTTTGGGTTGCTCATGGTATTCATGTTTATGGGGATGCCGGTGGCATTTTCATTCTTGGCGGTAAACTTTATTTTTATCACCTATGTCATGGGCTTTAAGCCCGGAATGAATCAAATTGTATTAAGCGCTTACGATTCGTTGGCCAAGTTTCCATTAACAACCATACCGCTCTTTGTCATCATGGGGGAATTGCTGCTGCATTCGGGACTGGTCGTGAAAACCTTGGATGTTTTATCCAAATGGTTAGGGCGTATACCTGGACGGTTAAGCGTGCTTTCCATTATCAGCGGATCTTTTTTTGCCGCTCTAAGCGGATCAAGCATCGCTAATACTTCCATGCTGGGAACCGTATTGGCACCAGACATGCGAAACCGGGGTTATCATAACTCCATGGTCCTTGGACCCATCATGGCCTCGGGAAGTCTGGCTGTCATCATGCCGCACAGTAGTCTGGCTGTCCTGCTGGGGAGTATCGGCAAGGTATCGATTGGCGATTTGTTGATAGCCACCGTTGTCCCGGGAGTTTTGATGACCGCGATTTTCGTTGTGTACATCATGATCAGGTGCGCCAAAAACCCTTCCCTGGCCCCGGCTTATCCCATTGAAGAGAGCAGCTGGTCCGATCGGATCCGTTCGCTAACATTCGGGGTCATGCCTACTGCGCTTTTGATTCTTGCAACCGTACTTTTGATTTTCTTTGGTATCGCTACGCCTACCGAATCAGCCGCATTGGGAGCGTTTGGCGCTTTGCTGCTCGTGATCATGTACAGGGCGCTGACGTGGGAAGTGTTATTAAAGTCCATTAAGGGAACATTGGAAATTTCAGGAATGATCCTGATTATTATCGCTGCTTCCTCTGCGTTTACACAGCTGCTGGCTTTTACGGGAGCAAGCCGGGGATTATTGAATATGGCTCTGGGGCTTGAAATTCCGTCTCTATTGATTATTGTCATTATGCTTCTGATCGTCGTTTTCCTGGATAGCTGTATCGATCCGATTTCGATCATGATGATCACCCTTCCGGTTTACATTCCCATGGTCATCGCTTTAGACTACGATCCGATTTGGTTTGGTATTATGATGCTTATTTGTTTGGATCTGGGCAATTTAACCCCGCCTTTCGGTCTGCTGCTGTTTGTTATGAAAGGGGTTTCGCCGCCTGAAGTGACCATGAAGGAAATTACGCTAAGTGCAGTTCCCTTTGTCTCGCTGAAAGTCATGCTGATCATATTGATTATGATGATTCCGGAGATCGCGACGATGCTTCCGAGCTTAGGGAAATAAATGGTTGAAAATGAAATAAGAGTATGTTAAAAAATTAAATAAATCTTATCAAACTTGTTATAAAATTTAAATTATTAAAATAAATATATAAGTTTAAGTAAGTTTTGTTGACAATATTTTCATCTGCTACTACAATTGAATCATGAAAACGTTTTTAAACTGGGAGGTTATGTCATTTGAAGCTTAAAGGAAAAGTTGCGATTGTCACGGGTGGAGGGCAAGGCATCGGGAGAGCATTTTCCATGCGCTTGGCACAAGAAGGAGCTAAAGTTATTGTCGCCGACATTAATAAAGTAAATGCAAGTCATGTTGAAGAAGAGATTAAACGCGGCGGTCTGGAAGCCAAAGCGGTTTTTGTGGATGTCTCCAATGAACAAAGCACGCTTGATATGGCCAACGAAACGGTGGAGACCTATGGAAAGATAGATATTTTAGTCAATAATGCGGCGATTTTTTCAACGATAAAAATGAAAAAAATGGAGGAAATTACCGGGGGAGAATGGGATGCCATGATGAATGTAAATTTAAAAGGCGTCTTTTTATGCTCCAAAGCTGTTGTGCCGGTGATGAAAAAACAAAATAGCGGAAGGATCATTAATATTTCCTCAGCTGCGGTCTATCTGGGACGGACGGATTATATCCATTATGTTGCATCGAAGGCAGGCGTATTGGGATTCAGCGGATCTTTGGCCAGAGAAGTTGGCGAGTACAACATTACGGTAAATTCCATTACACCGGGACCTACCTATACGGAAATTCCGCGCGAAACGGTGAATGACGACCAAAAACAGCGCATGTTAAACATGCAATCGTTGAAACGATTGCAAGTACCGGACGATCTGGCGGGAACCGTTGTATTCTTGAGCTCGGACGATTCCTCGTTTATTACGGGTCAAGTTTTCAACATCGATGGCGGTATGAATATTCGTATTTAAATGAGCGTTTTACGAGAGGAGCAGGGACCGTTGATTGAGACAAATAAATCTTTAGAGGATTGGGAGAAGCTCAAGAGATCGATGCTGGATAAAGATTGGAATATGCTGATCGGAGGGCAACTGGTTAAGGCGCAAAACGGCGAAACCTATGAAACGGTTAATCCTGCAAATGGGGAAGCCTTGGCGAAAGTCCCGTTCGCCCAACAAAACGACGTTGAACATGCGGTTAAAGCTGCAAAACAGGCGTTCGAAACCTGGAAGCATGTACCGCCGATCGAACGTGGCAGGCTGATCCGTAAACTTGCCGATGAATTCCAGAAGAGAGCCGATGAGTTTGCAGTGCTTGACTCGGTAGATAGCGGAAATCCGGTTACGGCTATGCGCGGTGATGTATTTGCTTCCGCCTCCATGATGGAATACATGAGCGGATTGGCAAGCGAGATGAAAGGGGACACGTTCCCCTCCAGCCAAAATTGGCATTTGACGCGCAGGGAGCCGTATGGCGTGATTGGAAGGATCATTCCATACAACCATCCGATTATGTTCACGGCCACTAAAATCGTAGGTCCTTTAATTGCAGGAAATACGGTCGTGCTTAAAGCTCCGGATCAATGCCCGCTTTCATCCTTGCTTTTTGGGGAATTATGTCAGCAAATTTTGCCTCCGGGTACCGTAAATATTGTTAGTGGTGATGGCCGGACGACGGGCGACGCCATTGTACGTCACCCGGATATTAAAAGAATCGGGTTGATCGGCAGCGTTGAAACTGGAAAAACCATTCTCAAATCATCTGCAGAAGTTGGAATCAAGCATATATCGCTCGAGTTGGGCGGTAAAAATGCAATGATTGTATTCCCGGACGTTGATTTGGAAAGTGCGGCTAAAGCGGCGGTAAAGGGCATGAATTTTACATGGTGTCAAGGGCAATCCTGCGGATCGACATCAAGGCTATTCGTGCATGAGGATATATACGACCAATTTTTACCCAAGTTGAAGCATTATGTAGAGCAAATTAAAATCGGAAATCCGCTGGATCCTGAAACCGAAATGGGATGTTTGGTTTCCCGGAATCAGTACGATAAGGTTGTTTCTTATATTGATGCTGGACATCAACAAGGAGCCCGTCTTCTCATCGGGGGGAAAAGAGCCGAGGGAGATACCTTTGATAAAGGCCTGTTTATTTTGCCTACCGTATTTGAAGATGTAAATGAAAAGATGAGCATCTTCAATGAAGAAATATTCGGCCCCGTCCTCTCGGTGATCAAGTGGAATAATGTCGAAGATGCAGTTCGACAAATCAACAGTGTCCCTTATGGATTAACCGGTTCGATATGGACCCACGATATTCAAACCGCGCTCCGCATGGCGGAGAACATAGAATCCGGTTTCCTCTGGATAAACGGTAGTTCCTCCCATTACCTGGGGGTTCCGTATCAAGGTTACAAAAACAGCAGTATCGGTTCCGAGGAAGGCCTGGATGAAATATTGAGCTATACTCAGGTGAAAACGGTTAATATTGTGATGGAATAATGTGCTTCATGCTGCATGCTTAATCATATTCATTCAAATTTAGAAAGGAGAATGAAAATGGAAGTGGAAGAGTATATTGTTGCAGTGGATACGGGGGGGACGTTTACCGACTGTGTCATCGTGAATAGTAAGGGGCAGGTTACCGTCGGTAAAAGTCATTCGACCCCGCCGGATTTTTCGGAGGGGGTTCTCGAATCCGTTCGGGTCACGGCAGAAAAAATCGGATTGACGCTGGAGCAATTGCTGCCTCGTACGATACAGTTCATCCATGGTACAACGGTAACGACGAACGCTATGGTGGAAAGAAGAGGGGTCAAGGTCGGATTTCTAACCACAGTCGGGCATAAAGACGTTTTACATATGATGAGAATTATGGGCAGAACGGCAGGCATGCCGGTTCATCAGCTTCAATTATCCAAAACAAGCAAGCCTGAGGCCATTGTTCCCAAGCAGTTAATAGAAGAAGTTTACGAGCGCGTTGATTACAAGGGAAACGTGATAGCGCCGCTTGATCTCGAACATTCCCGTAAAGCTATACAGCGTCTTTTAGATCAAGATGTGAAAGCGATTGCAATATCCCTTCTCTGGTCCTTTAAAAACCCCGAGCATGAACAAATATTAAAGAAGCTTGTTAAAGAACTGGCTCCGGAAATGACGGTTTCCTTATCCAGTGAAATTGTACCTAAAATTGGCGAATATGAACGGAGCGCAACGACCGTTATTAACAGTTATACGTCACCCTTGTTGTCCGGATACGTGAATAAGCTTTATGAAGGGTTAAGCTCCAAAGGTTTAAAAACCCAGCTTCTAATTATGCAGTCCATCGGCGGTTTAATGCCGGCAAATGAAGCTGAGCGGTTGTCCGTTACGACTTTGATGTCCGGCCCCGCTGGCGGTGTAATGGGCGCCAAGTTTCTCGGCAATAAATATGGCCATGCCAACGTGATTTGTACGGATGTAGGCGGCACGACCTTTGACGTAGGGCTGGTCGTGAACGGGGAGCCGGTCATTTCGTCAACGACCGAGATGAATCAATATACGCTTTCTTTGCCTATGATCGACATTGTTTCCATTGGTGCGGGCGGAGGCAGTATTGCTAAGGTAGATGACGGGTCAACATTGCTTGTTGGTCCGGATAGCGCGGGGGCTAGACCAGGTCCGGTTTGCTATGGCAAAGGCGGAACGGAGCCTACCGTTACGGATGCGGATGTTGTCCTGGGATTCATTGATCCTGACTATTTCCTGGATGGAAAAGTAAAGCTGTACAAAGATAAAGCCGTTGAGGCCATAAGGGAAAAAATTGCGATACCGCTTGGCCTGTCCGTAGAGGACGCAGCTGCCGGTATTGTAGAAATCGCGAATTCCCATATGGCGGATCTCATTCGAAAAATGTCAATTGAACGCGGATACGACCCAAGGGATTTCATCATTTATCTCTATGGCGGAGCGGGACCTACGCATGGCACGGCATACGGCCGGGATCTTGGCGTAAAAGAAATGATCGTGCCTTTGGGTGAAACCGCCGCCGTATATTCCGCTTTCGGTATATCCAGCTCCGACATTTCACACGTCTATGAAATATCCGACCCGGCCGTAGCACCTTGGAACGTTAAACAAGTCCAAGATAATTTCCTCTATTTGGAGGATAAGGCGATAACCCAATTGTTGGAAGAGAATGTTAAGAACGAACATATCCGTTTAGACCGCTGGGTGGAAATGCGTTATAAGGGGCAAGTTCATCAAGTGGATGTGCCGTTTCCAAGCGGCGCCATTCATGAGCAAGCATTGTCGCAAGTGGTTGTAGAATTTGAATCCCGTTACGAGACCTTGTATGGAAAAGGCTCTGCCTTTAAAGAGGGCGGCATTGAACTCGTGAGTTACCGGGTTAATGCCTATGGAAAACTTCCGAAGCCGTCGCTTGAAGCTAAAACAGCGAATGAGGCTGAGCAGCAGCTCGTAATAACCAACCGTTCTGTTTACTGGAAGGAATTAGGCGGATACAGGGATACAACCATATATCGCGGTAACCTTGCAAGTTATAAGGATTTGATTGCAGGTCCGTCTGTAATCGAACTTCCTACTACGACCATTCCCGTCTATCCAGGCCAAACTGTTCAAGTCGATTCGTTAGGCAGCCTCATTATTCATAATTCGGTTGAATGAAGTTGTTCAAATAACAGAACGGCAAGGAGGGTATGCAATGTCAAAATTCACCATGGATTTCAAAAAAGCATCTGACTTGAAAATTTCTGCGAAAACCCCGATTTATGAAAAACAAAGCGCCCATGAGGTTGATCCGATTACCTACCAGGTTGTTTTTCATAAACTGTGGCAAATCGCCGATGAACAGGAAAAAACGATCCAGAAAATTTCCGGCTCGCCGATTGCCACCGATGCACACGATTTTAACGTGATGATTTCCGACAGCTACGGTGAAATTGTTGTACTTGGCACAGGTGTCGTCATGCTAGGCAGTGTTATGGATTCCGTTGTCAAATGGATTTTAGAGAACCGCTCGGAAAATCCGGGAATTGAAGACGGAGACATTTTCCTTTGCAACGATCCTTGGGTCGGGGCGCTCCATCAAAATGACATGGCTATGATCGCTCCCATTTTCGTGGATGGCAAATTATTCGCTTGGACCGGTTCGACGATCCACCAAGTCGATGTAGGCGGGGTTAATCCGGGAAGTTTCTGTATCGACGCCAATGATTTATATGCGGAAGGTCAACCTTGGCCACCGATCAAAATCGTTAAAAAAGGGGAGATTCAGTCCGATATCGAAGATTTATGGATGCGGCAAACACGCGCCCCTGCGCTGTTGGCCATTGACTTGCGGGCCCATATCGCTTCCATTAACATTGTAAAATCCCGTTTGCTGAAGCTGGTTGAACGCTACGGCGCAGATACGGTGAAGAGCGTTATGGAGAAGTCGTTGGATTATGCGGAACTTCGTCTTCGCAATCGGTTAAAGGAATTACCGGATGGCACATTCAGGCATGTGGATTTTCACGATGTAGCGCAGAAGGGCGATCGCGGTGTGTATAAGATTGCTCTAACGATGACGAAAGATAATGACCGATTGATATTCGATTTTTCGGAAACCGATCCTCAAATAGGAGTCATTAACGCTACACTGATTTCTGGCACGGCCGGAGCGGTCCTGCAGGCGGTTCTGCAGCTTTTGTGCAATGATATCCCTTGGTCTGTGGGCGGAATTAAGCGCGTGTTTACGGTGGAAGCCAAACCGGGCACCATCCTGAGTGCGCAGCATCCTGCCGGGGTTAGCATGGGGGCGACAGGCTCAGCTTGGCTGGCCGGAAACTGTGCGAATATTACGATTTCCAAGCTGCTGATGGGGCATCCGGAGCATAAAGAAAGACTGGTAGCCGGAACAGCGGGATCTTGGGTCACGGTTATACCGATGGGCCTTGATCAATACGGCAACCCGTTCTTGACCATGATTATGGATGCCATGGCAGGCGGATTTGGAGCACGCAGTTTCGGCGACGGTGTAGATACGGGAGGTTTACTCTGCACACCAAGCGGACAGTGTCCAAACGTGGAGAGCAATGAGCTGTTCTTCCCCATTCTTTATTTGTACCGGCGGGAAAAAACGGACTCCGGCGGCCCGGGGAAATATCGGGGCGGCCTGGGTGCGGAGCTTTGCTGGATTCCGCATGACACGGAACAAATGTTACTGACCGTCAGTTCATTCGGTGCAGCCATTCCGAATTCCGCCGGAATTTCGGGCGGGTATCCTTCGAATACCGTACAAGTTAAAATGATGCGTGATACGAATATTCACCAGCTGCTAAGTCAAAGTTTGATTCCGCAAGATTTTGCGGAGATGGAAGGGAAACTGGAAATCTGGCAGCCTAAAACAGATGCGGTTCAACAAAAAAACGATGTGTTCTACTTTTGCTTCCAGGGCGGCGGGGGCTACGGCGATCCTTTGGACCGGGAACCGGACAAAGTTAGCGAGGATGTTCTGGAAAACAGAGTCAGTCAGCAGGTTGCCTATGATGTGTATGGTGTGCTGCTTGATGGAAACGGAAAACTGGATGAACCGGCAACGGAAGAGCGCCGTCAACAAATTCGCCAAGCAAGACTGGCTTGATAGGGAAAGGGGACGATCCAACATGGCCTTGATTTTAAGCGAATATTTGCAAGTAACGAATGAGGGTAACCGGCATATCCAATGTCGCAAATGCGCCCACAATATCAGTTCTGTTGATAAAAACTATAAGCTTTACACGGTGATGAAAGAAGAATCGGTTCAAACGGCAAATCCCCAAAATGTCGATTCCCGTCAATATGTGGATAAGGATATGGTTTTTCGCCGGTTTTTTTGCCCCAATTGTGCGACCCAATTAGAAACGGAAGTGAATGTGAAGGGAGAACCCCCCGTCTGGGATATCCACATTAAAATCTGAAAACCGAAGAGACGCATCGCTTGCTGGCAATCAGAAGGGCTGTCCCAAAACGGACAGCCCCTTTGCTGTTTCCTGATTCGTTTACGACGACCATCGTACCGTTCGGAAAGCCGATCCAACCGCCGAAGGCTGGCGTATACCAGACCACCTGGTCGAAAACTCATCCTGTATTGATGCGCGAATGTGATGCACACACCTCCTAGTCCTGTGAAGCCTGTTCATCGTAAGCGATGCGTACCTGTGCGATTACATCGCGATAACGTTCTGCCCAAGTAGTAAGCGTCAACAAAGAGTCATAGAGCTCGCATGCTATGTCTGTAGCAATATATTCAACTTTTGGCGGGATCGTTGGATAGACTTTTCGAACAATCAATCCATCGCGCTCCAAGTTGAATGTTCCAACAACTTCCGCGAAAAGCTGGGTTACCGGACCGAAGAAAAGCTGCGGAAATTTTGTACAACTATGCGATATGCGAGAACGGCAAGTTTGCCTATGTGCACAAATTCAAGGCTGCGCTGCTTTATTGATCGCCGGAGAAGCGCTTGTTTCCAAAGCAGGGAGAGACGCAATGAACGAACCCGGAGTATGGGAATATAAAGAAAATATTCTAATATATCGCTTTTGCACTTTATCAAGTGAAGTTCCTATGCTACAATTTTAACATTCCGATGGGAACAGTCGAAAATGAAGCGAAGAGGTGTTTAACCTATGACGCAAAGGGATGAATCGATCGTTCATGAACGTTTTACGCTGCCGGCCGGTCAGCTCGATACCGGAGAGCCGCTGTATATTCGCGGGGACGTCAGGCTGGCGGCAGGGGGACAGACGGCACCGAAGCCGGTCCTGCTGATATGCCACGGCTTCAAAGGATTTAAGGACTGGGGATTCTTCCCTTACGCCGCCTCGCGGTTCGCGGAACGCAATTACTATGTCGTTACGTTTAATTTCTCGTGCAATGGCGTGAACGAGACCGATTTCGATGAGCTGGATAAATTCGCAGTCAACACGTACTCCAGGGAGCAAGCCGATCTGGAGACGCTGCTTCAGGCGCTGCGGGAGAGGAAGCTGCCGCTGGCCGATCATGCCGACTTGCAGCGCCTGATACTGCTCGGCCATAGCAAGGGTGGAGGGACAAGCATTATTTTTGCAGCCGAGCACCCGGAGGTCCAAGCGGTGGTCACCTGGAACGGCATCGGGAAAACCGATTTGTTCGACGACGCGTTCAAAGCACAAATTGCCGAGCAAGGCGTAGCGTACGTCGCCAATGTCAGAACGAAGCAGGAAATGCCGATACGTGCGTCCTTCTATGAGGACCTGCGGGCGAACGGCGATCGCTTCGACATTGCCCAAAGATTGGCAGGCCTCCACATTCCGGTGCTTCAAGTGCAGGGTGATCAGGACTCCCCCCGTCTCAAGGCCGGGTTCGAGCTGCTGCGTTCGGCGGCGCCGCAGCACCGCGACCGGATCGTCACGATCGAAGGCGGCACGCATACGTTCGGTGCCGTGCATCCCTTTCGGACGACGACGCCGGAGCTGGAAGGCGCGATCCATGCGACGATTCAGTTTATGGATGATGCAACGAAACTGAACCGTCCTTAAATACCGAAGCGGCCTTGGTCCTAAATTCCATTGGACTGAGGCCGTTTAGTTTTGCCTGTAATCGCTATAGTTTGAAAAATTTGAATTGACAAAAAAACGGATAAATTCTATAATTTAATTAATCCAATTGAATTAATAGGATTTGACCGGGACACCGGATTATCCATTCTCTCAGAGAGAATGGATTTTTTTATTTCTAAATAATAAAGGATTAAATTTATCAACTATCATTTAACATTTTAAATCAAGGAGGATGTAAACATGAGTCGAATTGCAGGTCCTAGGTTTGGAATTTGGACACCGGTTTATGGAACATGGGGGGCTACGACACATCCGGAGGACCCCTTTGACGCTTCTTGGGAAAGAGCTAAGCAGCTGGTGCTGTCCGCCGAAAAGCTCGGCTACGATTCAACTCTTATAGCCCAGCATATCGTCAATCCGTACGGACATGAAATTGATATTTTGGAGACCTGGACCGCAGCCGCTGGTCTTGCCTCATTAACCTCAAACATTGAAATTATCGCCGCGATAAAGCCAACGCTCTTCCACCCGGTGGTGCTCGCCAAGCAAGCTCTCGGCATCGAAGAGATCAGCAGCGGCCGGTTCTCGATCAATGTGGTCAATGCTTGGTATAAACCGGAGCTGCTCCAATCGGGCATTCCATTTGCCGAACATGACGAGCGTTATATTTACGGAACCGAATGGCTCACGATCGTCCGTTCGCTGCTGACCGGGGAGAAAACCAGCTTTGAAGGCAAGTACTTCCACGTTGATGGAATTGAATTGAACCCGGGACCGAAAACAAGGCATCGTCCTACCATCTATGTGGGAGGAGAGTCGGAGCCGGCGAGAGATTTGGCTGCGGGACTGGGAGACGTCTGGTTTATTAATGGGCAGCCGCTTGAGAATGTCGAGGGGCTCATCCGTTCCGTTGCCAGGCGGAAACGGGAAGGCGTCCCCGTCCGCTTTGGGCTGTCCGCTTTTGTCATTGCGCGTGAGACGGAGGAGGAAGCACAGGCCGAGCTGGCTAAAGCTTGGGAATATGCAAAGGCCGACGAGCATCTGAATGAACAGCTCTTCGGACATGCGGACCAGAAAGCAGTTATGTTTCAAACGATTGCCAAGTATCCGGCTATAGGTACGAACGGGGGCACGGCAGCGGGGCTAGTCGGTTCTTATGACCAGGTAGCCGAGCGGATCGCAGCGTTTCATGAGATTGGCATCGAACTGTTTATGCTGCAGTTCCAACCGTTTGAAGCCGAGATGGAGCGCTTTGCAAGGGAGATTTTCCCGCGTGTTCGCAGCTTGAACCCGGTCGCACTTTAACGGGGACTGGAAAAACGATTTTTTGTAACCTACGGCACTTAATTTCAATTAGAAAATATGAGCTCGAAGAATTGACAGGTTGACGGAGACGGTGTTAGCATCATTATAACGCAGTTAGTTTATCGGAATTATTTTAATTCGTTCTGATAAGCTTGCTTGTCGATACAAAATGACATCATAGTAGGAGTGTGGGATTCGTGTCCAATGTCGTTATTATTTCTGGAAGTACTTCAAGCACATCCCGCTTGAATGGAGTTTTGCAGCAAGTTGAAGCATTGCTGCACGATCACAAGGTTGAACGAATTGATGTAAGAAGCCTGCCGCCCGAGGATTTGATCTACACCAAATTCGACAGTCCGGCTATTATTGAAGCCAATAGACTCATCGAGCAGGCGGATGCGGTTGTGGTAGCGACTCCCATCTATAAGGCGTCTTATACCGGCGTGCTAAAAACGTTCCTTGACCTGATTCCGCAAAAGGGGCTTCAGGGAAAGGTGATTTTGCCTATTGCGATAGGAGGAACAATTGCTCATTTATTGGCTATTGATTATGCTTTAAAGCCGGTGCTTTCCTCATTGGGCGCTAACAATCAGCTTCAAGGCGTTTATGCCCAGGACGTGCAGGTGAATCGGGCTGAGGATGGAAGCTTTGAACTGACGGAAGAATTGCATCAACGGCTTCAGGAATCCGTTCAACAATTCGAAAAGGAAATACAGGCGCTCCTGCAGAAATCCCCGGTTTGAATGCCGACAGTGCGTGCCACAACGATAAGCGTGCAATCCACAGATGTGGTTGCGCGCTTTTGTTTGGTTATCGACCTGTTAGATTTTCAATATTTTCTAACGGTTTAGGCTAAGCTGTAAGAAAATACGAAGATCCTGTAAGAAACCAGTTAGATAGATGTTTTATTTTAATAAAAGGTCACACATAAAAATTAAATGTAAGCGGTATCATCTTGAGGCCTGGAAGCGCAGTTTGTAAATTCAGACTTGGGAGGGAAAACCAGTGAAGTTTATTTATGTGAATATCATGCCTTACCGGGATTTACCCGAGGACTTTGTGCAAAATCATGAAAGTGTTTGGGTGACCATACCGAGCGAATTGTATGACGCCGAAAAAGGTCATTTGATGTTTAACGAATATGTGGACCAATATGAGATTGCTGTCGACGCAGGCTTTGATGCGGTTGGTTTCAATGAACACCACGGCAATGCCTACGGACTGGATAACTCTCCGAACATTATGGCGGCTATGCTGGCGAGAAAAGTTCGCCAAACGGAAAAAACATGTATTGTGCTCATTGGCGATAGTATTGCTCTGTACAATCCCCCCATCCGCGTGGCTGAAGAACTGGCTATGCTGGATAACATTACGGGAGGGCGTGTCGTGGCAGGTTTTCCGGCCGGAACCTCCATGGACACCAACTACGTATACGGCATTCCCCCTGCTGAATTAAGACCCCGGTTCTATGAAGCGCTCGACCTCATTAAACAGGCGTGGACGCGAAGTGAAGTTTTCCCTTTCAACGGCAAATATACGCAGCTCAAGCACGTCAACCTGTGGCCTCGCCCTTATCAAAAGCCGCATCCGCCGATCTGGCTTCCCGGGAGCGGGAGTGTAGAAACATGGGATTACTGTGCCAAGAACGATCTTCCTTACTATTATCTCAGTTATAGCGGATATGCGACGGCGAAGAAATTTATGGATGGTTTCTGGGAGCATCGTCAGAAGCTTGGGAAAGATTTGAATCCTTATTGGGCCGGATTTAATCAGGTGATTCTAGTTTCCGAAACCGATGAACGGGCTCAGCAGGACTATGAAGAGCATCTTCGCTACATGCTGAGAACACTCATGCACATTCCGGCTAAATATGCGGAAGCTCCAGGATACCGTACCGCTAGAAGTGTAGCCGAAAGCTTGGTGAGTCAGTTCGCTTTACATGGTAAGAGCAGATACTCGACAAAAACTGATTTTGACTGGAAGCAGATTGTTGAAGCGGGCAACGTCATAGCCGGTTCCCCTGCGACCGTTCGCGACAGGCTTAGAGAAATGATTAAATCGCTTCGCGTGGGTAATATTACGGCGCATCTGAATATCGGCTCCATGCCGCATCATTTAGCCGTTAAAAATATTGAGCTGTTTTCGAAAGAAGTCATGCCGTATTTGCATGATATTTGGGATGATCAATGGCCTGTTGTCGGATGGCCGGAAGTTGCGAACAACCGTTTAAATCATGCGGGCCTGGCCCAAAATTCCGTTTAAGGGGGAGTCATATCATGTCGTCACCTGAACTGCTGACCATCCAGCTGCGCAAAGGCGCGCAAGCGAAAGTTCTCGTTGCCGGGGAAGGCAAGCCCGTCATCTTCCTGCATGGAGCGGGGGGGTTGAAATGGGATGTTTATTTAGAGGAATTAGCGAAAGAATATAAAGTTTACGCTCCTTACTTCCCGGGAACAGGGGGGGCTACAAGCTGTAATGAACTTGATCTTCGGAATTTGTGGGATGTCGTGCTTTATTACTTTGATTTGATTGATTTGTTAGGGATCGAGAATGTGGATATCATCGGTCATTCCTTCGGGGGCATGCTGGCTGCAGAATTGGCGGCAACCGACTCGAGACGAGTCCAGAATCTGCTGCTGCTTTGCGCAGCGGGATTGTGGGACGAAGAGATTGAGAAGAGATCTGCCTCCATGGAAGGCGATTTAAATTCCAAATTATTTTACGATAATGAATCTCCGCTCGCCCAAGCCCATTTTGCTTTACCGGAGGATGCGGATAAACGTTTGGAGGTACTGATTGATCAGCAAGTCGTTATGGCGGAAGCTTCCCGGTTCCTGTGGCCGCTGCCGGACAAAGGTCTTCGCCGTCGTCTGCATCGGATACGAGCCCAGACTTGTATTGTTTGGGGGAAGCAGGATGCCATTCTTCCAGTCGATTATGCGTATGTGTTTCAGAAGGAAATTTTGGGCGCAACCGTTGAAGTTTTAGATCAAACCTCGCATTTTCCGCAATTAGAGCAACTGGACGATGTATTGGAAACGACCTTCTCCTTGCTCACTCCGGATCCGGTGGCGAAGCAATAGCCGGCCAGGGCGGTTGGTGCGCGCCGTAAACCGATGAGGGAGGGAAGTCATGCAAGATTTCAAGGGAAAAGTTGCATTCATTACCGGAGGAGGCAGCGGAGTCGCTTTAGGGCAAGCTAAAGTCTTCGCCAAAGCCGGTATGAAGGTGGTCATCGCCGATATCCGTCAGGATCATCTGGATCAGGCGATGGCCTATTTCGAACAAACGGATGCACAGGTGCATCCCATTCGATTGGATATTACGGACCGTAAGGCGATGGCCGAGGCGGCCGACGAGACGGAACGCGTATTCGGTCCGGTGCAGCTGTTGTGCAATACGGCAGGAGTCAGTATTTTCGGTCCGATGCAGCAGGCGACTTACGAAGATTGGGACTGGATTATGAATGTCAATGTCGGCGGCGTCATCAACGGTATCCAGACCTTCGTCCCGAGAATGATCGAATACGGCAAGGGCGGACATATTGTGAATACGGCATCGATGTCAGGCTTTACCCCCATGACCGGTACCGGTGTATATTGCACGTCAAAGTTTGCCGTGCGGGGATTGACCGAGTCTCTCCGTATAGATCTTGAGCCGCATCATATCGGGGTATCGGTGCTGTGCCCGGGGGCGGTGAATTCGAATATTCACGAGGCGGTGCGCACGCGTCCGCAGCATCTCGCCAATACCGGCTACTACCATGAGGATGAAGAGATCATGAAGGGGCTGAAGGCGGTCATCGAGCCCGGTCTGGACCCTGTCATCCTGGCGGAGAAGGTGCTGGAGGCAATCCGGAACAATGAGCTTTATATTATTCCCTATGCGGAATTCAGAGAGCCGTTGATTGAACTGCATAACCGTGTACTTTCGGTTCTGCCCGATCCGAAGGATGACCCGGATATGATGAAGCGCGTCGAGGCCATTCAAAAGAGCAGAAGCCCACAACGTCAGGACGCCGGATGACCCGGAGCTTGCAGCGGGTACGTATTCATTTGTTCACCATTCAAGAGCGGCGAATAAAGGATACGGACCTAAAGTCCTTGTAACAGAATGATTCCGGCCACCGTCCAGCATTCGCCATGAGGAAAGATGTGAATGGGTCGTGTGGCCGGATGCCTATACGGCATTGATGTAAGCGCTGCCAACTAGCGCGGCATTCCCGCAAGCAACGCGCCTGTCGGTCACGGTTCTTGACTTACCGATATGAATGAATGAAAGGAGCCTGAATATAATGGCTGCAGCCCCGCGGTTGATTGATACCGATTTACACAATGATTTAGCCGGTCCCCGAGAACTTCTTCCTTTTTTACCCAAAGAGTGGCATCAGCAATGGCTGGAACAAGGAATAGGCGTCGGAGGAAAATCCTGGAGTGCCGTCGGCTATATACGGAAAGACGTTAAGCCGGAAAAAGGCGGCTACCCCGGAAGCGACCCGGAGTTTGTTCTCAAGGACCATATGGACAGATACGGCTTTGATTATGCGATCTTAACCGGAAACGCCTCCATGATCGGCATTTCCTTAAATTATGATCCGGACTATGCCAATGCGGTCGCGTCTGCTCATAACGATTGGCAGAACGAAGTCTGGTTGAAAGCGAGTCCCCGGTACAAAGGGTCGATTCTGATCAACCATGCCGATCCGGACGCTGCAGTCCGGGAAATTGAACGGCTGGCCGGCCATCCGGATATCGTACAAGTCATGATGTGCAGCGCGTCGCGGACTTTGTTCGGACAAAGATTTTATCATCCGATTTATGAAGCCGCCGAAAGGCACGGGCTGCCAGTGGCCATTCATCCGGGGAATGAAGGACTTGGCCCCACCTACCCTCCCACGCCTTCCGGATACCCGACTCGTTATATGGAATGGCAAAATATTATTCCGATCAACTATATGTCGCAAGTGAACAGCCTGGTCTGCGAAGGCGTATTCGAAAAGTTTCCAAAGCTGAAATTCGTCGCCATTGAAGGGGGCATTTCCTGGCTTCCGCATCTGATGTGGCGGATGGATAAAAACTACAAAGCACTGCGGGATACGGTGCCCTGGTTGAAGAAGCTCCCGTCCGAATACATCAAAGAACATGTGTTATTAACGACGCAGCCGATCGAGGAGCCGACCCAACCCCAGCATCTGGTGGATATTATTAACATGTGCGGGGCTGAAGACATGGTCATGTTCTCTTCCGACTATCCGCATTGGGATTTCGATAATCCGAAAATGGCACTTGCCTCGTTCCCAAGAGAGTTAAGAGAAAAAATCGCCGCCAAAACCGCAATGGATGTGTACGGTCTGAAGGAAGTCGTGGAAGGTGCCGGCATTGGGGGAGTCGCCGGATGACCAGACACGCGGTTGCCAAAGTCGCCGACCTGCGGGAGAAGGGGCGACACCTTGTAGAGGTCAAAGGCATGGAGCTTGGAATTTTCATGGTGGACGGTCAATATTATGCATGGCGCAATGTATGTCCGCATGCGGCAGCGCCGGTTTGCGTAGGCAAGGTTTGCGGGACGCGTCTTCCATCGATGGTGTATGATTACGAGTTCGGGCGCGATCAGGAAATATTGCGCTGTCCGTGGCACGGATGGGAATTTGATCTCAAAACCGGACGACATCTTGTCGATACGGACACCAAGCTGAGAGGGTTTGCCGTGGAAGTGGAGGATGAGGACATTTATGTGGTTATGCCGTAAGGTCGGGTTGGAACAAGGAACGTTATCTATGGATAAGGAGCGTGTTCGATATGATAGAGGGAGCAAAAGCAAGCACCGCCACGCGCGTGGTGCAAAAGAACAATGAGAGTCCCGTGCGTGAGGTGGAAACGGATATTTGCGTTGTAGGCAGCGGAATCGCGGGCATTTCCGCCGCACTGGAAGCTGCGCGGCTCGGGCGTAAAGTGACGCTGGTCGACGGGCTTCCGGCCCTTGGCGGTCAGGCTGTAAACTCGATCATCGGCACCTTCTGCGGTCTTTTCTCGAGCGGCAAGAAGGGCTATCAGTTCACCCATGGAATCGCAGACGATATACTGCGTGAGCTCGGCGCTGTCGGCGGGGTCCGCTTTCACTGGGAATCGACGAATGCGGTCATGTATGACGAGATCGCCTTATCCCGCTGGATCGAGGAGGCAGTGAGCGCTGCCGGCATCACCGTCGTTCTCGGCGCCATACTTAGGGGAGCGAACCGTGAAGGAAGGCGCATTACCTCGATTGAGCTGACTACGCGATACGGAGACGTGCGCGTTACTGCAAACGGCTTTGTCGATGCGACGGGAGACGCAGCGCTGGCGTGGCATGCCGGGCTTCCTTGCCGGGAAGCGGCCGAGGTTGCGGTTTACGGTTCCCAGATGATGGTGGTCGAGGGGATCGACGAAAAGAACTATCCGGGATTTGGCGTCATTGGCGCAAGACTGAAAGAAAGAGCCGACGATTACGGAATCGTCCGTAAGGACGGCTTTGCTATACCGTTCCCGGGGAAGGGAACCGCGTTGGTCAATATGAACCATGTGGAAACGCCGCTTGAACCGGTGGCCGCTTCCATGAAAGCTATCGAGGGGAAAACAGAGGCGGACAAAGCGTTGAACTTCTTGAAAGGTGAGTTTCCGCTTTGCTTCGGCAAAGCACGCGTCCGCAGCTACGGGTTTGCCGGAATTCGCCAGACGCGTTGGATTGTCGGCAGCAAGCAGTTGACGGTTGAAGAGGTGCGCGCCGGCACGCGTTTTCCGGACGCAATTGCGCGTACGGCATGGCCGGTTGAACTGCATAGTCATGCGGAAGGCTATATTTGGGAGCCTTACCCCGATGACCACGTTCACTACGTGCCCCTGGGGAGCTTGACGCCTCCGGATGTCGATAACCTGGTTGCGGCTGGACGCTGCATCGATGGAGACGTTGCCGCCCTCTCGAGCGTACGCGTAATGGGACCCTGCATTGCGATGGGAGCGGCTGCGGCTAACGCATTGGATCTTGCAGGAACTGGCAGCGTCCATCAAATCGACATCGCCGCCCTGCAAGAGCGGCTGAAGGATAATCTGGAACGCACCGACAACCCGTGGATGGAACCGATCGCACTATAAGAACGGAGGATGAGATTATGAGATTAACGGACGAAGAAAAGTTTATGCTGGATGGCCGGGAGGGGCCGGCCGTGCAGAAGTCGATGGATTTATTGGTTCGCTACGGCGAGGCTTTGGGAGCGGAGAAGCTGATCCATACCAACAATGTGAGCACTGCGGTAACCATTGCGGGTCCGCTGATGTCGAATTATGCACGCCAGCACGGATTCGACGCCGCCTTTTCCGAATTCAACCTGGACAGTCAGGAGCCCGTCGAGATTCCCATGGTCAAGACCCATTCCTGCCAGCTTATTTCCGGGATGGATACGGAATACTGGGAAGCGCTGGGCGCTCCCTCCGAGCAAGTGAAGCTGACGAAGGAGAACGAAGCGTACAACGCAGGACTCGGCATCCAGCTGATGAGTACATGTACGCCCTACCAGATCGGCAATGTGCCGGTGAAGGGAGAGCATTGCGCCTGGATGGAGTCCTCGGCGGTGGTGTACATCAACTCCATTCTCGGAGCGCGCACCAATTGCGAAGGCAGGGAAAGCACGGCGGCTGCGATGTTCACGGGACGGATTCCGTACTGGGGATATCATATCGACGAAAACAGGCTGGGCACGGATCTGGTGGAAGTCGAATGGGAAGTCGAGAGCATGACCGATTGGGGGCTGCTCGGCTACTATGTCGGCGAAGTCATCGGTGATCGGGTGCCCGTCCTGAAAGGGATCCGGCATGTGCCGAATTCCTACCGCGTCAAGCATTTTGGAGCTGCGGCCGCTTCATCGGGCGGCGTAGAAATGTATCATATCCCGGGCATTACGGCGGAAGCCCGCACCATAGAAGAAGCGTTCGGAACGAATAAGCCGCAGTTCAGCTTCAAGTTCGGCAAGGCGGAACGGCAGCAAATGTACGACAACCTGAACGTTTCCGCCAAAGATACGAACGTGGACTTCATCATGCTCGGCTGTCCGCACGCATCCATCGAGCAAATTTGGGAAATCTGCAAGCTGCTGAAAGGGAAGCGGATCAACAGCGGAACGAAATTGTGGATCTTCACGCCGAGGGCGCTCCGGCAGTTGGCGGACAAGAATGGATACACCCAAATTATTACCGATGCCGGCGGTCTCTTGATGAGCGATACGTGTCCGGCAATCAGCCAAATGCTGCCGCCGGGAACGAAGGTTGTGGCGACGGATTCGGCGAAGCAGGCGCACTACCTGCCGGCAATCACCGGCGTACAGACGTGGTTTGGATCGCTTGAGGACTGTATCCATGCGGCTGTCACCGGCAAGTGGAGCGGGGGGCTGCGATGAAGAAAATTGTACTGCACGGGAGGAAAATCGTCGGCGGCTGCGCGGAAGGGGAGGCTCTGGTCACCCACGATTCGATCTCGGGATGGGGCGGAGTCAATCCGATGACCGGTAAGATTGTGGAAGTGCGCCACGAACTAAGCGGCCAAAGCTTTGCTGATAAGGTGCTTGTCTTTCCGGGTGCCAAAGGTTCATCCGGATGGTCCGGCATTTTCCATAGCACGCGGCTGGTCGGAACCGCTCCCAAGGCGATGCTCTTCAATACGATGACGACGAAGGTCGCCCTGGGAGCCGTGGTGACGCATGCACCGGCTATGACCGACCTGGATGAGGATCCGCTCAAGATCATTGAAACCGGCGATTGGGTCAAGGTGGACGCCGATAACGGCATTGTGGAAATAACCAAGAAGAGCTAGGACTTCTTGTCTTGTTTCGTAGAGATAAGCACCGCAGCTTCACTGTGCTTCTATTCCAACTACATATTTGAACAAATATTCATGCAGGTTCGACGGAGCTGATCAACCAACGCTTACGAAGAAAGAGGGACTGTTCAAATGAGAAAGAAGTCAGGTATGGCCAAGTTATTGTATCTCAGCGTCGCCCTTTGTTTACTATTCTCTGTCATCATTTCCGGTTGCGATGCATCGGACAATTCAGATAAGGATGCGAAAGCGACGAATGCTCCGGCGAATTCTGCGAATCCGGCGGCTACGGGGCCGACACCGGGCGGCACCGTGAAGTTTATTATGTCGAGCACCGCGACAAATATCGGTTTTCCAGCCACAGATGCAGCCTCGTTTACGCTATACTACAACAGGCCTGCGCTTGAATCGCTGGGCCGTTATGATGGAACAGGCAAGATGACGCCGTTTCTTGCGGAAAGCTGGCAAAGCGATTCGAAGGCGAAGACGATTACGTTTAAAATCAAGCAGGGCATCAAATTCCAGGACGGTACGGATTTTAACGCGGAAGCGGTAAAGTGGAACATCGAGCAGTACGTGGCCGCCAAGCGTCCTGAAGTAAAAGGCATACAATCGATTCAAGTGATCGACGCGAGCACGGTGCAGCTGAACCTGGCTTCCTGGGATATCGGCTTGCTGGACTCTATTGCCTATTTCGTATTGATGGTATCGCCGGCAGCCGTGGAAAAGAACGGCAAAGACTGGGCGGTCAGTCATCCGGTCGGCACGGGTCCTTTCAACTTTGTCAGCTGGGAGAAAGATGTTTCGATCAAGTTTAAGAAAAATGAAAATTATTGGCAAAAGGGTAAGCCTTATCTTGATGCTATCGAATACTCCTTCATTTATGACCTTAACACGGCGGGCAATGTGTTTAAATCCGGGGGCGCCGATGTGATCACCCAAATGACCGCGGAGACGACGCTTGAGCTTGAGAAATTAGGGAAATCGACCATGCAAAACAATGCGAAGATCTATGGCCGGATTGGCTTGGGATTAATGTTCGACAGCGGCAACCCGAATTCCCCGTTAAAAGAGCTGAAGGTCAGGCAGGCTGTCATGCATGCGGTGGATACCAAGGCCATTATCAAATCAGTGTTAAGAGGATTAGCCGAAGAGACCAACCAATATTATGATTCAACCGCCCAGTTTTACAATCCGGATGTGAAGGGCTACCCCTACGATCCGGAGAAAGCGAAGCAATTGCTGGCGGAGGCGGGGTATGCGAACGGCTTCAAGACGAAGATCACGACGATACCTTCCTATGAAAATTTAGTGACAGCCGTTCAAAGCTACCTGGCCAAGGTAGGCATCGATGTGCAAGTGGTTACGATGGACGTATCGAAGCTTATCGCTTTGACAGCTGGTACGTGGGACGGGATGACGGTTTATATCAGAACGCTGCAGCCTAACGCTCCGACCTTAATCTACCGCAATTTCGGCCAGGACGCCGCCTATTTCTCCAAAAACATCATCCATCCGGAAAGCTTAAACAAGCTGCTGAAGGACGCCATAGACGCGCCGGATGCCGAAGCATCCAGAAAAGCAGTGTTGGACATGCAAAAAGTCCTCCATGATGACCATGCGATGTATTTCCCGATGGCAAGTCCGATAAGTTCGATCTTCATGAATCCGAAGGTCCAAAACCTGGGGATGTTCAAAACGAACGGGTACGATTGGGCTCCTGAGGAAGTGTGGGTACAAAAATAAATCGTATGTTGAAAAAGGGAGTGTTGGAATGAGAAAGAGGTCAGAAATGACCAGGTTTATATACTTCAGCTTTGCCGCTTGTCTGTTTATTACTGTAATACTGAGCGGATGCAGCAAAGAGCCTGCGATTCAAGAAGCTTCGAAGGAACCGACGAATACAGGGCCGACGCCAGGCGGCACGTTGAAAGTTATTGTGCTCGATAATGTCACCAATCTGGGGTATCCGGCTGAACAACGGGTATCGTCGAGTCTGTACTTTGTTCAGCCGGTATTGGAAACGCTTGGCCGCTATAATGATAAAGCGATCATGACACCATGGCTTGCGGATAGCTGGCAAGCCGATCCGCAAGCGAAGACCCTTACGTTCAAATTAAAGAGCGGCATCAAATTCCAGGACGATACCGACTTTAACGCAGAAGCGGTGAAGTGGAATATCGAAGAGTACCAGAAAGCCAAACGTCCCGAGGTCAACGGCATCCAATCGATGGATGTGATCGATGCCCACACGTTGAGGCTGAATCTTGCGCAATGGGATAACAATCTGCTTGAATCGATTGCCTATTACGTCAAGATGGCATCCCCGACGGCGATTACGAAAAACGGAAAAGACTGGGCCATTAAAAACCCGGTCGGCACGGGTCCCTTCAAGTTAGTCAGCTGGGAACGCGATATTTCGGTCAAGTTTAAAAAGAACGAAAATTACTGGCAGAAGGGCAAGCCTTATTTGGACGGCATTGAGTATTCCCTCATCTATGACCGGAATACGGCGGCCAATGCTTTTAAGACGGGGGGCGGCGACGTCCTGACGCAAATGAGCGCCGAAACTTATTTGGAGCTGGAGAAGACGGGGAAATACGTGATCCGTACGAATGAGAACATTACTGGCCCCTTGGGTGTAGGACTGATGTTCGACAGCGCCAATCCGAATTCCCCGTTCGCGGATGTCAAGGTCAGGCAGGCGGTCATGTATGCCGTGGACTCCAAGGCCATTATCGGTTCGGTGCTTCGCGGGATGGCCTTGGCTACCAACCAGTGGAATAATGCCTCTTCCCAGTTCTACAACCCGGATGTGAAAGGATTCGCATACGATCCGGAGAAAGCGAAACAATTGCTGGCGGAGGCCGGTTATCCGAACGGCTTCAAGACGAAGATCACCACAGACGCATCCAGAGCCGAGGTCATGACGGCCGTTCAAAGCTATCTAGCCAAGGTGGGCATTGAAGTTGAACTGGTTACGGTGGACGCCGCGAAGTGGAGCGCGATGATTGCGGATAAGTGGGACGGGATGATTCTGTTCTATAGAGCGCTCGCGCCGAATATCTCGATCCATATGAACCGGATCATCAGCAAAGACGGCTCGCTGTACGCCAAGCACATCATCCATCCGGATAAGGTAGAGCAGCTGCTTGCCGAAGCAAGGACAGCGACGGATGCCGGAGCCTCGAAAAAAGCAGTGCTGGAGCTGCAAAAAGTGATTTTCGATGAATATGCCATCGGGTTTCCGCTTCTCAGTCTCGTAAGCGGTATGGCCATTTCCCCCCACGTGCAAAACATCGATTTCGATAAAACGAATGCGTTCGACTGGAACCCGGAGGGCGTGTGGTTGAAGAAGTAGCCGGTACAATGAGGGTAAGCCATGCTTCCGACTTACCCTCGTTATCGTTAATCTTGAGCGAGGGAGGCGTCCATTAATGGCAACATTTATCCTAAGAAGGCTTCTGCAGACCGTCATTGTTCTGCTCATTGTAACGATGCTTGTTTTCCTGATCATGCAGCTGCTTCCCGGTGACCCGGCCCGCATCATGCTGGGCAGCGAGGCTACCCAGGAGCAGATCGATCTGCTGCGGGAGGAAATGGGACTGGATCAGCCGCTGCCGGTTCAATATCTTCACTGGCTCGGCAATGTGCTCCAAGGAGACTTGGGCAAATCTTTATACTATAAAGACGCGGTGACCGGTACGATCGCCACCCGTCTGCCGATCACGCTGCAGCTCGGGATTTATTCGCTGCTGCTGGCGTTGCTCATCGGTATTCCCGCAGGGGTGATCGCCGCCGTCAAGCGCGGGTCGGCATGGGATTCCGCCGTTCTCCTGATTTCCAATTCCGGGATTTCGATTCCCAGCTTCTGGCTCGCGATCCTGGGCGTGTATTTGTTCAGCATGCAGCTTGGATGGCTGCCGGTTCAAGGCTATGTATCGCCATGGGAAGACTTTGGCGAAAGCGTCAAGCATATGCTGATGCCTATTTTTGTTCTAGCGCTGGCGTCTTTGGCATCGATTGCCCGCCAGACCCGTTCGGCGATGCTGGAGGTCATCCGGCAGGATTATATTCGAACTGCCCGTTCCAAGGGTTCGAAGGAACGGCTGGTCATCGTGAAGCATGCCTTGCGCAATGCGCTGATCCCGATCATTACCCTGCTTGGCTTGCAGCTCGGACATATCGTCGGGGGGATGGTATTTATTGAATCGGTATTTAACATCCCCGGGATGGGAAGGCTTATCGTTCAATCCATTCTTAATCAAGATTTCATCGTCGTTCAAGGCTGCGTATTGGTTATTGCCGCGATCGTCGCTCTGGTGAATCTGATTGTGGATATTACCTACAGCTACGTGGATCCGCGGATTCATTACGAATAAAGGA
>NZ_BIMH01000048.1 GCF_004000985.1 Paenibacillus validus NBRC 15382 | reverse complement strand
AGGGAGCGCCGCCGCGAGCTGTACCGCGCCGCCGGCGCCGATAGCGGCGAAGCGCTGCGCCGGCTGGTGCGTCAGGCGCTGCGCCGCCGTGAGCTGCTGGGCGAGCGGCGGCAGGAGGCGACCGCGCTGCGCACGCTGCTCGGCGAGGCGTGGGAGCCGGCGCTGGAGCCGCTGCGGAACCGCAGCGAGCACGAGCTCGAGGCGGAGGCGGCCGCGCTCGGGGAAGCGATCGGCGACCTCCGCCGTCGCCTGGAGGAAACGCGCGAAGCGCGGAGCCGCGCACGCTTCGAGCAGGAGCGGCTGGCCGACGGCCGCGCGCATGCGGACCTGCTTCAGCTTGCGGAGGAGCGCCGCGCCGAACTGGCGCAGCTGACCAAGCGCTGGGCGGTCCATGCGCTGTGCAGCCAATTGATCGTGCAGACGAAACGTTTGTTCGAGCACGACAAACAGCCCTTCGTGATGCAAAGGGCTTCGCAGGATTTTGCTTTTATAACCGAAGGCCGGTTTGAACGCATGCTTGCTCCGATCGGTGAGCAGCGTGTCATAGCCCAGCGGCAGGACGGACAGCTCGTCGAGACGTCGCGCCTCAGCCGGGGGACGGCCGAGCAAATGTACGTGTGCATTCGCTTCGCGCTCGCCGACGAATATGCGGCGAATGGCGTACGCATGCCGCTCGTTATGGACGATTTGTTCGTCAATTTCGACGACGACCGGCTCGCGCGAAGCTTGGACCTGCTGCAGCGCGTCTCGGAACGGGGGCAGCTTCTGCTGTTCACGTGCCATCGGCATGTGGTTGACGCTTATACCGCGCGCTTTACGGCCGATTCGGTCGTCCGACTAAACCGATAACGCAAGCTGTAAGGCGATCCTATAGAAATAGCGGAACGATGATGAACGATTGCGGCTAGCCGTCCGTGACGGGGAGGCAGCAAGGAAGATCAAAGTTCCGCTACGGTTCGTTGGCTCGGTTAGAAGCTTCTGAATGGATTCGGTTTGAAGCTCTGAATGAGTTCGGTTTGAAGCTAGGAAAGAAGTTTAAGGAGCACAATCCCCGTTAACCCGATCATCAAACCGGCCGATTCGAGCCGGGTGAATTTTTCCTTCAGCACAAAGCGCGCGTACAGCATGACCAGCACGACATTGGCGGCCATCACGGCCGACACGAGCCCGGTCGTCCCGAGCTTGAAGGCAGGCATGGCGAGCATCATGCCGCTGGCGTTCGTGATGCCGACAGTCATGCCCCAGAGCAGCGTCCGGCGCCAAGTCCACGGCTTGGCCGCAGCCGGGCCGGATCCGCTTGAAGCGGCGGACCCATCGGTCCGGTTGACCGGCTCGCCGCCGTCCTTCGCGTCCGTAGACGCATTCCCGTGCGCATCCGCCGCTCCGCGTCCGCTCGCGCCAGCGCTTGCTGCCGCTGTCTCGTTCCGCGCCTGCCGGACCATATCCGCTGCCTGTAACGCTTGGCCCCGCTGCCGCAGCCAGATGAAGCAGAACAGAATGCCGCCGGTGGCATACATGACGACCAGGGTCGGGAAGGTCGCAGCGCCCAGCAGCGTCGCCTGCTTGGTGAAAAAATCCGTCAAGCCGAAGAAGAGCATCGTCAGCACACCCCATTGCGCGCCCTGCAGGTTGCGCAGCGACAGGTCATTCGAGTAACGGACCATCAGGAGGCCCGACATAATAACGACAAAGGCCAGGAGCTGCCATACACTCAGGCGTTCTCCCCAGACGGCGAACGCCAACAGCGCGACGACAACCGGCGGAAGGCCGGTAAACATGGCCATGAGCGACATTTTGCCGACGGCAAACCCTTTATACATGGCCGCGTTCGAGATGAACGAGAACAGCCCCATTAACGCTCCCAGCCCTACGGCCGGGGTCCAGGGCGCCCGCAGCGCAAGCGCCGCTGCGAGCGTAATCCATGTGCCCGATAAATACACTCCGAACAACATCAGGTTGCGGTCGAGCGGACGCTTGGACGTCCATTGATATAAAATGCCTCTTAAACCGAAGCAGGCGGCCGCAGCCGCCGCTAGTACAAACCACATGATGCTCCAATCTCCTCCGAAATTGTCTCTGCTCGGGAACCTTGAGTCCCTACTCTTCCTCGTAGATCATCTTTACGGTCATGCCGCCGTCGATCACGAGGTTTTGCCCGGTAATGAAGCCTGCGCTGTCGCCCGCCAAATACAAGCATGCAGCGGCGACGTCCTCGGGCTTGCCGACACGCCCGACCGGGTGCTGCAAGCGGTCCCGCTCGGAATGAACCGGCGTACGGCGCTCGGACGTCTTCTGCCAGTCGGCCGTTTCGATCCAGCCGGGGCTGATCGCGTTGACGCGAATGCCGTAAGGGCCCAAGCTGACCGCCATCGCGTGAGTGAGCGCGAGCAAGCCGCCCTTGGAAGCGGCGTAAGCCTCGGTGTTCGGCTCGGACATCAAGCCGCGCGTCGAAGCCATATGGATGATCGCGCCCGAGCCCTGGCGTTTCATCAGCTTTGCGGCAAGCTGCGAGCAGGCGAAAGCGCCGCGCAAATTAACGCCGAGCACCTCGTCGAACGAGGCGAGCGGCAGCTCCAGCATAGGCGCGTTCCGTGCAATGCCCGCATTGTTGATCAGTACGTCGATATGGCCCAGCTCCGACTCTATCCATGAAAACCATCGCTCGACATCGCTTTCTTTACCCACGTCGACCTGCATGAAGTAGCCTTCATGTCCTCGCTCGCGCAGCTCCTGAATCGCTTCCGCGCCGGCCTCCGGGTCGACATCGGCGATGCACACTTCATAACCCTTGTCTGCGAACGCCAGCGAGATCGCTTTCCCGATACCTTGCGCACCCCCGGTTATTGCGGCTTTTTTCGACATGATCATTCCCTCCAGTTCGCATACCATTGCATTTTTCCCAACATATCGACTACTATTACAATAGCACAAATGAACCGGAGGTGCTTCCTCATATGGAGACGGAGAACCGAACCCCGCGTGAAATGACCTATCAGGTCGGCTGGAAGCGCGGAAAAATCAAGCATTCGCCGGAATGCGGAACGTCGGACGCGCCGCTCGTCCCCGGTCCCCCCCTTCAGCGCTGGAACCAGGCCGTCTTATGGCGCAAAGCCCGTGTACCGGGCGGCAGCGGGCTGCTGCTTGGCGGTTTGTTCGCGCTGCCGGCCGCTTTGTTTGCTTTATTTGTATGGGCGGTTTATGAGCTTGCCCGATATTCATAAATGATCCGCATAGGGGGTGGAACGCATGATGACGTTACTTGCCGTAATCGGCGGCGTGCTAGGGCTTGCCGCGACCGGTTCGGCGTTTCTTTTCATTTGGATGATTTACAGCAAGCCGGCCGACAAGTCGGGGGCCGGCCTTGACCCTCAGCCCGAGGCTGCTGTTCAAGCCGAAGGGGCGCTATCCCCGGAGGCGGTTGGAGACGCGAAGCCTCGTACCGCTGCTTCGCTGTTCAGACAGGCGGCGCCGCAGCTGCTGCAATGGACGTTTTTCGATTATGTGCTGCTTGCGCTGTTCCTGATCGGCAGCTTGTTTCTATTCACGGATTTGGTTGCCGTGCTGCGCGATTCGGCATCATACCCGCCGTATCATTACGGCTATTTGCTGTGCGGCTTCGTCTTTACGTTCGCCGCCGCCTTGATGATGCTGCTTCGGCTGGCGCTCGTCCTGGCGCTAGCTCGGGGGGCGCAGCGGCTCGCTGGGGCGGATCATCATCAGCACGAGCCAAACCATGCTGAGCATGCCAAATAACGGATAAAGCGACGAGATCAGCGTTTTGAAGCCGATTTGGCTAATGGCATAGCTGAAGACAAGCACGCCGGGCAGCACAATTTGGTAGGACCAGCGGAAGCGCTGCTCGATCTGCAGACAAAGGCCGTATACATCGGCTAATAAGGTCGTGAATATTTCTCCGTAAATGACGAACAAAAACAGCCACTGAAGGAGTCCTCCTACACGTTGAATAAGTTGTCCCATCGGAATGTCGAACTGCAGAATGCCCGGCATTTGCGAAGACAATGCGAAATGCGCCGCCATCAGCATGAACCCGATCGTCACGCCTCCGAGCACGCCGCCCCAAATGAGCGCCTGACGATCCTTTACTTTCACCCCGAGCGGAACGAGCACCGCCTGAGACATGGTCAAGTTAAAGGCCGCGTACAGAAACGGCGCCATCCAGATGCGCAGCGTCGAATAATCCGATTCGAGCCGCAGCCAGTTGGCGGCACCGGGGGTATCCAGGGCATTCCATACGACCAGGATGCTGAATACGGCCATCAGGGGCACGACAACGGAATTGACCGCCATAATGGCGTCCATTCCCCGGACCAGCAGCACGTAGGCGGCGGTCAGCGTGAAGATGAGTCCGAACTGATAAGGCAGGTCGAGCTGCTCCGAGAATACGGAGCCCGCGCCGGCCAGCATGACCGTACTGACTCCCAATAACGACACCATCGTCAACAAGCTGACGGCGTTGCCGATCCGTTTGCCGAAGAGCACACGATTCAAATCTTCGTACGATTTGGCGTTCATCGCGCCGGCCATCAGCATCAGCTTGATGCCGAGCCATGTGAACAGCAGGGTGGCAATCCCGATCGTGATCGTTGCCATCCAACCGTATCGGGTGAAAAACTGTAAGATTTCTTGGCCGGAGGCGAATCCGGCACCGACGACGGTGCCGATATAGGTGAAGCTGACCTGCAAGATGCTTCCCCATTTTTTCATAGGGTACGCATAACCTCCTTAGGTAAGGCTTGTTTACTATAACTTATGAAAACAGATGGGTCCTGATGACTGAATTGTCTATTGGGAATTGGACAAGTTTCTGATACAATATTTAATGGCTTGACTCCTTTGAAAAAGGATCGCCGCCGAAATTCGACGCTGGAGCGTGTCATCTTGGAGCATCTGCTGCAATTAATTGAACAATACGGGTATATCGCTCTGTACGGGTTATTGGCGTTGGGGATTGTTGGAATTCCGGTTCCGGACGAAATCCTCATGACGACTGTGGGGACGCTTACAATTGGCAGTGACCCGCTGCTATCGTTCGGACCGTCGCTTATCGTAAGCTTCGGCGGAGCCATGACGGGCATGCTTGTCAGTTATGCGCTCGGCAAGAAAGTCGGCAAGCCGTTTCTGTACCGCTACGGCAAATGGGTGAAGCTTACGCCGGAACGATTGGCGGTCGCCGAGCGTTGGTTTTCCAGGTATGGGCTGTGGGCGGTCGCCTTCGGTTATTACATACCGGGCATTCGGCATTTCACTTGTTATTTATCCGGGGTCAGCAACGTGAACATTTGGCGGTATTTGCTGTTCGCCGGTTCCGGAGCGCTCGTCTGGTGCACATCGTTTCTTACGCTGGGGCATGTGATTGGAAGGAACGCGCCCCGGTTGCTGCATGCGACGCACCATTATATGGGGGTTACGGCGGCTGTTGTTGTCGTCATCGCGCTCTCCGGTTATTTCGTTTACCGGAGATACCGCAAGCGTTCGCCGGTCAGCTCCAAAGCTAAATGAAAAAGCCTTCGACCCGGTAATCCCGGTCTCGAAGGCTTTTTTGGGCCTTGCCGCTGCTTTATTCGGCAAACAGTTTGATAGAATTGATCTTTTGCGTCTTCGGATCGATATCGAGCTTCAAGGTCGCGCCGCTCGCTTTATACGTCATGACATAGTTGGAGCTGGCCGTCGGTTTGCCGAGCGCTTTGCCGATGTCGGCCGCCGGATCGCCAAGCTTCAGCCCGTTCAAGCCTGGATCAACATCGCTGCTGCGGACGTCGATGAAATGCAATTCCTGCTTGGCGTTAAAGCCGATCAGGAAATCGCCGTAATCGTACACCGTCATCGGGTCCGAGTCTTCATCCATCACGAATTCGTTTTTCGGCTTGCCGAATTTGTTCACAATGGCCGAAGCGTTCGTTTTGAGCGTCAAACCGAGCAGCGTCGGTTTCGCTTGCGTATAGGGGCGTTCAATTTCAATTTTCGGCTTCGTGCCGGCGGCGCCGTTATTCCCGCTGCCGGGGTTTGCCGAAGGTTGTTCCGTCTTGTCTTCCGCGCTGGCCAAAGATACTTTCTCATTGGATGGCAGCGGCGTTGCCGGGGCGGGGACGGCGTTATCCGGTGTGCCTGACTCGGCTTCCGGCGCGGGCGCAGGGGAAACCGGCGGCTGTTCCTGCACGGACGGCTGCTTCTGGGATTCGACCGCGACCGGTTTGGACTGACATCCGGCTGCCAAGGCAGCCAAACATATAACAACGGACAAGAACCCGATGAAGGCTTTCTTTCGTTTCATCATGAACTCCCTTTCCGTGTAACGTATCGGTTGATAACCTTACTAATCATACTCTTTCGCGCCTCCGTTAACAAAGACGAAATTCGTTCAAATAAACGCTAAAAATTTTGAAAACGAACAATTATCATTTTCATATGGATATTCTCGTGCTAAGGAACGTTATTTCTTCCTCTTATTACTCATTTAGACGAATTAAGAAGCAGAAAGTTGCAAGAAATTTTCATTTGCTCATCAAGTGGCACTTGAAACCTGCTTTGCCGTTATGATAAGTTTACGAAAAAAGATTGTATATTCGAAGGACGTGGAGCGCATGGAGTTATTGAAGCAAAAAATTCGGGAGGTCGGCATCGTCCTCTCCGATGAAGTCATTAAGCTGGACGCGATCTTGAATCATGCGGTGGATCCGGTGCTGACAACGGCGATGGGCAAGGAGTTCGCCCGATTGTTCCGGGAAGAGCAAGTATCGAAAGTACTGACGATCGAGTCCTCGGGTATTCCGATCGCCTTCGCGGCTGCGCAGGAGCTGAACGTGCCCTTGGTCTTCGCACGCCGCAAGAAGACGTTGAACACCGATACGGAAACGTACTGCGAACGGGTGCCTTCTTTTACGAAAGGCTTTGTCACGGACATTATGGTTTCCAAAGAATTTTTGAACGAGAACGACCGTGTGCTGCTGATCGACGACTTCATCGCTAACGGCGATGCGGCGCGCGGACTCATTCGCATCATTCGCCGGTCGGGCGCGACGCTTGTCGGCGTCGGTATCGCGGTTGAGAAATCGTTCCAGGCGGGGGGCCGGACGATTCGCGAATCCGGCGTCCGGGTCGATTCGCTCGTCCGCATTTCCTCGCTCGCAGACGGGAAGATCGAGTTCGAATAACAACATTTGCATCGCCTGTTTCGAACTAAAAGCCTTCCATCCCGGTAGTTTTTCCTTTATAATGAGGGTAAGCGACCATGAGTAACGCGAATGGCAGTTGTATCTGACTGACTACTTGGGGAGGTGCTACTTGCATGGGGAAAGAAATTCCGAATGATTTTTTCGAGACCAAATTGAATGAGGCGAAGGTGCATTTCGAACGTGCCCTTGATTGTAAACATACGGATTTTGATGATCTGTATCCCTATATGATAGAGCATCCTCAATTTTTTTGGTACAAACGTTACGTAGCTTGGTCTGAACTGTTGACGGTCGTTAAGCTTTGCAAGGAGCTCAATATGGCTTGGGAAGAGCAATTCACCGAGCAGCAAGTCGATTATATTAACAAGCGTGTGATGTCGAGTAAAGTGCTTGATTATTGGTTCGAAACGAACGATTCTCGGGAGCATGTCGGCTAAAGTAGGACATTCGCTAATATAGAACCTGTATGCCGCTTCTTGGAGCGCAGACAGGTTCTTTCTTTTTACAAGGGCAATCGATTCTTACTTTTATTGTATCCCCCGATTGGTGTATATTTATTATGTTTCGAACCATTCAATTATACGGACTATGCAGATACGGAAGGAGGGGTTGCTTTGATTTCCGATGAGCAGTTGGACCGCTACCGCATCGAAGGAACGTTGCTGAGGATCGTTAGAGATGCCGACCCAGCCAACGATGTGAGAGGCTTCGTCGTAGCCTGGGACGATTCGACCGTCATGATTCGAAAGCGCACCCGGCGCGTCGTCAAGCTGGATCGGGCGTATCATTACGAGCCTTACAGCGAACCGAGAACGAAGCTGTTCGGAGACGAGGAAGAAGAGACGCGATGACCTGGTTCGCAGGAAGCTGCGAGGCGGGCACGTTATGCGTATCGCACGAACCGTCCTCATGGGAGGACGCAGCCTAAACCCGGATCGCAGCGGTTGCGCGATTCGTTCGTATGAGCGTCTTCTTTTCCGGGTAACTTAGGGGAAATGAGCAAAGCTCATGCGGAAAGGGGGCGGCGATAGCATGGAACGGAATGCGTCTCTCATTCAATTGGATAACAACTATGTACTGCGCGTGCAGAAGAAGGAGCAAGGGGTACAGGGGGAAGTGGTGCTGGTGGACCGTTCGAACCCGCATCGGGGAACGCATGTATTCAATACTCCGGAGCAAGGGGACGTGCAGGAGCTGGTGGCTTGGTCGCACAAGGCGCTGCAGGCTTACCGGGAAGGATAATTCTCCCTGAAGCGAGCGTCAGGAACGGAAAGCGGAAGCCAGCAGCAGCAGCCCTAACGCCGCCAGAAGACCTATAGCGGCAAACAGCAGACTGCCGATCATGATCAACACGCCCGGGAAAATAAGCGTAATCGCCAGGACTGTACCGAGACCCCAGAGCAACGCTTGCAGCGTCCACTTCAAGACGGTCCACAGCAGAACCGCCAGCAAGACCCCGCCCGCCAGTTGCAGCAGTATGAGCATGGAGATCCCTCCTTTGAAGCCATTATATGGACGTACACGAAAAAGATGCCTTCTATCGGCGGACGAGTCATGATTTCCGAATAAAGCGAATACATCTAGTACCTACAGGATCTAAGGAAACGAACGGTAGGGAGGGGCTGTACGATGAAACAAGGCTCGGCAATCCGCGGAATCGTATTCGGCATCTTGTTTACACTTCCGATATGGGCGTTCATTTTCTGGCTGGTTCGAAAACTTTGGGTTTCTTGAATGGGTGTGGACGGCATCGAAAAAATATAGATAAACCTGTTGACTTCTATGTGTGAAGATGATATTATACTTCTTGTCCCCAAGGGGACAAGAATGATTGAGCGTTCGTGGCGGAATTGGCAGACGCGCTAGATTCAGGTTCTAGTGGGGTAACAGCCGTGGAGGTTCGAGTCCTCTCGAGCGCATTAAGCAAAGCAAGGCCCTTAACCGATGGTTGGGGGTCTTGTTTTTTTTGCGTTCACTAAAGTGGAAGTGCGGAAAACAGCGTGTGATTTAGTCTCATCTAATTCGCACGCTGTTTTTAATTTCATTTAAATAAACGTTTGACTGAATATAAAATCGGGATTATCATAACACTATACTCAAACTATTGTTTGATTGATGGAGGTGCTTACATGACTGAAAATGATACATGTGAACGGTATTGTTTTGATGAAGCAACGGTGCAAAGGGTACAAAACTCTCTGCAGAAGCAAGATATTTCGGGCATGGCGAACATGTTTAAGGTGCTCGCCGATGAAACGAGAATGAAAGTAGCATTTGCTCTGTGCCAGGAAGATGAGCTGTGCGTTTGTGATGTTGCAAATATCATCGGATCCTCGCTTGCAACGGCATCGCATCATCTGCGAACGTTAAAAAAATTGAACCTGGTCAAATACCGGAAAGAAGGAAAGCTCGCGTTTTACTCTCTGGAAGATGAACATGTGCGGCAGCTCATCAAGCTTGCCTCGACGCATAATCAGGAGTTGATGCCAGTTGGACAATAATACGCAAACTCATGCAGAAGCTAAAAACGTGTATCGCGTTCAAGGGTTTACATGCACAAACTGTGCCGGTATTTTTGAAAAGAACGTAAAAAATCTCCCTGGAGTTCAGGATGCACAAGTCAATTTCGGAGCATCCAAAATAACCGTTGTTGGTAACACGACAGTAGCGGAATTAGAGAAGGCAGGGGCATTTGAAAGCCTGAAAGTGACACCTGAAAAAGAGCATGTCGTCGAAAAGAAAGGGCCGTTTTGGAAAGAAAACTGGAACGTGATTGTCTCTGCTCTGCTGCTTGCTGCCGGTTACATTCTGGGAGAAGATCATTCGCTTTCGTTTATTTTCTATACGACATCGATTGTCATTGGTGGCTATGAATTATTTATTAAGGGTGTCCAAAATCTCGTCCGGTTTCAGTTTGATATGAACGTGTTAATGACCATTGCGATTTTAGGTGCTGCAGCCATTGGACAGTGGAGCGAAGGGGCGACTGTAGTCATTCTTTTCGCCATCAGCGAAGTATTAGAGCGGTATTCGATGGAGAAAGCTCGTCAATCGATTCGCTCTTTGATGGACATTGCACCAAAGGAAGCATTCATTCGTCGCGGCAGCACCGAGCTGATGGTAAACGTGGATGATATCCAGGTTGGAGATATCCTGATTGTAAAACCTGGGCAAAAGCTTGCCATGGACGGGATTGTCATTAAGGGCTCGTCTAGCGTCAATCAAGCAGCCATCACCGGCGAATCGATTCCGGTTACCAAGACCATCGATGATGAAGTGTTTGCAGGGACGCTTAATGAAGAAGGATTACTGGAAGTAAAAGTAACCAAAACCGTTGAAGATACTACGATTTCGAAAATCATTCACCTGGTGGAAGAGGCACAAGCCGAGCGAGCTCCTTCACAAGCGTTCGTGGACCGGTTCGCGAAATACTACACGCCAGCAATAATGATGGTGGCGCTTGTGATCGCAGTTGTTCCGCCGCTGCTTGGCGGCAGCTGGGGCGAATGGATTTATAGAGCGTTAGCACTTCTTGTTGTTGGCTGCCCGTGTGCTCTTGTTATCTCCACTCCAGTATCGATTGTAACGGCAATCGGTAATGCGGCAAAACGCGGCGTGCTTATCAAAGGTGGTATTCACCTGGAGGAAGCAGGACGGATCTCCGCTGTTGCCTTTGATAAAACAGGAACGCTGACAATAGGCGTGCCGCAAGTAACGGAATTTATCACCTTTGGTGAACATGAACATGAAATGTTAAAAATTTCAGCCATCCTTGAAAAAGGCTCGCAGCATCCTCTAGCTTCCGCGATTTTAAGAAAAGCAGAAGCGGCACAAGTTGACTTTAAAGCCGATGCGGAAGAATTCAGCTCCATTACCGGTAAAGGGGTAAAAGGAAGGATCAATGGACAGCGTTATTACATGGGCAGTCCAAAGCTTTTCGCTGAACTGCACACATCAATGGAAACAGAAGCAAAACGCCAAATCGAAGAGCTGCAAAACCAAGGGAAAACGGTCATGGTCCTTGGAACAGAAGCAAAAATCCTGGCACTTATCGCGGTTGCCGATGAAGTACGGGAATCAAGCAAAAACGTCATTCAAAAGCTGCATGAGCTTGGCATCAAGAAAACCATCATGCTCACCGGCGATAACAAAGCAACCGCTGATGCTGTCGGCAAGCGTTTGGGCATTGCCGAAGTCAAAGCGGAACTCTTGCCGCAAGATAAATTAGAGTATATTAAAACGCTTCGTTCGCAGTACGTTAATGTCGCTATGGTTGGCGATGGGGTAAACGATGCTCCTGCTCTTGCAGCGTCTACTGTCGGTATTGCGATGGGTGGAGCCGGAACCGATACAGCCCTTGAAACAGCGGATATTGCCTTAATGGGCGATGATTTAAGCAAGCTTCCGTACACCATGAGTCTAAGCAGAAAAACGCTCGCGATCATCAAGCAGAACATAGCGTTCTCACTGTTAATTAAAGTGGTGGCACTGCTATTAATCGTTCCGGGATGGCTTACGCTATGGATGGCGATTTTCGCCGATATGGGGGCAACCTTAATTGTTACACTCAATAGTTTACGATTGTTACAAGTCAAAGATGGTGAACAAAGCTAAGCTAACGGGACACGATGGCGCAATAAAAACAGCGGCAGTCTGGGACTTTGTTTTCGCGTCCTAGTCCGCCGCTGCGCATGCTTAAACGGATCGTACGCTTCATTGTTTTTAAGGCATGAGTATAAGGCTTGGGCTATCCCATATAGGCCATGATCCTAGCATCAATCTTATGATCCACATTAGACTCAGGGGTTAACTGATACGAATATATATTCGCACTTTCTCTAAAGTAATAAATGTTGCTCGTTGAACTATCGTTCTCCGTTAGTGCAACCTCCGTGCGATTAGTGTTTATTTATTTGACCATATAGCAGCATACTTCTTACGATATTTGATATCTTCTTCAGATTCTATCCATTGCAAAGCTGTTTGCTTAATTTCTTCATCTTTTAATTCGTCGTACATTTTCTTTAAGCCTACAATGATATCGTACCGAATCAATGTATAATTCTTCTCATCGGAGCATTTTCGAAAGCGATCAACCAAATGAGTTATCACCATCTTTTTTTGTTCCGGGCCAGATTTGGATGGATTGCTTCACATCATCATCTCCCTTCACGAACTGGTACACATTATATCACATTCTATTTTGAGCTAATTCTGCCCGTTCGTTCAATAAAAAAGCACATACGCGATCGCATGTAGTTCTTTATATAGATCCTTAAATTGATCAAAGCAATACTAATCTTGCATCAGTGTGCGCTTGCCTGCTATTTTTGTTACGATAGAAGTTGAAGGAAGAGATTCTACGGCAGAGCGAGGTTGGGAAATTCATGCGCATACGGCAAGCCCATCTAAGGGATGTACCGCAAATCCTTGATATCTATAATGAAGCGATCGCGAACACCGTGGCCACGTTCGATACGGTGCCGCGCACGCTGGAGCAGCAGGAGCAATGGTTCGAGCAGCACGGGGACGCATTCCCGGTGCTGGTGGCGGAGCTGGACGGTATCGTGGCGGGCTGGAGCTCGCTGAACCGGTATTCGGACCGGCTGGCTTATGCGCGAACGAGCGAGCTGTCTTTATACATCCGGGACGGGTACCGCGGGCAAGGGATCGGCAAAGCGCTGCTGGAAGCGGTTCTCGCCCAAGGCAAGCAGGCGGGACTGCATACCGTGCTCTCCCGCATCGAGGAAGGCAACGCGTCGAGCCTGCATCTCCACCGGTTGTTCGGCTTCGACACGGTGGGGACGATGCGCGAGGTCGGTGTGAAATTCGGACGGCTGCTGAATGTCGTGCTGATGCAGAAGATGCTGTGAATGTTTGTTCGGCCAGAGCCTTGGAACGGTTGGGAAAGTAGCGGTGAAAGCGGCTTGACTCGATTTTCACGGGTCGATATAATGGAAAGTATGTGAAGTTTGACGACAGCAACAAAGCAGCGCCCCGTACGGAGGCACCCCGCTCGGGGTGCTTTGTCGTATGCGGGCGTTTGTCGGCAGCGTGCCGCAATCGGGAAAGGGGCTTATACGGATGAATTACAAACTATGGCTGGCCGAGCAGACGGCTTCCAAGCTGGAAGGCGTGAGCGTGGAGGCGCTGGCGGAATGGATCGAATATCCGCCGAATCCGCAGATGGGGGATTTGTCGCTGCCGTGCTTCAAGCTGAGCAAGCAGCTGCGCAAAGCGCCGCAGGCGATCGCCGAGGAGCTGCAGCAAGGCTGGGGAGAGCATCCGGCAGTAGAACGGGTGGAAGCCGTTGCCGGTTATTTGAACGTGTTCTTGAATAAAGCGTCGTTCGCAGCGGATGTGGTGAGCGAGGTGTTGGCGCAGGGCGAACGCTTTGGCTCGCAAAATATCGGGGAAGGGCGAAGCGTCGTCATCGACTTCTCGTCTCCGAATATCGCCAAGTCGTTTCATATCGGGCACCTGCGTTCGACGGTGATCGGGCGGGCGTTGTACAATATTTTCAAATTTCTCGGCTACAACAGCGTCGGCGTCAACCACTTGGGCGACTGGGGGACGCAATTCGGCAAGCTGATCGTGGCTTACAAGCTGTGGGGAGACGAGGCAGCGGTGGAAGCCGGCGGCATCGACGAGCTGCAGCGCCTCTACGTCAAGTTCCACGACGAAGCGGACGTGAAGCCGGAGCTGGAGGACGAAGCGCGCGCCTGGTTCGTGAAGCTGGAGCAGGGCGACGAAGAAGCGCACAAGCTGTGGCGCTGGTTCGTGGAAATCAGCTTGAAGGAATTCCACAAGATGTACGATCTGCTCGGCGTCAAGTTCGATTCGTACGCGGGCGAGAGCTTCTATAACGACAAGATGGCGGCTGTGCTCGAGGAGCTCAAGACGAAACAGCTGCTCGAGGAAGACGATGGCGCGCTGCTCGTGAAGCTGGAAGATTACAATATGCCTCCGGCGTTGATGGTGAAGAAGGACGGCGGAACACTGTACCATACGCGCGACGTTACGGCGGCGATTTATCGCAAGCACACGTACGATTTCGAGAAGGCCGTATACGTGACGGATGCCGGGCAAAGCCTGCACTTCCAGCAATGGTTCAAGGTGATCGAGCTGATGGGTTATGACTGGGCGAAGCAGCTCGTCCACGTGCCGTTCGGCAAAGTCAGCCTGGAAGGCGCGAAGCTGTCGACGCGCAAGGGCAATGTCATCAACCTGGAAGAGCTGTTGACCAAGGCGATCGAGAAAACGCGCGAAATCATCGAAGAGAAAAATCCGGAGCTCGAGAACAAGGAAGAAGTTGCGCGTCAAGTCGGGGTCGGCGCGGTTGTGTTCAACGATTTGTCGAACAACCGGATCAAGGACATCGTCTTCTCGTGGGACGAGGCGCTTAACTTTGAAGGCGAAACCGGGCCCTACGTGCAGTACGCCCATGCCCGTGCCTGCAGCATCCTGCGCAGAGCGGGTGCGGTCGATACGGCGTCGGCGAAGCTGGAGCTGTTGACGGAACCGGCGGAGCAGGGTCTCGTTCGCGAGCTGCACCTGTTCAAGGAACGGGTCGTTCAGGCGATGGACAAGCTGGAGCCTTCGATCATCAGCCGGTATTTAATCGATCTGGCGCAGGTTTTCAACCGTTTCTATAAGGAGTGTCCGATTCTGAAAGCGGATGTGAACGCGGACGTGCAGGCGGCGCGTCTGGCGCTGACGAAAGCGACGACCGTGGCTCTGACGAACGGGCTCGCTTTGATCGGCTTGGACGCGCCGGAGAAAATGTAAGGATTATGAAAATGTAAAGACCGTCGTGAGAGTGGAAAAGCGGGGCTAGTGCGCGTGAGTGGAGGCGCATCGCAGCTCCGCTTTTTTTTTGTTGGAGCGCTTCCGTGTCAACGAAACGGCAAACACCCGTCCACCGGGTGCCTTCACGATAAGGTGCGGCGAACGGGAACGGGTGTTTGCCCGCATGCATCGTTTCATGCAGGACGTCAAAGATTTAGCGGCCGCGGTGTTTCGCCTTGGCTTTCTGAACGGCGATCTCGCGCTTGCGTGCCTTGTCGGCTTCCTTCTGCTCGCGGGAGGCGACTTTGCGTGTCTTCTTGCGGTGCTCCAGCTCAGCCATTAACGCTGCTTTGGCCAAATCGCGAATGCCTTGACGCTCCATCTCTTTCGCCGCCTCGCGCGCGAGCCGTTTCGGATTGATGCGTCCGCGCTCCGTAAATATTGGCGCCTCCACACTGGAGGCGGTTCTGCGGAAGAGCCGCGGCAGCGTGGCGTTAATAAACTCAAGCACCTCCGCTTCGTGCGGTTCCGCGCCGAAGACGTGTCGGCACGCTTTGTATCGACCGTCCGCTTCTTCCTCCGCTACACCTACCCAAAATTCGCCATCCCGATAAACCGTAAGCTGCATGACGTTCCCCTCCTTTGGAATACAGGAGCGAGGGACATCCCGAGGGGGAAGGCTACGACACGGAAACAGCCGCTTCCCGGGGCCGGGACGGGCGGGGGTTCCGTGCATCCGGACTACCGACCGGACCGTGTTTTTACGCTTCTGGCGTTATTATAAGTCGGTTTTCGGGTTTGCGGCAACCCCCCGGTGCGCATACTGATGAGGAAAGGAGAGAGGTGCGCATGGTCAAGGGCGACGAGCTCGCGAAATATGTGATCGAACGGGTCGTGAGGTACATGGAAACGCCGAAGGAAGTGCGTAAGCAGGCGCGCGCCGGGCGGAAAGAATTAAAAGAGCATTGGGAGGTTCGATGGTTCGGCATGCTGCCGCTCGCGCTGCGGATGTGGTCGGGGCGTTGGGGGCGGCGTAAAGAAAAGGAACGGTGAGCCGCTTTGATCCGCAAAAAAAAAAGGAAAAGCTTCTTGTTCCCGAAAGCATGGGCGCGTTCTGGAAGAACGGCTGCTGCCGACGGCAACACAGGAAGCTTTTCGATATATAGGGAAGAGAGGAGAAAAACCGTAGGTTAAGGGTAAAAACGGCCCAGACGCGCTAACGCATCCAGTGGAATGAACCGGTCGCCGTCCTGCGCGACCTGTACGAACGAATCGCCGCCGGACCAAAGCTGGTAGCCGGCTACGGCGAGCGGCACAGTGACGGAGCCGTTATACAGCTCGGCCGCAAAAACCGGCGGCTGCCCGGCCTCGATCCGCTCGCGGACCCGGGGGAAACTGCCGTCTGCAGCCTGTTCGCCGCGCACCCAAGGCAAGGTACCGTAAGGATCGTGAGGCGTTGTTTCTCCGGTTTCTATTATTGTATGCGACGAATCAAGTTTCGTGAACGTTTTCATGGTGGAAGAAGACATGTTTTCTCCGGGGGAGGGCAGATCCGATTCGGCTATTGGCAGCTCCTCGCCCGTCTTGGCGTCGAGGTACCAAATCCGGTCCGCGTTCTCGACGGACACCTTCCAAACGGCCTGCAGCGGATTCCAATATAAACGCTCGGCATGATAAGGATATTCGATAAGTTCAAGCCGTACCAGACTTTGGTACAGCGTGTTTGCGCTGAAAAGCGGGAAGCTGCCTTTACCGTACTCGGTCAGAAGGTATTGGCCGGATTCGTCGGCATGCACGACCAGATAGCCGATTTCTTGTCCTCCGGAACGGACCAGGATGATCCATCCGTGCGTTCCGGGCCCGAGCGGCTGGCTTGTCCACTCGGCCTGCGGCCAGGTATCGAAGCCGGGCTGTTCGGCAAGCTGCGAGATAAAGCGGTTGACCGCTTCACGCAGTTCGGGAGCGGGGACGCCGGTCGGCAAGGTCCGCGCGCCGACAGCCTGCTTGAGTGCGGCAGCGGGCAATTCGTCCTGCCGGGCATGAACGGAAACGGTTTCGGGCGCCGGCCCGAAGGCCAGCAGGCTTGTCCCGATCAGCAAGGCCGAGAGCAGAAACGTTAGCTTCTTCATATCATTCACCTGCTTCGCGTGGAGTCGGTGCATCGTTCCTGTGCGCCGCAAGAGCGAATATGCTCTTATTGTACAAGTTATGCCGGGAAAAGTTTGTTAGAACCTGTAGATACGTACAAAATACTTTTCCTGCAAAAACGCTAGCTTTCGCGCGCGTTCGTCAGGAGAGTCTCCCGTTCGCAGCGGGGACGTGGAACAATCCGCAATTGATGGCGGATATTTGGACGCGCGGCCGATACTGCCATTCCACTTCTTGCGTGCGATTCGCATACTGCGCCTCGATCTCCGGGCGCGCTTCGGGCTCCGCCGTCGGCAGCATCGGCTCGTAGTAATCGCGAACGCGCGCGTGTTCTTCGGCGAGACGGAGGCGGGCCTCCTCGGCCCAGCGGTGATCGTAGGCGGCCAGCTTCGCTTCCATGTACTGCTCCAGGAACAGGACGGCGCGCGGCAGCGTAATCTTGTCCGGCGTCACGTACACATGAGCGGGGAGACGCGGCGTCAGCTTGCGGGCGGCGATCCATTCCTGGAACTGCTCGCGGATTTCGCCCGTTTGCAGCTGGATGCCGATCGAATGAATTTCGCTGCGCTTCATGTCGCTCGTCAGCTCGACCTTGTAGTTGACGGCGAGCCACGTTTCGTACGGGATCGTTTGCGTATGCCGCGGCTCCGGAGGCACGTAGGCCTCGAACAGCCGTACGAACTTCCCTTTGGCGCGCACCGCGGCGAAAATTTGCTCCAGCCGGCGGCTGCCGTACGTCACCTCGTCGCGCGGCACTCGTGCGGTGAACGCCGTTGGCACGAAGCCGAAGTAACGGCCGAGAATGCTGTCGCCCTGCGGCTGCGGAAGCGGCGGCGCAGCCTGGCCGTTCGCGGCGGCAGAGCTTGGGCTGCCTGCGGCTGCACCGGTTGTGCCGCCCGCAGGCGCGCCCGCCCCGGCCATCCCCGGCGGCGCGGCGGTGCTGATGCCGGGCTGCTGCACCTGAGGATGGAGCTCGCGGTACGCGTCAGGGTCGAAAATAAAGGTGCATGTCATCGTCTCCGGCGTGACCCCGGTGCGTTCGACGAAGCTCCAATAATACGGCCGGTGGGTTAAATCCCGATCGGCCGACGGCGAAAGCTTCACCGTGACGTAAGCGGGATGCTTCTCCATAATTTCGCACTGCTCGGCTTCGAGGTAGCGGAGGACGAACGATTGAATTTGCTGCGCGTTCATCGTCATCCCTGCACCTCCTCGCCGCCTGCGGCGGAATGCGGAGAAATGGTTTGGCCGACTGCGTTCAGCAGCGACGACAGCCGTTCGCCGTCCTGCGCCTCGGCCTGCACTTCGCTGCGCAGCTGTGTGAACGATTGGCCGAGGTCGTCGATTTGCCGGCGGATGTCGTCTTGGCTGCGTGAAGACAGGATCATTTTCGCCAGATGCGATTCCAGGGAAGTGGTCTTCTCCAGTCGCTCCAGAATCGTATCCAGCCCGCCGATGACGAGCTCGAACATGTTGATCTTCTCGTGCAGCAGCGAAAGGATGTGCTCCTCGATCGTACCTGTTGTCGACAGGTTATATATTTTCACGTCCTGCTGCTGTCCTAACCGGTGTACCCGGCCGATCCGCTGCTCGACGCGCATCGGGTTCCACGGCAAATCGAAGTTGATCATATGGTGGCAAAACTGCAGGTTGATGCCTTCGCCCCCGGCTTCGGTCGCAATCAGCACTTGCGCGCGGTTGCGGAACAGATCCATCATCCAATCCTTCTTGCCCCGGTTCATTCCTCCGCGATACGGGACGGCGGTAATTTTGCGGTCCTTCAAATATTGCAGCAGATACTCCTGCGAAGCGCGGTATTCGGTGAAAATAATGACCTTGTCCTGAATCGACTCGATCAGCTCGAGCACTTTCTCCGCCTTCGTGTTTGCTTTGATGCTGCGAATGAGCTCGACCAGCGCCCAGATACGTGGGCGGATCGGCGAGTCTTCTTCCGTCTTCTTAAACATATTGACCAGTGTAATAAACACGGCGTCGCGGCTTGAACACACTTCGCGCTGCAGTGTAACGAGCGAGAGGATGCTGCTGAGATCGCCGCCGGACTCCTCATAACGTCCTTTGACGAAGTCGGTGACGCCGTCGTACAGCGCCTGTTCCTCCGCGGAGAGCTGAAGCGGGATGTTGCGCACCACGCGCTTCGTGAACGAGACGTTGCCGTCGCTGCGCCGGTTGCGGATCATCACTTTACTAAGCTCCTGCTGCAGCTGACCTTCGTTCTTCGGCACCCGCTTGTCGACGACAAAGTTCGCTTGAAAGCTCGATTGTCCGCCGAGCTGCCCCGGCTTCAGCAGCGTGATCAGGTTGTACAGCTCCTTGAGATCGTTCTGCACCGGGGTGGCGGTCAGCAGCAGGCAATATTTTTTGCGCAGCTCGATGACGAACTGGTAATTGGTCGTTTTTTTGTTTTTCAGCTTATGCGCCTCGTCGATGATCAGCATGTCGTATTCTTGCTCCATCACGATACTGCGGTGCGGGTCGCGTTTCGCGGTATCCATCGAGGCGACGATAATGTCGTTCTGCGCCCACATATATTCCTTCTTCTGCGCGACGGCGGGGATGCCGAACTTCTGATTCAGCTCGCGGACCCACTGCAGCACGAGGGAAGCGGGGACGAGAATGAGCACCTTTTTGATCAAACCCCGAATCAAGTATTCCTTCAAAATAAGACCGGCCTCGATCGTCTTCCCGAGACCGACCTCGTCGGCGAGAATGGCGCGACCGCGCATTTCGGTGAGCACCTTCCTGGCCGTATCGATCTGATGCTCCATCGGCACGAGATTGGGCAGATGCGTCAGGCACAGAAGCTCGTCGAACGACCGGATTAAGCCGGAGCGCTCGGCTTCGATTGCCAGCCGGAACATCGTCCAATCGTCCCATGGGCCGTTACGCTGCGCCCGGGCATGCAGCTCCTCGAACCAATCCCGTTCAAAATGCAGCTCGACATGCTCGTTCAACGGCCGCACGTGTTCTTTTCGTTCGGTAGGTTGCATGAGGGTTTTTCGCTCCTTTTTCATCGGCACGATGCTAGAGATCGGTTAAAAAGCTGCATCGGTTCTGGTAGCCGAGCTTTTTAACCAGGCAAGCCAGAGTTAATTTTTAGTATGCACGAAAGGGCGGGCTTTCAAACGGCGTTCGAATGCATTATGATGAAGGGAAGCGCACTTTCGGGGCGCAGATCCTATATATAAGCTGGTGATGGGGAATGGTTGAAGAGTGGCGGTTCATTCGGTCGGGGCATGGGGCTCCGGCCTACAATATGGCGGTCGACGAGGCGATTTTGACGGCGCACAGCGAAGGGAAGGTGCCGCCGACGGTGCGGTTCTACGGCTGGTCGCCGGCGACGCTGTCGATCGGATACTTTCAGAAGGCGAAGGATGAAGTCGATTTCGCAGCGGTGGAACGTGCGGGGCTCGGCTTCGTCCGGCGGGCGACCGGGGGACGGGCGGTGCTTCATGATCAGGAGCTGACCTACAGTATCATCGTCTCCGAGGACTATCCGGGCATTCCGGGCAGCGTGACGGAGGCGTACAGGGTGCTCAGCCACGGGCTGCTGCTCGGGTTCCGCCGTTTGGGGCTGGAAGCCGATATGGTGCAGCTGGCAAGCGAGGACGACCAGCAGAAGTACGCGTCCATGGGCTCGGCGGCTTGTTTCGATTCTCCTTCGTGGTACGAGCTGGTCGTGGAGGGCCGGAAAGTGGCGGGCAGCGCGCAAACGCGGGCGAAAGGCGTCGTGCTGCAGCACGGCTCGATCCTGCTCGATCTGGACGCGGATGCGCTGTTCGATTTGCTGCTGTTCTCCAGCGATAAGGTGAAGGATCGGATGAAACAGCAATTCCTCCGCAAAGCGGTGGCCATCAATGATTTGATGCGGGATGCCGGACGAGACGCCGTCGGGCTTGAGGCTGTGGACGAGGCGTTCGCCGCCGGCATCGCCGAAGGGCTTGGCATCCGGCTCGTGGAAGGCGAGCTGACCTTGTACGAGCGCGAGCTGGCGCAGCAGCTGGTGAAGGAGAAGTACGATAACCGCGAATGGAATTTGCGGAGATAACGGATCTTGAATGGGAAAACCCTGTACCGCCCCTGACGGCGCATGCGCGATACGTTGGACGGCGGTACAGTTTTTGTTGTGGGGACCGCGCAGAGCGCAAAGCGGATTTAAAGGCCGATTAATAGCTCAAAGGCTGCCTGCAGCCTTCGTGTGACCGGACCGGGGATGCCTTGAGCCACAGGGGCGTCATCGATGCGGACGATCGGCGTCACCTCCACCGTTGTACCGGTAATGAACGCTTCGTCGGCTTCCCGGAGCATGTCGATCGTGAACGGCTCTTCGATGACGGGAATGCCGAGCTCCCGGGCGAGCCGAAGTACCACCAGCCTTGTGATCCCGTGCAAAATGAGATGGTTGGCCGGGTGCGTGCAGACGGCCCCGTCCCGGACGATCATGACGTTGGACGCGCTGCACTCGGTTACCGTGCCGCTGCGGTGCAGGATCACCTCGTCCGCGCCGCGATCAAGCGCCTCCTGCTTCGCAAGCACGTTCGGCAATAAGTTGAGCGTCTTCAAGTCGCAGCGCAGCCAGCGGATATCTTCCGCCGTTACGGCGCTAATCCCTTGCTGCATGGAGGCAAGGGGCCGTCCGTATTCCGACGCGGAAGCGAACAGCACCGGTGCGGCGTCGGCCGGGAACGGGTGGGAGCGCGGGGCTTCTCCGCGTGTGATTTGCATGTAAACGGTGCCCGTTTGCAGCTCGTTCGCCGCAATCAGTTCCCGGAGCTTCGCAGTCATCGCTTCGCGGGGGAGCGGAAGCGGGATCCGCAGGGCGGCAGCCGTCCGCTCCAACCGGTCGAAATGGGCGTCTGCTTCGAAGAGACGGCCGTGATACACGCGAAACACTTCATAAATGCCGTCCCCAAAATAATACCCGCGGTCATCGGGTGAAATTCGAACCTCTTCTTTGGAAAGCAGCCCTTGCTGGAACCATATTTGCTGCGGCATCGCATGATCCTCCTTAAGTTATACAGGTTGCGCGGAAACAGGAACGTGTGTTTGCGTTTCTGCGGATGTTTGTGTTATGATAATTTTAGACTAACAACGTTGTACGGAGTTGTCAAAAGTTTGAAAGGCCGATTATAGGCTCAGGTACAAAAGGCCCGTCCAGATCGCAGTGAGGGACGGTTCGAGACGAAGTGAAGGGCTCGTCAACGTGTCGAAAGTCCTCTTCCCACGCGTTAGAAGAAACGGATTTTGTCGAATAAACTATAGTTATGGTGAACGAAAAAGAGAGCAAAACGAAGAAAATTGAAGAGAATTCGGGAGAGGCTCGGACTAACTCGGCAATTTCAAGGATATCTCATTCGATACACTATATATTGTATTGTATAATGAATTTCGCATACCAGATATTGTGATTTGACGAATTGGCTGATCATTTATTCCGGGAGGTTGTTGTTTTGAAAACTACGCAGCAGACCAAATTGGAAGGTTTAAGCGAGAAAATATTTCTGGACCGTTACGCTATGAAGGACGCCGATACGAGTCATACGAAGGTGGGCGATACGGTTCTGGTATTGACTAAAGATGATCCGAAATTTCCCGCGAAGGAAGTCGGTGAAGTGATTGAACGTCAGGGCAGACAAGTTAAAGTGAAGCTGCGCAGCGGCGACGTCGTAGAGTCGTCGGTCGAGAAGCTGACCTTAACGCTTGAGAAAACACCGCAGCAAATGTGGGATCGCTTGGCCGCTGCCATGGCATCAGTAGAGGCAACACCGGAGAAGCGCGAAGAATGGACGGACAAGTTCCGTTATATATTGGACGACTGGAAGCTGGTTCCCGGCGGGCGCATCGCCGCAGGAGCGGACGCCAGCGACGAGCTTACGCTGTTTAACTGTTACGTCATTCCGTCTCCGCATGACAGCCGCGGCGGCATTATGGCGACGCTGTCGGAGATGACGGAAATTATGGCGCGCGGCGGAGGTGTAGGGATCAATCTGTCCTCGCTCCGTCCGCGGCGTTCCGTTGTCAGAGGCGTGAACGGTTCCTCCAGCGGCGCCGTTTCATGGGGAGGGCTGTTCAGCTATACGACCGGCTTGATCGAACAGGGCGGAAGCCGCCGCGGCGCGCTGATGCTGATGATCAACGACTGGCATCCGGACGTGGTCGATTTCATCACCGTCAAACAGACGATGGGGCAAATTACGAACGCCAACCTGTCGGTTTGCGTGAGCAACAGCTTCATGAAAGCCGTTAAGGAAGATTTGGACTGGGAGCTCGTATACCCGGATACGACCGACCCCGAGTACAACGACATTTGGGACGGCGATCTGGAGAAGTGGCGGAAGACCGGCAAAGCCGTTATTACTTACCGTACGGTCAAAGCGCGCGACGTTTGGCATACGATCATCGAGTCGGCTTGGAGATCGGCGGAGCCCGGCGTCGTTTTTATGGAATATTACAACCAGATGTCCAACAGCTGGTACTTCAACCCGATCATTTGCACGAATCCGTGCGGCGAACAAGGGCTTCCCGCTTGGGGCGTCTGCAACTTGTCGGCCGTGAATCTGTCGAAGTTTTACGATGAGGCGAATCACGACGTCGACTGGGATGAACTGGCCAAAGTCGTTCGTTACTCGACACGGTTCTTGGACAACGTCATCGACAAGACGCCTTACCATTTCGAAGAAAACCGTCTGAACCAGCAGAATGAACGCCGTATCGGCCTAGGATCGATGGGGCTGGCGGAATTGATGATAAAGCTCGGCATTCGTTACGGCAGTCCGGAATCGCTGCAGTTTTTGGATAAAATTTATGGCTTTATGGCGCGGGAGGCTTACCTCGCTTCTGCGGATATCGCCGAGGAGAAGGGCTCGTTTACCCAATTCGAGGCCGATAAATTCCTGCAAAGCGGCTTTATGAAATCGATGACCTCCGTATATCCGGAAGTCGGCGCCGCCGTGAAGAAGAAGGGCATGCGCAATGTGACGGTCATTACTCAAGCGCCTACGGGCAGCACGGGGACGATGGTCGGCACATCGACGGGAATCGAACCGTACTTTGCCTTCGAATATTACCGCCAAAGCCGACTCGGATTCGACAAGCAGTACGTTCCGATCGCTCAGCAGTGGAAGGATCAGCATCCGAACGAAGAGCTCCCGGATTATTTCGTTACATCGATGGATTTGTCTGCGGAGGATCATATCCGTGTGCAGGCGGCCATCCAGAAGTGGGTGGACAGTTCCATTTCGAAAACAGCGAACTGCCCGTCCGATTTCACGGTCGAAGAAACGAAACGCTTGTACGAGCTTGCTTTCGATCTCGGCTGCAAAGGCGTAACGATTTACCGTGACGGCAGCCGCGATGTGCAGGTGCTCAGCACGGAGAAGAAGGAAGAGAAGAAGGTCGAGCAGGCTCCGGCCGCGTCTGCAGAGAATGCCAACGACCATTCCTCGTTGTCCAGCTTGTCGCAATCGCTGTCCGTGAACATCGACGCGAAGACGGAGGAAGTGTTCGACAAGCAGTATAAGCGCCGTCCGCAAGCGCTGCGCGGTGCGACTTATAAATTCAATACGCCTTTCGGCATGGCGTACATTACGATCAATGATATGAACGGCACGCCGAGCGAAATTTTCTTGAACGTAGGCAAGGCCGGCTCCGACGTGTTCGCGATGTCCGAAGCACTCGGCCGCGTCTGCTCCTTGTTCCTCCGCTACGGCGATCACGGCAACAAAGTACAGCTGCTCGTGAAGCACCTGAAGGGCATCGGCGGTTCCGGCGCCATCGGATTCGGCGCCAACCGCGTTGAATCGATCGCTGACGCAGTGGCCAAAGCGCTTGAAATGCATGGCGATTTCACCGATACCGCCGAAGACTACATCACGGCCACGCAAGAAGTCGTGATGGAAACTACCGCCCAATACGCGGTTACCCGCAACGCGGCCACATCCCTTGACCTGTGCCCGTCCTGCGGCTCCGCCTCGCTGATCAACAGCGAAGGCTGCAAAAACTGCTCCAACTGCGGATACAGCAGATGTTCGTAAGGAAAGAGGCCGTGAGGCCTCTTCAGGCTGTCGAGAAAGTCTCGACAGCTTTCTTTATGTTAAAAATGTTTATTACGACACCGCGTTAATGTTGTATAATATAGGTAACACAAGAACTGGACGGTGAAGAGCATGCTTCGTTCTAATAACGGTAAACAAAATGCCTATGAGTTTGTATCTATCGAAGATCTCGTTCCTCATGATCACATGCTTCGCAAGATCGACAAATACATCAGCTTTGAATTCATTAGAGAAAAAGTAAAGCCTTTGTACTGTGAAGATAACGGGAGACCGGCCATTGATTTGGGCTGACAGACCGCGTTCCAGACCACACAACCATTAGTTGGAACCGACGCAAACGGTTCAAGGATACAGCGATTTTCCAAGAGGTGTTCGATGAAATCGTCCTTCAAGCCGTTCAACATCGAATGGTCGGAGGTAGGGTTCTCATTTCAGACTCCACGCATATTAAAGCCAATGCCAACAAACACAAGTTCACGAAACAACAGGTGCTGCAAAACACGAAGGATTACATAGAGGAACTCAATGCCGCGGTGCAGGAGGATCGCAAAAATCATGGAAAAAAGCTCTAAAACCAAGAGAGGAAGTGATCGAGCATAAGGAAATTAAAGTGAGCAAGACAGATCCCGAAAGTGGCTATATGGTTAGAGAAGGAAAGCCAGAAGGATTTTATTATTCAGACCATCGTACCGTCGATATGAAGTACAACATCATTACGGATGTACATGTCACTGCAGGCAATGTTCACGATTCCTTACCTTACGTTGAACGACTGAACCGACAAGTAAAGCGTTTCGGCTTTAAAGTCGAAGCCGTAGCCCTGGATTCGGGTTATTTAACCAATCCCATTTGCAAGAAATTACACGATAGAAGGATTTTTTCCGTTATTGCTCATCGTCGCTTTCATCCCACACAGGGTTTATTTCATAAATGGGAATTTAAATACCATGTAGGTACCGATTCTTATGTGTGTCCAAATAACCAGCAGCTCACCTACAAAACAACGAATCGAGAAGGTTACAGACATTACACATCAAACCCGGAGGTTTGTAAAACCTGTCCCTTCCTCTCAAAATGCACTCGTTCCAAAAACCATAAGAAGATTATTGCTCGACATGTTTGGGAAGATAGCAAGGAATGGGTGCTTAGAATATCATTGGAAAACCCCGCAAGGTTAATCCAATGAATTCAAAGGGGTATATTTTTTATGGCATACAAGGGACAAAACTTCAACAGTGTCCGGTATCAATAAAGCCGTGAGGTCCACAATTCAGGACACTTATTTGAAAACATCTTTTTTATCCATAGCAGCATATTAAATCACCTTTTTCCAACTAGTTTACTTTGTTTTCTGCTTTTTTGGTATTTGGTATAGTGGCTTATTTCAGGATGAAATCTTTAATTGCTTTTCTTAGATCGCTCTTCAGTTTTTCTTTCCACGGCTCCACGGACTTCCGTTATTTATAAGGCCGCTATGTAGTTAAAACCAACGCATAGATTTTTATTTGGGAACATATTGACATTATAAAAACAAAAGATTATCATGTACACATACCCATATGGGTATATATTTTTTAACTGTTATATACCCGTTGGGGTATGAAGAGGGGATTTTAAAGTCGGGTTAAAGGGAAAAACAAAAACAGTACATTAGGAGGAAACGAACCATGGGAGCACGAACACTGCAGGCCATGACGGCAAAAGAAGTAACTCAAATGTTGCTGAACAATGAGGAGCTTTTTATTTTAGATGTGCGTAACACGGATGATTTTGATAACTGGAAAATTGAAGGTGGAAAAATCGAAGTCGTGAATGTTCCTTATTTCGATTTACTTGACGGGGTTGATCCTGCACTGGATAAAATTCCTGATGGAAAGAAGATTTTGGTCGTTTGCGCAAAAGAGGGTTCTTCCAAATTTGTAGGAGAGCAAATCGTTGAAGCAGGCAGAAATAATGTTTATTACCTAGAAGGCGGAATGAAGTCGTGGAGTGAGTATCTTGAGCCGATTAAAGTCGGGGATCTGAAAGACGGGGGGGAGCTGTATCAATTTGTGCGGATCGGCAAAGGCTGCTTGTCTTATATGGTCATCTCCGGCGGAGAAGCGGCGACTGTAGATACACTGCGCATGACAAACGTATTTGAGCAGTTCGCTAAAGATAAAGGCGCGGTCATTAAGCACACGATCGATACTCACTTACATGCCGACCACATCTCCGGCGGTAAATTGCTGGCGGACAAGACGAATGCGAAATATTGGTTGCCGCCTAAGGATGCAACAGAAGTTGTATTCGAGTACACGCCATTGGAAGACGATAACGCGATTACCGTCGGAAATACGCAAATCAAAATTCAACCGATTTATTCTCCAGGCCACACGATCGGCAGTACGTCGCTAATCGTTGATGATCAGTATTTGTTAAGTGGAGACATCTTGTTTGTACAATCCATCGGACGCCCTGACCTTGCAGGCAAAGCGGAAGATTGGGTCGGAGATTTGCGAACGAGCTTGTATAAAACATACAAGAGCCTGTCTGAGGACTTAATTGTATTGCCGGCACATTTCGGCCAGCATACAGAGCTTGGAGAAGGCGGTAAAGTTGCTGCGCGTTTAGGTGATCTGTATGCCTCCAATCCGGGACTGAATATTGAAAGCGAAGAAGTGTTTCGTTCTGCGGTGACGGATAACTTACCGCCGCATCCCAATTCTTATCAGGAAATCCGGCAAACGAATATGGGTAGAGTGAAGCCTGCGGAAGAGGAGCAGCGCGAAATGGAGATGGGACCAAATCGCTGTGCTATTCATGATAAATAAGACTATGATCTACGGGTGGATAGCCCCTTCATAGTGTTCAGTAATCGCACTCTGAATATGCACCATTGACAACCCACTATTATTTTATTATCATCTGTATATACCTATACGGGTATTGGTTTATTTCGATCATCGAGTGTTGAGAGGAGAACAAATTTTTTTTGAACAAAAATATACCCCCTATAGTATATAACGGCGGTACTCAATACAACTAATACGGGTGTAAGGGGGAAGCTATGAATTTAGATATTGGATGGCTTCTTATCCTATTTGGCATCGGTTTTACAGGTTCCTTCATATCTGGGATGGTCGGCATCGGAGGCTCCATCATCAAATATCCGATGCTGCTGTATATACCTCCGATGATGGGATTTGTAGCTTTTACCGCTCAGGAAGTGTCCGCGGTAAGCGCGATTCAAGTGTTTTTTGCTACACTCGCGGGTATGTTCGCATATCGCAAAGGCAGTTTGATCAATAAAAAACTGGTTCTTTACATGGGAGTACCCATCGTAATTGGCAGCTTTATCGGGGGGTTCGGTTCTAAATTTCTCCCGGATTCCGCAATTAATCTGACGTACGCGGTGATGGCCTTGATCGCAGCGGTCATGATGTTCCTCCCGAAAAGAGGCGTCGAGCGTGAAGATTATTCCGGCATTACCTTTAATAAGGTCATCGCATCCGTGACTGCGGCGATTGTCGGGGTATTATCAGGTATCGTAGGAGCCGCAGGCGCTTTTATTACCGTCCCGATTATGCTCGTCATTTTAAAAATTCCGACGCGGGTTGCCATTGCATCATCACTTGCGATTACCTTTATTTCTTCAATCGGTTCTACAGTCGGAAAAATGATGGGTGGACATATGCTTCTCATCCCATCCATTGTGATGGTTGTGGCAAGCATCCTGGGATCGCCGGTTGGAGCCAAAGTTGGCAAGAGAATGAACGTGAAAGTGCTGCAATGGATACTTGCCACTCTTGTTACAGCTACGGTGATTAAAATTTGGTACGACATTTTGGCATAAAGAGGAGGACTCGTTCATGGCAGGAAAATACTCGAAAGACATGCTTCCAAGCGAGGTGAAGGAGCGGCTCGCCAAGGGAGAAACGCTGAGCATCCTGGACGTACGTGAGCTGGATGAATGGGAATCCGGTCATATTCCGGGAGCAAAGCACATTCCTTTGGGATCTTTAAGCGAGCGGCATAAGGAACTCGATCCGAAGCAAGAAACGATTGTCGTATGTCGAAGCGGAAACCGAAGCGGGCTCGCATGCGAGCATCTTGAAGCCTTAGGCTACAAAGTGGTGAATATGCCGGGCGGAATGAATCAATGGGACGGAGAAATGAAGTACGGGAAATAAGAAATTTAGGAGGTAACGGATATGGCGGCAGTAATTCAAACGAATCGAGTGTTAGAGTGTGAAGGATTAGCGTGCCCATTGCCTGTAGTAAAAACCAAAAAAACGATTGAGGACATGAATTCCGGCGAAGTCGTTGAAGTGCGCGCCACAGATAAAGGATCTGTTGCCGACCTTCAAAGCTGGGCAAAGCGGACGGGGCACCAGTATTTAGGTTTACGGGAAGAGTCTGGCGTGTTCCGCCATTTTATTCGAAAATCGTCGGAGAATGAGACGAAACCAGAAGTGAAGTATCCCCACACCGTAAGCAATGAAGAACTCAGCAAAAAATTAGAATCAGGGGAAAAAATAAAGGTGCTGGATGTGCGTGAACCTGCGGAATATGTGTTTCAGCGAATCCCAGGGGCCATTTCCGTACCGCTCGGCGAACTTGAGCAAAAAATTGCCGGCCTGAATCCGGACGAAGAATACTATGTCGTATGCAGAACGGGAACCCGGAGCGACATGGCGTGTCAAACGCTGGCCGAACGAGGCTTCTCAAAGGTGAAGAATGTAGTTCCCGGCATGTCGGGCTGGGATGGTCGCACCGAGCAAGATTAACGATATGAAAAACATTAACCTTTAGGAGGAAAATAACATGGCAAACAAGAGAGTGGCGATTATCGCATCATCTGCAGGACTCGAAACCGCATATAAGGTGTTGAACATCGCAACGGCGGCAGCGGCTTTGGATGCGGAAGTGGGTATCTTCTTCACCTTTGAAGGACTATCCATCATTCATAAAGACTCGGAGAAAATGCTGCAATTGAAACCGGAAAACGCGGGCTTAGCCGAAGGTTTCCAAAAAGCAAACGTGCCATCGGTAGCTCAATTGCTTGAAATAGCGAAGGATTCCGGAGTACGCATGATCGCCTGCCAAATGACGGTTGATGTGATGGGACTGGACAAAGAACACTTTATTGATGGAATTGAGCTCGGCGGAGCGGCAGCATATCTTGATTTCGCCTTCGACGCACAAGTTACATTGAATTTCTAAAAAAATTTAAATATCAGGGGAGAGGTTATATGATGGCGGATATTGTTATTGATGCGAAAGGGCTTGCTTGCCCAATGCCGATTGTGAAGGCAAAAAAAGGGATTGACTCGATTCAATCCGGACAAGTGATGGAACTTCAAACAACAGATAAAGGTTCTATGAATGATTTTCAAGCTTGGGTAAACCAAACGAAACATGAATTAATTGAAGCAAAAGAAGAAAATGGAGTATTTACGTTCTTGGTGAAAAAGGGTTAAAGGTTACGCTGGAGTACGGGGCGGTGGCGCCGGCCACCGCTTAACCTTTTCAGGAAAAAGGAGAGACCCGTTATGTTTATCTGGATGATCATTCTTGCTGCTATATTTCTATCTCAACTTCGAAATCAGTGGCCTGTGAAAGGTCTTCAGTATATAAGCGCAATAGAACTACGTAAAATGAAAAATTCAACTACGTTAAAAATCATTGACGTGCGTGACGCTTCCGATTTTTATGAAGATCATTGCACGGATGCGATTAACATTTATGTCGGGAGATTGCCGTTCGTCTGGAGCAATCATATTCGTGAAGGAGATACGATCGTCCTGCTCGGCACGGACCATAGATCAATTAATAAATCCGCTAGAATTTTGAATAAGAAAGCGGGTATTAAGAGCATTTATGCTGCTTTCTATCAGAATATAAATGATCCAAAAATTAACAAAAGAATAATATGCAGTTAAAAGAAAGGTTGAGCTTTCATGGCAGAGAGAGAAAAATCAACGATTGTATTATTTAGCGGGGAGTTGGACAAAGCGATAGCGGCGTTTATTATTGCGAATGGAGCCGCGGCATATGATCATGATGTGACGATTTTCTTTACATTTTGGGGTTTAAATACGCTTCGTAAAGAAGAGCTGGTACCGGTCAAGAAAGGGTTTTTGGAGAAGATGTTCGGCGGTATGATGCCGCGCGGCGCAAATAAGCTAGGTCTATCCAAGATGAACTTTGCAGGAATGGGTCCTAAGATGATCAAGCATGTCATGAAGAAGCATAACGCCTTGACTTTACCACAGCTTATTGAGTTGGCACAGGAGCAAGGAGTTAAGCTTGTTGCATGTACAATGACAATGGACTTGCTAGGTTTACAGAAGGAAGAGTTAATCGACGATATCGAGTATGCAGGTGTTGCAGCTTATCTGGGGGATGCAGCCGAAGCTAAAGTGAATTTATTTATTTAATAGCAGCCCCCAGGTCTGGGTATCATCTACCTGTACACGTAAAGGGGGAATAACAATGGTTTATGATGATGATATAAAACGGCGTTTACGCAGGGTCGAGGGACAAATTCGCGGTGTTCTGAACATGATAGAAGCAGGAAAGGACTGTAAAGAAGTCGTCAGTCAACTTTCAGCTGTACGCAGTGCGGTAGATAAAGCGATGGCGATTATTGTCGCCGTTAATCTTGAACAATGTATCCGGGAAGAAAATGAAGCAGGAAACGATACAAAGAAAGTTGTTCATGAGGCTGTCGAGTTACTAATTAAAAGCAGGTAGGTGATGACGTATGGATTACGCTCTCTATGTACTGTTAGCCGTATTCGTTGTATGGATGTTTTACAAGCAATTCACCCCTGTAAAAGGTTTGCGGAATTTACAGCTCCGGGAATTTAAGGAGGAGTACAAGGGTAATAAATTGATCGACGTAAGAGAGAGCCGTGAATACACTAGAGGGTATATCCCAGGAGCCGTAAATATACCTCTGAGTCAGCTGAAACAAAGGCTCGGGGAGATTCCCAAAGATAAACCAGTCTATTTGTATTGCCAAAGCGGTATGCGGAGTAAACAGGCTGGCAAAATACTCAGCAATAACGGCTACGGTCAAATCGCCCATCTAACGGGCGGCATCATGGCCTGGGATGGTCCAACGAAAAAGTAAAGTAATGGTTTCTGCTAAAGGAGAGGAAAGCTAAGTAAAATTCCTTACTGGAGGCTTTCGATGGTTCACTATACGGTGGAAACGAAACTTAACGTTCATGATGCGGTAAACACGTTGGAAAAGGTTCTGAAATCAGAACAGTTCGGGGTCCTTTGGCAGTTTGATATTCGAACGTATCTGAATGAACTGATGACAGTAAACCTAAAACAAATGTGTAATCGGATAATAAACAAAATCATTAATAATTTAGAAAAGTTTTTTTTCAGCAATTATGAACTTTTAGGATTGATGGCAGTATCCGGAATGAGGGATGAAGCTAAAATAAAATAGGCAGCTTCGATGGTTCACTTTTACGGACCAGGGGAGCTGCCTTACTTTCCGTTAGTCGATCTGAAGCTTGTAGAGCATGGTCGTATCCTGCTCATTGGAGCTGCGGCTGTCGGATTGATACCAAATGATGCTGTCTCCGCTAACCAACGGATCGATATGGCCCGGTGACGGTACGCCTTGCAGGGCTGACGGCCGGTAAAGCTGCTTGCCAGACCCATCGACTACGGCATAGAAGAGACCTTCGTTGTTCCCGGATTCCTTCCACAGCAGGACGAATTTATCGTCGTTAAGCTTGACCAGATGCGTCTCCTCGATGTCGACCCCGGAATCGACGGCATGATCGGTCAGCCAGACGACGTTGATTTCCTTGGCATCCTTGGCCCCCTTCGGGACAACGCCAAGATACACATTCTTCGTCTTGGAGGCGCCGTACTGCTCCGTAAGGGAGACGCTGGAGCCTGCTACCAGATAGTTGTCTTTGGCTACCTCAAGACCGCCCACATGCGCACCTGTGTAGTTATCGCCGATCTTTCCGGGGAACTTGAGGATGTCAAGTTCAGAGACAATGCGATCCCGCTGCTCGACTTGGAGCACGACCGAGCGCGGATAGGCGTCCCCATGGTCGGCATATATGATCTTGTCGCCATCGAAGCGAACATAAGCCGCAAACGAGTGGCTTACGTGATTCCGCGGCCATTCAGCACCTTTGTACAGCAGAGTCATGCTCTTCATATCAGCCAAGAACGTAATGTTCGATTGGTGGCGGAGCCCGTCCTTCGGTGTCAGGTAACGCTGCCGTGTGGAGTAAACAGCCAGCTTCCCGTTATGACTATCCATCGTCACATTGCCTGCATGGAACGGATCGGTGACATACACATCGCTGATGTCTATTTGGCCGGCTTTCGTCCAAGAATCGTCGTATTTTACAATGAAATAGACGGTCTTCGTTGGCGATTCTTCCATATTTGGCTGTCCGTACACGACATAATAGCAGCCGTCTTCCCCAAGATGAATGCCGCCTAATAGGGGCAGCTCTTTGGAAATCATCTTCTCTTCAATCTTTTCGAAGGCCGGTGTAAATTCCTGCACGCGAAGTCCATTGTCCCCCATGTCCTCGACCAGCACCACGCGATTCTTCTTATGGAGTAAGAACCTCTTGGCCGTAGAAAAATAATTTCCGTATTTATAGTCGTCAGTTCCGAGTGTCTTCGTCTGGACCGCTTGTGCGGTGACCTCAGCTTGAAGAGGCTTGTAAATCATAATGGCTTTGTTCTTCGGTTGCCACACCACTGCACTTCCCAGCTGCTCGGAAACGAAGCGTGTCGGAATGAGAACCCGTCCGTCCTTCATACGAGCGGGTACGTCTAGCTCCACGGTTCGCCCGTTCACCGATGCATCGGGACGGTCAACCTGCAGCACAATCGTCTTCCCTTGCAACTTTACCGTCACAGTACGGCTGTCACCGTCCCACGCAATGTCCGCACCTAGCGCTTCCAGCAGCGCTCTCATCGGAATGAGGGAGAAGCCGTTCTCCGTCTGTACTGGAACATCGGTTGCGAGAAATTGATTGTTCACACAAGCGAAGATCGTCTCTTTTGGGTCAGGCATATTGGAGTAGTCGAATTTCGTATACGTGCCGTCTTGATTCAGAGCACCACTGGGGCGCGGCTTCCTTGCTTTTGAAATCTCGGTCTGGCAGTTGTCGGCGGCGGCTGCCGACGCAGAACTGCCCACGGTAAGCGGCAGCATTGCGATGCACAGCATCGCAGTAAAAATTTTGTAAATAGTCTTGATCACGGGAACCCTCCTGTTTCATGGTTTTTCATATAGTACCGTATACCCATGTCATTCGACAGGTATTGTCGTTTCCCTTCTGTGAGCTCGACATGAATTTCAGCTCGTCTACTATGGAAGCGATAGGGGGGAATCTTTGTTTAGGAAATGACGAAGGAAGGCGTTTCGTAGCTGCTGGTTCCTTAACAATGATCGACTTGAGTATGTAAATACACTAACGGAGAGCTGAGGGAATAAAAAATTGGAAGAGCTTAATGAAATTCGAATATGGTAAAATGAACAGAGATAAGATATTATTTAAAAGAAATACTAAAATAGTTTTGGGTACATTGGTCGATTAACTTAATAAATGTC
>NZ_BIMH01000047.1 GCF_004000985.1 Paenibacillus validus NBRC 15382 | reverse complement strand
TTCCTAAAAACCGGTAAAATCAAAAAATCTTAATCGTCTTTGACCTATATTTTACCAAGACGCCTCCAGAATATTCGGGAAACTTCGCTATAATGAAGGGGATGGAAGGCGAGAATCGAGAGTCGGGGTGAGTCGATTGTCCCAGAAAGACCGGGATACGAGCTATAGTCGTTTGTTTGCCGAAGAGCTGCGGCTCGCAGAAGAAGCGAAAGAGGTAGTAAGGGATCGTGCGCTTTCCGGCAAAGAGCTGTACAAGCTGCATCAAGAGTTGGCGGGACAATACGAGAAGCTTCTCAAGACGACCATTAAGCTTTCGCGCATCAGCGATATCCAAGGAAAAAAGCTGAAGGAGCAAGAGCAGGAGATCCAGACGGCGAACGAAAGCCTCAAGCATCTGGAGAAGCTGCGGCAGCGGCTCATTGCAGACATTTCCCATGAGCTGGGAACGCCGATGGTGGCTGTGCAGGGGTATGTGAAGGCGCTGCTCGACGGCGTTATTCAACCGGAAGAGAAATACATGCGGCTTATTTACGACCGGGTGTTGACAGTGAACCATCTCATCAAGGACTTGTTCCTGCTGTCGACGTTCCAGGCGAATCAAAATCACTTTGAGCATCAGCGTATCGAGATCGGCGCTTTCGTACGTGCGGTGGAACGGAAGTTTATGCCGGATTGCGAGCGGGCCGGGATTGCGTTTGACATGGAGATGCCCGGGGAGGGTGCAGACCCGGTTATCGTATGGGGCGATCCGGTGCGGCTGGATCAAGTGTTCGAAAATTTGCTGCGGAACGCGATGAAATTTACCCAAGCGGGCGGAAGCATCCGGCTGTGCAGCGAGTTTCAACCGAAATACGAGGGAGCGCTGCTCGGACATTGGTTCGTGAAGGTATCGGATTCCGGTATCGGTATCGCCGAAGAAGAGGTGCCGCATGTATTCGAGCGATTCTACCGGAGCAAGCGGGCTAGCGCTAACGGCATTGAGGGGACCGGCTTAGGACTGGCCATTACTAAGGAAATTATCCAGAAGCACGGCGGCGAAATCGGCGTGACGAGCCGGGCGGGAGAGGGCAGCACCTTCTTCTTCCTGATCCCCGCCGAATCCGTAACGTCCGTCGACGGGCAAACGCGTTCTATGATTAAAGGAGGCTTGTCATGAACAATCAATTGTATGAAGTGCAGCGCTTTTTGCAGAGCAACCGCATCCTGATCAGCTTCTCCGGGAAGCTGACGCAAGGACTGATTGAAGAGTACGGGGCGGCTGTCAAAAAATATCTGGAGCATGCGGAGCGGCCGACGAGCGAAATTCACGACGTCTTTTCTATTTTTATCGAGCAGACGCAGAACATTAAGAATTACTGCAGCCATCAGGAAAAGAGTCCGCATGGCGAGAGAATCGCCTCCTCCAGTGTCGTGACGATCGGCAAGACGGAGCACAATCATGTGATTCATTCGGGCAACCTGCTTGCCAATGACGATGTCCTCTGCTTGCGCAAGACGTTGGATCAAATCGTTTCGCTCGACAAGACGGAGCTGAAACAGCTGTACAAAGCGAAGCTTCGCGAGACGGTCAGCCCGGACGCGCTCGGTGCCGGCATCGGGTTGATCGAGATGTCGCGGAAAGTGAAGCACCCGCTCGAGTATTCCATAATTCCGATAGACGAGCACGTGTCGTTCTTTACCTTAAAGGCGGTGGTTTGAGTTGGATACTTTGATGGGCCTGCAAATCGAATCGACGAAAAGTACGCCGGCGGTTCAGTTCGATACGGAGACGAACCATTTAGTCATAAGCGGACAATCGTATCCGGAGAATGCATTCAAGTTCTACGAGCCGCTCATGCAATGGATAGACCGGTATTTAGAGCGGGTGAGCGCGGAGGAGTCCGTACTGCTGGAGCTCAGATTGCCTTATATCAATACCAGCAGCACCAAGTGCTTCATGATGCTGCTGGAGAAATTCGACGAAGCTTACAGGGGCGGGAAGAACATCCGTCTGGCTTGGTACTGCAGTCCGGATAATGACAGCGAACAGGAGTGCGCCGAAGAATTCAAGGAAGATTTGAACCTGCCGTTCGAGATCATTCTAAGAGAAGAGGCGTGAGCCTGGTGAAATATTACGACAAAGGAACGCTGCGTATTATCGGATTTGCAAGTCTGGTCATCATCTTCTCCATGCTGCTGATCGGCGCCATCGTGTATATGTTTACCGAATCGGGCGTCGTGAAGAAGCTGAAGGAGAAGGATTTGCCGAGCATCGCGCAGGCGATGGCAGCCAAGGTGGACGGTCGAATCGATCGGGCGAAGGAAACGTCGTTCGTGCTGGCCGCCGACCCCGATGTGCGGCGGTGGCTGCAGGATGGAGAGGCTGCAGGCGAGTACCAGGAGCGCTCGCTGCAGCGGTTAACGACGCTCGTGCGGCAGTTCGGCTACAGCAATTCGTTCATCGTAAGCGCAGGCACGAGCAAGTATTGGGGCGAGAACGGCAAGCTGCTCGGGTCGGTCAGCCCGAACGAGCAGGCGGATCGGTGGTTCTTCGATTTCCTCGCGTCCAAGCAGGACATTCAGGTCAACCTGGACTACAACAAAGAGCGTGGGCAAACGTTCGTATTTACGAATGCGCTTGTGAAGGACGGCGACCGGCCGCTCGCCGTCGTCGGCGTCGGGCTTAGCCTGGAGGACCTGGCCAAGGAGTTCCAGCAGTTCAAGTACGGCGAAACAAGCCGCTTGTGGCTGATCGACCCGAAGGGCGAGATCGTATTGGCGGCGGAGACGTCGGATTACGGCAAGCAGATCGGATCGTTCCTGGACGGGAACATCGTCTCGCAGCTGCTGGAGCAGGCCAGTCCGGTATCGCAGACGCTGGAATTCCAGAACCCGGACGGCGAGCTGACCGATCTGATCAGCTACCCGCTGACCTCTACCAACATGCAGCTGCTGTTCCAAATCGAACGGCAGGAGACGGTGTCGTTCCTCAGCCGCATTAAGCTGAACACGGTTGCTGTTTCACTGATCTCGTTCGTGTTGATCCTGTTCTTGTTCTATTATGTTTCCCACCGGTTGGCCAATCCGTATGAGCGGGCGCTGCAGATGAATCAGCAGCTTGAGCGGAAGGTGAAGGAGCGGACGCAGGAGCTGGCGGAACGGAATGAGAAAATGATGGATAGCATCGATTACGCGAAGCGCATTCAGGAATCGCTGCTGCTGCGCCCGCAGGAATGGACGACGGCTACGAAGGAGCACGTATTGATCTACAAGCCGAGAGACGGTGTCGGCGGGGACTTTCACTGGGTGAAGCCGCTACCCGGCGGGACGCTTATCGCGATTGGCGACTGTACGGGGCATGGCGTACCCGGGGCGCTCATGACCATGCTCGCCATTTCACTGCTGGACCGCGTCGCGGAGGAAGGATATGCGGAGGAGCCGGCCCGCGTTCTGGGCGAATTGAATCGTCTGATCAAGAAGACGTTGAACCAAACCGAACCGAATGGCTTAACCGACGACGGGCTCGATATCGGAATTTGTTATTTGAGCGAGGACCGGACGCTGCTGCGCTTTGCCGGGGCCAAATGCTCCTTGTATTTGAGGGATGACCGCCAAGGGACGCGCGTGCTGGAAGGCGGACGCAAGAGCATCGGCTACCGCCGGACGCCGATGGAGTACCCGTTCGTGTCGCATGAGCTGCGCCTGCAGCCGGGTACGTCGTGTTATATGGCAACCGACGGCTTCTTTGATCAAAGCGGCGGGGAGAAAGGGTATGCCTTCGGCAAACGCCGGTTTACCGAGCTGCTCGACCGTTACGGGCATTCACCGCTGCGTGAACAGGCAGACCTGTTCTGGCACGAATTCCAAACCTATATGGGCGACGAGGCTCAGCGCGACGATATTACGCTGTTGGCGTTCCAAGCCTCGTAGAACGAATAAACATCCCCCGGCTAACCTTTAAACAAGTACCCCGCGCCGCGAATGTTCAGCACATAATTCGGATTGGCCGGATCGGGCTCGATTTTTTTGCGGATGCTGCTGATGTGGACGAAGACGGTGCGCGTATCCCCGATGCTGTCGCTCCCCCACACCTCTTTATACAGCTGGTCGGGGGGGAAGACGCGGTTCGGATGAGCGGCTAAATGAACGAGCAGCTGCATTTCCTTCACGGTCAAAGCCGCTTCCTTCCCTCCCGTCCTGATTCGGAGAAGAGCCGGTTCGATTTCTAATTCGCCGACGACGATGATGTCCGGTGTCTGCACAGAGCCAGAGGGCTTGGGCTCCGGCCGATTACGGGCGATAGGAACTCTCCGCAAACTGGCATGAATGCGGGCCACGACGACAGCCGGATCGAACGGCTTCTCGATGTAGTCGTCGCCTCCGAGCTCGAGGCCGCGAATGATATCGCTTGAAGACGTGTTGCAGCTAATAAACACAACCGGCACTTTCGATACGCTGCGGATGCGGCGGCACAGCTCGTAACCGTCCATATCGGGCAGCACGATGTCCAGCAGAACCAAGTCGGGCGAATCCCGCTCGAAGCGCTCCAGCCCTTCGCCCCCGCTGCCTGCCTCCATGACCTGGAAGCCTTGCGGCTCTAAGTAGAGCCTGAGTATATCGCGAATGTCTTCCGTATCTTCGACGATCAAAATTTTCTCGTTCACCATGAGATGGAATCTCCTCATCGTCCGAAAGGACGGACTTTACCGGTTATTTGGGATCGAATTTATAGCCTACTCCGCGAATATTGTGAATGTAGGTCGGCCTTGTAGGGAGAGGCTCCAGCTTCTTGCGCAGATTGCTGAGATGGACAATGACCGTACGCGTATTCCCGTGACTTTCCATTCCCCAAACCGAGGCATACAGCTCTTCCAGCGTATAGACGGTCCCGGGGTTGCGTGCGAGATGGACGAGCAGCTGAAACTCTTTGGTCACAAGCGCGATCGGCTTGCCGTCCAGCAGCACTTGAAAGCGGACCGGGTCGATCTCGAGACCGGCGTATGCAATGACGCCATCCTTGGCGGGGGCACTCGCCTCCCACTTGCGATCTCTGCGAAAGATGGCGGTGCGCCGCAAGTTCGCGTGCACCCGGGCGACGAGCACCTCGGGGTCGAACGGCTTCACGATATAATCGTCGGCGCCAAGCTCTAATCCTTGAATAATGTCGCTCGAGCCGCTTCGACTGCTGATCAGCACGATGGGGGCGTTGGAATAGCTGCGGAGCTCCGCGCACGTCTCCAGGCCGGCGGTTGCCGGGGGGCCGATGTCCAGCAGAATCAAATCCGGTTCGACCGCGTCGAACTGCGTAATCGCTTCTTGCATATCGGTCGCTTCGTACACGTCGAAACCGTCATCCGTAAGGGCGTTGTTAAGTAAATTGCGAATCTCGGGCTCATCCTCCACAATGAGGATCTTCCGGTTAGCCACGTGCGGATTACTCCCTTCGCTCGACTTCTGTTGTCTACGGTAAGGCCCCGGCTGCTTCTTGCGAGCGTTGCTTCTCCGGAGCTTTACGAATTTTGTTGAAATATATCGGAAAAAGGAACGAGTTAAAGCTGAATTGATCTACTTTAGTCGGATTTTAATCGGAATTAGGTCTAGAAGCCTATATAATATGAGTATATCACAAAATTGGAAAATTTGGGTTGAAAACATAGAGCGGCGTACAGCAGACTCGGACAAAAGGGGCGATTCCAATGGCTAAGGTGCTTGTCGTGGATGATGCGGCATTTATGCGTGCGATCATCGGTGGAATGTTGAAAGAACTGGGGCATGAGGTCGTCGGCGAAGCGGAGAACGGCGTTGTGGCGCTCCAGAAATATTGGATGCTGAAGCCCGATTTGGTTACCATGGACATCACCATGCCCGAAATGGACGGTATCGAGGCGCTGCGAAACATCATGAAGTACGACCGCAACGCCAAAGTGCTGATGTGCTCCGCAATGGGCCAGCAGAAGCTGGTCATCGAAGCGATCAGCCTGGGCGCGAAAGATTTTATCGTGAAGCCGATTCAGAAAGAACGCGTGATTAGCACGCTGCATCGCTTGCTCGGTTAAACCAGAAGAGCCGTTCTTCACGTCTAACGACGGGGAGAACGGCTTTTTTTTCGCTGTTTGGATCACGGCTTCGCGGCTGCGGCTCCTTCCCGGAATAAAAAGACAGAAAGCCCTGGCGGCTTGTCCCGTAATCGACCGGCACGCAGGTGCGGGATCGTCGGTTCAAGCCGAGGGCTTTCCAGACAAGTGAATCGTTTACGTCTTAGCGATGGTTACTTGGCGTCGGTCATAACCTGCCCATATTGATCATCCGAAAGGATGCGACGGGCCGTTACATAACGCTTCGCATAATAAGAATCGGTCATCTTCGTGATCACAACGCCTTCGTTCGTGGCGGAGTGATAAAATTTGCCGTCTCCTACGTATACGCCGACATGAGAGATGCCTTTGCCGTCCGTGTTGAAAAAGACAAGATCGCCGGGACGGAGGTCGTTCTTCTCCACCGTGGTGCCGAGCTGGGCTTGGCCCTTGGAGGAGTGCGGCAGGTCGACGCCGAGTTTGTCGAACACCCAAGAAGTGAAGCCGGAGCAGTCGAAGCCGTTGGTTGTTGTGCCCGCCCATTTGTAAGGAGAGCCTAAACCTTCGTTAACCGCTGCGCTTAATGGGGTTTCAGCAAATACGCTGCCTACCGAAATCGTGCAAAACAGTGCTGCGGAAAAAACAAAACTGACAAGCTTCTTCAAAGAAGTTTCCCCTTCCAGAGCCTACGAGGTTAGCTGAAGGGTTCGGTTGAAGGTTCCCTATGATCACTCTGAAGCGAGATCAATTCACCCAAAAACTGGTTCCCCCGTTTTCTGCGCGCAGAAATTCGGCAATATTTTCTGTTTTATTTTCCAAGTACAGTTATTCGAGCAAAAGTGACGATATCCTTCTTTTGTCACAAACTTGTAATAAATACAGGGATTAAAACGAAACCGGGCGGGTATACTAGATAGATTGACATTGTAAGCGGATACATACAAATGCGGATGCCGGGCCTTCCGTAATTTTTACACGTGCTTCGTGAACGATTGTCGGAACGCCTCGAAAGCTCGCGATTGCGCATACGAGGGCGGCCGATAGTATCGGTACGGTACCCAGGACCATGGCACAAAGCTGTATAAGACCCGGATTCATTGAGAGGATTTGACAACGCTTTATAGCTTCACTACAATTTGTAGTGTGGGGTGCATGGCAAATGAAAATTCATAGCTTCAAGTTTTATGAGAAGGGCTTGAAACGGTTCTTCGGACCGCTGGAGTCGAAAGTGCTGGACATCCTGTGGGCGCATCCGAATCAGTCCATTAAAGAAGTCCAGAAGAAGCTGGAGCAGCAGGATGATCATTTGAACTTCAATACGGTCATGACCGTGATGAACCGCTTGGTCGATAAAGGCGTGCTCACGAAGAAACAGGCGGGGCGGGCGTCGGTGTACGAGCCGGTGCATTCAAAAGAACATTTTCTGGATATTCAATCGAGGGAAATTACGCACGAACTGCTCGAAGATTTCGGTCCGCTGGTTGTCAATCATATGCTCGACGCGCTGGAAGAGGCCGATGCGGAGATGATCGAGAAGCTGGAACAAAAAATTAAAGACCTGAAAAAGGAAAGATAGGCCATGTGGGAAAATCGGTCTAGAATGTTATTTGCTTCTGCGTTCGTCCTTGCGCTGATCGTGTGGGCCCAGATGGGGCTATATGCGGCTCATGTTCTGTTCGGCTGGTCGCTTCGGTTCAACGTCTTTGAAATTTGCAGCAGTCTGCTGCAGGCGCTCGGCTTCGATTCGGTGACGCCGCTGCTTAGCGTGCTGGTCGCTTATACGTTCGGCTTAAGCCTCTGGATCTGGGCGAAGCAAGTCTGCTTGTCGAGGCGCGCCTACCGGAAGCTGCTCGCTTCCCGGCATGAGCGGTCGACGCAGGAGCTGAATGCCCGGTTCAGCGCGGACAAGCCTGACCTGCTGGTCGTCACGTGCGCGGAGCCGATCGCGCTGACGCTCGGATTGTTCCGGCCGAAGATCATCTTATCCACCGGATTGCTGAAGCTGCTCGATCGCGATGAGCTGGAAGCGGTCGTGTACCACGAGCAGTATCACCGGAATCATCGAGATCCGCTGAAGACGTTCTTGCTGCACCTCGCTTGTTCGGTCATGCGTTATATCCCGATTCTGCGCTGGTGTTACCATCATTATAAGATTGCGCGGGAGATATTGGCCGATCGCGAGGCGATGGCGGTCATGGGATCGCCGGCGAGCTTGGGGAGCGCCTTGTTGAAGCTGATGAAGAAGAGGGAGCGGACCGCTTCGATGGATTTCGCGTACGTCTCTTTCGCAGATACCTCGATTAACTACCGGATCCGGCAAATTCTCGATCCGCAAGGCGCGCCTTCGCTGGGACTGCCGGTAAAGCTGGCGATCGTGTCGCTGCCGGTTGTGGTTTTCCTGTCGGGTTTGTTTTTCTTGTCGCTGCTTTAAGTTGAAGCCGTGGCGTTTGAGCGAGTCATATCGCGGATCGGTCCCGTTAAGGGATTTTTCTTTATACAATTACACTACGGATTGTAGTGTTAACAATTGAAGGAGGCGTATTGATGACAACGAAAACACTCGCATTATCCGCAGGAGTTGCAGTTGTGTTACTAGCCGGGGCCTATGGCGCGTACGATTATTTTGCCGGCAATCATATCGAGGTGAAGGAGGTCATTCCGGCCTCCGCGCCAGTCGGCGGAGCCGCTGCGACGGGACAAGCCATCAAGGCGGAGCAGATCGACGGGAAGTGGTCGGTGCTGCCGGCATCGGAGGTGTATTTCTCCGTTACTACGTCGAAGGAGACGGTGAATTTTGTCGTGACGCCGACTCAGGGAAGCTGGGAGCTGAACACGGCCGATGCGTCGAGGACGACGGCCGAAGGCAAAATCGAGACGAGTGTGCTGCAGTCGGGAAATCCGCAGCGCGACAACCATATTAAGAGCAAAGATTATTTCGACACAGCGCAGTTCCCGGAAGCGGTGTTCACCGCCAAGTCGTTCGACCAGCTGCCGCAGGCATGGAAGGAAGGCGAGAAAGTCGGTTTTCAAATGAGCGGTACGCTGCAAGTGAAGGACAGGAAGAAGGACGTGACGTTCCGGAGCGAGGCCTTGTATGAGCAAGGGCAGCTGAGGCTGGAAGGCAGTACGGTCGTGACGTTCGCCGATTTCGGCATGAAAAATCCGCACACCGTGGCGCTCGACACGCAGAATGACATCCAAGTGCAGCTTCGGCTTGTGCTCGAGAAGGCGCAGGGGTAATGGATAGGGAAGCGCGGGGCGAAGGCGCGGTTTGCGGATGGGCGCTGGGGTCATTGGCGGCTGCGGTCCGCACGCACGGCTGGGCCGCACTGCCGATATCGGGAGATATCGCGCAGCGAGGCCAAGGCCGCTGCTGCGTCCTTGGCCTCTTCGCCGTGCGTCGCGCACGCCGCTACGCTTTCTCCGTCCAAAGCGCGAATTGCGTGCCGATCGCCCATACTTTAAAGAACATTTGCGCCAGGCGGAACACCTGGACGGCGAGCAGGGCCAGGAAGCCGGCCCAGAAGAAGGACGCCGCCATCACGGCCGCCGTCGCCAGAAGCCCCAGACCGAGCACGGTAAGCGCGGCCAGTACGATTGCCGGCAGGTGGCGGACGATAAAGAGGCAGGTGAACAGCATCGAACGTCCGCTTGCTTTGCCGATCTGCAGGTACATGAAGACGAGCTGGATGAGCAGCAGGTAGACTGCGAACGCCGAAAGTACAGGCAGCAGCGCGCGCACAAGCCCCGAGTAGGACACTTGCGAGCCGAACAGCTCGGTGGCCAGCGGTACGAGCCATACGAGCGGAGCCAGCGTCAGCAGCAGTTGAGCGGCGTAGAATCCGAAATAGGGCAGCGTCAGCCTGCGGATGCCTTCCACGAACCGGTAGCCGGCGTTCATGTCACGGTTCTGAAGCGAGTAGTAGACACCGGCATTCAGCAACGGATGCAGCAGCATCCGAAGCGCAAGCAGCGCTAGTCCCCACCAGAGGAAGGGCTCGATCAGGTTTGTCTTCATCAGCTGGAATTGGCTTTCAATCCAGAACAGCTGCACGGCTTCCTTCGACAGCTCCGTCGGGTAGCGGTGAAGCAAGGGCAGCACAACCGACTGGACCAGCTTGTAGAGGGCGATACCCCAAGCCAGATGGTATACAAATAAGGTGAAGACGGCGAACGGCTGCCCCCAGGCGATCGACCAGCCCGATTTAACGCGATTCCACATGTGTACGAACCCTCCTCACCACGCGACCCAGCCGAACAAGGTCTCCAGTATTTTAACGATGCCCATATTCCAGCGGACGGACAGCTTCGTATCCACGTTCGTCTTCATAAAGCCGTTAATCCGCTTGTTTTCCAGCACGATCGTATGCTGCGGATCGATCGCCGCCCAGTCGAGCGGCGCGGCATGCGTCAGCTTGTAGATGATTTCGCTCTCAGAGCCGTTCCATGTCTTATCGATTTGCGTGCCGTCGGCAAAGTGGAATCGAACCGGGACGCTCGGGACGGTGCCGCCGAGCTTGCGCAGTTTGACGCTGTTCTCGTACACCGTTTGGCCGTTCTCCGTCATCTTCTTCGTATGGATCCCCGCCACTTCATAATTGGCCATCATGCCGCCGTACACATATTGATCGAAAAATTCTTTCCAGCTCGATTTCGTCACATCTTCCACGGTGCGTTGAAAATCTTCGGTGGACGGATGCTTGAACTTCCAGCGCTGGAAGTACGTCCGCATAATTTTATTCATCGTCTCCTGGCCCGCTTGCCCTTCTATCGCCTTCAGCACGAGCTTGGCCCGGGTATAGACATTCTCGGCGTAGTTGCCGTGCCCCGCATAGTTCCAGGCGTTCAGCTTGAGTGAAGCAGGGGCGGTGATGTAGCTCGATTCGACGAGACGGTTCGAACGCACGCCGTACTCTTTCTCCATCAGCCTATCTTCGGCGTAGGACGTGAACCCTTCGTCCAGCCAGGCTTCCTCGAATTCGTTGCTGGCTACCATGCCGTAAAAAAACTGATGCCCGATCTCATGAACGATGACGCGTTCGAGCTCAAGGCTCGGGTTGTCTTCGCCTGCTCCCCAAGCGGTGACGAGCGTCGGATACTCCATACCGCCGGCGCCGTTGCCGTTCTCCGGAGGCACGACAATGGACAGTGTCGAGTAAGGATAGCTGCCGTACCATTCCGAATAGCGGGCGAGCGCTTTTTTCGCGGCCGTCATATAACGCGCTTTCAGATGCTCGTGCTTCGGATCGAGATACAGCTTGATCCGGACGCCAGGCAAATCCTTGGTGGCATAAGGCTCCTCGAAGTAGACGAAGTTCGGTGAGGCGGCCCAGGCGAAATCGTGAACGTCGTCGGCGTAGAAGGTATAGAGCCGCGTCTTGCCGTCGTTCACAACAGGTTTGGTCGGGAATCCGCTCGCCGCCACGGTATAGCCCACCGGCACGCGCAGCTTCACATTGTAGATGCCGAAGTCGGCATAAAACTCGGAGTTCCCGTGATACTGGTGCAAATTCCAGCCTTCTTCCGCTTGCCCGCGCGTTCCTTTGGGCTCATAGACGGCGATTTTCGGGTACCACTGCCCCGCCATCATGAAGTCGCCGGCGTACCCCATACGCGCAAACACTTGCGGCAGCTGCACCGTGAACGAGGTGAGCAGCGTCACCTGCTCGCCCGGGGCGACAGCCTTCGGCAGCGGCACCTTCACGAGCGTCCGGTCATGAACGTTGCCGTCGTCCGGCTGCACGTACTCGATCCGGTCGGTCAGCTCCGTTTCATTCCCGTTCAGCATTTGAATGGAAATGAGTTTCATGCTCCCGTAGTTGTCTTCCGTGCTTGCATCCTCGCGCAGCTTGCCGCCGGACTCCTGCATGAACGTCGTTTTTTTCGATTCGAACGCATTCGGATACAAGTGGAAGTACAGATCCTGGACCGGGACACTGCCGGGGTTTTTCCAAGTGAGGGAGGAGGTGCCGTGAATCAGTTTGCCCTCGGCGTCGAACTCAGCGTTCAGGTGGTATTCGACGATGCGGTTGGACAAGGGTCTGGGCGAAGGCTTCTCAACCGGCCTCGCCGGCAAGCTCGGCGGCGCGGGCGGAGGCGCCGCAGGTTCGGTAACCCGCCCGCTGACCGGCAGCGCTTCGCTGCCAGGCAGGAATAAGCCGGTGGACGAGCCGTCCGCTTGCCCCCGGGCGGACGGCCAGGCCGGCGCCGCGACCACCGCGTGCGCATGCTCGCCCGCGGTGCGGGTCGGCTTCAGGGCAAGAGGGCCCGGCGCAGAGGCGTCCGGCCTGGCGGAAGCCGCAGTGACAGCGCTGTAGGGCAGCTGCCAGCCTCCGTCCGCATCGCCTGTCCGTATTTCGTTCGAAAAAATCGCGCCTGGCAGCAGGGCGCTGCTGCAGGCGAGGACCGTCACGCAGCCCCATATGGCAAGTCGGTTGCCGAGTCGTTTACTCATCGATTTTCACCCCGTTGACAAGCATCTAAGGCATGTATATGTAACGGGACAAGAAACCATGAACAAAAAATTGTCAAGCCTCACTGTTTCATGGATAATAAAAGAAAGACGGGTAGACGTTAAACCTATGAAGGTAGTGAAAGGAAGGGGATGTAACGGTGGATACAAAGGATTTGGGCGCCGGCGGACAGGCGAATGCGGAGTCTGGCGAGAAGAAGAAACTGCCGGCTTTAAATATCGTCAATAAAAAAGAAACGAAGCACCGCGGCTTCGGGCAGGGCTCGATTGATTTAAGTCAATTGTCCAGCGTTATTATCGATGGAGACGAGGCGTACTTGGACTTAGGCGCGCTGCATGCGAAGAGCAGGGTGGAGAAGGGAATCAAGTTTTCGCCGAACAAGGATGAAGTGCCGAACGGCCGGCCTTGCTGGATCGTTTGGGTGGCCGTCGACTTCCATGAGGACGGCAAATATTACGCCGGCGTAACCTCCTGCGAGATGACCGTCGATCCGGACAACCGCCGCGGTTGGAAAGTTCTTGCCGATCATGTCAACCGGATGGACTATGCGCTCAAGCGCAAAATTATGGTCGACAATCTGGGAGAGAAGGAAAAGGCGCTGCTCAAAAACCTGCTGATCGAGAACGATCCGGGGATGTGGGAACGGTCGGACGAGTCGCTAAAGACGGCGCTTGCTTAAATTTTTGTACATTATGTGACGGTATTGTGTCACCATCCATAACGATGTATACTAATGCCTAGTATATGCATCATATACTAGGACAGCAGGAAGGCAGACCTCTCGGTCTGCCTTTTTGTGTTGTCCGGCGAAGCCGGGCCTTCTGCGCCAAAGCGGCCATGCGCCTGACATCCATGAGGGGCTGCGCGATCGCTAGCACGGGACAATTCCGTTATTTCCGCCGCGCGTCTGTCGTTATCACCGGAAAGGCGAGCGTTCAAACGAAAAGGACCCCTCTGGCAAACGGATCAACGATCCGGCTTGCCGGGAGCCCCTCTTGCCGCCTATGTTTGACCTGCCGTCAACCTTCTGCCAACGCTACCCTGCGCCTGTTTACGCGCGCGGGGTCTGTCCAGGCTATCAACAGTCCGCCAATGCGTCTGTACAGCTGCGCCTGCATCCTCAACCGTCTGCCCTTGCCGCCGGCCGCTTGCTTGCGTGCCATTGCAGCTGTCAGCTCGCCCACCAGCGCTTCAAATCGTTCCACCACGAGCCGCCGGTTTTGCCCGGATCCTGCTTAACCGGCTCGTCCTTCACCGGCTCCTGCGAGCAGTATTCCTTCGGCTCCGTGCCTTGGATGAAGGCTTCCATCCGCGATTTCGGGCAGCTGTCGTTGGCGAGCTTGCCTGTTGCGGGATCAATGTAGACGTTGACCACGCCCTCGGGAATCGGAAACATCTTCGGAGGCACGGATTCCAGAGTCCGCTCCGTGAACTCGGCGAAGATCGGCGCCGCCAGGTGCGATTCGACATTACCGATGTTGCGGTCCTTGTCGTACCCGACCCAGACGGCCGTCGACAGCTCGGGCGTATACCCGACCATCCAGGCGTCCGTGTTGGTTGTGCCGGTTTTGCCGGCGACCGGACGCTTCAGGACGCTGGACACGCGGCTGCCCGTGCCTCCCTGATCGAACACGCTCTCCATCAGCTGCGTCATGACGTACGTGTAGGCCGGCTCAATGATCGTTTCCTCCGAAGGGCTCGCTTCGTACAGCACCCGCCCGCGCCGGTCCTCGATGCGCAGAATGGCCGTCGGCGCAGCGCGCACCCCTTGATTGGCGAAGATGCCGAACGCGGAAGCCATCTCGTACGGGCTCACCGGGAACACGCCCAGCGCAAGGGACGGCAGCGGCTCCATCGGGCTCGTGATGCCCATCCTGCGCGCCATGTCGATGACGCGGTCCGGTCCGGCTTCCAGCGCCGTGTGCACGGCGAAAATATTGTCCGACTTGGCGATCGCCGTCCGCATGTCGATCCAATCGAAATACTTGCCGTCGTAATTGCTCGGCGTATAGGATTTGCGGCCCTGATCGTAGGTGAACGTGGTCGGTTCGCTTTTGAAACGCGAGACCGGGGTGAACTGCTTCTCCTTCAGCGCCGTTAAATAGACGATCGGCTTGAACGAGGAGCCCGGCTGCCTAGTACTGGCGAAGGCCCGGTTATACTGGTTGTCCGCATAGCTGCGGCCGCCGACCATCGCCTTTACATACCCGTTGCGCGGATCGATCGAGACGAGCGCGGTTTGCAGCTCAGGGTAAGGCTCCAGCTGTTTGCGGATCACTTCTTCCGCGATTTGCTGGGCATTCAAGTCGAGCGTGGTAAAGATGCGCAGCCCCATATCTTCGTATTCTTTTTCCTCGATGCCGAGCAGCTCGGTCGCCTGACTGCGAATGTAGTCGCGGAAGTAGGGGGCGGTCACCGTCGTTTTCTTCGCCTCCAGCGGCATGATTTTGAGCTTCTCGCGCGCCGCCTTATCCGCTTCTTGCTGCGTGATGTAACCGGCTTCGACCATCGTCTGCAGCACCGTCTTTTGACGCCCGAGCGCATTCTCAAGGTCATAATAAGGCGAATAATAGCGCGGTCCCTTCGGAATGCCTGCCAGCAGCGCGCTCTCGGCCAACGTGAGATCGTGGGCGCTCTTGCCGAAGAAAAGCTGGGAAGCCGATTGAATGCCGTATGTGGAATGGCCGTAATAAATTTGATTTAAATATTGCTCCAAAATTTGATCCTTGCTCATCTGCAGCTCCATCTGCACGGCATAATACGTCTCCTTCAGCTTGCGCGACCATGTCCGCTCATGGGTCAAGTACATATTGCGCGCGAGCTGCTGCGTAATCGTGCCGGCGCCCTGCACTTTGGACATATGCTGCAGGTTCACGATTGCGGCGCGGGCGATCCCTTTCGGATCGAAGCCGTAATGGTCGTAGAAGCTGCGGTCCTCGATCGCCAGCGTCGCCTCCACGATGCTGGGCGCCATCTCCTGCAGCGGCACGGTTTGCGAGTTTTTCCCGCCTCCTCCGTACGCTTCGATCAACTTGCCGTGCACGTCGTACAGCTCCGAGGCCGCCGCCATCTTGGAGACGGGCAGCGCTTGCGAACGCATGAACAGCAGCCCCACGATGCCGCAGGCGGCTCCGAGGATGAGGCAGGTGAAGGTGAACGACAGGAACGTGCGGAAGCGTCCCTTTTTGCGACTATGATGAAATTCGTCGGCATCGGTAATGCGTTGCCCGGACAATAGCTGACCCTCCTTGGCGACCGCTCCTTCCTTGCGGAAAGAGCGATGCGGTAAGATGCTCACGATAAGTGCTATTAACCAGTATGGAAAAACATAGAAAGACGTATTCAGCCGGCTGTGTCCAAAACGTTAATTTTTTTTAAATTTACCGTTCCGGAGCGCGTTCGTATTTGCATTTTCAGGGTAATCTACTATAATACAATTTGACATGTAAGGCCCGCGGTTCGTTAACTCAGAAAGGTGGCTTGCGCGCAATGGAATTATGGTATACAGAGAAGCAAACGGAGAACTTCGGCATCACCGCCAAAATTAAAGAAACGCTGGTTACGGAGAAAACCGATTTTCAAGATCTCGCGATGATCGACACTGCCGAATGGGGCAAAATGCTCGTGCTCGACGGCATGGTGATGACGACGGTTAAAGACGAGTTCGTTTATCATGAAATGGTGGCGCATCCGGCGCTGTACACACACCCGAATCCGAAGCACGTGCTCGTGGTCGGCGGCGGCGACGGCGGCGTCATCCGCGAAGTGCTGAAGCACCCGGAAGTGGAGAAGGCTGTGCTTGTCGAAATCGACGGCAAAGTCATCGAGTACTCGAAGCAATACTTGCCTTCGATCGCCGGCGAATTGGACAACCCCCGCGTGCAAGTGATCGTCAACGACGGTTACATGCACATCCACGAGCACAAAAACACGTACGACGTCATCATGGTCGATTCCACCGAGCCGGTTGGCCCAGCCGTGAATCTCTTCACGCAAGGCTTCTACAAGGGCATCTTCGACGCGCTGAAGGAAGACGGCATTTTCGTGGCACAGACGGACAACCCTTGGTTCAAAGCGGACTTGATCCAAACCGTCAATCGCGATGTAAAGGAAATTTTCCCGATCGTGCGCGTGTATGTGGCGAATATTCCGACATACCCGAGCGGTTTGTGGACGTTCACGATGGGCAGCAAGAAGTACGATCCGCTGGCTGTTGACGAAACGGCCATTCCGGAGATCGATACGAAATACTACACGCCGCGCCTGCACAAGGCGGCATTCGCGCTTCCGAAATTCGTGGAAGACTTGACGAAATAGGCTGAGGGAGACGTAATCCACATGAAAATCGATCAAAAATATTCCGGTAACGTCTTTATTCTCAGCTCCGACGATTATGCGTCCTCCCGCGCCGTCATTTACGGCATGCCGATGGACTATACGGTCAGCTTCCGTCCCGGTTCCCGGTTCGGCCCGGCGCGCATCCGCGAAGTGTCGATCGGTCTGGAGGAATACAGCCCGTACCTCGATAAAAGCTTGGAGGATATTACGTATTTCGACGCCGGCGATCTGCTGCTGCCGTTCGGCAACGCCGGACGGAGTCTGGAAGTGATCGGCGAATACGTAAGCGGCCTGCTCGCGGACGGCAAATTCCCGTTCGGTCTTGGCGGCGAGCATCTCGTCTCTTGGCCGGTCATCCAGGAAGTGTACAAGAAGTACCCGGATCTTGCGTTGATTCATATCGATGCGCACGCCGACCTGCGTGAGCACTATGAAGGCGAACCGCTGTCCCACTCGACGCCGGTCCGCAAAGCGGCTGCGCTTATGGGCGGCAAGAATATTTACCAATTCGGCATCCGCTCGGGCTCCCGCGAGGAGTTCCAGTTCGGGCGCGAGCATATCAATTTCTATCCGTTCGAAGTGTTGGAGCCGTTGAAAAAGGTGCTACCGGAGCTTGCCGGCCGTCCCGTTTACCTGACGATCGACATCGACGTGCTTGACCCGTCCTGCGCACCGGGCACCGGTACCGCCGAAGCGGGCGGCATTACGTCGAAGGAACTGCTCGCTGCCATTCATGCGATGGCTGCGTCGGAGCTTAACTTTGTCGGCGCCGATATCGTGGAAGTGGCTCCCGCCTATGACCCGACGGAGCAAACACAGATCGTCGCCAGCAAGCTGATGCGCGAAATATTGCTGGGTCTGGTGAAGTAAGCGAGAGCAGCTGCACAGCGGTTGAACAAGAGTTGCGGCCGGACTTCACGCCTTAGGGCGGGGGGCCGGCTTTTTTTCGTTTGGCCGGCAAGCATCGGGGCTGCGGCGCGATTGCCCCTTCCCTTGAGTGATGCTGCGGCGGGTTGGCCATAATATCCCCAAATCGAGTCAAGGGGGAGTTCACCATCATCAAGCGAGTCGTCTTGGGGCTGACGTCGGGATTTCTGCTGCTTGCCGCCACACTGTCCGTTTCGGCTGATGAGCCGTCATCGCCGACGAAGGAGCAGCTGCTTGAAGAGACGCTGATCGTGCGCTACCTGCCCTTGCTCATGCAAAGTGTCCGCGAACCGTTCTACTGCGAGCGTGTTTTGCAAATTCGGCAGTTGAACCGCAGCAACCGGGAACATGAAGTGACCGTTGGCGTCGTCACATTCCAGGGGCCTCATAATCCGCCGCATGATTTGGTCGAGGTGACGCTGACAGACGTACCCGGAGACGAAGGGGTTCGGGTGCGTCGGGTTGAGCGAACCGCCAATGCCCCGATCGAGCGGATCCGCAGACACTGCAGTCCCGAGGGTGTTCCGGCGCTGGTTTCGTTGGAGCCGAACGCTGCAGCCGGCCGGCTTGCGGTGTTCTTTGACCATCGACAGCTCGCCGATGTACGGGGTCATTGATGCGATTGCCGTCGCTGGGTTGGCTGGACGGCTCTGGGCATGCCCGATTTGCTGAAGTGCTGGTCGGACGACCCGTAGAAGCCGTACAGGGAAATGGGCTGGAGAGCTGTATCTTGGATTGACTTTAGCCGTTCGCAGGGCAGGTGCGTCTTACCCGCGCTGCAAAGTAATGAAGGTTAATTCAGGCCTGCATAGAAACCGGATCGGATGCTGCGAAACGCCAATGCCCCGGTTGACATATAAACGGAAATGATTGGCGCCCAGCGCATATTCGCCGATGACATACTTTTTGCCGAATTTCGGCGTCACTACATGCCCATAGAACGGGAGTCTCACTTGACCGCCGTGACTGTGCCCGGACAGCTGCAGATCGACCGGGTGCTGTACCGCCGTGTCCGCGAAATCCGGACTATGCGACAGCAGCAGCGTGAATGCATCCTTCGGTACCTTTTCCAGTGCTTTCCCAATATCCGGCTTGCCGTGCCACATATCTTCCACACCGGCTACCCAGAACATGCCGCTCTCGCTTTGCACGCGGGAAGCGGCATTGCGCAGCGTACGGAAGCCGCCGGCTTCGAGCGTCCTGGCGACGTTCGCCGGGCCGCTGAAATAATCGTGATTGCCGAGCACCGCGAATTTCCCGAGCTTGGCCTGCATCCTGCCTAAAGCTTCGGCGTAGGCGGGGCCGTCGGCGCCGATCGCGTAATCGATGAGATCGCCCGTGAAGCAGACCAGATCGGGATTCAGTCGGTTGATCGTCTCCGCCAACCGCTCCAAGTCTTCTGCATTATAATGAAAGCCCAGATGCGTATCGCTGAACTGGACGACGGTTAAACCGTTCAGCGCCTGCGGCAAGCGCGGGGCTTCCAGCTTCAAGCGGACGATGTCAAGCCATTTCGGCTCGGCGTAACGGGCGTAAGCGAGGGCGGTTGGCGGAATTGCCATCGTGCCGAGCACGGTCAAAGCCGCCTTTTTCAAAAATGATCTTCTCGTCAGCTTGCGCTTTCTGGGAGAGGGGTTCGGTATCATGTAGGAATAGGCCTCCGGCATCGTGATGAAACCATGTACAACGTTAGACGCAGCAGGGGCCGCTTAGGTTTCCTTTTTGCTGCCCGGCAGATAAGATTTCGTTTTACTTGTTTTCCCGAATGAACCTTGACATCCGTATCGTTCCTTGTTATATAAGACGGGAGCTGGTTGTCTGGGTAAGCCGTCTATATAACCTTGGGTCAAATAGACAAACGCCCGGTTGAATACGTTTTGCGAAAGAGATGAAGAACATGACCAAACTAGAGGGGCCGGCCGGGTCAGGGAAGATTGCGGTCCGCATCCGCCTGCAAAGCACGCTGGGGGGCGAACGCATCGTGCGCGATATGACCGGCGAATGGTTCCCGAAGGGCGACCACTATTATATCCGGTACGAAGAGCCTGAGGAAGCGGAGATGGGCCATACGGTGACGACGCTGCAGGTCAAAGCGGATGAAATCCGCATTGTACGGTTCGGCGACGTGCGCTTCGAGCAGACGATTGCCGCCGGTCGCCGCCATATCGGGTACATGCAGACGCCGCACGGCCGAATGGAGATCGAGACGCGCACGCACGGCTTGTCCGTCGAGCGGGCGGAAGGACTGGCGCTGCCAGTTACCTTACGCTGGGCTTACAACTTAACGGTTATGGGTGAAGCGGCCGGCGACTACGCCATCGAGTTGACCGCCTCCCCAACACACGGTTGATCTATTATTATTTTTTTTTCCGGAATAAGGCGCTGACTGTGCGCAGCGCATGAAGCTCCTTGATGCAGTCGCGTTTGCCGGGCTTGAGGATCAGACGCGCATTTTTGCGAAGCAGCATGCGAATGCGCAGCGGCTTGAGGTCGGGCTTGAGGGAAAGCATCAGCGCTACGACGCCGGTCACGTGCGAGGTGGCCATCGACGTGCCGCTCAGCTCCCGGTACTTGCCTTGCAGCCAGGTCGAATAAATGTTCTCGCCCGGCGCATAAATGTCGATTTGCTTGCCGTCGTTGCTGAAGCTGGCGATCCGTCCGCGGCGGGTCGTGGCGCCGACGGCAATGACTTGGGGGAAGCGGGCGGGGTAATCGATCTCGGCCCGCTTGCCTTCGTTGCCGGACGACGCGATGACGATGATGCCGGCCCGATAGGCGCTGAGCACGGCAGCTTCAAGCGCTTTACTGTACGTTCTCATGCCAAAGCTCATGTTGATGATATCCATGCCGTTCGCCACGCACCAATCGATGCCTTTGACGATGTCGGAGACGAAGGCGCCGCCTTGGTTGTCGAATGCTTTCACCGGATGAATCAACGCTTGCGGCGCAACCCCTACGATTCCGCGTTGGTTGGTATAAGCGGCGATCGTGCCGGCGATGTGCGTGCCGTGGCCGTTATCGTCGATCGGGTACGGCTGGTGGCTCAACACATTGATGCCCCGAGATAAGCAATGACGCAGATCGGGGTGCGAATAATCGGCGCCGGTGTCGATAACGGCGATACGGATTTGGTCGCCTCTCGATTTCGACCATACTTCCGGGGCGCGGATATGGCGGATGCCCCAAGGGATCTTGACGGCCTCCGGATCGGCGGCAGCCGGTGTGCCCGCGTACAGCGAAGACGAGCCGGAGCTCGGGCCCCGTGCGTGTAAGCGGATGCGCACATCGGCTTCGACCGACTGAACGAAGGGAGCGGACGCGATCCTGTCCACGGAGCTCAGCGGACAGGAGATGGCTCGGATCAAGCGCAGCGGCCGGACTTGGCGCAGCTGGGGAAACGATTTCGACTTGAGGTTCATATGACATGCGAAAGCGTCGTAATCTTGGGCGGTCGCGAATCGGATAATGTGCCGACGTTCAAGCTCTGCCGTGTCCTTCATGGCTTGATGCAGGCATTCGGCGAATGACGATGGATCCAGAGTCGATCCCCCCCTACTATGAAAATCGTGCCAAAGCATTTTTCATCCGAAGGCGATGTTGAAAAATGAAGATTCATAGGCGCTTTGGACGTCAACTTAGGGCTATTCCATGCGTTATTTTATGTAGGGGCGTTTCCTTGCGTATAAACGCATGTTCCTATAAAAAATAAATGGGTGTCCAACCGTGTCAAAGTTTGGCCGGATACATACGATAATTTAGAGAGGGAGTTCTTTAACTCCGTTTTCTATAGGGTCAAAGCGCGGAAACGGTTACGGGCCGCTCTCTCGCCTTTGTGGGTTACAGTCGGGACGAAGGATCCCGCTTGCTGAAGCCTCCGGTCCAGACCGGCAGCTCAGCGGCGAGGTCCTTTGTTTCATTAGTAACGGATAACCCGGAAACTTGCGCGGGACTTGCGGCAGACCAGTTGCTTTTTTACATAAAATAAGGTTTACTTATTGGAGATAGTGGATATTTTAGTATGAAGGCGGCCAGCCGCCGGATGAAACTGTTTGATAATGTCGGAAGGGATGTGCCCTGTAATGAGTGCTCAGAACCTGCTTAAAATGAGCGCGGAGCAAGCCAAAGAAATGCCAATGGTGGATCTGGCGTTCGAGCTCTTGAAAGCGGCGAACACGCCGTATTACTATCGGGATTTGATGGCGGAAATCGCCAAGATTAAAGGATTGTCCGATGATGAAGTGATGCAAGTCATTGCTCAACTATATACTGAGATCAATATCGACGGCCGCTTCGCCTGCGTCGGAACGAACTTGTGGGGGCTGAAGCGCTGGTATCCGGTCGAGAAATCCGAGGATTCCATGGGCAGCGGCAAACGTCCGCGTATCATCAACGATGAAGATGACGATTTGGACGACGAGGATCTGTTCGCCGAGGAAGAAGATACGTTTGTCGAAGAAGAGGAATACGATTCTTACGATACGCCTCGCGACGAATTCGATACGGAGGAAGAAATCGAAGAAGAGACCGAATTTTTCGAGGACGAAGAAATTGTAGAAGAAGAGCTCGATGAAGTGGCGATCGATGAAGAAGAGTCCGATGAGGAAGAAGAGTTGGACGAAGCTGATAACGATTCGGACGACGACGAGGACGGGAAGTAATCATCTGCCATTTGTCGGTTGTCCTTGACAGTGTGTACCGTTCAGAGTAAACTATTTTCTGGGCTTTAGATGGACGTTTAGACCTACACGGTCTTTTCCTATGAAAAGTGCCCCGCCGACAGCGGGGGCTTTTTCTTTTTTTTTACGACAAATTTGGCATGCTAAACTAGGGAGGTTTTACATAATGACCAAGTATATTTTCGTGACGGGCGGCGTCGTTTCCTCGTTGGGTAAAGGAATTACGGCCGCTTCGCTCGGCAGATTGCTGAAGAACCGCGGGCTGAAGGTCACGATCCAGAAGTTCGACCCGTACATTAACGTCGACCCGGGAACGATGAGTCCGTATCAACACGGCGAAGTGTTCGTAACCGACGACGGTGCGGAGACTGACCTCGACCTCGGGCACTATGAGCGTTTCATCGATATTAACCTGTCCAAGAACAGCAACGTGACGACGGGTAAAATTTATTCGTCCGTCATTGCGAAGGAACGCCGCGGCGAATATTTGGGCGGTACCGTGCAGGTCATCCCGCACATTACGAACGAAATTAAAGAGCGGGTATTCCGCGCCGGCCGCGAAGCGCACTCCGACGTCGTCATTACCGAGATCGGGGGTACGGTAGGCGACATCGAGAGCTTGCCGTTCCTGGAAGCTATTCGCCAAATCAAGAGCGATATCGGCCGCGAGAACGTGATGTACATTCACGTGACGCTGATTCCTTATTTGAAAGCGGCGGGCGAAGTGAAGACGAAGCCGACGCAGCACAGCGTTAAGGAATTGCGCAGCATCGGGATTCAGCCGCATGTCATCGTATGCCGTACCGAGCATCCGCTCGCCGAAGACATGAAGCGCAAGCTGGCTCAATTCTGCGATGTCGACCCGGGCGCCGTAATTGAATGTATCGACGCGGAAACGTTATATGAAGTGCCGATCATGCTTCGCGAGCAGGGGCTGGATGACATTGTGGTCAACCACCTGAAGCTGACGACGAACGAGCCGGATATGACGGAGTGGGAGAAGCTCGTCGGCCGCGTCAAATCGCTCAAGACGACGACCGAAATCGCCATCGTCGGCAAGTACGTGGCGCTGCACGACGCTTACCTCAGTATCGTGGAATCGCTAGGCCACGCCGGCATCGCTTCCGATACCGAAGTGAAGATTCGCTGGATTAACGCCGAAGAAGTGTTTGATCACAATGTGGGCGAGCTGCTGTCAGGCGTTCAAGGCATTCTCGTGCCGGGCGGCTTCGGAGACCGCGGCATCGAAGGTAAAGTGTCCGCGATCCGTTATGCGCGTCAGAACAAAATTCCGTTCTTCGGCATTTGTCTCGGCATGCAAGTGGCTGTAGTGGAATACGCCCGTTCGGTCTTAGGGCTGGAAGGCGCGAACAGCTCGGAGATTCATCCGACGACGCCGTATCCGGTCATTGACCTGCTTCCGGAACAGAAGGACATCGAGGACTTGGGCGGCACGATGCGCCTCGGACTGTACCCGTGCAAGCTGAAGGAAGGTTCGCTGGCCGTGCAATGTTACGGCGAAGAGCTTGTGTATGAGCGCCATCGTCACCGTTACGAGTTCAATAATGAGTACCGCGATTCCATCGAAGCGGCGGGTCTTGTCATTTCGGGCACGAGCCCGGACGGACGTCTCGTCGAAATTGTCGAATGTCCGGATCATCCGTGGTTCCTGGCCGTGCAGTTCCATCCGGAGTTTACGTCCAGGCCGAACCGTCCGCAGCCGCTCTTTAAACATTTCGTACAAGCAGCCTATCAGCAAGCCCGTTAATAAGGGCTTCTGACCTGGCGGCACTCCCGCATGCATAGGGCGTATCTGAAATTGTTGCTTGATTTGTTAAAGTTTTCAAAACATTTTTCGGTACACAGGCAGGAATCAATGTTTGCGTAGCGAATACAAAACAAAGAATGACAAATCAGGGACGGAAATTCCAGACCTATGGAAACGGAAATGGGAGGGTACCATATGAAGAAGAAGCTTCTCATCGTCGATGATCAGAACGGCATCCGCATTTTGTTGATGGAAGTATTTAGCAGCGAGGGATATGAAACGTATCAAGCTTCCAACGGTAAACTTGCACTCGAGATCGTCAGAAACGTATCGCCCGATCTGGTTTTGTTGGATATGAAAATTCCTGGTATGGACGGCCTTGATATTCTGAAGCATATCAAGAGCATCGACGCTTCAATTAAAGTCATCATGATGACGGCATACGGAGAACTCGACATGATTAAGGAAGCGACCGACCTCGGCGCGATCATGCATTTCACCAAACCGTTCGACATCGACGAACTGCGTCAAGCTGTCAACCAGCAGTTAAGATCGCCTAATAACAATTCATTCGCCGTGGGATCCTGAGAAGGGTCTCTTTTTTTTTCTGCCACAAAAGGTGCGCGATCGGGGATTTCATGTTTAATGTTTGTCCCCATCTATGATATAATAGCGCAGTATGACAGGAGAGCGGATCGCTCTCTGGCACGGTCAACATATAAAAGGAGGAGAAGAACACCATGCCACTTGTTTCAATGAATGAATTTCTACCGAAAGCCAAAGCAGGTAAATATGCCGTTGGCCAATTTAACATGAATAACCTTGAGTTTGCCCAAGCGATTACGGAAGCAGCTCAAGAGCTGAATTCTCCGTTTATTTTCGGCGTATCCGAAGGGGCGCTGAAATATATGGGAATGGAATTTACAGTGGCGATTGCGGAAGCTGCGGCGAAGAAATCCGGGCTGCCGATCGCGCTTCATTTGGACCACGGCAGCAGTTTTGAAGTCGCGATGAAATGTATCCGCGCGGGCTTCAGCTCTGTCATGTTCGACGGATCCCACTATTCCTTTGAAGAAAATATCCGCTTGACCAAAGAAGTCGTGAAAGCGGCGCACGCGATGGGCGTTTCCGTCGAAGGCGAGCTCGGCACAATCGGCGGCGTAGAGGATGACATCAGCGTAGATGAGTCCGATGCGAACCTGGCTAAGCCGGAAGAAGCGATCCGTTTCTACGAGGAAACAGGCGTAGACTGCCTCGCAATCGCAGTTGGTACGGCGCACGGCATGTACGCGGGCGAGCCGAACATCCGTTTTGACATCATCGAGAAGGTCGCCAGCGCCATTCCGGTTCCGGTTGTCCTGCACGGCGGTTCCGGCGTTCCGGATGAGATGATCAAGCAATCGATCGCAGCGGGCGTTGGCAAAATCAACGTTAACACGGAGAATCAAGTGGCTTGTACGCAAACGATCCGCGATGTATTGAACAAAGATGCGAAAGTGTATGATCCTCGTAAATACCTCACTCCTGCCCGCAAAGCTATGGTTGAAGTTGTGAAATCCAAAATTGTATTGTTCGGCAGCTCCAACCAAGCCTAAAACACATACGGGAGATACACCGGCAGAGGTGTATTTCCCTTCTCTTCCTATGTAATTCACTATACTTACCGTCCGACCAAGGTTGATATGTCTCTTTTGTTTTTTTTATGCTTTAAAGTGGGAAGTGGGAGGAACGACATCGAATGGAGAAATTGATGATCGCCGGCGGGCGCCCGCTGCGGGGAACTGTTCAAATCAGCGGAGCGAAGAACAGCGCCATCGCGCTTATTCCGGCCGCGATTTTATCGGAAACTGCAGTAACCTTGGACAACTTGCCTACGCTCAGCGATGTGGCCATTTATACGGAGCTGCTCGAGGAATTGGGATCTACGGTTCGGTGGGATGGGGACCAAATGGTTATTGACCCGAGCCGGCTTGTATCCAGGCATATGCCCAACGGAAACGTAAAAAAATTGCGCGCTTCATATTATTTGATGGGTGCGCTGCTGGGCCGCTTCGGTGAAGCGGTGATTGGATTGCCGGGCGGCTGCAATTTCGAGCCAAGACCGATCGATCAGCATATAAAAGGTTTTGAGGCGCTGGGGGCACAAGTTACGACTGAGAATGGGGCTTTGCATATCCGCGCGAAGCAATTGCGCGGCGCGAAAATATATCTGGACGTCGTCAGCGTCGGCGCGACGATCAACATCATGCTGGCAGCCTCACGGGCTAAAGGCGTCACTATTATCGAAAACGCGGCAAAAGAGCCTGAAATCATAGATGTAGCAACACTTTTGAATGCCATGGGGGCTAATATCAAAGGCGCGGGCACCGAGACCATCCGTATTGAAGGCGTGGATGGCATGCACGGCTGCCGGCATTCGATCATTCCCGATCGGATACAGGCGGGAACTTACATGATCGCGGCCGCCGCCACACGGGGCGACGTTATCGTGGACAATGTAATTCCGAAACACTTAGAGGCCTTGACGGCAAAGTTACAGGAAATGGGGGTCCATATTTACGAAATGGACGAGTCGATCCGTGTGGTCGGCCAGCCGGAATATGAAAGTGTGGATGTGAAGGCGCTCGTGTATCCGGGCTTCGCTACAGATCTGCAGTCGCCGATGAGCAGCTTGCTTACGCAAACGCGCGGCGTTAGTATATTGTCCGACTTTGTCTATTCCAACCGATTCAAGCATATACCCGAGCTTGCGCGTATGGGCGCCAAAATCAAAGTGGAAGGTCGTTCCGCCATCATCGAAGGGGGTCCGCTGAGCGCGGCGAAAGTGAAAGCGACCGATCTTCGGGCGGGCGCGGCGCTCGTTATCGCGGGTTTAACCGTATCTGAAGGAACGACCGAAATTACAGGCGTCGAGTACATCGATCGCGGGTACGACCATTTGGTTGCCAATCTATCAAATTTGGGCGCGGAAGTTTGGCGTCAAGAAGACTAGAGTTGGATTCCGGGTATAGATGAGATATGTTTTGGGCATGGCTAGAGTATATTTTCACATAATAGAAATTATAATAGGCTGGTGGTTGGTACAATTATGGATATGCATCTGGCGCAGTTAGAGGCGCTGAAGTTGACCGAGCTTTACAAGCTCGCCAAGAAGTATCAAATTCCTTATTATGGTCAAATGAAGAAGAAGGAATTGATCTTCGCCATTCTCCGCGCTCAAGCGGAACAAAGCGGTTTAATGTTTATGCAAGGCGTGCTGGACGTGCTGCAGGAAGGCTTCGGCTTCTTGCGGCCGATCAACTATTTGCCGAGTGCCGAGGATATTTACATCTCGGCTTCGCAAATCCGCCGATTCGATCTGAGGTCCGGTGATTTGGTGTCCGGCAAATGCAGACCGCCCAAAGAGAACGAGCGGTATTTCGGACTCCTTCATGTGGAAGCCGTGAACGGCGAAGACCCGGAGACGGCGGCGGAACGGCTTCACTTTCCCGCACTCACTCCACTTTATCCGCAGAAGAAATTAGTTTTGGAAACGACCCCTACGAAACTTTCCACCCGTTTGATGGATTTATTGGCTCCTGTCGGCTTCGGACAGCGCGGATTGATTGTAGCGCCGCCGAAAGCAGGGAAAACGCTGCTGTTAAAAGAAATCGCCAACAGCATTTCCACCAACCATCCGGACGTAGAACTCTTCGTGTTATTGATTGATGAACGGCCCGAGGAAGTGACCGACATGCAGCGCTCCGTTAAAGGCGAGGTCATTGCGTCTACCTTCGACGAGCTGCCGGAAAATCATATTAAAGTGGCAGAGCTTGTGTTGGAGCGAGCTACCCGCTTGGTGGAGCATAAGAAAGACGTCGTCATCCTGCTGGATAGCATTACCCGTCTTGCGCGGGCGTACAATCTGGTCGTTCCTCCGACAGGACGCACATTGTCCGGGGGTATCGATCCCGGGGCGTTCCATCGTCCGAAGCGTTTCTTCGGGGCTGCCCGTAATATCGAAGAGGGCGGAAGCCTGACGATTCTTGCGACGGCGCTTATCGAGACGGGCTCCCGGATGGACGAAGTCATCTATGAGGAGTTTAAAGGAACCGGCAACCTTGAGCTTCATTTGGATCGGAAGCTGGCGGAGCGCCGGGTATTCCCGGCGATCGACATTCGTCGTTCCGGCACGCGCCGCGAAGAGATGCTGTTGACCAAGGAAGAGCTGGATAAAGTATGGGCAATCCGCAAAAACATGAACGATTCCTATGAATATACGGAGGCGTTCCTCAAGAAGTTCGCCGACACGAAAACGAATCAAGAATTTTTGGAAACGCTGGACACCACGAATGGCAACGGATCCGGCGGCAACGGAGGCGCTTCCCGGCGCGTGAAACACTCCGTCTCCTAGGAGGGACAGCAAGATGAATTTGGTATATGCCGGACCGGACGGCCACGTTTACGATCACCCGGACTTTATTGCACTCGGTCGGAACGGCGAGCTCGTGACGGAACTATTGGAAGAAGAGCTCATTCCGCTGCCGGAAGGGGCCACACTCGTCAGCTTGCCGGACACCCGCCCGATCGGACTGAATGCCCGGACGGGCGCGATGGAGGTTGTGCCCGGCGAAGTGAACGCCGTCGGCGCGCTGCTGCCGCAAGGGTTTACCCGCTTGCTGCTGCCGGGCTACGCCAAGACGGATAAGAGCAAGGTGCTCCCGCTCTTCGGTTACTCGGCGGTCGTGTGGAAGGACGGTACGTTCTATGTAGCGGCGGAAGCAAGCGATGATCCCGAACGGTGGAACCCGCGCAACTGCGATCCGGATGAGTTGGAAGTTCAAGTGAACAGCTTGCTTTCGCGTTATCCGGAAAATCGTCTTTATCAGCACTTATCGAATTGTGCGCTCGGTTACGAATGTTTAACCGCCTCCAACACGTTCCTCAATCGTTGGGAAGGAGCGGTACCGGTCTCATTTTCCTGTAATGCGGGTTGTTTCGGATGCATTTCCGAGCAGCCGGAGGATAGCGGGTTTCCGGCACCGCAAACACGCATGAACTTCAAACCGACGGTTGATGAAGTTGTGCAGGTGATGCTGGAGCACTTGAAGACGCCTGAGAGCATCATCAGCTTCGGCCAAGGATGCGAGGGAGAACCGTCCACGCAGGCGAAAATTATTATCGAAGCGATGCGCGAGGTGCGCAGACGTACGGATATCGGGTATATCAACATCAACACGAACGCGGGTTTGACCGATCATATCCGCGGTATCGTCGATGCGGGGCTCGATCTGATGCGGGTCAGCACGATCAGCGCTTTGGACGATCATTATAACGCCTACTACAAGCCGCGGGGGTATACCCTCAAGAACGTGGAGAAATCGCTGCGTTACGCGGCGGACAAGGGCGTCATCACTTCGATCAATTACCTGATTTTCCCCGGGGTTACCGACCGTGAGGAAGAGATGGAAGCGATGATTGAATTTGTGCGGCGCACCGATCTGAAGCTGATTCAGCTTCGGAACTTGAACATCGATCCGGAGAGCTACCTGCAGCTTATCCCGCAGCCGCAAGGCGAACGGTACGGCATGAAGCAGATGCTCGAGATCTTCCGCGAGGAGCTGCCGGGCGTCGTTCTTGGTTCTTACACGCATATTCCCAGCGAGCTGACGGACAAGCGCAAGAAACACTTGCAGCGGAGCTAATGGACATGGTATAATGCACTTTGTGTATTTATGATAACTCTGATTCACATGGTGTTTCAGGGCAAAAGAGGTGAAAGGTCAATGAAAGCAGCGATTCATCCGACATATTATCAAACAACGGTTACTTGCGCATGCGGTAACACGTTTGAAACGGGATCCTTGAAGCAAAACCTCCGCGTAGAGATTTGCTCCGCTTGCCACCCATTCTTCACAGGTAAGCAGAAATTCTTGGATGCCGGCGGTCGCGTCGATAAATTCAAAAAGAAATACGGCATCTAATTCATTGCCATTCGCTTACAAGCATAAGCGCACCTTCTGTGGCTATCCTAAGATTGTAGATCTTAGCGCTGCAGGAGGTGTTTTTATATATGTTGAAAATCACGGTTCTATGGCTTTGTCTGCTGCTTCTCGTACTGCCCGGCCTTACCGCTTGCCAGAAAAAGAATGCTTCACCGGAGGTAAAAACGCACTCCGCGGACGGTTATCTGGGCATCACCGAAGCCAATCCGAACATGCCCCTAACGAACGGATATCGGACGTATCAATCGGATATGCTTGTGATGGAAACAGCGGTAAAATCGCACTATCCGCAGTTAACGGTGGAATCGATTCGCTTGAACGGGACGAGCGCGCGTCTTCGGCTTTTGGCGCCGCCAGGAACCTCAAGCGAGGAACTGCGCCGTTTGGGAGAGGAAGTACAGCGCACGCTGGCGGCCGAAGCGCCTCGTTACGACCCGGAGGTTACCGTCACTGCTAAATAAATCCCTACGGTTGCTATTTGTCCGCGATTCGACTATACTTAATTTTGCCGTGCTAGACGGGGAGGTAGCGGTGCCCTGTAACCCGCAATCCGCTGTAGCGGGGTCGAACGCCTTCTAGAGGTATTGCGATGTAAGGTTTGGGTCTTAAAGTTGGTGTTGAGAGTCGGGTCCTTCGCAATGGATGCCCGTGAACCCGGTCAGGTCCGGAAGGAAGCAGCCGTAAGCGGGATGTTTCATGTGCCGAAGGGAAGCCTAACTTGAGCTGACGATAAGAATTCCGCTTGGATCGTAATATCGAAGTAGGTGCACGGTTTAACTATTTTCGCTATGAAATAAATAAACGATGACGTTGTCGGGGTCGATTTTGACTCTTGATGACGTTTTTTTGTCTTACAGGGAAGGAAAATAAAGGAAAGAGGAGAATGTATACTAAAGTTAACTGGAGAACGTTGGTATGACGGGCTTGGAGAGCAGTCGATTTCAGATCCTATATAATGGGGGGTGGCAAAACGTGCGGCAGGAATTGAGCTTGCTTCAACGTTTCGCCGATATGTTTTTGAAGGATGTCAATTTGGGCGTCATCTTGATGAACACTGATTTTCAACTGATCGACATCAGCGATACGGCGTGCCGGGTGTTGGGATTGCAGCGCGAGCATGTGCTGCATAAGCCGATGGACTACGTATTCAAGGATCTCCCCGCCGAGCACCGTATTGTAGACCCCCGTATTTTGGACGGCATGGTCGTGCGCAATCAAGCGGTGTCCTGGACGAACAATCAGGAGCGGTACGAGCTGTTGGTGGACTCTAATGTGCTTCGGGACGAACAGGGGCAGGTTGTCGGCGCTTGCATCATGTTCAAGGATGTGACCAATCTGCGTTCGCTGGAAGAGCAGGTGCAGCGAAGCGACCGACTGGCGATGATCGGCCAAATTGCAGCCGGTACCGCCCATGAAATTCGTAATCCGCTTACTTCCATTAAAGGGTTCCTGCAGGTGTTCCGCAAGACGTTTCAAGAGCAGGGTATGATTCGGGAAAGCGACTATACTGACGTGATGCTTAGGGAAATTAACCGGATTAATGAGCTCGTGAACGAGTTTTTGCTTTTGAGCAAGCCGAAGAACGCGACCTACGAGGAGGTCGACGTATCGCAGGTGGTACGCGAGCTGCTGCCGATTATTAATAATGAAGCCATCTTACATAAGGTCACGGTACAGTACGAAGCGGTGTACGGCCTGCCGCGCGTCATTGCGGACCGCGAACATTTGAAGCAAGTGTTTTTGAACATATGCAAGAACGGTATTGAGGCGATGGGCGATGGCGGGTATCTGACCATAGCGGAGAAGATGGATCCGGAGGAGCGCCGGGTAAGCGTCGATATTCACGACACCGGTCCCGGGATTCCGATGTACGTCATCGATAAAATCTTCGATCCCTTTTTTACGACCAAAGCGGAGGGGACGGGCTTGGGGTTGTCGGTTTGCCAACGCATTATTCATGACATTGGGGGGCATATCCGGGTTTCATCCAAAGGTTTCGGCACCACCTTCACCGTCAGCATCCCTTTTCCATGAGGGATTGCTTCAAACCTAAATCCAAGTGTAGTATAATGAACGGGATAAACATTCATTGGAGAGGGCAAGATGGCACATATCGCCTTATATCGTACGTGGAGACCCCAGTCGTTCCAAGACATGGTCGGCCAGAAGCATATTGTCCAAACCTTGCAAAATTCGCTGCGTGAAGGGCGGTTCAGTCACGCTTATTTGTTCAGCGGGCCCCGGGGAACCGGGAAGACGAGTGCGGCGAAAATACTCGCCAAAGCCGTTAACTGCTTGAATGGTCCGGGCGTCGAGCCTTGCAACCGCTGTGAAGCGTGTTTGCGCATAACCGAAGGCGCCGTGATGGACGTCGTCGAGATCGATGCTGCGTCCAACCGTGGCGTCGAGGAAATTCGCGATATCCGCGATAAGGTGAAATACGCACCGACCGAAGTGCGCCAGAAAGTGTATATTATCGACGAGGTGCACATGCTGACGACGGAAGCGTTTAACGCGCTGCTGAAGACGCTGGAAGAACCGCCGGCTCATGTGATGTTTATTCTCGCGACGACCGAGCCGCATCGGCTGCCGGCGACGATTATTTCCCGCTGTCAACGGTTTGACTTTCGCCGCGTTGCGCTGGAAGAGCAAGTTGAACGGCTCCGTCAAGTGTGCGCGAAAGAGGGAATCGCAATCGATGAGGACGCGCTTGCCTTTATCGCGCGGCTCTCGGATGGCGGAATGCGCGATGCGCTCAGTTTGCTGGATCAGATTATCGCCTTTTCCGGCGAACGTGTCACTTACGAGGATGTGCTCTCCATTACGGGAGGCATGGCGTCGGACCAATTCGAGAAGCTGGCGCAAGCGATTCAAGATCGTGACATCGGTGCGGCGCTCGCTCTAATCGACGCGTTCATGCAAGAAGGCAAGAGCGCGGACAAATGCATGGAAAATCTAATTTATTATTTCCGCGATCTGTTGATGGTCAAGATGGTTCCGAATTCAGAAGCGCTCACCGAACGGATTTTGGACGTGAAACGGTTTACTGCGGTAGCGGAACGTTTCACAGGTGAAGCGTTAATCGCAATGATTGATACGCTAAACTATTATCAGACGGAAATGAAATACTCCGTACAGCCGCAAACCCTGCTGGAAGTCGCCGTGATGAAGCTGTGCAGCGGCTCGCCCGTTACCGGACGTCAGGGGGGAGCCGATACGGCTTCGGCGGGTTCGGGCGACGGCCAAACGATTCAACGGCAGGACGCCTTGGTCGGACAGCTTTTGAGCCGGATCGAGCGATTGGAGAGTCAGCTCGCTGCTCTCGTGAAACAGGGCGTGGCGCCTGGGGGCGGCGCGGCCCCGGCCGGCGGTTCGAGTGGCGGAGGAAGATCGGCTCCGGCTCCGGCCGTTTCGCGCCGCTCGATCGAGAAGCTGGATGCTTATGTGGCCGGCATAGATTCGCCGGAGTTCCGCCATGCGGCGCAGCAATGGAGCCAAGTGCTCGGCCGGGTGAAGGAACTGAAAATAACGGTGCATGCCTGGCTTGTAGACGGAGAGCCGGTAGGTCTTTCGGACACGAATCTGCTTGTTGCGTTCAAGAGCGCTATGCATCGCGAAACGTCGGAGAGACCGGCCAACAAGCAGCTGATCGAGCAGGCGTTTCAAGAAGTGATCGGGCAGCCGTATCGGCTGGTGACGGTTATGCTTAAGGATTGGAAGGCGGCAACGGAGCAAACGAAGTCTGCGGATGCTCCCAAGGAAGTGCTGGAGTTGATTCCCGAGGATGAAGGTCCCGGCGGTGCTGTGAAGGAAGAGTGGATCAGCGAGGCGATTCAACTGTTCGGCGAATTGGTCAAAATTAAAGACGAATAAGGAGCGATAAAACATGAATAACATGAACCAAATGATGAAACAAGTAAAAAAAATGCAGGAACAAATGCTTAAGGCTCAAGAAGATTTGGCTACTCGAACAATTGAAGGTACGGCCGGCGGCGGTGTTGTCTCCGTTACGGTGAACGGACAGAAGAAAGTGATCGGCGTTGCGATTAAGCCGGAAGCGGTAGACCCGGACGATGTCGAAATGCTGCAGGATTTGGTGTTGACGGCCATTAACGACGCGATGTCCAAAGCCGAAGAACTGGCGGGTAAAGAAATGTCCAAACTGACAGGCGGCATGAACATTCCGGGATTGTTCTAATCGCATCTGCCCCTTTCGGACTGACTTCAACGAGTGAGGAGCAACTCTTTTGTTTTATCCGGAACCGTTAGCCAAGCTGATCGATTCATTCTCGCGTCTGCCCGGCATTGGGCCGAAAACGGCAGGGCGTCTTGCTTTCCATGTGCTTCGGATGAAAGAAGACGATGTGATCGATTTTGCCAAAGCGCTTGTAAACGTCAAACGAAACCTGCACTACTGCTCGATATGCTGCAATATTACGGACACGGATCCTTGCCGGATTTGTCAGGATAAGAGCCGGGATGTATCCACCATTTGCGTGGTGCAGGAACCGAAGGATCTGGTCGCCATGGAGCGTACGAAGGAATTCAACGGTTATTACCATGTCTTGCACGGTGCGATTTCGCCCATGGAAGGGATCGGTCCCGATGAGATCCGGATCGCCGATCTGTTGAAGCGGCTGAGTGACGAGCGGGTGCAGGAATTGATTTTGGCCACCAACCCGAACATTGAAGGAGAAGCGACGGCTATGTATTTGTCGCGACTCGTACGTCCCTTCGGCATTAAAGTGACTCGAATCGCCCACGGACTTCCGGTTGGAGGAGATTTGGAATACGCTGACGAGGTTACGCTAACCAAAGCGCTCGAAGGTCGCAGGGAGCTTTAATTGAATCGTGTTTCAGAAAAGTCTTACGGTTTGCTAGCGGCAGGTTCGGTCTGCTGCGCGGCAACGGTAAGGCTTTTTTTGTTGTTTCTCCTGCGCCATCGAAATTTCCGCACTTTTCGGCTTGCGGAACCCTGCGCGTACTTCGAAACGTTGGGGGTGCACGGCGCAGGATGATCCGGCTAATTTGTTTCGGACGGTTTTCTTGGTTCTAAGCCGCTGGTTTGTTCGATATGTATGTACTATAGGACAAACTGTGAGGGGGCTGGCGGCGTGCTGAAATGGAGCAGGCGGGGTGGATTTAGCTGGTGGGGGAACGGAAAGAGAAAAGAGGAGCAGGCGGCGCTTTTTGAGGAGCGTGTGCAGCTTGTGGAGGAAATACGCCGTGCTCATATGGAATGGGAGGTTGCAGAACGGCGCTTTCACTATGCGGTTGAGAAGGAGCAGATCGATTATGCCATCTATGCGCTGGAAGCTGCAGAGAAGCGATTCGAGATGCTGATCAAGCAGGCGAAAAACATTCATATTTCGGCGGCCGAAGTATGCGCCAGCCGCGTGAGGGAGGGGTCGTCGTGAAGGCTTATTTGTTGTGGGGGCTGATGATCGGTTCGGGCGGCTTGCTGGCCCTGCTGCTGCTTCGTAACCGGTTTGCCATTCAATGGCTGGGTGCCTTATCTTTACATGTTGTGTTTGCGGCTGTTTTGTTGTATATTATGAATCTGTTTACCCCTTATACACACTTCGAACTTCCGTTAAATGCGGTGACAGTGGGGATCGTGAGCATTCTGGGAATCCCGGGCTTGGCGGTTTTAACAGCCTTGAAACTTTGGGTCATCGTATAATCGCAAGCAGCACAAATCAAAAGTTTTAAAAAAAGCTTGCAATAATGTTGTGAAATGTGATATATTAATAAAGTCGCCGCTAAACGAAGCGACAATAAACGACAAAGAAGAAATGGCGTAACGACGCGGCTTTGTCGGACAATT
>NZ_BIMH01000046.1 GCF_004000985.1 Paenibacillus validus NBRC 15382 | reverse complement strand
ATGACGCTGCTATGAACGTGACTTGTCAAGCCCCGCTGTTTTTCCGCTAGAGCGCTGTGCACGGAGGCAAAATGTGAGCGACGGTTGGCACACTGCTATCCGTGGGTTGGGTACCACATGGTAAGCCTACGTCAAAGGGAGCTTACGCTAACTTACATCGCACGTTCGGGGTTCACCCCTAGTGCAGCGTCAAAACGCGGATTCTCCCTTATACCTGTCCTTTGCCTCCGGGCACAATGCTCTAACGGGAGCTTGTCAAGTGATCTCCTTGACAAGCGGTTTTACACAACTCACAACACTTTCAATGGTTCACCAGCTTTTTGCTGGTGAACTCGCCTCACGGCGAGTGTGGGGGTGCAGGGGGCAAAGCCTCCTGCGTATCCCCAGCGGGGGACGGAAGGGGGGCAACCAGCTATGCTTCCTCCAATGTGTGCGCAACAGCCCAGATGAATCCTGTCAATTCCCGCGCAACAGCGCCAATAGCTATATTCGCAGGTCTTCCTTTCCCATAAACCAAACGCTTGTACTTACCATGCAGACGTTCTTGTGCTTTCCACGAAATCGCTTGAACTTCGGCTGATTGTCCGCTCAGTCGTTCTGCTAATTCCCCTTTGACGGCTGGGCTATAACGGTAGCTCCAGGAGGCTTCAATAATAGCTCGACGCAAATGAGTATTCCCTGCTTTTGTCATTGAGCCTCTCCGTACTGTTTGTCCCGAGGAGTGTTCGCGAGGCACCAATCCCAGATAGGCCATCAATTGTGCAGGAGATCGAAAGCGTTTAAAACTTCCAATCTCTGCTGCAATCGTAACGGCAGTTAATAGAGCTATGCCACGCAACGACTGCAAAACATGAATGACCGACGCTTTTGCGCCCTTGCTGGCTTCTTCCATAATGGAAGCCTCCAGTCGTTTCTGCCGTTGTTCAGCCTCATGAACAGCATATTTGTATTCTTTCCACATGGCTTGATGGGCGGGTTGCGTTTCAAACTTGAGCGTGTCCAGCCAATTCCGATACTTCTGCGTCCAGCGTCGTTTAATCGTGACGGGAGGATGAATTTGTTGCCGCAATAAAAATTTAATCAGTCGCTGTCTGGCACGATGTAAGTCCTCTCTTGCATCGGACCGTGCCCGAATAAGATCGCGCAGCGCTTCGTCTTCCCGAGTTGGAACGTAGATAGACGTTAGTTCCCCAGCACGAAACAGTCGTGCCAACTGCAGCGCATCGCGGCGATCCGTTTTAATACGATCACCTGCTCGCTTGGGAATAAGCGTGGGGGCGATTACACAACATTGCGCACCCATAGACGTAATCCACCGGTAGGCCTCATAGCCTGTTGGGCCAGCTTCATAGCAAAACGCTAGCGTTTCTTTGCCGCCCAGTTGTTTGATCAATTTTCGAAGCGCCTCGGCGGTGTGTGGAATGGTACCGTACCATCTAGGTTCTTCTCGACCTGCTTCAGCAATCGCAACTGCAATTTTTTCTTTTGAGACATCTAAACCAATGAATTTTGTGGTAGACTGCATACTAACAGCTCCTTTTGCTTTGTAGCTCTGAAATGGTTGGTTTCCCTACTTTCCATTCTAACCTACGATTTCAAGCAAATACGGAGCTGTCTCACGTTCATCATAACTTAACGACTATCGCTATATGATCGGCTGTGCCAGCATGCATCTGACAACGATCGCCGACGTGAACGAAATGTATACGCTGCTGCGGCGAAAGCAAGTCATCACCGACCGATTCGGCGTCCGGCCGCTGGACTCCCATCGGATCGCCGGACTGCAGCTCATTGAGAGCGAGCTGAGCGATAAAGATATTTTCCGCAAGCTGCCGCCGCTGATGAAAGGTTATCAATGGCTGGGCGCCGAAATCGGCGGCGAGCCGGCTTACGATGCGTTGTTCGATACGGTAGACTTCTTCATCGTTCTGGAGAAGGACCGTGTGACGAAACGGTATCAAAAGCGGTTTATGTCTAGATAAACGTTTATATGCGGAGGAGGCGTCAACGGTTTGTATGAATGGATCGCGAAAGTCACCGGGAACGAACGAATGTTACAACGTATCGCTCGATTCACAGGCCGGGTACCGCTCGGTATAATGGTTGCCGTTTGCCGCGCTGCGGCGCTGCTCTTGTATATGCTCGGCGGCGTCCGGCTGCGGCAGCGGATCCTGAGCAATATGCTTGAGCTGCTGCCTGATCGCAAGGTGCGGGATCTGAAGAGCGTTCGTTATCGTTATTATGAGAATGTCGTCTTTGCCCTCTACGAAATAGCGATTGAATCCTACCGTCTGCCGGCCGGCGGAACCGGACGTTTCCGGGTAGAAGGCGAAGCCTGCTTGGAAGAAGCGCTCCGCCTGGGCCGAGGTGCGATCGTGTATACACCGCATTGCGGCAACTTTTTTTACTACTATTGGTATCTATGTCAGAAGTACGATTGCTTGACGGTTGCGACTGCAGGCAGCGAGGAGCTAAGACCGTTCTATTTAAAATTTCAAGCGCTTGGTTGTCCCGGGCTTGATTATGATCGAACGCCGTCATTGGAGCTGCTTCGTAAACTGAAGAAGCATCTTCATAACGGAGGCATCGTATTTTTGTTAGGCGATTTCTGGCGTCCGACATTCCCGCCCTCACGGTTTTTCGGCAAGCAGACCCGGACGCCGCAAGGCGCTTCGACGCTGGCGATTGAACAACAGGCGCCGCTTGTTCCGTTCTACGGGCGGCGGGATCGCGGGTTTGTTCACCGGTTAACGTTTGAACCGGCGCTTCACTTATCCTCGTCTTTCAGCCGTTCCACCCGTTCCGAGGCGACCCGTTTGTTGAATCGGTTCATGGAACGCGTGATACGCGAACATCCGGCGCAATGGTTTTATTGGTTTAACGCTCAGGAACGGTGGGAGCAGGAATGCCGTACTGAAGCGGAACAAGACGCAGGGAAAGAAACGCATTCCGCCTAAACGGCAGGGGGTGTCCGAGATGGATACGGGTAGCCATCTGTTATTCGGGACGACGCTGACGGGCTTGGCCATGCTACATCCGGAGGTGTCCGCTGATCCGGTTTTGTTTCAAGCGATGCTGACGGCGACGATGGTCGGTTCGCAAGCGCCGGATTTCGATACATTGGCGAGAGTTCGCGGTTACTCGACCTATATTCGGGTGCATCGCGGCGTAACGCATTCGCTGCCGGCGCTGTTCGTTTGGCCGCTAGTGTTGGCGCTGCCGATCGCCTGGACGTTCGGGGTGTGGGCGCATGTCGGCCTGCTGCTGGCCTGGATATTTGCCGCGGTAGGTTTCCACGTATTGCTGGACTGGTTTAACGCTTACGGCGTTCAGTGCTTTCGTCCGTTTACCCGAAAGTGGCAGCATCTGGACGTATTATCGATCTTCGATCCGTTCCTGTTTGCCCTGCATGCCGGGGGCGTTCTATGGTGGATAGCGTCGGGGACGAATCCGGGCCTGTTGTTTGTGGCCGTTTATGCGGTGACGGCGGGATATATCGCAGTCCGCGCGGCACATCACCTCCGCGTCGTAGCTCGCGTCCGGCACCAGCTGCCTTACGAAGGCATTTATCAGGTTGCGCCCGGGTTTCACTGGTTTCGATGGCAGTTCGTGGTGGAAACGGAGGATTGCTTTTATACAGGTCATGTGCGGGGGAAGCATGTCGAGGTGAAAGACATCTACGTCAAGGAAGCATTCGATTCGATTGTCGAGGCTTCCAAGTCAACGGACGGCGTAAGAGCCTTCCTGCAGTTTGCGCAGCGGATTCATGTCTCTTGTTCGGCAGGACAGGACGGTTATGTCGTGAAGTGGAGGGATGTCCGCTTCTGGTATAATCATCAGCTGCCGTTCGGTGTCGATGTGATGCTGGATCGCGATATGAAAGTGACGGGTTATTCCTTCGGCTGGAAAAAGAAAGCGTGGGCCCCGCCATTCGTCTAGTCTAGGGCAAATTCGAATAATATTTGTCGAATTATGACGAAATAATAGGGTTTAAGATCTATTTTTCATTGACGACTTCGTATGAATTGTGCTTAAATAATAGTAGATAGGGCATGATTTTCATATTATTTCTTCAGATGATGCGATGAACGGCTGTCTTCATGTGGGCGCTTGGACAGCTGTGAGCAACTAGCGCAACCGACCTGACTTTTTGAAGTCGGGTTGTTTTTGTTTTCAAGGACTTTATCGTTTGGGGCTTGGGTACATATTCGGATCGGGGGGAACGCGTAGTGGCTCTACGGAAACGGATCGGCGACCTGCTCGTGGAGGCGGGGCTGTTGACTCCAGAGCAGCTGTCGACGGCTCTGCAGGAACAGCGGGAAACGAAGATGCGGCTCGGCGAATTTCTTATTAACCGCAACTACATCACCGAACAGCAATTGATCGAAGTGCTCGAGTTCCAGCTGGGCATCCCTCACATCCAGTTATATCGCCAAAAGATCGATCCGAAGGTCATTAATCTTATTCCTCAGCGGCTTGCCGAACAGCATCAAGTGCTCCCGGTGCGTACGGAAGGCAACAAGCTGATTCTGGCGATGGCCGACCCGCTCGATTATTTCGCCATCGACGAGCTGCGCATGAGCACGGGACTTCGCATCGAACCGACTATTGCGGCTCGGGACGAGCTGCAGCGGGCGATCAAGCGTTATTACGGCTTGCAGGAATCGGTCGAGCAGATCAGTCAAATCCTGCAGAACCGGGAGATCGAGGAAGCGAGGCCGCAGACCCGGGAAGACGACGATTCGCCGGTTGTCAAGACCGTGAATCAGATTATAATTCAAGCGGTTCAGATCGGCGCCAGCGACATTCACATTGATCCGCAGGAAGACAGTCTTCGCATCAGGTACAGGGTGGACGGCGTTATGCGTACGGAGCGTTCACTGCCGCCTCACATGCAGAGCGTCATTATTGCCAGGGTCAAGATCATGGCGAACTTGAACGTCGCCGAACGACGTCTGCCGCAGGATGGCCGGGTGGAGATGGATATTGAATTCCGGAAGGTCGATATTCGGATCTCCACGCTCCCGACTATTCACGGCGAGAAGGTCGTGATGCGGGTGCTCGACCTCGGCAGCGCCCTTACGGATATCGAGAAGCTCGGGCTTTCGGAGCATAACTTGGGATTGTTTATGAAAGGGATTCAAGGCGCGCACGGTGTCGTACTGATTACGGGGCCGACGGGAAGCGGGAAGACGACCACGCTGTATTCCGCTTTGTCGAGGCTTAATCATGAGGACGTCAACATCATTACGATTGAGGATCCGGTGGAGTATCAGCTGCAAGGCATTAACCAGGTTCAGGTCAATCCGGTAACCGGTTTAAGTTTCGCCCGGGGACTGCGGGCGATTCTTCGTCAAGATCCGAACATCGTCATGATCGGAGAAATCCGCGATGTGGAAACGGCGGAGATCGCTGTCCGCGCCGCGATGACCGGTCATATGGTGTTGAGTACGCTGCATACGAACAGTGCTGTGAACGCCATCACCCGGCTGATCGATATGGGCGTCGAACCGTTCCTCGTCTCTTCGTCGGTCAACAGCATCGTCGCTCAGCGCTTGGTGAGGCGAGTTTGTCCTTCGTGTTCCGTAGCGTATTCGCCGTCCGAGGATGAACGGAAGCTGTTCGAGGCTCACGGTTTTGAGGCGCAAACGTTGAAGAAGGGCCAAGGCTGCGCAGAATGCGGCCGCAGCGGGTATCGGGGACGGCTGGCGATTCATGAAATCTTGACGCTCGACGATACGCTCCGGTCCATGATCCTGCAGAAGAGGCCGGACAGCGATTACCGCGCCTATGCGCTGACCCAGTCTTATGTCCCGCTTGTCAAGGATGGGCTTGCGAAAGCGGCTGCGGGTTATACGACGCTGTCTGAAATATTCAGAGTGATCGGGAATGAATCATAAGCATTTCTAATACATAGTTCTATAGATGTATGTTCGCTATAAGGAAATAGTTCGAATTAACTAATATTTAATGGCAGATCACCCGGATTATGCGTATAATGATAATAAATGGGAAATTGGGGGGGTCTGATTTGAGCGTAATTGACTTGTTGAAGCTGGCTTATGAGAAGAAAGCTTCAGATATTCATATTACCGTACATTCGCCGGCCGTGTTTCGGATTCACGGCGATCTCAAGCCGGTTAACGGCGAGGTGCTGACGCCTGCCCGCACGGTCGAGCTGGCCCGGGAGCTGATGACGAACGAACAGTATCAATCGTTTATGAGCAAGGGCGACCTGGACTTTTCCTATGGAATACCGGATGTGTCCCGGTATCGTGTCAACGCTTTTCAACAGAAGGGAAACGTCAGCTTGACGATCCGCCTGATTCCGAGCAAAATCCCGCAGATGGAAGCGCTCGGGCTGCCAGCGATGGCCGAAGAGTTCGCGAAGAAGCCGCAGGGCCTGCTCTTGGTCACGGGGCCGACGGGAAGCGGGAAATCGACGACGCTGGCGGCGATTCTGGACTACATCAACCGGACCCGCAACGATCACATTATTACGCTCGAAGACCCGATCGAGTTTGTTCACAACCATAAATCCTGCATTGTCAACCAGCGTGAAATCGGCGTTGACACCGCTTCGTTCGCGAGCGGCTTGCGTGCCGCTCTGCGTCAGGATCCCGACGTCATCCTGGTCGGCGAGATGCGCGACTTAGAGACGATCAGCACCGCCATCACGGCGGCCGAAACCGGTCACCTGGTGTTCGGAACGTTACATACCGCGGATGCGCCGCAAACGATAGATCGCGTGATCGACGTATTCCCTCCGGAGTCGCAGCAGCAAATTCGCGTCCAGCTTGCTTCGGTGCTGCTCGGCGTTATGGCGCAGCGTCTCCTGCCGACGGCTGACGGACAAGGCCGTGTCGCTGCTATCGAAGTGCTGGTGAACACGCCGGCGATCGCGAACCTGATTCGTTCCGAGAAGGTGCACCAGATTCGCTCCGCCATGCAAACCGGCAAAGCGCAAGGGATGCAAACGATGGAGATGTCGCTGCGCGAACTGCTGCAGCAGCGCGTTATCACGATGGAGAGCGCCCGGGAAGCGATGTTCGGCTTCGCAGATCTGAACGGTTAACGGCCATACATCTGAGTTTATGCGAAACGGAGTTGAGACCGGTGCCCAAGTTCGATTACAAAGCCGTGGACGATTATGGCCGCTATTACAAAGGCACCCTAGAAGCCAAAACGTTCCATCAAGCGATGGAGGAGCTGAAGGGCAAAGGGCTTTGGATCCTGGAACTGATCGATCAAAGCAAGAGCCTGCTTCGCAAGGAGCTGAAATTCGGCGGCGGGCCGAAGGTCAAGACGGAGCATTTCACCGTGTTTTGCCGTCAGCTGGCAACCTTGTACAAATCCGGGATCAATCTGGTGGAAGCCGTGCGGGTCCTGAGTGAGCAGACGGAAAGCAAGGAATTTCGCAAAATCTTGACCTCGGTCAGCGAAGAGATGGCCCGGGGAACGCAGTTCTCCGCAGCAGCAGCCCATTACCCGACGGTCTTCACAGGGATCTTCATCAATATGATCCGTGCGGGGGAGGCCAGCGGCAACCTGGACGAAATGCTGACGCGGCTCGCGATCTTCTACGAGAAAGAATATTACACGAAACAAAAGGTGAAATCGGCGATGGTGTATCCCGCCATCATGGGGGTCGTTACCGTCATCGTCGTGATCATATTGATGACCTTTGTCGTTCCCAGGCTCGTGGGGAACTTTGCGACGATGGGGTTGGAGCTTCCGCTTCCGACTCGGATCGTCATTGCCGTCAGCGACTGGATGAAGCAGTTTTGGTACGTGGTTATGATGTTCTTGTTGGTACCGTCTTTCTTGCTAAGAATGCTGAAGAAGCATCCCAAAGGCGTGTACGGCTTGGACTATATCAAACTGAAACTGCCTGTTTTCGGAAAGCTATGGCACAAGCAAAGTTTGTCGCGGTTCAGCCGGACCTTCTGCTCCTTGTTCGCAGCTGCGATCCCGATGCTGCAAATGATGTCCATCGTCTCTACCGTAGTCGGCAACGAAGTCATCGCGAAGCTTATTCGCGACTCGCGTGAAGGCTTGCGGGCGGGGAATTCCATCGCGGAGCCGTTCAAAAATTCGTGGCTGTTTCCGCCGATGGTCGTGCAAATGCTGCAGGTGGGCGAACGGACAGGGGCGCTCGACACCATGCTGGAGAAGGTGGCCGAATTCTATGAAGCCGACGTCGATGCGATGGCGGATCGTCTGAAGGCGCTTCTGGAGCCGATCATGATTTTAATTTTAGCGGTTATCGTCGGCGGTATTGTGCTGGCGGTCATGCTTCCTTCATTCAAGCTGATGGAGAACATGGGCGGCTAATGCCAGGGAATGAGTCAAGGTTTGATCACATCGTTTAATTATGGAGAGGAGAATGAACAATGGAGACTGTAATGAAAAAGCGGTTCAAGCTGACGAAAAATCAAAAAGGGATGACGTTGATCGAGTTAATGGCCGTTGTCGTGATTTTGGGGATTTTGGCCGCAGTGGCCGGAGCGGCAGTGACTAGAGGATTTACCCAATCCCGTGTGAGCGCAAACGAATCGACAGAGAGAATTGTTCAAGATGCGTTGCAAAGACACTTTATGGAAACGGGCGGAAATCCTACCGCCGCATTGACTGACGGTGCAGCTGTCTTGCAGGAGTTGTTTACTGAAGGCTACCTGTCGAATGTGCCGACAGGTGTGACTGTAACGATTACGGACGGAGATAATGCAAACGACGGTGTGTATACAGTTACTGTTGCAACCACGCCGTAGGTAAAAATAGGCCTGAATATTTAAGAAAGGTAACCCCAAGTAGGGTTACCTTTCTTAACTCTTACTAAGGAGCCTGTGATGAGCCTTCTGAACGACACGTTAGCTTTATATAAAGCGTTATTCCAAGCGCATCCGCTTCTTCTCCCGTTAGTATCGGGTATCCTCGGCCTGTTCATCGGAAGCTTCTTGAACGTCATCGCCCTGCGCATTCCGAAGAAGGAATCCTTTGTTTACCCGCCGTCGCATTGCGTGCACTGCCATCATCGGTTGGGCGCGCTCGACCTGATTCCGGTTTTCAGTTATGTGCTGCTAGGAGGGAAATGCCGGTACTGCAAGGCTCCGATCTCGCGGATTTATCCGTTCGGAGAGTTCGTTACCGCCATATTCTTTGCAATCACTTCTGGTGTAATCGGTCTGAAGCCCGAACTCCTCGTCGGACTGTTTCTTGTCGCGATTTTATCCGCCATTACTTTAACGGATGTCAAATATATGCTGATTCCGGATAAAATCATGATCTTTGCCGTGGCGGTTGGGCTTATTCTGCGATTGTTCATTCACGGGCTCCCTTTATGGAACTATGGGGTCGCAGCATTAGTCGGAGGCGGCCTGTTGTATGGGATAGCCTGGGCATCGGAGTTCTTTATGAAGAAGGAAGGGATGGGCGGAGGAGATATCAAGCTGTTTGCTTTTCTCGGGCTCATGCTGGGTATCAAGCTTACCTTACTCACGATCTTTGCCGCTTCGTTATTCGGACTGATCGGCGGGCTCATTCTACTCAAGAGCAGCGGTCAAACAAGGGATGCGCATATTCCTTTCGGCCCCTTTATTGCGCTCGGCGCGATATGCTGTTATCTATGGGGAGACGCGTGTATCCGTGCGTATATAGACCTGCTCATCGCCATTTGATTTGCAATGGGGCCAATTGGAAATCGTTATGATGTCTTTTCATCGAATGACTATGATAAAATATAGACGTATATATTCGATTATTTTCGACAATTACCAACATTGAATGCTCTCAGGATTTATAGAGAAAGGAGGGATGGTCACTATGCCGAATCGGTTTTCTTCAATTGTACAATTATTCTCTCCCGTGACATCCTCTCTAGGACTCGAAATCACTGATTCATCCATAAAAATGACCGAATTGCGGCTGCATAAATCCAAGCCTCCGGAAATTAAAGCTTATCATGTTGAGAAGCTTCCGAAGAAAGCGGTCGAAGACGGACGTATTCTCGAGCCCGTTACCGTAACGCGTGCCCTGCAAACTTTGACGGCCAGGGTAAGCCAAAAAACAAAGTTCGTACATATGGTGCTGCCAAGCCAGGCGATTATGGTTCGTTTTTTGAAATTTCCGGATATTGCGCATAAAGATTTAGTCCGTTTGGTCGACTTCGAAATGAAGCATCATATCCATTTGCCCTTCGATCAGCCCGTATACGATTTCGTAAAAATGAACGGTACAGAGGCCGGACGTCTAACGGGTCATTCAAGCAGGCGGCAGAAGAAGATCGTTCATAACAAACTCCCGGAAGCAAGCAAAAGCGATGATTTATTCGGACAAGCTGCGGCTTCCAAAGAATCGGTCGGCTTGGATCTGAAAGGGGTAGACGGCCTCTTCGGCGATTCCAGACAAGCAGAGGAAGGACCGCAAGTAGAGAAAACGCAGTGCGAAGTGATGCTGGTAGCCGCTCCCCGCGAGCTGGTAGACGAGTATATGCATGCCGTGAAAGCGGCAAATTTGAAAGTATCCAGCTTGGAGATCAAGGCGTTGTCCCTATATCGGGTTATTGAATATATGGATTTTGCGGATAAGCAGGGCACATTGTTGGTGCTTGATATTAACGAGCGTTTGGCGGACATGAGTATTTTCCACGACGGAATGCTGAAAATCACACGGACCGTACCGGTTTCCTTCAGCGAGAAGGAAGAAGGGGGCGCGGCCTCGGACATCGATCAGCTTTTCGCTGCGTTCTCCGATCCGGATGCCGATTTCCGCGGTTCATGCGGCGATTTGGCACATGAGCTGGAGCGGCTGATGAATTTTTATCGCTACACGTTGAACAATCGTTCCCAGGAGTTTAGCCGGTTGGTGCTGGCCGGGGATGTAGGCCGGTTGAACGAGATCGCCGGGCTGCTTCGGGAGCGATTGCAGCTCGAGATCACCATGTTATATACCGAGCGGGTGCAGGTGCAGAACATGTTCCAAGACCTGTTCCCGGTGTACGCCGTTCCGATCGGCTTGGCCTTGCGGGGGAATTCGACATGATGAACATCAACTTAGTTCCTAAAATTCCGAAAATACAGAAATACTTCGTTCCCTTATTAGTTACCTCGGGCGCTGCATCGGCGCTTGCTGCTGTGCTGCTTGTCACTTTTCATTTTTATCTGGAAAAGGGATTGTCCGATAAAGCGGTAGCGGTCGAGAGGCTTCAAGCGGAAGTGCGTGCGGTAACTCAGCAGCGGGTTCAAGATCCGATAACGGCTGATTTCCATCAGTTTGCGAATGAGATCCAGAAGCTCAAAAATGAGCGATACGATTGGATCCCTGTGTTCGAACTTCTGACCTCCCAGCTTCCGGAAGCGTCCAGACTACTGAACATGCAAAGTTATGAAACAGCAGCGTCAGCTGCGCCGAATAACGCCGCTGCAGCTTCTATGGCTTCCGAGCCGCAACGTTCCGTCAAATTACTCGGAGAGTTCGCCAGCTTACAACAATCGATGGAATACATGGTTCGCCTTCAGCAATCGGCTTTAATTGAAGCCGTCCATGTTGAAAGCATTACGCGGGCTCCATTGAAGGTGACAGCGGACGCGGGTAACCAACCGGTTGAATCCGGCTCGGGCGCGAATGCGGAGACAGGGAAGATTGATCGTACCGAAGCCTATATCCAATCGTTGGAAAATTCGCTCAAGCCTGAGGAAACGAAAGGCGATCAATTGTTGAACGAGTTGAACTGGATGATTACCAAGCAGATGGTAGACCAGCAATTTGATTTACAAATCCCGGATACACCGGACAGATCCGGGAGCAGCCGGTCTGATGTATCGGCGCCTTCAGCCGCCGGCAAGTCAGCTATCACTGCGGAAGATATCAGCCAGGCTCAGCAGCAATTGGAACAATTTAAGAAGCAGTCGCCCTCAGCCTATTCGAATCAGACACCGTCAAACCGTGAGACCGGTGCAAGTTCCAACGCAGCCGTGTCTGAACCAACTACAGTTTTTAAGTATTCAGTAACCATTGAAGTAAAGTTAAAGGCTAAGGCTATATCAAAATAGGGGTTCGATACATGCGGAAGATGGCCGATTATTTGAACTATTTGAAGTCTCCTTACACGATCATCGGGAGCGTAGTGACCGCAGGTTTAGTTGTGAATATATACCTAGCCTTTGTTTTTGTGCTGCCGCCATATTTGAATGAACGTCAATTTAACAATCAGATTGATGCGCTGCAGCAGCAAAAAGCGGCTATTGAAAATAAGCCCATTCCCGCCAAGGTAACGGATGAAGACATCCAAAAGCTTGTCGAGCAAGTGCCGACCCAAGAAGAACTGGTCCGATTCCTCTTGTCCATAAGGGAGCTCGAGGCGAGTTCAGGCGCGATAATCGAAACGGTTTCAATGGGAAACGTGTCTTCCAACGATCCATTAACTGCGTTAGGCCTGACTTCGGGCAATGAGGAGGCACCCAGTACCCAGCAGCAAAATCGTTCGAAAAGTTCCACTGCCAACGGGAGTTCTTCCTCTCAAAAGCAGGCAAAAAATGATCAAACAACGGTAGCTCACGATTTGACCATCGCTATTAACGGCTCCTATCCAAGCACGGTCGATTTTATAAACGGCCTTTATCAGATGAACCGTTTTGTCAATGTACGAAAATGGACCGTTACGGCGGGGAATACGAACCCGGCATCTTCTGGAATGATTGCATCCAAAGCTGCTGACGAAACTCGTGAAAATACGCGAATGGTTATAGAGATCACGATATTTTCGGCAAATGCTTACGAAGGGAAATTCAAGGAATTACCGCCGTTATCGCCCCATATCGTCGATAAGCGTCTTGACCCGACATGGACGGAAGAACATTTCCAGGCATTGCTAAGAACAACGCAGCCGCAGCAGTAGGAGGGAACGATGAACAAAAAGGTGGTTACCGCATTAGCGCTGGCGACGACGCTGGCGACTTCAGCTACCGTATTTGCGGAAGGCGGCTTGAAATCGATTCAGGTTTTATTTGAAAGAATCCATGTTGCCGTCAATGGCCAGCAAGCAGAGCTGGGCAAGGATTCAATTCTATACAACGGCTCCATCTATGTTCCTCTTCGCAGTCTAGCCGAGATGCTGGGCGCTGAAGTAAGCTGGAATGATGCCAACAGGTCTGTTAATCTGGATTTTATCAAGTCGCAATCGGCTGCCCTGCAAGCTTCTTCCGAACAAGGCATCTATCAATATGTTGCCATGACGAATAATTCTATTCTTTCGGAGCTGTTGAAGGCTTTGAAGACGACCGATACGGGCAGCATGCAATCCATCCGGGAACGGTATTTGAGCTTGGAGGATACCGTCAGAGATTTACAGGACGAGGAATTGGCCAATTCGTTTGCCAAAATGGCGGCAGCAGTGGAGCTTCTGCGGGGTGGTTGGGAAAGTAAAAATTTGGATGATTACAGCATCGCCTGGACCATATTTAATACGAATGCGGAGAAAGTCAATGCCATGTTGAAGGCCAAGCTACAGGGAAGCACCGCGTCTGCGCAAAAATAGGAAAGCCGGGTTAACATGACCCGGCTTTTCCGCTACCGATATTGATTCCAGGACGGGATGCTGATTGTGGTACTAAAATGCTGCATGTGCTTATCCGTTGTTCTGAAGTTCAAAGAAATCCGGATTGCCTGGGCTTGTAACGGGGAGGAACCGGTGATGATTTGCCCATGGGCATCGATCAGTTCGGCGTGCGCCTCCGTGACATTCGTTGCGATCAAGGTTGTGGCGACCCGATTGTTTGCTCTGGTGATGACGCTAAGATTCGTGCCTTCCCGCCGGTAATGCACGAAATCGTCGGGGGTATCGGGATTCCCGTCCGGAGCGGTTAATTCCAGGAAGTTCTCGTCGCTCTGCGAAATGACATAAGGTTGTTCCCTGACGCGATTCACGATATGCTCGGTAACGAGTCTGGCATTTTCCTGAGTCGATTCGCGTGCCGTTACGGTTGCAAATCCTGTGTAGGTTTGAAAAATAGCCGACGAAACAACTCCTATTACAATGGCAGCTATGGTAATGGCGGCGAGAAGTTCTACCAAGGAAAGGCCGCGTTCATTCAGTCTATTCACCTAATCCCCGCCTCTCGACGTAGCTCTGCAAGGAGTAGCTTGTTCGCAGCGCCTCGTTCTCCACTTCGACTTCAATATGCGAAAAAAAGTCGTGATAAGGAAAGGTATACGACTGGGAGGCGTCGTCCGGATTTGGTATCGTGATCCTTTTATCAGCGGGTATCGGAATGTTTCTAATGACAACCGTAAACTGTCGATCCGCGCCGGAAGGGTAATATACGGTTACGGCCTGGATGTCTGCGGATGGTTCTCGCAGCAGCGCCAAATCAATTTCTTGATGGTCTTCAAAAATAGTCATACGCTCAGCGCCAGAAGGCAGTTGTCCTTTAAGCTCCTCGATAACGGTTCTTGCAATATTGACGGACACGTCGCGTCTTTCTTCCCGATGCGAGAATTGGAAATTTTGGCCGAATAGGAGTGAAAAGGAGATCATGGCTACGCTTAGTATGGCTACGGCAGCCAGCACTTCGAGTAACGTAATCCCTCTTTCGTTATTCACAACAACACGCCCTTTTTGCACTAGGTCATTTGTATTATACTTTTACTATAGAGGATAACATGAAAACTTGTAAAGAAGGAATGGGGCATATGAAAATAGTCTCAGCCGAACGGGGTTCTGCGTTAGTATTGGTTTTGTTTTTTGTCGTATTAATAGGTTTATTGTCGACGCCCTTGTTGTTTAGCACACGTCAAGGCCAACTGAACACGATTCGGGGAGAACAGTCGGAAAGAGCCTACTATTTAGCTGAAACAGGAGCTTTGATCGCTCAGCGGGCGCTATATGAAGCGGTCAGACACGAGCAATACAGATTAACCCCGGATCATCTGAATTCAATTATCCAACGTATAAGCGCCGTGCCGGACGTGCTTTATGATTCCGCCAGTCCCCAGGTGACATTGGAAGGGGGGGCAAATGACAATCTTCAGTTGGTATCGACGGGCCAATCCAAAGCGATTTCGCGGACGATCCGGCTGAATTTCAACGTCAATCCGGGGACGCCAGGCGACGGGGCCGATAAATATAGTGTACCGGGCGGAATTTTCGGTCAAGAAGCGGTAACGCCTACCATTACGGCCGGGAAGCTGCAAATTTTCAAACGTCCTGACGGAGACATCATCGCTCAGGACGACACTGTGCCGAAAGCCAAATACGATGCTGATTTCACCGAATATTTTAATGCCCAATTTAACCAGAAGCCTGCTCCTTTAGACCCCGTTGCGATCCCGGCCGCTTCCCCATTGAGAGTGCCGGAAACACCTCTGAATGTATATACCTACACGAACCCGGACACGAACAAGCTGATGCTGAAAGCGGGGAGTCTGGCATCCTACGCCTTATCACCGGGGAGTTCAAATCCTGTATGTACGCCTTCGGCGGGAAGTGTCATTATCGATTTATCGAATTCGGATCCGATTAACTGCGATATCGTTTCCGGCGGCGACATCACCATTAACTCCAACTGGAACAATTTAACGGTTAACGGCAATATCATCGCAGCCGGAAAAATTACGTTTAATACAAATTGGGCGAATGCTGTCACCGTAAAAAAAAACATCATTAGCGGCAAAACGTTAAGCGTCGGCAATATGAGCGGGAAATTTCACGTCGTAAACGGTTCGATGAGCAGCAAGGAAAATATCCTGTTTGAACAAATGTCCGCTTTGGAAATTGGTGAGTCGTTGATTTCCGGCTTTCTCTCAACCGCAAACGCGGATTCCACGGGGATTAAATTTAATCAGATCGGCGACCGCTTGTCGATTGGCAAAGATTTGAGCTCTCAAGGGTATATTTATTTTTCGAAACAGCTGGGCGGTTGGGGGACGGAAAACAAAATCGGACAGGCGCTTTTGGCGGGGAAAGGGGTTTATTTTGAAGGATTTCGGAGGCTCGCCATCGGCAGTCCGAATAATAGCCTCAGCATGTTTCGAAGTCAGGGCACGGTAACCTTTAATGCCAATTGGGATAAACTTGAAATTTGGGGACCGATCGCAGCGGACAAGGACATCTTTTTCAACAGTTCCGTTAATGACATGACCGTTCACGGGGCGATTCGCTCGGACGGCAGGATTACGTTTAACAACACCGTAAGCGGATTGACGGTGCAAGGGCCGATCGCAGCAACGGGCCATGTTATGTTCAATAATACATTAAGCTCGGCCCGTGTATCCGGATCTATCAGCTCCAAGGGCAGTATTACGTTCAAATCAACCGTCGGAGGATTGAACTTGCTTGGAGCGGGCAGCTCTATCCTTGCTGGAAGCGACATTTTATTTCAAAATACGATTACCGGTCTTACGGTTCCAGGCAGTCTTGGCAGCGACGGGAGCATAACCTTCGCCAATACGATCGCCGGCACGGAAATTGGAGGTTCCATCTACTCCGGCGGGACGCTCACCTTGAGCAATGCCGTTGACGGCTTGCAAATCAAAGGATCGATTTATACAAACAGCACGGTGATTGGCAGCAGCAATACCTTTCCTAATATGACCGTGGACGGGACTTTTTTATCCAAGGGCAGCATTGAGTTTAACAATAGCATTACCGGGTTAAAAGTAGGCAGCTATATGGCCACAATGGGAGATATAAACTTCAAGAAGGACATCGGCGGTTCTCCGCCGTCCTTCGGAGGATTGTCGGCGGGCAGACAAATCGGCGTGTTTCCTTCTTATTACGGAAACCCTGAATTCAGGAACAGAACGGTTGTGCGCGTCAAGAGGAATCCGCCTACAGGAGGCGGAAGCCCAAGCAGTCCGCCTACGATCGAGTTTGGAGGATGGCAGGCGCGTTGACCCTCCGGCCGTCCCCTCCAGATAGCCGTCTAGTATGAATTGACATGGATTGGGTTAGAATAGTTGCAGTAAAAAATCAAGCTGTAGGGGGAGTTGCGGCATGGACTTTACGAGCCAAGATATCGCCGTTATCGAACAGGCCTTGCAAATTGCGATTAGGTCCCAGGGCGAAACAGGCAGCATTCGGTCGTACCAAGAAGTGCTGAGCAAACTGAAAACCAATGCCGCGGCGGCGATGCAGCCATCGAGACTCTTGTCCGAGGACGGTTTTCGATTTGATTACGACGATTCTTCCGATCTTCTGTAAACATAAGAATAAGACCTAACCCGGCTTGGAGCAGCCCCGTTAGGTCTTATTTTCTTGTCGTGCGGCCGCTTCTGCGACACGAAGGCCGCTGAGCGCAACCATCATGAGAACGCCTCTTTCCGCCTCCATAAGAAAAGCAAGGCGAGAAGCCCGACATTGGAAGCCGCTGCCCACCAGAGGCCGCTCTTCACGGCTAAAGTCAGAAACAACGATTCCAGCGTAAGCAGCAGCAGGAGAGGGATGAATTCGCCAAACGCTTCCCTGTTGCCCCGGCGGACCATATATTCATCATGCAAATAATTGATGATATTCATTATTAATAATGCCGTTAACCACCAGCAGACGTAATTGCTAAGCGGCACTGCATCGAACATGAGGTTCCAGGTCGCCGCCTCCTTTTGCACCCATGTCCAATACCGCTGTTTGACGGCTACCGGATCGAGCAGCAGGTCGATAGCCGTCACCATGCTGGCGGCCCAGATGGCGGGAAGCCAAAAGCTGCGCCGCTTCTTGCGAGCTCGCGCTTGCTTGATAGCCCTGGCGTTCGGCGCCAGCTTCTCCGCCAGGCTGAGTCCCCGCCAAGCGTCCGCAGCAGGTGAAGCGGGAGCGAACGCTTTCGCGATAATAAGCAGCATACACCAAGCGAACGGGATGGCCAGAGGCACCCCGAACACGAGCGGCGCGAATGCCGAACCGTAATCGTAGGCTCCGAACCACCGGCGGGTATGTACGCCGATCCATTCCGCTGCGTAGGAGATGCTCGAACAGACGACGAACAGAATTGCGGCCTGACGACTGCCGTATTTACGGGTATACCAAGTCAAGGCGGTGACGCCCCCGAGAATTAAATAAAAGCCGTTCACCCACGTGAGCCATCCGGGCAGGAAACCTCCGCTTACCAGCACATACCCGCACAAAAACCATAAGACGTATAAGGCTGTTAAACGAATCAGCCAGCGATTTACCATAGGAGTCGACTTTCTCCCGCAGCGGCCTCCCGTGACTTCCATGCGGTCGCCACGGCCTGAACAGCGGTTCGCTTTTTCTCGGGTAAGCTCGAGAAGGCGAGGTACAGACGGGGCGAATGCATGTTGACGACTTGTTCGCCTATTGGACAGGCTTCGATAAGCTTCGGAATCATGGAACTCACCTCATTATCAAGAATGGAAGGGAAGACGCTCCATTCTATGTATATAAAGATGGTGGACAAATGATACGGGAAATCGGACGAATGATACCGGGCAGCGAGGCAGGCTGCGAGCGATTCAGGCGGCAGGATAAAGTGAAGTTCGAAGTCCCGAACTTTATGCAGGGCGCCAAGCCGCTCGCGGATGATATCGAAAATAAAGTTGATGGATCGAACAGACATTCGGTATAATGGAGGAAACTAGGCTGACAACCTGCGGACGCTTTGCGGCCGCACCGGTTGCAGCGTCCGTCAGAAGGAGTCCGATTGCATGAACCGTTTGACCGGTAAAGTGTCTTCCATGAACGAATTGATCGACCTGGTTCGGGACACCCCGGAGATCATGAACCAAGTCACTTATTGGCACACGATCCCCGCTCGCGAGGGGCGTTACGAAGCTTTTCCCGAAGGGTTGAATACGCAGCTGCGCGATGCGCTGCAAGCTCGCGGCGTCGGCAGGCTGTATACGCATCAAGCCGAAGCTTTCCGCGAGGTTGCGGCCGGTCGTCACGTCGTGGCGGTTACACCGACCGCTTCAGGCAAGACGTTATGTTATAATTTGCCGGTGCTGCAAGGCATTCTGAACGACGAGAGCGCGCGAGCGCTCTATTTGTTTCCGACCAAAGCGCTGGCGCAGGATCAGGTTGCGGAGCTGCAGGAGCTGGCGACGGTGATGGGGGCGGATCTGAAGACGCATACGTACGACGGCGACACCCCGCCGAACGTGCGGCAGGCGATCCGCAACGCCGGGCATATCGTCGTGACGAATCCGGATATGCTGCATTCGGCGATTTTGCCGCACCATACGAAGTGGGTCAAGCTGTTTGAGAATATCCAATATATTGTCATCGATGAGGTTCACTCCTATCGCGGCGTTTTTGGCAGTCATGTGGCGAACGTCATCCGGCGCCTAAAGCGGATTTGCCGGTTTTACGGCTCGAATCCGCAGTTTATTTGCGCTTCCGCGACGATCGAGAATCCGAAGGAGCATGCCGAACGCCTCATCGGGGAGCAGGTATCGCTCGTGAACAATAACGGGGCTCCGTCGGGAGAGAAGCATTTTGTCTTCTATAACCCGCCGGTCGTCAACCAGCAGCTTGGCATCCGCAAGAGCAGCGTGCTGGAGACGCGGAGAATCGCCGGGCTGCTGCTGAAGCAGGGCATTCAGACGATTGTCTTCGCAAGGAGCCGCGTGCGGGTCGAAATTTTGCTGACTTACCTGCAGGAGCTGGTCGCTCACGAGCTCGGACCGAAGACGATCCGCGGTTACCGCGGCGGGTACTTGCCGAAGCTGCGCCGTGAGATTGAACGAGGCTTGCGCAACGGCGATATTCGCGGCGTTGTGAGCACGAACGCGCTGGAGCTCGGCATCGATATCGGGCAGCTGCAGGCGTGCGTGCTGAACGGTTACCCCGGAACGATCGCCAGCACCTGGCAGCAGTCGGGCCGGGCGGGGCGGCGGCAGGAGAGCTCGATTACGTTCCTGGTGGCGAGCAGCAATCCGCTGGATCAATATGTGATCCAAAACCCGCAATTCTTCATCGAAAAACCGCCGGAGCGCGCGCTGATCGAACCGGACAACCTGATCATTCTGGTCGATCACGTCAAATGCGCCGCCTACGAGCTGCCGTTCGAAGCGGACGAGACGTTCGGCGGCGAGTCGCTCCACGATATTCTGGAGTTTCTGACCGACGAACGCATCCTGCATCGGGCGAAGGATCGCTGGCATTGGATGGACCAGTCGTTCCCGGCACATGACATCAGCCTGCGTTCGGCGGCCCAGGAAAATTTCATCATCATCGATATGACGAATGGGGCCAGGGTGCTCGGCGAGGTCGACCGCTTCAGCGCGCCGACGCTTATTCATGAAGAGGCGATTTATTTGCACGAGGGCGTGCAGTTTCAGGTAGAGAAGCTCGATTACGAGGAAAAGAAGGCGTACGTCCGCGAGGTCAACGTCGATTATTTCACGGACGCCAACCTGGCCGTACAGCTCAAGGTGCTGCATGTGCAGCGGGAGTCGGAGGAGCTCGGGCTGACGCGGCAATACGGCGAGGTTACGGTCAATGCGAAGGCGACAATTTTTAAGAAGCTCAAATTGAACACGCACGAGAACATAGGTTCGGGTCCCATTCATTTGCCGGAAGAAGAGCTGCACACGAGCTCCTATTGGTTTACGTTCGACGACAAAATGGCGGCGGACATGTCCGTGAACGACATGCAGTTTGCGCTGCTCGGGCTGTCGAACGTGCTCGTGCATATCGCGCCGCTTTATCTCATGTGCGATCCGCACGATATTCGCGTCGTGCCGCAAGTGAAGGCCGTACATAACAAGAAGCCGACGATCTTCTTCTATGACCGATACCCCGGAGGCGTCGGGTTAAGCGAGCGGTTGTACGAGATGCACGGAGAGCTGCTTCGGGAAGCGGGGCGGATTATCGATTCGTGCGGCTGCTTGAGCGGCTGCCCGGCCTGCGTCGGTCCGATCGAGGAGGTCGGATTGACCGGCAAGCGGCTGGCGCTCGACCTGCTGATGCGGGCGGGTGGACGGCGATGAGCTCGCTGCGCGAGAGGCTGCTGCGCCACAAGAAGCCTTCGGCGGGAAGCGGGGAGCTGAGCCCGGGGACGACCGCGGAGGGCGGGCAGGTTCTCGCCGCCCGCGACGGGGAGCGTGGGAGTCTGTGGAACGAGGCGGCAGGGGGAGCGGAGAGCGGGCGTGACGAAGCGGAGCGGGAGGCGAATCGTCCGCAGGCGGAGCCGGAGTCCGCGGAGACGCTGGCCTGGCGTGAGCTGGGAGCGGAGCTGCAGCCGGGCGAGTGGGGCGATTTTGTGATGCGGCGCGTCCACTTCGGGCTCGACCACGAGCATGGCCTACATGCGCTTGGCGAGCTGAGAGAGCGGGCCGAACGGCTGCAGCATCTGCTGGCGACGGGGAAGCGTCCCGGTACGAAAGGAAGACGCGGCGCTCAGCCGGCCGTACAGCCGCCGGACGATACCCCCGGCTCCGAATCGGCGGGTGTTGTCCCGAATGAGCCGGAGCAGCCGCCGTCTACGGCGGTCGAGCGGCTGCTGTTCATCGATACCGAGACCACGGGCCTCGGGCAGGGAGCAGGGAATGTGCCGTTTATGATCGGAATCGGGTATATGGAGGCGGATCGGTTTACCGTTGAGCAGATGCTCATACGCCATCCCGGCGAAGAAGCGTCCATGCTCGCTTATTTACAAACTAAAATTGCCGAGCGGCCGGTTCTGATTTCCTACAACGGCAAATCGTTCGACTGGCCGATCGTCCGCAACCGGTTCATCCTCAATCGAATTCCACTGCCGGCCGAACCGGAGGGACATCTCGATTTCCTGTATCCGTCCCGCAGCCTATGGAAGCGGACGCTGCCTTCGGTGCGTCTGGGGCAAGTGGAGACGTCCCGGCTCGGCGTATTCCGAAGCGACGATGTGCCCGGCTCGATGGCGCCCGTCCTGTATTTTAAATATTTGGCCGAGCGCAACCCCGAGGTGCTGTCCGGCGTGTTCCGGCATAACGAATGGGATGTGCTGACGCTGGCCGGGCTGGCTATTCATTTGGCCCGGCTGCTTGGGTACGAGTCGGATGGGGACGACGTGCAGGAGTTCGGACGGGAAGAATGGTTCCGCTATGGCAAGTGGCTGGAGAAGTGCGGAATATACGATGCGGCTATGGTGACGATGGAGGCGCTGGCACACGACTTGACGGAGCACGATACGGAGGCGGAGCCGGAGCGGGCCGAATTGGACAGCTGCGTGCTGCCGCTTGCTCAATATTTCAAGAAATACGGACGGTACGAAGAGGCGCTCGCGCTGTGGAACTTGTACATTCGTCGCATGGGAAGGGAGCGAACGGCTGCGCTCGAGCCTTTCATCGAGCTGTCGATGTACTACGAACACAAGGATAAACAGTTGGAGCTGGCGCTGCAGTACGCGCGTGAGGCGGAGGATGTGTTATGGCGACGCGACGCGTTGAAACGTAGCGTCGCGAAGGCAGGGCAGCGTCGGCGTTCGGCCGAGACGACGGACGAACCCTCTCCGGAAGCAGCCGATCTGATGAAACGGATCGAACGATTGGAACGGAAAGCGGCGAGCGCTTTATCCGGTGCCGCAAAGTCAGCAGCGTGCCGTCCCGAAGGCCAATCAGGCAAATCGCCTAAGAAACGAACGGGCACTGCACAGCTGGATTTGCTCTCGGACTTTTCTTAAGCGGATGTGAGCCCCGGGATGCGGTACATAAAACCGGTTCGACATGGAAATATAGAGGAAGACTATGTCGAGGGGGTGTCATTATGCCAGAGCTGCCCGAAATGGAAAATTACCGCCGCCTGCTGAGCGGATTGATCGTGAACCGTCTGATCACGGAAACGGAAGTGACGCGGGAGAAATCAATCAATATAGAGTCGCAACGGTTCGACCGGCTGCTTCGCGGACAATCGATCCGCCAGGTCGAGCGACGGGCGAAATATTTGCTGTTTACTTTGACGTCAGGAGAGACGTTAGTGCTGCATTTGATGCTCGGAGGCATTTTGTTCTACGGGACAGAAGCCGAGAAGCCGGAGCGTACCGTTCAAGTCCGCATCGGCTTCGGGGAGCGGTATTTGAATTTTATCGGGCTGCGGCTCGGCTACTTGCATGTCGTGGAAGCGGGACAGCTTCAGCCGCTGTTCGCCAAGCTCGGTCCGGAGCCGTTCGAGCCGTCGTTCACGGAGTCGGCGTTTACGGAACGGCTTGCCCGTCGTAAGGGAACGCTGAAAAGCAATCTTGTCGACCAGAGCGTGCTGGCGGGAATCGGCAATTGTTACAGCGACGAGATTTGTTTTGACGCCGGCTTGCGTCCTGCCCGTAAACCGGCGTCTTTGCAGCCGGTAGAATTCGAACGCTTATATCTGTTCATGCGGCGAGTGCTGGCGGAAGCGACGGAATTCGGCGGTTATATGGACATGCCGTTGTACCCCGGCGATCGTTTAACAGGCGGTTTCGATAGCAGGTGCCGCGTTTACGACCGTGAAGGGGAGCCTTGCTTGCGCTGCGGCGGTACGATCGTACGCGAGGATGTTTCCTCGAAGAAATCGTACTGCTGTCCGGCGTGCCAATCGTAGAAGGGCGGTGGTGAGGACATGAAATTCGGCTGTCATATCAGCATCCGACGCGGCTTCCTGGAAGCGGCCAAAACCGCCACCCTGTTAGGAGCCGACGCGTTTCAATATTTCCCGAAAAATCCGCGCAGCCTGACCGTCAAAGTGTTCCAGCGACAGGATGCGGCCGCTTGTGCGTCCTACTGCCGGGAGCGCGGGATCCGGTCGATCGCCCATACGCCTTATCCTACCCATATTGCGGCGGATCCGGGCGAGCTCCGGCAAGCGACGATCGATTCGCTGCGCAACGATCTGGACATTGCGGACGCATGCGGCTCCGTTGGCATTGTCGTTCATTTTGGCAAATTCCGGGGAAAAGACCCGTTACAAGGCTACAAAAATATTATACAATGTGTGAATGAAGTGCTTTCGGGTTATGCCGGGCAAACGTTATTGCTGCTCGAGAATCAGGCCGGTGAAGGAACGATGATGGGGACGACGCTGGAGGAGCTTGTACAGGTACGCCGGCTTTGCGAGCGGCCGGAGCTGGTCGGCTTTTGCTTCGATACATGCCATGCATTCGCTTCCGGACTGTGGCCATCTTCGCCGTCGGAGGGCTGGCGGCAGCTGGAGGAGCGGATGGAGCAAACCGGCTATTGGGCCGATCTGCAAGCGATTCATCTGAACGACTCGCTCTACCCGCGCGGCGGCTGTAAAGATCGGCATGCGCGGATCGGTCATGGAGAAATGGGCGAGGAGCGTTTTGCCGCGATGCTCGGCTCAAGCAAGCTGCGTGAGCGCCTGAATTTGCCGGTCGTGCTGGAAACCCCTGTTCCTCGCGGCGTTACGCATGAATCGGAAATTTGTTATATTAGGGAGATGGGTACACGGTGATCCACGTATATTTGGATGATTTCCGCGCGTGTCCGCCTGGTTTCGTATTGGCTCGCAATCTCGAAGAGTGTTTGCTGCTGCTGCAAGAATATGAGGTTGACGTGTTGTCGCTGGATTACGACCTCGGCTGGGGTTTCCCGAACGGGCTTGAAGTCGTCCGCGCCATGATATCCTTGCGCGCTTACCCGAAACGAATCTTCCTCCATACGTCCAGCGATGCCGGCAGGAAGCATATGTATGAAATGTTGTACCAACAGAAGCCCGACCATGTGGCGCTTGTGAACGGCCCGGTGCCGCCCGAGCTGCTCATGGAGCTGGCTCATCCCGCTAAAGAATAGGTTGTGTGTACTGATGTCAGACGTATTATCGATGGATCAAATCCATTTTATCCGCGACGACCGCCATATATTGGCCGGCGTTCATTTCAACATCCGAGCCGGAGAGCATTGGGTCGTGCTCGGCCGCAACGGTTCCGGCAAGACGACGCTGCTCGAGCTGATGAACGGATACCAGTTTCCGTCTCGGGGTACCGTACGCGTTCTAGGCCATACGTACGGACAGTGCGACGTGCGGGAGGTGCGCAAAAGCATCGGTTATATCAGCCAGTCGCTTTATGAGAAATTGAATCCCGCCGATCCGGTATGGGAAGTCGTCGCTACCGGGGAATTCGGATTTTTGCGATTTTACGAAACGATCCCGCAAGGCATTCGAGAGAAATCGCTGGATAAGCTGCACGAGGTGCATCTGCTGAAGCTGGCGGATCAGCCGCTCGGCAGCTTGTCCCAAGGGGAACGGAAGAAGGTCATGCTGGCGCGAGCGCTCATGACGAGTCCGTCGATTCTGATTATGGACGAGCCGTGTGCCGGACTGGATCTGTATGAACGCGAGCGGCTGCTGGAAAATATCAATGTACTTGGCGGTGAGCAGATGACCGTCATCTACGTGACTCACCACATGGAAGAAATTGTTCCGATGTTTACGCATGTGCTGCTGATTGAGGAAGGCCAAGTGATCGCTTCCGGCGCGAAGCGGGATGTGCTGACCGAAGATAACTTAATGAAGGCGTTCCAGGTGCCGATCCGGATCGAATGGTTCGGAGACCGTCCTTGGATCAAGGTGACGGGATGAGTGAAGCGATGTTGATCGGCACGTCCAATCGCGGTTATGCCCAGCAGGCGCAGGAAGAATTGCGGCGGCTGTTCTCGCCAGCCGCGGTTCGTTTCGCTTGGCTGGCGCCCGGAGAAACGTTCACGTTTACCGTGGAGCTGGAGCGGGAAGAGGCGGTACGTCGCGTGCTTGCGGCGGAGCCGGTATTTCTGCGGCATATGTGCCCGGTGGATGCGCAGACGTCCTGGAACGGAACGCTGGAAGAAGCCGCTGCGGCGCTAAAGTCGGCGATGGAAGCGTATCGCCCGTTCGTGCCGACGGGCTCGGCGATTGCGGTGCAAGCGCGCAAGCCGGAGACGGAGACGGGGCTTCCGTCGCCGTCAGCAATCAAGTCCATCATCGATCCGCTGCTCGAATCGCAGCTTTCGGCCGTGCCCGTCGTCCGGCAGGCGGATTGGATTTTGTCCGTATACATGACGGGGGAATCGTTGTTCACGGGCCTGTCGCGGCCTGCGCATAACTTGTCCGATTGGGCGGGCGGCGCTGTACGGTTCCGCAAGGAAGACGGTCAAGTGTCGAGGGCCAAATTCAAGCTGCTGGAAGCGGAGCTGGCGTTCGGGCTGGACTTCGGCCAATACAAGCATGCGCTTGACATTGGCGCCGCGCCAGGCGGCTGGACAAGCCTGCTGCTTGAACGGGGACTCGCCGTCACCGCCGTCGATCCGGCGAAGCTGGACGCATCGCTGGTGAAGCACCCGAAGCTGACCTATTTGGCCAAGAAAGCGGATGAAGTCGTTTTCGTCTCGGGCCAATTCGATTTGCTCGTTTGCGACATGAGCTGGAGCCATCGCCAAATGACGAAGCTTGTCCGGGAGCTGATGTATGCGCTGAAGCCCGGCGGCACGGCGATCATAACCGTGAAGCTGATGCATAAGAAGGCGTTTCAGACGATCCGTGAAGTCGTCGATGATTTCGCGGGCACGATGACGCTGCAGCAGGCTAAACAGCTTTTTCATAACCGGGATGAGTTGACCTTGTTCCTCATTCGTCAGTAGAAGGAGTAAAGGCGTATGACGTCGGAAGCGTATTGGGATGCGATCTTCGCTGGACATCAGGCGGAAAACCTCCGTTACGATTTATGGTTGGAGCCGTATGCGGAGATGCTGCAGCAGAGGAGTGGCCGTCCCATCCTCGATTTGGGCTGCGGCGCGGGCAACAATACGCTGTATGCGGCTGAGCGCGGTTGGCCGGTGATCGCCTGCGATCGATCCGGGGAAGCCTTGAAACGGGTAAACGAACGTCTGCCCGGTGTGCCGACGGTTCGCTTGGATTTGCGGGAACGGCTGCCGTTTGACGACGGAATCGCCTCGGCCGTGATCGCCGATCTTTGCTTGCATTATTTTTCATGGGCGGAAACGGTATGCATGGTCGACGACATTCGTCGCGTGCTTTCAGCGGACGGACTGCTGTTATGCCGGGTTAATTCCACGCGTGATCAGGAATACGGCGCCGGGCAGGGTACGGAAGTGGAGCCCCATTATTATGCGTGGGAAGGCCAATTGAAGCGGTTCTTCGACCGGGCACAGGTCGATCGTTTGTTCCGCGGCTGGACGCTTCTGAATGCCGAGGAGCAGGTCATGACCCGGTATGCAAAAGAGAAGCAGGTGTGGATGATCGCGGCGGCCAAGCGTTGACAGAAGGCGGCATGCCGTTACTAACATGCGGGAGGTTTGGGGACATGGAAACGCTGGTGCAAAGCTATGCGGAAGGTTACAATAAACTGGTGCAAGCTATCGAGGGAGTAACGGATGAAGAGCTGTTATTCAAGCCGGCCCCTGAGAAGTGGAGCATCAAAGAAGTTGTCATTCACGTATGCGATGCGGAGATGGTGGGGGTTGACCGCATGAAGCGGACGCTCTCGGAGCCGAATCCGCTGTTGTTCAAATTCGACCCGGATGCATGGGCTTCGCGAATGGATTACCAGTCTCTCGATATGCAGTTGTATTTGACGCTGTTTCAAGCGCTTCGCGCTTCTATGGTTTCCGTGCTCACAGCATTGAAGCCGGAAGATTGGGAGCGAACGGCCGTCCATAACGTGACCGGGAAGCACACGCTGGAGGACATCGTGCGCATGTTCGATCGCCACGTGGATACGCACATTCGCCAAATCGAGCGGAACAAGCAAGCTTATGCGGCCGTCGTTCGTTAGGCGATAATTGGCTTGCCATTTGCTGTTTTATGAGTATCGGATTGAGTTTGGAAGTTTTACAGAGTCCCGAGAAGCAAAAGCCTATGGTCGATGGCCATAGGTTATTTGTTTTGCAGCTTTGGTAACGCTTTCCGTAGGATTGAGATGGAATAACCCTATTCACGGATAATCGACACAACATTTTAAGATCTATTGAGATATATAGGGGAATAATGGTATATTCAATGTAACGTTACCATGGAATACGCAACATCATATTATGCCAAATCATTGATGAGTTTATACATGATCAACAACATGTTCTCATAGGATAATCTACCGAATGTTTTGGAGGTGTCCTGTGAAAAAAAGGAGAGAAAAGAAAATGGGGACTGCTGTAAAACCGATTACCCAAACACCTGAATTAAAAGGGAAATATGCTGACGAATTGTTGAAAGAAGCACTCAAAAAGCCGTCTCCGTCGGCAGTTGAAAGAAATCTTAGAGCACAAAGTCTGCTTAAAAAACTGAGAGGTTAACTTATTTGAAGAAATCTATTGGGGATTATATAGATAATTTCAGCTTAGTCAATCTCACTCAGGGTTATCGAATTGAAGAATTCCAATGCTCAATTGCTGAATATGAGAGTTTCTTAAAAGAACAGGCACTGGAGTTTCAAGAACTTAATATCTCACGAACGTTTTTACTTATTAACAAGATGAATGCGGATATAGTTGCTTACATGGCACTTGTTTCTGATTCTATCAGACTAAGTATTGATGAGAGAACAACCCATTTCCCAGAGAAAATTATGTTTCCCAATTTTCCGGCAATTAAAATTGGAAAACTTGCTGTAAGCAGTATCTACCAGCAGGAGTATAAGGGAATTGGGTCACTGATGATTGAACTTGCGAGAGGTATTGCTCAAGAGGTCAATGACTCTGTTGCTTGCAAATTTATTACTGTGGACGCAGATATAGAGAATGATGAGCACGTGACTGATTTTTATTATAAAAACAACTTTGTCTTGAATGAAGAAATCAATAAGGGCAAACGAAGAACAATAAGTATGCGATTAAATATTTTCGACGACCCTCAGGCAGCAGTTCAAGAAGATACTGCGTAGTTACCTTGTGGCTTTTTGTCATAGCACTTGCCATTTCCAGTATTTATGATATAATACGAATTAATTCAATAAAAGAAGCAGCGGAAGCACCGTTGTCAGGGATATTACCCCGACAACGGTGTTTTTTGTGCTGCAAGAAAGGAGGGGACGGCCTAATGGCCAAAATGCAGCTCGTGCTGCTGGATGCCGACACCTATTTCGGCGGGATGCTTTCCGCTTATATCCGTTCTTCGGAGTTTGCCGAGCGGTTCAGCTTTCATTGGTTTACGTCTCGGGCAGAAGGGTTTCGATTCGTCGAGGAAACGCGACAACCGCAAATTGTGCTGGTGCACGAAGCATGGCTGCCTCTGCATGAAGCGCTGTTCGCGTTGAAGACGGGTTGCACTGTTATCGTCAGTGAGACGGAGCGTACCGGCGGGGTGCTGGAGTATCCGGTTCTGTTCAAGTACCAGCCGTTGAACCGCCTCCTGTCGTCGGTTGCTTCTCATTATAACGAGTACAGCTATCTGGAACCGCTTCGGGGCAGCAAACGTTCCGGCGTTATTACCGTTTATTCGGCGGTCGGAGGAAGCGGCAAGACGGTAACCGCGGTCCATCTGGCCGCGCAGCTCGCCGAACATGGGGAGCGCACGTTATGTCTTTCCTTGGAGCGTCTGCCGTCGCGGGGCTGGTACGAAACCGAGCCGATGGAGAGCGAAACGAGCGAGACTTTCTCCCGGCTGCTGTACTATGCCAAAACGCGGCCTGAGCAAATCCCGGCCAAGCTTGAGCAGTTAAAGCGAACGCACCCGACATGGAAATACGATTTCATTCCGCCCCTTACGCACCCGGCGGAATGGGACGACATCGAGGCTTGCGACATCAGGAGGCTGTTCGAAGGCATCGTGAAAGCCGGGATCTACGATCGGATCATCGTGGATGCCGATTCCTCGGACGGGCCGTTGACGACGGAGCTGCTCAAAGTGTCCGGTCTCGTGCTCTGGCCGTTGACGGATGACGTCATTCAACTGCAAAAGTCGAAGGATTGGTTCGAAAGCCGCCGCCTGCGTCATCAGCAGGAAGCAGAGGAGTTGCAGGCTAAAGTCCGGTTCGTCCTTAACCGGTTTACCGGCACCCAGGCCAATGATATGGCATCGTACTCGTTTAAGGTCAGCGCACGGTTACCGTATGTGCCGGAATGGAAAAATGTCGCGCAAGCGGATCGCATGCTGTTGAGAGGATTTGCCGACGAGGCTGCGGCGCTTGTTCGAGGGGGCGGTTCGCCTTGACGGCGGAACAGAGCTGGATCGACCTGAAGCAGCAGCTGAAGCTGACCATTCAAGATCGGATCGACTACGGGTCCTCGCTTTCGGACGAGCAGCTGCTCGAGTTAATAGAAGCGGAAGTTTTCACCCGGTCGATGGAAAACTTTATTTCGGCCGGACGCAAGCATAAGCTGGTGCGGGACATCTTCGATTCGTTCCGCGGGCTCGACGTGATCCAGCCCCTGGTCGAAGACAAGGAAATTACGGAAATTATGATCAACTCTCATGAACGGATTTTTATCGAGAAGCACGGGCAAATGATACAGACAGATCTGGCTTTCGAAAGCCGGGAGAAGCTGGAAGATACGATTCAGGCGATCGTCGGCAAAGTGAACCGCATCGTCAACGAATCCAGTCCGGTTGTGGATGCGCGATTGACAGACGGCTCGCGTGTACATGTCGTGCTGCCGCCAATCGCACTGGACGGACCGACGATGACGATTCGAAAATTTCCCGCTCATCCGTTAAGCATGCGCGATTTGATCGCCATGCAAGCGATATCCGAGGAGGCGGCGCAATGGCTGATCCGTTTGGTCAAAGCCAAATACAATGTGTTCATCAGCGGCGGCACGGGTTCGGGCAAGACGACGTTCCTGAACGCCCTGGCCCAGCATATTCCGCCGGACGAGAGGGTCGTTACGATCGAGGATTCGGCAGAACTGCAGATCCGCGGCATACCGAATGTCGTACGGTTGGAGACACGCAACGCCAACACCGAGGGCAAGGGAGAAATCTCCATCCGCGAGCTGATTCGCGCTTCGCTGCGGATGCGTCCGAACCGGATCGTCGTCGGAGAGGTTCGCGGCGCCGAGGCGCTCGATATGCTGCAGGCAATGAACACCGGGCATGACGGAAGTTTGAGCACAGGTCATGCCAATTCGACGACGGATATGCTAAGCCGTTTGGAAACGATGGTTTTGAGCGGGGCGCAATTGCCGCTCGATGTCGTTCGCAAACAGATGGCATCCGCGATTGACGTGATGGTCCATTTGCAGCGGCTCCGGGATCGTTCAAGAAGAGTAACCGAGATTAGCGAGGTAGCCGGAATCGTGCAGGGGGAGGTGGTATTGAATCCGTTGTACCGGTTTGAAGAGCAGGGCGATCAAAGGGAAGGTCCGATTATCGGCGGCCTGGTGCCGACCGGCAATGAGCAGCGGCAACTGGCCAAGCTGCACATGAGCGGCTTGCTGTAGCAAAGCTGCGGAAGGAGGCGTGATATGGATTCGATGAAGAAGGCGATTTCGTTCCGCCGTAAGCTGGAATTCATCAAACGGGGGCAGTTCGGCGAAGAAAGCAATCATGCAGTTGTGGATTATAACGAGATCCGTTTGTCGAGCCGCGAGTGGATGGGGACGGTACTGCTGGGAGCCGGATTGTCGGGCGGTGTGGCATGGATTTTTTATAGACATCCGTTTGCGGTGCTGGCGTTCGCTTGTGCCGGGTTCGCCTTCCCGGCCATTCGCCGGAAGCAGCTGTTGTTGAAACGCAAAGCGCAGTTAAAAATTCAATTCAAGCAGCTGTTGTCCGCCATCTCCTCATCGCTAAGCGCCGGGAGATCGGTGGAGAGCGCCATCCGCGAGTCATTGAACGATTTGAGACTGTTGTATCCCGATGCCTCGGCCCTGATTATCCGGGAGCTGGAAATGATGGTCCGGCGCATGGACAACGGAGAGAGCATCGAATCGGCATTTATCGGTTTCGCCCGGCGTGCGCACGTGGAGGAAATTTCCCAATTCGCCGATATATTTGTCATTTGCAAGCGGACAGGAGGCAACCTGGTGCAGGTCGTGCGCAGAACGACACTGCTCATTCAAGAGAAGCTCGATATTGATCAGGATTTGCAGGTGCTGCTGGCGCAAAAAAAGTTCGAGTCAAAAGTGCTGGCCGTCGCCCCTGTCGTTTTTGTCGCCGTGATCGCGTGGAGCGCTCCCGATTATATGCTGCCGCTTTACGAAGGAACGGGGCATTTGATTATGACAGGCTCCTTACTGCTGCTGTGGATTTGCCGACTGTGGATTCAAACCATTATGGACATAAAGGTGTGAGCGGCGTATGTCGTGGATGCTGGTTTTGCTGCTGCTGCAAGTCACGGCGGCCACTATGCTGGCGGTGTCGTCTCACCGGTCGTACGCTTCCTGGTTACTGGAGTTCCGCCGGCTGCTGCCGAAAGACCCGCTGTATTGGGCAGCGGCTGCCGCCCTGTGCGTGATCGACAGGCTGCAGCTTGCGGAAAGGCTGAGCGAACCGCTCCATCATGTTCATCAAGTGATGATCGGCTTGCATGGCGCCAAGTCTGCCTTAACGCATACGCGGTGGTTTGTCGCGGGATCGGTGCTGATCGGATGGGGCTGGGTGCTTCTCTTTACGCTGCTCGGGTCGCTGCTCGATGATAACGCCGAAATGCTCGTTTACGGGCTGTTGTTAGGTGTGGGAACACCGCTGGCGCTGTACAAGAGAGAGCAGGGAGCCCTGATCCGCAAGCGGCGTTCGATGCTGATCGAGCTGCCGGAGGTGTTGAATCAGCTGATGCTGCTCGTCGGAGCGGGAGAGACGGTGCAGCAGGCATTGATCCGGATCGCCGACAAAACCGGGGCATCGGCCGATCCGCTGCGCATGGAGCTTTCCGAGGCGGCGCGAGCGTTGAAAATGAATGGTTCTTTTACAAAATGCATGGAGGATTTCAGCAAACGGTGTTCTCTCCAGGAAACGACCTTGTTTACAACAACGCTGCTTTTGAACTACAGACGCGGCGGCGAGGAGATGCTCGTTTCGCTGCGCGAACTGTCCATGACGCTGTGGGATAAGCGGAAGGCGCTTGCCAAGACGCTTGGCGAAGAAGCGTCGTCCAAGCTTGTATTTCCGATGGTGCTTATCTTTTTTATCGTCATGGTTATCGTGGCCGTTCCAGCCTTGTTAATGACGGCCTAATCATCTTTTACGAAGCGGGAGGAATGGGGAATGTTCGCATTTAGAGAGGCATGGAATCGGTTTTGGAAGGAGGAGGACGGGCTCGGGACGCTGGAGATTTTGCTCATCGTCGCGGTACTGCTGATTATAGCGATAGCTTTTCGTAAGTGGATCATGAAGTGGATGCAGCAATTGTTCAACAGCGCGGATTCCGAAATTAATACGGAAACGAGCAATTTGCGCGGGACAGGGAATCAATTGGGCCAGCCGCAAACGACCCCGTAACCGCTCATGGAGCGTCTGCTATTCCGTAAGGGCTTGGCGGCTCGGCTGAGGCGTCTGGCCTCCGCGAAGGAAGGACAATTTACGCTGGAGGCTGCATGGACGCTGCCGATTATCGTGCTGTTGACGTTCTCGCTCTTGTGGCTTGCGGTGATGATGTACCGCGAGTCCGGCTTATATTTCAACGCGGGCCGGTTGGCGGAACGAACGGCCTATGTCTGGGACAACAGCCGGAAGGACATGGTTACAGGAGCGGTCCGGCCTGAAGCCGGGGACGGACTTTATTGGCGGTTGGCTGACGACGGCCTGTCGCAATGGTTTAATGTGGCGAACCCGATGAGCCCGGTTCGCGTAGCTTTACCGCAGTCTGCAGGAGAAAGCGATACAGCGGAAGGGCCGGCCGGAAAATTGGCCCGAACGGCTGGCTTGCTGGATGTTTCCGTACGAGGCTCGTTGTCGTTTCAGCACTACGGTTTGTTCAGGGTCGTACGGGCGGCTTTGGAGAGGAACATCGAGGTGCCGGCAACGGCGAGCCGCTGGTTCAAGTCCACCGAGCTCGAAGCGTTCGCTGCGTCATATGTCGTCGAGCCGGTCGAAACGATCCGCTTGACGGACCTTACGCGGACATTCATCTCGGAAATTCAAGGGCGCATCAAGCCGAAACAAGCATTGGCGGCCATGGTGCAGCCCGCCTCCGACGTCAAGCAGCCGGTGCCGGTTACGAGCCATGCGCAAGCGGCGGAGTATGTGCGGCTGTTGGTGAACGGGACGGAGACGATCGTTCAAGCGACTCCCGAATCCAAACGGACGATCGACGCGCTTGACGCATCCGGCGTCGCGCATCAAGCCTACTACACGTTCAATGAAAAAAATTTACGCGAGGTCCAAATGCCCAAAGTTCTCGAGCTGTTAAAGAAAGGTGTGCAAGTAAAGGGCGTCGTCTGGCATTTTTTCAAAACCTCGAATCAGGATAAGATCAAGCTGTCGCAAGGCTTGAGGAAAGAGCTGGAGCGCAGCGGCATCGTCGTTGTGTTCCATGAATGAGGAGAACGGCGGGAGGTGAACGATTGTTCCGCTTCAAGCGATGGTGGCGAAGCGAAAAGGGCGGTGTTTCTATGTATCTCATGATGATTTTACTGCCGCTGCTTTTGTTCTTAGGTTTGTTGATTGACGTTTTACGCTGGAAAACGGCGGACCAGGAGGCGGAGCTGGCCGTGAAAGCCGGTGTCCGCTCCGTCATGTCCGCGTATTCCAAAAATTTGCAGGCTTACGGCTTGTACGCCATAGAAACGGGAACCGTCGATGCGAACGGCGAATTCGCCAAGACGGTGTCCGACAATTTGTCGGATTCTGCGGGAGCCGACCGATTCGTATGGATGCGTCAGGAGCTAGTGCCGGGAACGGCCAAAGTGACTCCAATATATCCGTTATCCAATCATCAAACGATGAGGCAGCAAATCTTAGAGGAAATGAAGTATCGCGCACCGCTTAACTTTGCGCTGGAAATTGTGGACAAATTTCAGAAAAACGGTGTTGCGGCCGCGATGGGAGACGCCTCCCGGTTCGGTGAACGCGCCTCTAAAGTGGAGGCTCTGATCGGGGAGCGCGACAAGAAGATGAACGAGGCATGGCAGGAGTTCGCCGCGATCAAGCAAAAATCGGCGGACATCACGCCGTTCTATCAAACGCAGCTGCGCGATTTGAACGAATTGAGCGCGCGTATCGGTGTTCATACGCTTGAAGATACGCGTTTGGCGCTTCAGCAGGCCAAGGCTCAGGCGACTGCCTTACAGAACCAGATCCGCAGCATTGACGGTTCAATCAATTCCTTGGCGCAGGCGGGCGCGGGCGCCGTTCAAGCGATCGCGCAGCTCGCCCAATCCCGCGCCGAGCTCGCCAGCCAGTATCAGATTGCGATGCAAACGGTAACCCAATACGAGGAGTTGATAGCCAATTTCGTGCGTTACGGCGAACTGCTGCTGGTCCTTCAAGGGAAAACCGCGCTGGATCAAGACGAGCTCCATACGAAACTCATCCGGTTCCAGCAAGCGTTCAAACAAACGGTACTAGCGAACGATGCGTTGAACGCCGAAATGGAGCAAATCAAGAACGGGGGAGGGGGCTCTTCCACAACGGCAAAAGCGGACGACGTGTTCGCCCGGGTGCAAGTGATCGGCAAACAGGAGCTGGATCAATGGGAGGCCGATGCGGGCGGAGCCGTCGCTCAATTTTCCGGCTTTCATGCGCAAATGAACGACGGTATTTGGTTTACGCAGCAAAAATATGCGAACACGATCGCTGCGGTCGAAGGCTCGAAGCAAACGCTCGATACCGCGTGGACACGCATGTCCCCGGAGATGAATCGCAGAAGTCAAAGCCAGAAGAACATTCAAGACGCGAAGCGGGAGCAGCGGGCGAAAACGCAAGCCGTATTGGATCAAGTGAGACGCGGCATCGGCGCTTGCAGTCTCGTCTCCGGCGTCGACCCTTACGAATCGTTGTATCACTCGCTTCAGGGAAATCCGGCAACGCCGGGGGTAAAAGGCTATTTCCAGACGTTCATGGAGATGAATCGTCAGCAGGATAACCTTGTCTCCGTCCCGACGGCTCCTTTAGATAATCCGGATCAGGCGGGTTTGAGCGCGCTTAAACTGGCATCCGGACTCGAGAACGTCCTCTCGACGGTTCGGGACGAGTATTATATCGATGATTACGCCGTCAGCAAGTTCAGCTACCGGACGCTCGGAATGGAGAAAGATTCGTACGGCCGCATCCGTACATCCAAAGAGCTTTCGATGCCGGAGCAGCATCCGCTTGCCAACCAGGAGGTGGAGTATATGATCTATGGCGCCGCTTCTTGCGCAGGCAATTATTCGCTTGCTTATGCGGAGATGTTTGCGTTTCGTCTTGCGATTGGCGTTGCGGAGGCGCTGCTTGCCCCGGACGCCAACTCGCTGGCAGCCGGTTCGCCGCTGCTGGTGCTGCTTGCGGCTGTTGCCGAAGGGGCCGTACAAGCGCAGCAGGATATGGCGCTTTTGATTCAAGGGGATTCGGTACCGGTTTCTAAAAAGCTTAGTTCGGCGATCGCTTTAAGCTATAAAGATTATTTGCGCATCTTTTTGCTGCTGCACAGTAAGGAAGCGGCGCTCTTGTCCCGTATTCAGGCTCTGGTGTATGTAAATACGGGTGTCGATTTAACCCAAACCGCGACCTACCTGTCCGGCAGCGCTTCGACTGCGTTTTCGTTCTGGTTTATGCGCGGTGTGACGCGTCTATTGGGAAATAACGGCTTTGCCGCATGCGGGGCGGATAAAGCGAGATGCAGCTTGTCCAAGACGGCCGATTTGCGCTACTAGGGTAAGTTATTTCGGGGTCCGATTGGAGGTGAACAGCATGCGGTGGGTGAAAGATCGTGAGGGCGGAATTGTCTTGGAAGCGGCGTTGGTGCTGCCGCTGTTCTTCTCGCTGCTTCTGCTGCTCGTATCGTTTATCCGTCTGTCTCTATGCGAAATGGCGCTTCAATCCACGGTTTCCGAAACGGCAAAAGTAATCGCCTCGAATATGTATCCGGTCGAGCTGTTGTACAACGAGGCGAAGCAGCAATGGGCCGCGAGTGCGCCCGGCGTTTGGTTCGATCAGGTGGTGACGCAGGCTAACGCCGCAAGGCAGCAGGTAGTGGACGCGGAATCGTTCACCGATAATTACAGCCGCTTCATCCCGGAGCCGATTGTGCGCCTGATGGCTTGGGAGAAATCGTATCGGGAACAGCTGGAGGCGAAGGGCGGCGAGTCGACGCAGGAGCTGAAAACGAGCATTCGCCGTCATGCGGCGGAAGCGGCGACGCCGATAATCGCCTCGTTTGCGGAAACCGGCATCTTACAACCGGAAAAGCTGAAAGTGACGGATTTACAGCTGCCGGATTTCAACGCGGGGACATCGGCATACGTCACGGTTGAAGCGCAGTACAGCTATACATTTTTGCTGCCGTTTTTCAAAAAAACGGTTGTGCTGCGCAAAAAAGCGACGGAACGCGCCTGGATCGGAGGATGAACATGTGGGCTTGGTGGATGGTTGGAATGATGCTTGCGCTTGCTTTTGCAACGGATATTCGTAAACAAATCATACCGAATTGGTTAACGGCAGCGGGGATTGGCGCCGGTTTGCTCGGGCATGGAATGGCTCAAGGCGGGTACGGGCTTGCTTTCTCGGCGGCGGGGCTGGCATGCGGATTTATACCGATGCTGCTGCTATATGCGGTGGGCGGCGTAGGGGCCGGAGATGTCAAGCTGTTTGGTGCGTTAGGGGCCATGACGGGCGCTGTTTTTACACTGTATGCGATGGTCGCCTCATTATTTTTCGCCGGTTTGATTGCCTTGATCGTCTTTATTTGCCGGCATGATCGCATGGTTCGGTTAAAAGAGACGTTTGCGATCGTATTTCAGCTCTGGATTTTACGCGACTTATCGGGATTCACGAGCAGTCACCGTGAGGACGGCAAGCTTCGCTTTCCTTTCATGTGGGCGGTGCTGCCCGGGACGGTTTACTCG
>NZ_BIMH01000045.1 GCF_004000985.1 Paenibacillus validus NBRC 15382 | reverse complement strand
GGCTGAACCGATTTCACAAATGGCCGATTTATACCACCCCGTTCACTGGAAACATACCTATTCTTTTCCTATCTATGTTGGGCTGTACTTGCTGGCTTCAAGCATTGCCAAGAAGGGCATAGATTGCGGTAAGTCTTTTCAGGAAGACTCTAACCCCTGACAATAGCCAATCATCAAATTTTACCATTCATTAATTTTCTGACGGGTTGACATATTATATACGGATGCCATTTCAGGAGGTGATCAACATGACGGTAGCTTCTCAAGTGAAAACAGCTGTAGCTTCATTAAAAAGCGCGCAGGCCAGCTTTGAACAGTTTGCGTTAAATACACAAAACCAGCAGGCCAAAACCACGTTCACAAATGCAGCGCAACAGACACAAAACATCATTGACCAGGTCACTCCACGGTTACAACAAATTGAACAGGAAGAACCGCAGTATAAAGGTTTCTAAAAAAGGCCATGCCGATCTCTTCTCGGCATGGCTGCCCCTTTATCTTTATTCCCTCGTAGACGACAGGATTGGGAGGCTGATTTTCTTGGCATGGATAGCAGGATTATGGCTAGTAAATACGGCACTATTGATCATCATTGCGGTTCGGGAGGTGCGCCGCCCCGCCAAAGCGTTGACTTGGATATCAGTCGGACTAGTATTACCGATTATCGGATTCGTTTGTTACCTGTTCGTCACGAATCCTGTGAAAATGCGGAGGGACAAGCTCGTTTCTTCGCACAATAGCCCGATATCATTACCCCCAGAATATGGTCACTCCGCATTTGTTATCGCTCGGGCTTTGCAACCTTTGTCTGTCAGTGGCCTTCGTACCGGTTACGTCCAAATCCTCACGAACGGGATGGAAACCTACGGAAAACTCCTTCAATCAATACAGGCCGCACAAAAGTCAATCGATCTGGAATATTACATATACCGGAATGACCATATCGGTAAACGTATCACAGATGTGCTGATTGAACGGGCTCTATTCGGTGTAAACATTCGTTTTATTAGGGATGGCTGGGGAAGCCGGTCGTTTCCCAAACATGTGATTCGCCGGATGATAGAAGCAGGCATTGAATGCAGGACCATCTTTCCCTTGCGATTCCCCTGGGTATTATCCAACTTGACATACCGGGATCATTGCAAGATCGTCATCGTCGACGGTAAGGAAGCCTTCATGGGAGGAATCAACGTTGGGGACGAGTATACCGGAATGAAGCCGGATGTCGGTTTTTGGCGCGACACTCATATGCGGTTAACCGGCGAAACAGCGGATGATGTGAAAGCCGTTTTTGAGGCTCACTGGAAAATGGCGTCACCGGACATGCTCCATTCAACGAGAAAGGCAAAATTTATCCCTGAATCGGCTCAACTGTCAGACGATAAAGCCATTCATCCATTTCCAACCGGCAAAACAGAACGATCCGGATACGGATGGGAATGGGGATCGGAGCTGGGAACGATGGAAGGCACCCACATGGGAAAAGCTTCCCTGTCCAAGGATTCGCATAACGTCTATATACAGATATTCGAAGGCAATCCCGGGCTGCCTACTCCGATCATTCGGGAAATGCATTTCATCTGCCTGACTCAGGCGACCCGAACCATCGACGTGACCAACCCTTATTTTATACCCGATGCGGATATCATGATGGCCATCAAAACAGCCGCGGCGCGTGGCGTTCGAGTGAGATTACTGGTGCCGCGCCAAGTGATTCCTAAAGTTGCAGGAGCTGCAAGCCGTACGTATTATGGCGAACTCGTGGAAGCAGGGATCAATGTGTTTCAGTACAACAAAGGGGTATTGCACGCCAAAGTCATGATTATCGATGGCGAGATTGCCGAAGTGGGTTCTTCCAACTACGATCTCCGTAGTTACCGTTTCGAACGGGATCTCGCCGAGGCTACTCCATATCGTTTGGAAGATCATATGCATCGTACTTCTTCCGAGCGCATGCTTGATCAAGCAGCGCGTTTGTTATCTCCTTTGTTATAAATCTCAAAAATTACATGGAATTGAATCGAAGTCCAATTTACACATGTATATGGCGAAAGGGGAGAAGGCTTCCAACGAATACAAGTAATATCGGATTTGGGCAACAGTCTATGGTGCAAATATCACGCCCGGCATATAGTGTAAAAAAAGGAGTTGCATCATAGATGATCATGATGAAACCGATTGAAGTTGAAGGTCATCAGGTTATAAGTATCGAGGTCGCCCTGCCCAAAACAACACTTCTGGCCATCACAACCGATCACGGATATATCATGTGCGGAGCGCTTGATATTCGTTTGTTAAATGAGAAATTAAACGATCGCCGCATTGTGGCAGGACGCGCAACCGGGGTACGAACAATAGAGCAATTGCTGGATGCCCCACTCGATATGGTGACCACAGAGGCGGAATTACGCGGAATTTGCCCTGGGATGAAAGGAGCAGATGCGCTTTTAAAGATGGTAAACGAGGTTAGTTAATTTTAAATCCATACTTAAGGAAAGTAGGGGGATTTTTTGTTAACGGGTCTGCATATTGTTTTCCTTGGAGGCGATGCCCGACATCTTGAAATCATTCGGTCATTCACAGACCTGGATGCAAATGTTGTGGTAATCGGTTATGAAGATTTGCACGAACAACTTCTTGAAGTTCAGCATTCCAAGCTTACGAGGGAGGTGCTTCGCTATGCTGATGTATTGATATTACCGGTTGTCGGTACAGACGACCATGGCAGAGTAGAGTCTTCATTTTCATCTGAAACGTTATTGCTGAACAAGGAATATATGTCTTGCTTGCCGAAACACGCAAAAGTCTGTACTGGCATAGCCAAGTCTTACTTGAGGAACCTTTGCGTGGAACTAGGAATAGATCTGATTGAATTATTCAGCAGGGACGATGTTGCCATATACAATTCCATTCCCACTGCGGAAGGCGCCTTATTGATGGCCATTCAACATACGGACATTACCATACATGGTTCCTGTTGTATGGTGCTGGGTTTGGGGAGAATCGGTCTTACGCTAGCCGGAATGCTTCAGCGCCTGGGTGCACACGTCAAAGCGGGGGTGCAGAAACCGGAGCAGTTTGCACGTGCATGGGAGATGGGGATTGAGCCGTTTTATACGAAAGATTTGTACGATGAAGGCGTAAATGTGGATATTATTTTTAACACGGTTCCGGCGCAAATCCTTACTTCTCGTGTTTTAACCCGCATTCCGCATCACGCAATCATTATTGATTTGGCTTCCAAACCTGGTGGGACTGATTTTCGTTTTGCCGAAAAACGTGGAATCAAGGCCTTGTTGGCACCAAGTTTACCGGGATTGGTCGCGCCAAGAACGGCTGGACGTATATTGGCGAGAACGTTATGTCAATTGATCCAGGACGAACGGAGTCAAGATCGTGAGCAAATGGATTCACTTGCTTTTTCTTCCGGGTTATGAGATCGCGAACGCTGTAAAACGAATTATTTAGAGAGGCGTCATTACTTGTTTATACTTCATCAGAGAGGCCGGCAAAAGCCGGCCTCCGTCTATTTCCGTAAGAATCGGATAATGAAGCGCGTGGTGGATCGGCTCTTTCGTAGATCAGAAGTCGGTTTCCAAGGCCAGAGTTCGAGGAACCTCCAAGTTAAGCTGGTCTCAATAACCCCCGCAGAAGAATTCTCTGAACACTCGGCATTACAATCGATCGTAGGGCAAGTATTGCAGGATAAAAAGAATTACTCGGGAATACTCGTGCAAGCGAGGTTAGATGGCAAAGTGCGATCCATGAATGATCACCGGGACGAGACAAATAGGCTACCAGAAAAAGTAAGTCAGGCAGCCTATTTGCTCTAAATACAAGGAGGGGACTGTACCCCACCATTAGTATATATACCGTGGAGGTTGTATAAGTACAATTATCGAGTTGGAACGAGGTCCGATCAGTGCTGATAGATAAAAATTCTTCGAGGTAAACTTTATCAAATATCGTCCAAAATATGATAAATAAGGTATATTTTTATTATACCTGACCGGCTTTCGGTTGGCTGTACGGGTCGCCTAGACGGGTCAGCGCCAATTGGACGGCTTCACTGCCCAGTTTTGCCTTCAGGCAAATGCTATTGAACCAATTCCAGCTACCACGTCGTCAAGTCACTAACCATATCCTTGCCAAGTATTGCAAGCATCTGCGGGCGGAACTCTGCGGACAGCAATTCCTTCATCAAATCCATTTGTTCGTTTGTAAAATGGTATGCCTCTGCTTGTTGCTCCGCTTTTCTGCCATTCACGGTAATATGTAAAATGCGCTCATAGCTTGTCGTCGTCTCTTCGCTGGAGCTTCCGTCCTCATGCTGCACCGTAACTGTTTCCGTATGTTCAATCGTTTCAACATGGGATTCCAACTGATTCATCTCCCAGAACACCTCATGGAGGATACCGATTCTTGTTGAATCAAGCGTAACTACATCCATTCCGTTTTCTGTATCCATGACCGTCTTCACCGCAAATACGGCTATAATGTCCGCCCAATTATCGATTCGCGTGTTATCTGCACTATCAGTATAATGGATCTCCACTCGGTCTACGTTTCCAGCGAATTTCTGTATTTCTTCCAGCTTTGCCTCAAATTCAGCGTCCATCTCTTGAACGATTTGAGAAAGCGGCTTTACATCAGCATCCGTATTTTCGCCGGATACGAAAATACCAAATGGAGAGGAAATAACGGCGGCTATCGCCATTACTATGCACAGCAATACGATCACTGAACTACTGATCCCCAAAAGCGCCGCCAATCCTTTGACAAGCATCGCGGCGGCTCTTACAACCATTTTAATAATGCGAAGATTCAGTCTCGCGGCAGCTTGTGCCCTTTGAAGAGTGCGGCGGGTTGCCATCGCCATTTGCGCAGCCCGCTTGGCTGTCTCGACGGCGTTCATTTTCAGTTCCGCGCGATCAACCTTTTGAGCCTGTCCTAGCCGCTGCCCCGTTTTAATATATGGAGACAATATTTTGTATGTTCGTTCTTTCCTCTTGATCGTTTGACCTGCAATTTCAGACACGAGCGCATTTCGACGAGGCGCACGTACATTTGCTGTATGCGATGGCGCATCGGCGCGCGTCTTTTTCCCGGCTGGTTTAACTACTTGTTTCGGAGCCGGGCTGGGAATCCTGTCTTTGCGAGAACGATGCGAAAGCCGGGCATTGGCCCGGCTCCGTATGAAGCGTTGTTTTCCTGATTGTTGATCTGAATGCAAGAGATATCTGCCATCAATCGGCTTACGAAGACGAAGCCTGCGAGCTTGACGTGATGTAGGCGTAACCGAAGGCTCAGGCTTCGTTTCAACGGGTTTGTTTCCTGGGACAGTATTTCCATTCGGTAATGTCTGCTTTTTAAGAATGTGTCGAATCAATCTGCTGCTGACACGCATGCTCATTCCCATTTGAGTTCGCACCATTTTCTTCACGGTCGATTCGGAGCGGTGCTGTGCATATGCTGCGGGAGTTTGACCATGCGCTTTGTCATGTTCTGTCTGCCGCTCAACGCGAAGCCTTAAACGATTCACGCGCTTCATCGCTTTGGGGAGCTTGTCCAACTGTTTGATGTCCCTTACCACAGTTCTCATTTTGATTTTCTTCATTATCCGATTCCACTCCCGTCACAAGCGGCCATTTAGCGAATTTGCTCCGTCCGCCGTTTGAAAATCTGATCATGACTGCGGCAAAATTCCGGATACCGAAGGTAGATCGCTTCATAAAAATAAGGGGCGTAACCGCATGCAAACAACTCGTTAGGAGCGGAATAGCGTTCCGCGCCTTCTTCCGTCCAGCCGTTCCACAGATTAAAGGCAAGTCGGCTCACGCGAATGGAACTGCTCGTTTGCCAAGAGGCCGCGAGCCCTTCGGGCTTAATCGAACAAATCGCGGATATGCTTGCGGGTTTCTTGGGAAATTCCAAGCGTATAGAAAAGTGCCCGGTGGTAGCTGTCGCTGTTTTTCCTTTCATTCAACATCTGATAGTAAAAGCCTTCGTGCTCTGCATCGTAATATCGACCAGGATTCATCCTTACATGCCTCCCTCATGAAAAATGAGCGGCTGGCAACAACCAAACCAGCCGCCGTCGTAACAAGTTCCTCTACCTATCAGTTCACTTTAGCAGCAAAATCGGACCCTCGAACGAACCGAGATTCACATATTTTTGAGAATGCGCTCCATTTGCTTCAAGCCACGCTCAATCGACTTGCGAACCGCCCGCTCATTAACCTGCTCTGCCTCGGCAATCGCCACTTTGCTCTTCCGGGGAAATCGAAAAGAAAAGCGCATCATGCTCGATCCCGTCGTTCCGATCCAACGAGTAGTACGCCCGATGGCGATACGTGCGCAGTCTATATGCGTTATCCTTCAAATCAAAACGGCGGATTTCCTGCGCCACTTCTTCATCGAGATCGACCCACACGTCCGTTTTCAAAAAGGGATACATGTCCCGTAAATTCATTCGTTTCATTCTCGTCCCTCCGTTCTGGTTTGTTGGCAAACCAAAACGGAGGGAGGAGAGCGGCAGCCGACGCTACTTAACAAACGCTGGCGTATAGCTTTATGAAATGCAAAAAAGACTTTGCCGCAGCGCAAACCAGCGCTCAATCGCGGCAAAGTCCCAAAGTGAATTACATTGATTGATTCGTAGACAAACCCGTAGACAGCTCATCAAAAGCTTGCATTCGGCTATTGCATGCGACAAAGGATACTGCATACCAATGCCCCTCCTCACATGGCAACACCATCTCGTGAGGAAAAGTCTACTTGTCTGGTTGTCGGTGTTGTCATTCGTTGGTTAGTTGTTAGCTCAAATCAAGCGCTCCTTTGCTTTCGGGTTTTGCTGTGTTCATCTTTTCGCCACTTGAAGCGTCCATGACCACAAATTCCATATTCGTTGAATTAGAAGCTCTTCATCGTTCTCAAAACTCATCCCCGGTGAACGACAAAAAGGACACCGCCTATATCGGCAGTGTCCAATTGCTGTCGATAGGGCAACCCGGCGATCATCGCATTAATATGCATTAGACCCGTGGCTTTGCGTCCCTGTCTTTCGAGCAGGTTTGCCATTTTTCCTAATTGTTCGACTGCATCTGTCTACTTCTACTCCTTTTAAGTCGCAACGTCTACAGTATGTTACCTATCGTTGCTATCACTGCTCTGAAATATCGCTCTTTAATCCCCCCCTTTGTCGAACAATTGCAAAATTCTAGATGCTACATTGCATACAATTCGACACATAGTGCCGATTTCCCTCTATTTCCCATGATTTCCACGGGAGAAAGTACCCAAATACCGACTCGTGGTTTAGTCTTAAAAGCGGTAAGTAACAACCTTATTATGAAGACCCTAGTTCACCGATCCCGGTAAATAAGGACTAGGCGAAAACCAAATATCGTCATGGAATTTTTGACCTGAATCACATCAGGTCTTTCAAAAGGGAATTTTGTTAATTATTTCGAAACGCAAGCCCGCGGCTACATTTACTATTGCTCCCCAAGCTTCGTCGTCATTAGCCGATACAGCTTCGTGTTACGCGGGAACTTGTCGGTGAACGGCACGAGGGAGCTACCCACCTTCATCAACCCGTTACCGGCATCGACGTTCGTGATGTAGGAAAGCTGCAAGTCCGAAATGTTCAATAGCTCCGCAAGCTCCATCCGGTCGGTGCTGGCCTGATTCAGCATGACGATGAACTCGCTGTTCGCCAGCATTGTGCGGGCGGTGTGGCTTTGCAGCAGATCGTCAACGTTCTGCGTAATGCCCGTACAAAAAGCGCCATACTTTCGGACGCGCTTCCAGAGCGTGAACAGAAAGTTGGCGCTATATTCGTGCTGGAACAGCAGATAGATTTCGTCGATGAAGATGAAGGTATTCTTGCCCCTCGCCCGATTTTGCGTAATCCGGTTCAGGATGTTATCCAGTACGACCAGCATGCCGATGGGCAGCAGTTGTTTGCCCAAGTCGAGAATGTCGTAGCAGATCAGTCGGTTATGAACATTGACGTTGGTTAGCTGAGCGAACGTATTCAGACTGCCGGATGTGAACAGTTCAATCGCCAGCGCGATGTCGTGCGCTTCCGGCTCCGCTTGTTTGAGCATTTCCGCGCGGAAGTCCTGCAATGTCGGCGGCTCGCCTTTGTAGTTGCTCTGCAAATATTTGCGGTACACGCTGGCGGTGCAGCGGTCGATGAGCGATTTTTCTTTCGCGCCAAGCTGATGTCCGCCGATCAACTGCTCGCATAGCGAGAGGACGAATTCCGACTTCAAAATAATCGGATTCGCGCCGTCGCCGTAGTCGCAGTTCATGTCCATCGCATTGATATGATTAGGCGACGTGGCAGAGATGTGAATCGTCTCGCCGCCCAGCGCGTTCACCAACGCGGAATATTCGCGTTCCGGATCGATCAGAATGATGTCGTCGTCGCTCGCCAGTATCTGGTTGACGATTTCCCGTTTGGCGGTGAAGCTTTTGCCGGAACCGGATACGCCGAGAATGAAGCTATTGCCGTTCAGCAGTTGCTTGCGATTGGCGACGATCATGTTTTTGCTAATAACGTTTTGACCATAGTAAATGCCGCCCGGTTGCATGATTTCCTGCGCTCGGAACGGGATGAACACAGCCGTGCTTTCGGTTGTGAGCGTCCGCAAAGCATGCACTTTCCGCAAACCATAAGGCAGTGCGGTGTTCAGCCCATCCATTTGCTGGTACGTCAGCGTGGCTAACTGGCACAAATGCTTGCGGGCGGTGGTCAATAGAGCCTCCGTATCACTATCCAGTTGTTCTTTGCTTTCGGCGACATGCACCATTGTGAGCAATCCAAACATCATCCGCTGGTCGCGGGTAGTCAGGTCGCTTAGGAACTCCTTACTCTCCTTGCGCTGCTGCTCCATGTCGTAAGGAACGACGGCGGAGAAATTGTTGTTGCGATTTTGTCGCCGCTGCCAATTCGTAATGTTCGTCTCCACGCCGAGCAGCCGGTTTTCCACCTCGCGGACGGCTTCGTCGGTCGGAATCGGGATGACATCGAGCGAGAGCAGCAAGTTGCGGTTCAAGTCGCAAAGCTCCGCCACCATGCTGTCCTTGATGTAGCTCGCGTATTCCCGCAAGAAGATGACGCGCCCATAATAGTTCCCCATCCGGAAATGATCGCTCGCAAACTCGAACGTGTCCGGGCAAATGTAGTCTTTGAAGTGATGCCCTTTGCGCATCGTTTCCAGCAGATCAAATCGAAAATTCGCTTCCTCGCTAATCCTAAAAAAGTCATGGAGAATGCGCAGGCGGTCAGTGGCATCGAGTTCTGTACATTTGGAGCCAAGACGAGAGAAGTGCGCCATCAACTCTGTGCCGACCCTTGCGAAATAATTGCGGGCTTCGTCCACGTTCTTTTTCACGACGGAAATGGTGATGTATTTCTCCTGAATCGTGCCGTTCGCGCCCGTCGCTTTGCCAAGCAACATATCGTTATATTCCCGCCGATACATATCCAACTCGTCCTCGCGAAGCGGAATGAGAATGGAGCTTTCCACGTCCGCCTGATTGAGCCTCCGATTATGAATCGTGATCTTCGTTGTTGCGCCGCTGTCGAACGAATTGAGCAGATCGGAGTAGGAGAGGAACATGGTTTCCTTGTCTTCCTTGGACGCAACGGCGTAGTTGATGTCCTCGAATCGAAACGACTTGGAAAATTTGTTGCCGACAGCAAAAATCCCGTCCGGCCAAATGGCGCGGATCGGGATCGCTTGTTGAACGCTTTTCGGGATGACGAACGGTTCCTTGTCCTGCTTGATCGTGCGCCTGAGCGTCTTAATCATTGCGCTTCATCCTTTCTTGCCCGCGCTGGTGGATACCGCTTCGAAGCGCTTCGTAATAGATGTTCGTCGAGCGGAAGACCAAGCGTCTTGGCATAAGGAATTCCGATTTTACATACGCCCACAGCAGTTGCTCAGCGGTCATGCCGTGGTACTTGATGAAACCGAGCGCGGCGCAGGGCGCTGCCCCCAAAATGCACATCCAACTGAGCGTTTCCAATCCGAAGTGACTGCGCAGTCCAAAATAAAGCCCAATTGCCGCGACGACCGCCAACGCAGAAAAAAAGAACTGCCGCAAGGACAGTCCAAAGTACAAGCTTTCCGTATAATCCCGGATTTCCCGGTTGATTTTCACTTCCACTTTCATCCCTCCTGGATGAGCAATCTACGCCTCAGGATCGTTTCGATCAGATTCAACCGGTGTTTCATCATCAAACAAAACAGAAGGACTCAATAAGGCCACGGCAAGCTGTATGCCATCCTTCATCCCTTGCAAGTATAACCATTCATTCATAATCGCTTGCTTAAAATGGTGTTTGTCCTCCCATTCTGCAAACTCAGGCATGCGCCCAATGTCCATGCCTGCAAACAAGACTTGGAATGCCTTGCTTTCTTCAGCACGAATACGATTCAATTCAGGGTTATATTCGATTCGAGCAGAAACATCATCCAATCGGCCTTGTATGGCTTGCCGAAACCACGGTGGAAAATCCATGACCACGCCTCCCCCCAACCAAGCTCTAACGATGCTCAGACTCCCACTTAACCGCCCTGTGACGATAAAAATGGATAATCAATTCGTCAACCTTCCGGCTTTGGGCCTGAACGGCTTCATTTTCTCCAAGCGGGATTCCTTGCTCAAGCGATTTTTGTCCCAGTTCATTCAGCCTTTGCTTTTCTGCCTCAAAGTGTCGCAGTAGCTCCTTCATTTGCTATCCCCTGTCTCCTCTCATAAGAGCCTCCTGACTGTACTGGATCAATTGATCGCATTTTTAATGCGAAAATCGGTTTATTTCATTTTAATGCGATATTCGCATTAAAACAATGCTGTCCTCGCATACAATTTGGATTAAATGAGAGGTGACAGCGAATGAAGCACCGAAAGGAGCCGCCGGGTGACAAAAATATTATTGGCACACGAGTTGTCGCAATCCGAAAGGCCAAGCGAATGAAGCAGAAAGAATTTCTCGCCAGATTGCAAACGGCGGGACTCGACATCAGTCCCACCAGCCTTTCGCGTCTGGAAGGTCAGTACCGGCTTGTTCAGGATTATGAGGTCGTGGCGATTGCTAAAGCGCTGGATGTTTCCGTCCGGGAATTGCTGGGCGAAACGCCGGAGTGATCATACTTTTAATACTATCATTTACAGCCCCATCATTTCCCGCACGACACGATCCGCCATCTTCACCGTGCCGACGAGAACGAGCATATTAAAAATCAACTCCCCGATATACGTCCACACCATCGTAACCGCGCCCGCGCTTTCATCAACTGCCGGGGGAGCGGCGGCAAAGGCAGAGTAAATGATACAGGCGAGTACGATCACCGCCCCTTCCAAGCAAGCCGCCGCATACCCTTTCAGAAACGACTTGCCAATGCTTTGACTCGGCTCCCCTGCAAAGCTGGACAGCGGAACAGGGGCGAGCGCCGTATACAAATAGATGCGGAAGAAGCGCCCATACACCGAGAGAATCATGACAAACGACAGTACCGTAATAAACAGACTTCCGAGCAGCGTCACAACCCACAGCGGAATGCTTTGCCAGAAGCCAACATCCTCAATCGCTTTGGCAATCTCGCTTGGCAGGTTCAACGCTTCTGTATTCCCGAAGCCGGAGCGGCGCATCATCGTGGAAATGATGCCCTGTACGATGCTGAATAGCACCATCATCAATTCCAGTCCGTAGGTGACGACCGCTTTGGCCAGCACGAAGCGAATGAACAGCTTGACCGCCAGTTCGGGCCGTTTTAATTCGGCGATATTCCCCGCTGTCCGCACGACGCCGATTACGAAGAACAGCACGAGCAGCGCCAGTCCCGTCGCCTGCAACGCGCCATGAATGTCGGTGATGACGCGCCAGATCCCGCCGCCTTTGAAGTCTGCCGGAGACTGCGTGACGAGTTGCCAAACTTCATGCATTTTCTCATCCCACGTATCCAGCGCATTTTCGAGGTTGTCATTAATCCAACTGTTTTTCGCCACAGGCTCACCTCATTTCGCAAAAAAAGGGGAATAGACAGCGGCGCCGTCAATCCCCACCTGGTTGTGTTCTGTCTGAACGCCGTTCATTCGCTAAACGGGTCGCACAGAGGATAGAGCGAGTTTATCCCGCAATCAGCGTCAAAATCTCTTTCGTAAACGTGATGATTACCCCGCCCGCCAGCGTCAGAAAACCGTTCGCCCGCTGAGAAGGGTCGTGCGACTTGAGCGACAAGCCGATCTGGACGATACCGAAGCCGAGAATAATCATGCCGATGGCGCGGATCAGACCGAAAATGAACGTGGACAAGTTGTTGACCGTCGTCATCGGGTCGCCTTCGGCGTAAACAGTGGAGACGAAGACGGTTCCCATCAATACGAGCACCATGTACAGCGCGAACAGCTTTTTCAGGTTGCGTTTCAAAGTCATCATTCCTTCCGCAAAAGTTGTTGTTCCAGTTCTTCCTCCGATAGCAGCTCGTACTCTCCGTTTTCATGCAAGGTGACCGCTCGCCAGTCGATGGCGTGTTCCGTCCCGCCATGCTGATAAGGCTGCTCGCTGCCGTCGGTCGTGAGCGCCACATGCGGATGCCGGAGCAGTTTGTACTTGTCGTCCTGCACCGGGCGCTCGCCGCGAATAAAAAGTAGAGCATAGCGGTTGTCAAGCAGCCGCACTTCATCCGGCGTAAGCAATTCGCGGCCAGATTGCTGGTAATTGATCGAGTAGCTGCCGCTGCGCCCCTTGCTTTGACCGTAAGTGTTCGTGTCAATCGTTTCTTTGCCGAGAAGTTCGGAGACGTATTTGTGCGTGGATTGCTCATTGCCGCCGAGATACAGAAACGTGTCGCAGTTGCCGACAATCGATTCCCATTCATCCTTGTACAGCGCTTTGAGCTGTGCCAGATTTTGCAGGATGATCGAGACGGAAATTTCGCGGCTGCGCATTGTCGAGAGTAGCTTGTCAAACTCTGATGGCAATGCACAGTTGGCGAACTCATCCATGACGAAGTGGACATGCACCGGCAGCCGTCCGCCATGCCGATAATCCGCCTCGTACATCAGACACTGGAAAAGCTGTGTGTACAGCATGCCGACGATGAAATTGAAGCTGCTGTCGTTGTCGGGAATGACGGCAAACAGCGCCGTTTTCTTTTCGCCCATTGAAGACAACGCCATCTCATCAACCAGGCTCATTCCCGCGATGGTGTGCAAATTGAACTTCTCCAGCCGCACGCCGAGACCGATCAAGATCGACTTGGCTGTTTTGCCCGCCGCGAGCTTGAAAATGTTGTACTGCTTCACCGCCAAATGCTCCGGGTCTCGCATCGCCAGCCGCTCAAACAACTCATCGAGCGGGCTTTGGTACGTTTCATCTTCTTCGCGCACTTCGGCGGCGGCGATCATCTCCATCACCATCGGGAAGTTTTGCTCCTCCGGCGGCGCTTCGTAGAGCAAATACAAGATGAGCGCTTCGAGCAGCGCCGTTTCAGAACGTTCCCAGAATGGGTCGTTCGTGTTGCTGCCTTTGGGCGTGGTATTGCGAATCAGATTCGTGACGAGCTTCAGCACGTCTTTGTCGTCCTGCAAATAGGCAAACGAGTTATAGCCGTGGGAACGATGCGGATTGATCAAGTCCAGCACCTTGATGTCGTAGCCTTTGGCTCTGAGCAGGTGTCCCGTATCGCGTAAAATTTCGCCTTTCGGATCAAGGACGACAAACGACGTGTGCGCTTGCATGACGTTTGGCTTGGCATAAAAGCGCGTTTTGCCCGCGCCAGAACCGCCGACGACAAGTACATTGAGGTTTCGTCGATGCTTGCGCCCGTCGAGACCGATGCGGACGTGGTCGGTCAAAATTTTGTTTTGCTCCGGCGGCTTGCTCTGATATTTGGCGTTGATCTGCTTCGCTCGCCCCCAGCGGGCGCTGCCATGCTCCTCCCGACGGCGATAATTGCGCGGGGAGGAGAGATAGATGCCGACACCGAGCGCATAAGCAAGCGTGAAGATGAACAGACATCGCGGCGTATCGCTCACCCAACGAATATGAAATGGTTGATGGATCGCCAAGCTAAGATGCTGGAGCATCGCCGGGAGCCCGCCGGACAGGGCGGGCGCGGTCAGCAGCGCCACCCATACGACGAAAACGAAAAAAACCGCAAAGAGCAGCCAATCGCTCCTTGCGGTTTCAACGCGCCTCATGATGTCCTCGGCGTTTACGGTTATTGTACGGTGCAGCAATCGCTTTGAGCAGCAAATCGTCTACGGCATCGGTGGGACGCTGCTCGCCGATCAGATCATTCCGCAGCATATTGAGCGCGCGTACCACGATGCCGTGCTCATAGTGATCCAGGCAGAGAATCCGTTCTTCTTGCATAGGCACTCCCCCCGTAAAGATGATTTGGCGGACTTCTGTTGGCGTTCCTACCTTGCCTTGTCCGTCCGATTCGGTTGCCGCTGTTGTTGCTGCACCAGCATCCGATTCATTCGGCGAGCGATCTCATGCGTGGCATCCTTCATCGCCGTCAGCTCTGCGCGAACCTGCTGCGGTTCTTTGTCCTTCAGCTTTTCCGGGGCACGTTGAAAACGGAAGGACGATGCTTCGACGCCAAACTTCTTGCACAGCATGTACGACGCACAGTACGCATGAAAGGCGTAAGCGGAGCGGCTGTAACGGTTATCGCCGCGTTCAAGTTCTGCATGAGCTAGCTCATGCGCGAGCGAACGGAAAATATCCCCGGCCTCCATGCCGCGACGGATGACAATGCTGCGCGTATCCGGCTGATAGAGCGCCTGCACGTCCGACGGAAGCGTATCGCTCATCGCAATCGGAACGGGGGAGCGATCCATGAGCGCCTTGATGCGCGTTCGCTCATCCCACGGCTGCGGTTGCTCCCGCTTAGGACTGGCGGTCGTCTGGGCGATGTCGAACATCTTTTTCGGATTGTAGCTGATGCCTTTCGTGCCGTCTTCACGCTCATATTCCTCTCCAGGCTCCAGGATGTAAAAGCCCGTTTCCTTTCGCCGAATGTACACGCCTTGCTCCTTCCATGTGTCGAAGTCGGCAATGCGCGTCGCTTCCGGTCGCTGGACGAGAATGAGCAGCGCATTGGAGACGCTGTAACGGTCAAAACGGCTTTGCACGTCCAAATATTGCCGGAACTGCTCGCCGTTTTGCGCGATGCCTGTCGTGGCAGCATCAATCGTGTCATACGTCCATTGTCTGAGCTCCTGCTTCCTCTGCGCCCACGCTTCCTTATCGAACGGCTGCTCGGAGGCGTTCGCGATGGAGCGGTCGGATGCCTCCTGCCGGAACAGATCGTCGAAGCTGCTCATTTGGCTTTACCTCGCTTTCCCGCAGATTTCGGCTTGTTCGTCTTCGTCCGGCTTGTCTTCACTTGCGCCGCCTTCGTGCTTTCAGCTTGGCGCTCGCTCCGTTTCGGCAACGATGGCTCCCTGTCTGGCTGACGGCGTTCCTTTTCCGCTTTGCGGTTTTCTTCCCGAAGCTCGCGGAGCAGTGCGCGAATCGACTGCCGCTGTGGCGCTGCCTGCTGCCCGGCTTCAGTCGTAGTACCCCTTGCGGATGCCGCGCTGCGCTCTGAGATAGGCTCGGACGGATGGGGCCGCTCCATCGTCGCCGTCTTGGGGTTTGCGCTGTCGCTCGCCTTGGACGATGGGCGCGTCGGTTCGTCCGGCTGCGGCGCGCTTTGCGTCTGTTCGGGATGCCGCTCGGTTTGCGCCGCTTCGGGACTGCCCATCAGCTCGTCCAAAAAATCGTCCACGCTCCTTTCCGACGAAGCACCTTCGCCCGTCGCGCCTTGCTCCGACTTCTGCCCCGATTCGGGTTGTTGCGGTTGTTCCGCCGCTTGTTCGTCAACCTGTTTCTTGGCGCGTGTTTTTTCAATCTCACTCTTGATGCTCGCCGTATCGACCGTCGCCAGCTTGAAGCGCTCAACGATGCGGTTGATTTTCGATGCGTCCTCGGCTCGCACCATCACGTCGCACAAACCGTCTACATTCTTTTTGTCCCGCAGCGCGCAATACAGGACTCCATACCGCTTCGCTTCCTTGCAGAAGGTGGAGAGATCTTCATTTTTGACCGCGAATACCTTCAGTTCCTTGCCGCTACGGAGCAAGCTTTCCAATCGAATGCTGCCCTTCGTCCGCTTCTGTCCTTGCAGTGCGGCAAACAAATAAACCGCCAAATGCTTAGCGCCTTCGCCGGAAATCTTGGCCATCACCTCGATGCCCCGCAGGCTCATGCTCACCACCTGATCGGCCGCTTCGGCTCCACTGCTCATGCCTGTCCATCTCCTTTCGTGACTGCTTCTCCTGTAGCTCGCTCGCTTGAAGCTTCGTCCTCATTTCATCGGATCGGGCAAGAATGCCCTCACACAGCCTCACCTCCTTTCGCAGTCGGGCAATCTGCTTCGACAACGCGGCAATATGCGCCTTGTAAGCTTCGATCTGAACGGCATCGTTCGCGCGGCGGATACGGTTGTAGAGCGTTTTGCGTTCGCCGCAAAGCTGGCTCATCTCTTGCTCCGCAACGGACGAAAACGCTAGAAGCTGCTCCTTGCTGGAAATACGGTGCTGACAAAGCAGCTTCGTCTGTGAGCTGATGGTCGCCATATGCCGCAAATCCTCCCGCAATAAAAAAGGCGTCCTTCGGGAGGACGCGCGTCGAGCGGGCAACAAGCCCATTTTGTATAGATAGCGAATGTACAACGCCTGCAACCCGCTGAAACGTCTGGTAGATTGGAGCGTTCCTTTATAAACGACACGTCTGCGTCGCGGCTTAGGTTCAGGCTGTGGGCGACGGGGGAGACGATTCCGCAAAATGCGTTGTTTCAGCGCTTCCTCGGTATAGTCGTCCCCAAGGCTGCGCAAACGAACAAAGCGCTCCTTGCCTGAAGGACGTACCGCGAGATGCTTGACGTTTGGCTTCACCTCGTAGCCTTGCTTCTGCAATGCCACGATAAATTGCGTCCACGTCATGGAACCCGCTAACGCCTGATCGACATCGGAGCGGATGAGTCCCCGCCATGTCGGTTTGTTTTCCTGATCGGCTTTCCATTCGCCATAGTGCTTGGCTTTACCCGGTTCTAGATGATCGATCACTGACAGCGCATGCTCTCGGCACAGCCGATCTGACGTTTGCCGAAGCAGGGCGTAGGACGCTTTGTTGTCGTAGTAGCGTTTGCCGTCCAGAAAAGAAACGGAGTTTAGCACAAAATGATTGTGCAAATGCTGCTTGTCCAAGTGGGTCGAGACGATCACCTCGAAGCGCTCTCCCCATAATTCCTGCGCCAGCTTCACGCCAATGGCATGCGCCATTTCCGGCGTCGCTTCACCCGGCGCGAATGCTTGGTACGCATGAAACGCCACAATGCCGTCCGTTTTCTGAAATTGCCGTTTCGTCCGTTGCATCTGCTCGTAGGCGGTCAGCGGGTCGCAGTTAATGCCGCTCACAAATAATTGCTTCTCCGTTTTGTCGCCGTCTCTCGCGTAAGCCAGCACTTGATGTAAGCTTTGCTGTTCCGCTCGATCTATTGCGGTTTTTTCGGGATTGGCGGCGTAATCGATAACGCGCTTCAATCGGTCGGCGACATCCCAAATCGCCGTCGTTGCCATGCGTCACACCTCCTTCGTCTACGGCGGATGCGCCTCGGGATTCGTGAAGTTCGGTTCGGCTATGCGTTCGGGTGAAGTTACTGCCTGCTGGATATGCTGTACCGCGCGGCGCAACTGATCGGCCACCTGCTGAAACGCCGCCCGATCCAGATGCCCTGTCGTATGCGCCTTCGCCGCCAGTTGATTGAGATTATTGCCGATAGCGTGAAGCTGACGCATCATCGCGAAATAATCCGGCGGCGGGAGGGGCTTGGGTACATAGCCATTGATGAGCGAACGAATATACGCCTCCTGCGATAGCCCCGATTTTTGGACTTGGCTGGCAAGGTGCGCGTGTTCTTTTTCATTCAACCGTACCAGAACCGAAATCGACCGCTTCCTCAACTTCGATCACCCCCTTCAAAAGTCGGCTTCATGAAACGAGTCGCCGACGCGATAAACAACCAATCTGAAACCCATTCGGTCACCGAAACGATAGCGTTGCGACGCGGGGTCTTAGGGGCAAAGCCCCTAACAAGCGAATTTGGCTATCCAAATTCAGTGCTTGCTGCAACACGAGACATCCGTCTCGCGTCGCCTTCAAGGCACCTCCCGGGAAAAAGAGGGGACCCTCAAATACACAAAAAAGACGCCGATCCACTCAGCGTCTTCCTCGGAATTTTTATGTTATCGCACCAACCAGCGGTAATCCTGGCGACAGTCTACAATGAAATCGACATACACGATTTCATCCTGAATTTGATATAACACCAGATACCACTTTTCCACGAACATCTTGTGATACTTGTTTGACGGAATAAATTCCGCTTCCAGAAAAGGATAGCGTTCCGGCATTCGCGCCAAGGAACGTATCGCTTGCAGCAATTCGTTCTTCGTTTTTCGCGCCGCATCCGGACTTTTCTCCGCAAGAAATCGCACATGAGTCGCCAGCATTTGGCGGGCGCGATCGGAAACGATGATCTTATATCGGGGCATCTTTTCCATGCTGCACCTCGTCAATAATGCCCTCCAGGTAAGCGTCCAATTCATCCGGCGTCACACCAACACGGCCCGCCAAACGATCTTCTTGCACAGCTAGCAGTTCTTCGCGCAGCTTTAACATCTTCTCGCGACGGGAGAATGTCTCTATGTCCATCACGACGAGATCGCCTTCACCGTTCTTGGTTAGATAAACCGGTTCCCCGGATGTTTTGCATAGATCGGCGATTTCATTATAGTTTTGCCGGATACTGGCGGAAGGTTTGATAATCATCTAACTCTCTCCTTGCATAGCTGTATATTGACTTTATTATACCTATTACATGCTATACAGTCAATGTAGCCGCGCTTGCATCACGCTTATTTCCAATCCATCCAAATACAATGAGAATTCAATTCCAATAACAAACGTCGCCGTTTAGTGCCTACCTCAGAATAATCGTTGTCCTCAGTTATTGAGGAATAGACTTAAAATCATTATTCCGGTACTTCTAGTTTCACTTCTAAATCTTTTGTTTTCTGATCCCCATCTTTTCCGCGATGAATCGAACCGGCACGAGCGTCCGGCCATTTTCATCCACAAAAGCCTGTGCGTCGGGAAACCAGATTTTATGACCGTCCATAACGACGCTGACAAAGGATGGAGGTTTGCTCGCCGCGTTTGCCATCATACTGAACAGGCTGCAAAGCATAACGGTGACTAGCCCCGATAATATCCATTTTCTCACGCGATTCACTCCTCTCAATATTATTGCTAATGACGAATTTGGTAGATTTCGACTGTTAGATTCATCATAGAACCGAATCGGCGGAGTGTCCACTTTCTGAAATAGCTGTCGTCTTGTTACGATGGTGCAGGCGGACAACCAAGCGGCATATAGCCTTTTAGCGCAGCCGCTTTTTCGCTGGAAAACGTTTCTTCCACCGGATAGGAAAAGCCGCATGTGGTGTGATAATACACCTTCATGCTTCCTTTTCTGGCTCCAACAATCTCCGGCTTCTTGAGCACGCGGCTTCCGCCGAGGGCGTAGTTGTTATAAAACTTGCCTCCCATCGGAATGCCTTGAATAAAGGCAAGTACCCCGACATCATCCACGGTATTGTGCCACTCCTCTTGCGAAATCGTTGGCAACGTGAACGTGTAGGAGAGACCAAATCGGGAAACCGATTCGTTATGTTTGTTGATCCGGTAGGCCAATTCGTCCTCGATTGCGCGGACAATGGTACTTCGGCGCACCTGCTCGAATCGCTCCGCGTCTTTTAGCAGCGCAATGTTCGTCTGCTGTCTAACGTCGACTCGCAAGCCCTCGTGCCAGCTTCGGCTGCCCGCATCGTAAGCGAGGACGAAATCGTCCAGCGTGAACGAAAGGCTGTTGCCCGATAGATCGGCGTAGGCATACGGCTTTTTCGCTCCCCAAACCGGTTTTCGTTCCGTGTTCCCGTCAGTTCCCGTCCACTCGTCCTCGGCATAGATGTAAAAGCCGTCGTACCCGATGACCACGACTGCCGGGATATACCGGTTGAGTACTCCTTGCGCAATGGGATCGTCGGCGATGCCGAAGTTTGTGTATAGCGTTCGATAAAAAGCGGCAATTGCTTCGTCTTTATTCAGCGCCACCCGCTTGGCCGATTCGTATTGCGTCTCCCGTTGCTGGTTGGCATTGACAGTCAACGTTCTCGCCGCGTCATCCACCGCCGCATTCAGCGCGGCATTATACCGCAGTTCGGTCAATAGCGCCTTCCGCTGCGTTTCGACTTCGATCCGGTTCACCGTCGCAAATGGCAGAAAAATGAGCACCCCAACAATGGCCCATTCAATGATCTTCATTGCGCACCACCCCGCCGTATGGAAGGTATATTTTTTCGATCGGACTGATGGCCTGGTTCAGAAAATCGAATAGGGTCGTGCCAGGTGTCCGGTTCGTATTTTCAACCGTAACCGCAAAGGTATCGCCAACCCACAACTTGTAACGTCGCGCCACATCATCTTTTCCGGCCGTGCTGTTCGGGAACAGAACGGGAAGGATCTGTGCGTTATAATACGTGTAGTAGTGAACTTCGTAGCTGCCCCGAAAAGTCTCCGGCCTTGTTGGGTCGTCATACACCGGCACGTACTTTTTGCTTCCGTGTTCCATCTGCACATCGAAGGTGTTGCCCGTTGCCGCAATCGTCTCCAAAAAGTCGTTATACATGGTCGGCGACACATAACCTTTATCCCGTACCGCGTCCACAAAAGCTGTCGTCGCTTTCAGGACGACCAGTTCGGAAACATCGTCCTGTTGGTCGAATGCAGCAGAAATTGGGTAAAGGTAGAGCAATAGAATGGCAATGAGCAACGCAAATATTTTCGAAATACTGTTCATGGCATTCTCCTTAACGTGAGACGAAAATAAGGCGCAGCAGCTGACCGGACGCATCCCGCTGGGCGACTGCCGAATACCGGGCATTCAAGCGAATCCCGAAGGGGACGAACTGTTCCCGATCAAGCGGCGGCGCATATCGAACGCCGTCCACCACGATTTCCGCTTCTCCCGTCTCCAGACGGGCAATGGATTGCACCACCTCTGCGCCGGATACGATGCCATCGCCAGCCTGGGGCGAAAACGACTGCTGCATGTTGCGGTCCAGCGACTTTCCCGACACATAGGCGGTCGAGTTCAGCGCAGCCCCGGTTTGAAAGAGCAGAAGCCCGCTTGTGACAGCCATCAGAAAGAGGAGACAAGCCACACTCATCTCCAGCATCGTCCTGGGGGCATGTTCCATTGGTTTCCCTCCTTGGAAACGCAGGGGCGTCCGTCAGTAGAGGACACCCCATAAGCGTTTTATGATAGTCAAGGTATCGATCGCTTATTGCTGTCGGAACACGATGCCGCGGATGACGTTGCTGCTGTCGTGAACCAGTTGCGCCCGGAATTTGCCGCTCGGATTGACGTAGTTTATATCTGATTCATCGACCGCATGACTGAGTTGCCCCGGCGCTACGCCAATGACCGAACCATAGGTTACGCTGTCCATCGGAACGCCTGTATTGATCACTTTTCCATACCACTGGCCGACCGGATTTTTCCCCGTGACGATCTGAATGCCAAACTGGTCTTGATCGCTGAACTTGCGCAGCGCATTAACCACCTGGCTTCCTGATAGCGTCGTGTTGTCGTACACTGTAAACGCCGTTTGTGACAGTTCGGTCTGAATGTTACTGAAATTGCTTTGCGCCGCTTTGGTTGAGTCTTGTGCGGAAATAAACAACACAACGGCGAGGGTAATGAGTGCGATGGCAAGAAAAATGCCTGCTGCCATCACGAGTGCTTTCTGTGCGTTAGACATGAACCGATCTCTCCTTCAAATGAAATAGAAAATAAAAAAGACACTTCCTGTTTGGAAAGCGACGCAACATGGCCGCTTACTGGATGCGCTGAAGCTGTTCGTAGTAAACGGACATTTGGTGCAGGCTGACGATAACGAGTGGAATGACCAGATAGCCGAAAATAAGGGCCATCATTGGCGCAAACCCGATCCATTTTCCCCAGCCTGCCTTTTGCTCGATCAATTGCTCATATTCCTGTTTGCGCTGCTCCTGCGCGTAGGCTTGCTCCGACTCCAGATCGTCGAACGCTTCTCGAATCGGCAGGCTTTGCGCCGCCAGTTCCAGCTTTTCAACCGTGCGGACGAACGGCAAAAAAGGCGCATCCTCTTTGAGCTGCGCCAACGCCTGATCCGCGCCCTGTTCGAAATGAAGCAAGCAGGTCTGCAGCGGCTCCTTAAACACGCGGGCAAACTGCTCCATCCAAATGAGCAGATGCTCGACCGACATACGGTCCATATCTGCCAGCATCGCGATGACGGCATGCAGTTGATCCACTTCATGCTTCATCTCCATCTGCCGCATACGCCTTTGGAACCACCGAACGCCGACCGGCATGGCGTAGCCGCCCCAGCCCGCGAGAGCGGCGAGGAGCGTTTCCCACCACTTCACATACTGATTGTCCAGCTTCGCGAGCTTGCCAAGGATGCGCCGAGCCGCGGTGCGAAGCTGATCGTCCGGATTCGTCGTCGGCGATTCGCTGCGGAGCAAGGCCATAACCGTTTCTTCGGTGCGGTTCTTCACCTCCTTAGCGCGATCAATGATGCGGCGATCGAGCGCCGCCGCTTCACGCGCCTTGTTTTCCTCCTCCGGCGAAAGTTGGCCGAACAAGATGCCAGGCTTCACTGGCGCATACAGGATTTGATGCCGACTTGCGGCATGCAGCGCAATAAACATCCCGAGCACAACCAAAAACGCCATGCCTCCCGCCACGATGCGCTGTACATAGAGCCATTCCAGCCGAAGTTGCGATGCGGTTTCCTTGAGCAACTTGACCATGCGGTCGGCTTCTCGGGAACCGGGGGCGGGGCTGATGCGATGCACAAGCCAGCGCATCCACGGCCACTCGTACACCCGTCTCTCCCATCTTTTTCGGCCGGTCGGTTTTGGACTCACGTCCAGTTCCTGAATGTTGCGCAGCAGGACATAGGACAGCCAAACGACCGCCATTAAGCCGATTTTCACGATCCAGCCGGCGGTGCTCGCATAAAAAGCGTCCATCGCCGGAAAGTAGTGGCTGGCCCAAGCTTCAATCGGCCGGGTAAACAGCAGCGGCAACAGCGCGATAGCGGTCAGTCCCTGCAACAGGAAACCAAGACGCTCGCGACGCAACAGTTCCAGATTCAATTCGGTCGCGAGCTTCCCGAGCGCCTTCAAGTACACGGAGCCGGTAGTGGTTCGTTTATCGCCGTACTCTTTCACCAAATGCGACAGCCCGGCCAAACCCTGCAAATAGCGATTCGGCGCGCTCTCGATGTACTGCGCCAGCCGCTGCTCCGCGTCGCTTGTTGTCAGCACATCGTATATTTCGTGTCCATGCAGCGCCATCTCATACGGCGCACCGTCCGTCGCTTCATAAATGGCTTCCTCCACCATCCCATGACGATGATAGTGGTGACGCACATCCGAGAAGAAATGCCGAAGTTGCCGTAGCAGGCGCGTTTCCAGACGATGGACGAGGTTGTCCGAAAAGATGCCGTGGCCAACCCAGAAGCCGATGGCGATCATGCCAAGCGTGACCGGATCGCGAACACCGAATGCCAGCGGAACAGCCGCTGCAATCAGCATGCCCCAAATAATTAGAGCCGTCTTCATCGTCTCCAGCCGCAGCTTCCATTCATCGCCAAGCTGGAGGATGGTCATTCGTTTACGGAGTTGAAGCAAATAGGCACGCAGAATCGGCACGCGCTCGCATAGGCGGTACAACTGCTGCAAGACGCTATACAGCGCTTGCTTTTTGCGGGCTTTGCCCGGCTTGCGCAGCGCTTCATACCGCCGAACGGCCTCTACGTCCGAACCGTAGCGGGATACCCATTGAAACGCGGCCAACATCGCGAGGAACAACACCGTCGCCGCACCGAGCAATAGGGACAGCCATTCAAGTTTCATCGCTATCCCCCCAATGAACCGCCAAAAACGCCTCGAACGCCGCCTGGTCTGGCCCGGCGAGACAAGCAGCGATTTCTTTGCGGCTTTTCTCGGATAGCGGATGAACAGCGACATACCGTCCGTCTCGGTATTCGATTACATTGCGCGCGGCATAAAGCGGTCGATCCGTCGTGCGGCGGAAGTATTCGAGCAACGTCTCCATAAACGCCGTCATTTTCTCTTCGGTCGTTGCTTTGTGGCGGAACGAATCCGGGTAGGCCACCTCCTGTTCCACCGGCACGCACTCGGTAATGCGCTCGATATAGCGATGTCCGTCCGTGTCCCTTCTCAAATGAATGTCAAAGTTGATGACACTGACAACCTGCTGCTCGGCCACTTTCTCGTTTGTAAACACCCCTGTCTTCAGCAACGAATTGCGCAGCGAGTAGACGAGATCACGGAACGTTTTGGCGTGATGCGTAAACAAAGTAAACAGTGAAGCGACCTGCGCCATCTGCACCATCCAGGCGGCAACCGGGTCGGTCGCCACTTCCCCCAAAATATTGACCGAGCCGTCCGTTTTTTTCTGAATGTCCAGCCCGTCCTGCCCGGAGATCGTTTCCGTTTCCCGCAAACTTACAATGTTGCGATCCCGGTAAATTTTCCGAAGTTGAAGCTCAAAGGCCATTTCCTGCACCCGAATCGGTAAAATAGCCGGAATGTAGCGCACCATCGCCATCAAAAGCGTCGTCTTGCCGCTGCCTTGCGCGCCGGTAATGGCCGTAATGCGCTCGCCCATGACCAAATATCGAATCAATCCAATCGGAAGTTCGGCATGATCGTCTTGAATCAACTGTTCCAGCGTAGCGTTTTGGACATCGAATTTGCGCACAAAAAAAGCCCACGATTCACTGAACCGGGGGCGCAACACGACGACGCGGGAACCGTCGGCCATTTCATTCACCTTAAAACCGTTCGCTTCGGACAGTTGGCCGGGGAAATTATGCTTGTACACATTCTGGCACACGCGCCTTAGCTCTTGTTCCGAGCCGAAGGACAGAAAGCTCAGATGAATCGACTTTCCTTTATAAAACAGCCATACGCTGTCATGTGACTTCGGCACCTCGCGAAGTTGTGCTTCTTCCTCCAAGCTCCACTCGCCTTCCCACATCGCGGGCGGGATGCCGGACACGCCACCCGATACGCCATCGATTTTCATATCGCGGATTTCGTCGATGACGCTAAATCCTTTGTACTGCTGGTATATCCGCTGTACGATGATCTGCGTTTTGTCTTCGGCGGACAGCTTGCGCACTTCCCGCTTGTAGATGTCGCGGATTTCATCAGCGGTAATCCGGTAAGATTCGATTTCTTCGTCTTCCATGCTCCGTTTGGGGCGATCCAGTTCGTATTTTTGGATCAGTTCATCCAACGCCCTCAAACGATGTTGTTTCTTATATAGATAGAGCAGGATGTCAAACTGATCCTGTGGCGTGAGCGCTTGCGGATCGTCAAACGGCAGAAGCCGATTCAAGTTATCGTCGTCCAGTGTATAGCGCTGCTCAAGCAAATCGGTGATCACTTGCTTCACATAGGCCTTGTCCCGCAAATCACCGGACGTGCAGCCCCGCAGCGCTTTTTTCAGTTCCGCGCGCTTGTTTTTCCGGCGGCGGTATTCTTCTTCCGATAAACCATAGTCGATCAGGTTGCTGCTCGTCATCTCATGCAGCGCCACTTTCACAAACGCAGTCATCGCTTCCAGCGTATAGACTGGCTTTTCGTCCGACTGCTCCGGCAAGCGGCGGCTCATGCGCAAATAGAGCAGGACGCCGACCGCGATGAGGATGCCTGCTATGATCAATCCGTTCAAAACGAACATCATTTGCCAACGTCCTCCTTCCCGCCGAAAAGAGGATTGCCTAAACCAGCGCGCTGGGTGATCGCCTGCGCTAACGCCCGCACTTGTTGCACAAAAAGGCTGTTTTCATGATCGCGAGGCACCTTCCGGTTGCGAAATAAAAAATGAATAGCGTCTCCTTGCTGGGCGGCATCGAGCCAGCCCGTATTATGGACAATCGGGTACGCAGGCTCCCGGCGGTAAAACTGACGCATGACGTTTTTGATCGTCAACGACGAGCGAGGATCAACTTGTCCGAAAACGAGCAACAGCTTCCGATTGGACAGTAGCTGCGCCTCCACCAGCGGAAAAGCCTGCTCCAATTTGAGTATATTCTGTGGCAGACAGACGACCAGCAAATCCGCCTGTCGCAGCAGACCTCGTGTCCACTCCGACACGTCGCCGCTTCCTCCGTCGACCAACACCAGATCGTATGCCCGCCTTGTCAGTTCCAAAAGCGAGTCAAGCCAGTCCCGTGCGGACGAAACAAACGATACGTCCGGTTTGTTCGATCCCGGTAGGATGTCGAGGCGCTCGGCGAGCAGCGGCAACGTGTAATTCCGTAGCAATTTCGGTTCGAGCTTGCGGTTTTGCAATAGCCTGAGCAGCGCGTCAATTCCTACGTCGGAGGTGACGTCCGCTTTGCTTGTCCAAGATCGCCTTGGGTAAAATCCGCGTTCAATGGCTGCGTATTCACTTTGCAAATGCCCGAGCAGCAAAAGACGCGAGGAATATTCAAGTCCGAGCAGCGCGGCGGCGGCGATCAGGTTGCTCGTCGTACCGGCTTGTCCCGAAATCGGACTCCAGAACACCACAGTAAAACCCATTGCTTCATCTCCTTTCGTGCAACATTACCGGATTCACGCGCGCTTTCGGGAGCGCGCCCATGCCTGCCGAGCCGTTTTGGCATCGCAATCAAACAACTGTTGCAGCATGTCGAGCACGGTTCGGCGATACGTCCCGGACAGCCGCCTGATGTCGATGCGGCCATGATGCTGGTTGTCGAGCTCAACGGATAGATTCCGTTCGTCAAGCGGAAAGCGGAACACGGTTTCCTCCCAGCGCACAGTCTGGTGCGGCAGCAGCGAATCGATGTACGACTCAGGTATGGCGGTCGGCAAGGTGGGGGTAATCAGTTTGTAAAAGGTGAGCGGTTGTCCCTCCGCTTCGTGAAGGCACAGCCGCTGCATCAGACTCGCATTGATTTGCATGCCCAGCCGACTGTAATTGCTGCACCAAACCCGCTTGTCATAGCCCGGTAAGTCTCGTCCTTTCACAAATTCGGTGTGATCGGTGTCAAGCAGCATGACATCATAAGCCGCTTCGCCTGCGGATTGAAGGACAGAGCGCTCCAGTTGCGCTGATGTGAGCAGCCCGGTCGCCACATCGATGCCTTCAAACTCCCGCAGCGAATAGCCGAATTCCACTTGAGGCAAATAGCCTTGCATCGATTGGGCGAGTGTAGAATCCACGATCAATACCTTTTGCTCCAGCGCCGTGAGCAGCTTGCCCAGCACAAGGAGCAAGTGACTTTTGTCCGGCGCGCCGAAAAACACGATTTTTTTCATGAGGGCCTCCTTCACTGATTAAAAATGTGCTCCAATTTATCTTCGCTGGCAGGCTCTCCCGACGGCAAAGCCGGCACTTGCGGCAGTGATGGCGCTGGCGCTGGTTCCGTTTCCGGTCCATTTTCATTCGTTGTTAACGAATCGGAAGGGGAGGGCAGCGGCTGCACGGTTGGCGGTTCATAATCGACTGTTGATGATGTGTCTATCGGTTGCGACGGAATCGCTTCTTGCATGGTATTGCCTTGTTGCGTAACAATGCGCTCATTTTGCAGTTGCTGCTGAACCGTTACACTGCCGCTCGTCACACGCAGTTTGTCCGACTCGCTCATCGCTTTGAGATTGTCATCCAGTGTCGCGCGAAGCTTGCGGGCAAGCTCGGTTGTCGCTTTTTCGAGCAGGTTCGGATCATGTTCCATCAAATCGAGCACCTTCGGATTGGCAGGATAATTGACCACTGCCGCTTCCTGCAATCCAGGCTCGATATAAGGCAGGGCATACAGACGAGCGCCTTGCAAGTAGGCGTCGATAATCGCACTTGACGTTTGCAAAATATCCAGCTCATTCATTTCCAGCCAGATGACCGTGCCCGATAACTCCCGCGCTTTCTTTTTTGAAAGCAGGACAAAATCCTCGCCAGTCGGGAAGTTGATTCTCACGTCAATGTACTGCCCCTTTTGCAAATTGGAGGGAAGCTGAATGACATGAAACTCCTGTAACCGTAAATCCTTGGGGATCGGTGCGCCCTCGTACAGCATCGATGGCATCAACGGCGTGCCTGGCTGCAATTCGATTTTGACTCTTTTGCCAATGACCGAATTTTGATCGGTAATCATCCCGGATGGCACCAGACTCGCAGGCATTGTTTCAGCCTTAATGTCTTGCGCCGTCACGGTGCCGCCGGCCGGGATGGTTCGCGCCACGGTCCAGACGTTTCTGCGCGATTGTTCCTCTATCGTTTTCAGTTCCTCGATTTGCCTTTCATAATGTTCCTTCATTTGCTGCTGCTTCTGCTTTTGTTCCGATTGGTTAATCAGAGAATAAATGACCGCAGCCACAAGTAAACAAACACTTATAGCGATCGCGGTGATAATAAGCGTCTTACGGTTCCGATAAGTCCACGACATCGCTCACGTCTCCTCTCTCCTCAATACTGAAATGCTTTCGAACGTTTTACCGGGCATCGTCACGGCACTTTAGCTTTTGCTGGACCGCAGCCTGATGCTGCTCCAGCTTTTCTTGCGCCCATGCGGGCATATGCTCCGGTTTTATTAGGCCGATAAAATCCTCCCGATTCCAGCGAGACTCCTCTCCGGTATACAGATTTAACACGTAGACGGCGCGGCCTCGGGAATAGGCAGAGGTGCCAAAACCGCTTTGTGCCAATACAAGCTGATTAACTGCAGTGCGATATTCGGGACGCAACCGTTCCGGTCGGATGGCGACGACCTGGTTGTCAATGCGCATGTCTTCGCGAATGGGCTGACATTGTGCCTGGGTGAGGGGAGTTAGGGGCACCAAGACGGTTGCCCGTTCTTCTTTGAGATCCTCCAGTTCCCATTGCACACGGGAAATAAAGTCATGCATGGCCTCAAGATAATCCGCGCCAGCTGAAATCGCGTAAAATTGCTCGACACCCAACGAATTGTTTCGGGTGCAGGTACACACCATGTACGGATGATCAACATTGGTTTCGTCTATGCCAAGCAGCACTTCCACCTTCCCGATGGAGATGGCCTGATAGACTTCGTAGTTGTCCACCATTCGCTTCATTTCTTCCATCGTCCGTCTTCCTTTCCTGGCAAGTTGCGGTCTTCCTTCGTTCTCCGGTTTCGTTTGGATTGACCGGTTTCACGAGATTCCTTTTTTCGCGTGCGCGTCTCCTCCGTCTCATCCTCCAAAACTTCAATGCGGTTGAAACCCGGTTTTTCTTGCATCAGGCGCTCATACTGACGACGCCTCCCTTTTGTGAAATACATCGCTTATCGCCTCCCCAAAAATGGGCATAAAAAAGCTCTCCGTTATAGGGGAGAGTGCCAACGAACAGGATAAGTATTCAAATACAAGTTAGCGTTCCTGTTCCCGTTGCCGCTTTTTATACCAGCTTTCCAATAGTTGCACGATCAGGTCTTCCTTTTGCTTTTCGTTAAAGTCCCTCGGAAAGAAGCGGTCGATCCGCTCGCGCTGAATGGTCATCTTTTCTTTTTGGTTCGGCTTCTCCTCCGTGAGAATCGAGAAGATGACATCCACGTTAAGCCGCCCGTCCTGGCTCAGTTTTTTCATGCGCTGTGCCTGCGCCAACGATGGAGTGCAATCTTCGGACTGCATCGTCTCGTACAGAGCTTGCTGTTCTTCTTCGGCCAAGTATGAAAGCTCCACGGCCGGATTAAAGGCGATTCGTTTATCGTCCACCATTTCGAGAATGGAGGGGGTCAGTTCGGTAAGACGGATATATCTAAATATTTGGTTTTTGCTCTCTCCAACTTGCTCCGCCAATACTTCACTGGACTTTTTCCCATCTAACTTGTTCCCAACTTGGGAACGAGTTAAATCAGTTCTTTGTCCTTGCCGATTCATCGCCTCCAGCTTCATCTTATAAGCAAAAGCCTTCTCACTCGGCAAGATATACTCCCGTTGCAGGTTGCTATCCACCATAATGATAGTTGCTTGATCGTCGTCCAGTTCACGAACGATACAAGGCATCGTTTCCATACCTGCTAGTTCGCTCGCTTTCTTGCGCCGGTGTCCTGCTACCATTTCATAGCCGCCGTCCGCCTTTGGACGCACCAGGCCGGGAACAAGAACGCCGTATTGCTTCACGCTGTCCGCCATTTCCAGCATCGCTTCATCTGCTTTCACCTTGAATGGATGACCGGGAAAATCGCTAATTTCCGACAAAGGGATTTCCATCACCTTTTCCCGCTGCTCATCGGCGCGGCTCTCTTCGGTGGAGAACAAATCAGCGACTGTGGTCAGTTTGATGCTGGCGAGCCTGTCGTCTCTCGTTGCCAATGCCTTGCACCTCCTTCGTAAATGCGGCATACGCCTCCGCAGCTTTCCCATCCGGGTCATGGGCATAAATGCTTTTTCCCTTGGCGCTCGTTTCCGCCGCGCGAATGGATAAAGGGATTTCAGTGTTGAACACGCGCAGCTTGTCCCCGTAATCGCGCCGAAGAACGAGCGCAATATCTTTAGCGAAATTCGTGCGACTGTCCACCATCGTGAGCAGCACACCGTCCAAAACCAACTTCGGATTGATCTGCCTGCGTACGCGGGCAATCGTCTGCAACAGTTGCGTCATTCCCTTGGCCGGCAAATAATGCGCCTGAACGGGGATAATGACGCTGTCCGCTGCCGCCAGCGCATTGATGGTCAACATACCCAAACTTGGCATACAATCGATCAGAACGTAATCGTAGTCAGCTTTAACCGAATCGATGTACGAACGCAAGATCGTTTCTCTGCTCATCGTATTGACAAGCGATACCTCGACAGCGGACAGTTCGATATTGCCCGGCATCAGGTCAACACCTTCACTGTGATGCAAAATTCCTTCCTGTGTTTCATAGGATTCCTCCAGCATCGTTTTGACCAGCAACGTGGCTAACGATACCGACAGACTATCCGGTTCATGGAACCCTAACGAGTCCGTCAGGTTACCTTGCGCGTCCGCATCGACCAGCAAAACCTTTTTCCCATCGGCAGCCAAACCGATTCCCAGATTAACTGCCGTTGTCGTTTTGCCCACGCCGCCTTTCTGATTGGCGAGGGCGATTACCTTCGTCATCCAGCATTTCTCCTTTCACGCAAAAAGCCGATTGCGCTGAATAACAGTGCAACCGGCTTTTTGAATAGTATCTATTATAAAAAGAGAACACCGCAATAATGGCGTTCTCTTGAATATTTCTATATCACAGTGGCTTCATTTTCAAATTTCTGGCGGGCTTATTCTATCGAATTCAACATGTCTACACACACGACGTCCAAATCCATGTCCAAAACGACGGAAACTCCAATTTTGTCTTTAAGTACCTTATTTTTGAAATCCGCGCCGTCCGCCGTGAAAGTCATAAATCGCGCAAAGTGTTGAAAATAAAGGATTTCTACGTATCGATTCGTTGAATTCCTATTACGCACTCCACATGTGTGGTTTGCGTAAAATGGACAGAACTGATGTGGCAGTATTCGCTTGCTTAAAAAGACAACGACTGACCCCCGAGAGCCTTTTAGTTGACACTAAAGATGTTATCAAGTTCATCCTTTACAACGTACTGTAATTCCTGAAAGTAGGAATATTCAGGTCTACCGGCAAAGAGGGATTTTAAATGGGCTTGTTTAATAGGATTATTTAAATAATACTCATCGATTGATTTAACAATAGTCGTTGGCATCTCATCGTCCGGTACACTAAAGTGATTAATTCTTTTTAGAGTAATGGATACGACCTTACTCAAAGCGGCTAAATAATTCTCATTATCTGGAGAATGAATATCAAAATAGAAAGCTTCATCTTCGATTTTAAAGTACTCACCATATGATGTTTTTATTTCCTTGTTTCTTCTTATGAAGTTACTTAAATCCCCTTCTTTAAATATTTTCCCAGTTTTATTTTTGAATGAGTTAGGGAAAATAAACTTCGAGACTTCATTTAAATACCTTACTATTTCTTCTTGATACTCAAATTCACCGTCTTTATCTTGCTTTTGAATAATAAAAGCCCTATCTTTACAGGTTGCACCTGTCAATAATAGAAACCAACAAAACACTGTTGATTTTGCTGACATTGCCTCGGTTTCAAGTAAAGGCTCCTGAAGCCTATTAACAGTCTCTAAAATACAATTATTATAAAAGTTGTTATTTGCTAACTGTATTTTATCCTCAAGTTCAGTATAACTGATATAATCCTCATAATAGTCAGTTAGTAAACTAATTAACTCTAACCCAGTCGGTAAGAGAAACAAGAGATTTTCTTTGCTGTCATTTTCATCCAGTTCTAAACTCACAATAACCTTATTTTCTAATAAAAACTGTACTAATTCTTTATTTTCAACAAATAAATCCATGTTCTGATTTAATAGCTCTTCCTTAGCTTTTGATTTACTTACTGACCGTGCTGTCCACAACTGTTTAAAATACTCACCACTATCTGAATTTTTCCTGGAATTAACGTATGATTTACTACTGAGAGATACTTCATTCAATAAACCTAATAATTTTGCAATTTCAACTTTCAAAGTTTATCTCCTCGCTTTGAGTTCTGCAATCTTTTTATTTTCGTCAACGTCAACAAATATTGCTGTGGTCAAATAGTCAATTCCGCATAATGCTTGATAAACGTAATCTTTATAGACACCTACATCTCCCCATTCATCAACTAACAAAATAGAACCTAATTCAGCACCTGTTCGTTTAGTAGCAAGCCCGTATACTGTCATTGAAGAGGTTATTCCACCATGAAATTTTGACGTCTCTGGTAAACCCTCCACAAAAAAGTCACTGTTTAAGAAGTCATAACCTAGTACTTCTCGTTTCTCTATCCCAGTATCAGTGTTAACGAATGCGAAAGGACATCTATCCTTAATTCTTTCATTAATTAATTTTATTACCATTTCAAAATCATTACCTAAATTCTGCTCATTGCTAGTAATTTCTTTCTCTAACTTTGTAAGAATATTTGCATCGTTACTTTCGAAATATCTTCTCTTATGAGTAAAGTACTCAGATATATTTCCTAAAAGATCTTTTGTCTTCATGAGAGGGACTGTTCTAACTTCAATATCGCCCCCAACTTCCATTGCATTGTATTCTTGCTCCAATTTTTTCCTTCTATGTCTTAGCTGTTCAATTGCTCGCCTCAAATCCGCTATTTTTAAACTCGTTTCCTTCATTAATGAATGTTTGCTGCTAATAATTTTTTCCAGTTCGATTTGTAACGAAAAATCTAGTGTAAGATTATAGTTTCCACAAACTTCTTCTAGGTAAGCCAAATCTTCGTCACTAACTAGTACGTAAGCAGCATCATATTTTTTTCGCATGACATCAATTTCACCGTATTGACCACTCTTATCCTTGTACGCCCTTTCCAATTGATCTATCTCTAATTTAGTGGTCCTAATTTGCTCCTGTAATTCTTCAACTATATTGGAAAGTCCATTCATGCCATTTATATCGGAAAAGTATTCTTCTGTCGTATTGAATTTTAATTTATTTAGTTGGGCAAAGAGCCTTTCAAAATTTCCTGTTAATTTTGAAAGTTCCTGTGTCGTTGTTTCAGACTGCTCCATCTTGTGTTTTAGCTCTGAAAGATTATGGATTTTTTCGGAGAAGACCTCTATTCCCAACAGCTTCGTTTTCAAACTTATTCCCGAAAAACTATAGTTTGCAAGGGCACGGTGAGCTTCGTAAGTTTTATCATCGACCCACAATAGATCACCTAATAATCGAATCCTTGTAATATCGTTGTTATCCAAAGCACTGATAAAATCCTTTATTATACTCTCAGGCACAATTAAATTTGATTTTATTGATTCAATGGAGTCCTTCAATATAGCAATTTCTGTGTGAAGTATATCAAAATCCTTTGTTTGCTTAATAATTATGTCTTCATAATCTTTCTGTTGTTCTTCTAGTTGTTGTAATTCTAATCGTTTAACCCTTATTTTTTCAAAAATCTGTTCAATATTAGTTTTTTCTAACGCAAGCTTTAAAAATGTCTGTACTTCATCTTTTGCTAAGATGCTAACAATCTTTTCATGTTCCTTTTCTAATTGAGAATGATTTACTTTAGTAATGTTTAATAAATCATTAAGTTGTTTGCTTTCATTCGTAACTTCAATAATTTTTTGTTTCAAGTCATTTATCTGACTTAGTAGCAATTTGGGACTAATTTTTGGTTTCTTTGAATTGAGAAGCTGAGTGTAATGTGTAATATACTTATTAGCTTCCTCACAGAATAAAGCTAAATTGCTTGCTTCCTCGTGTCCTACTTGGGTAACAAAATTTCTACCTACTCCTACAACCTGAACATCAAAAAAGTTCTCTAGTTTTCCTCTATATTCTTTCCAATCTAATTCGCTAGATAAACTTATATCTTGTAAAGGAAGATGACCTTGGTTAAGTTTATCCCACCTTACAACGTTGGCAATAGAATCCTTCACTATAACTTCAAATCTATAGTTACTGTTGTCAATAACCAATGTTGCCGATACACCGCTAGATATTTCTTTCATAATCACTTTCGATTGTTTAATTAACTTTTTATCCTCAATGTATGGCTCCGCTGCCGCCCAGTCAAAACCCAAAAGAGTAGAGATATATATTAACGTTGTAGTCTTATTTCTCATGTTGGTTCCAACAATTTCAAATATTTTCCCCTTATTTTCCCAATGAATAGGATAATCATCCTTTGCTACATCAAGGGATATAAAGGTTTCCCCACCTAATATTGCAGTTGATTTACTCTCTGACATTTCTTTCAAATGTCCCAATATCTTTTCGCTGTCTTCTTTATTAGAAGAAAACCTCTCCAGAATATCTGAAACCATTTTTAAATATTGATTATAAACAACTGGGTAATTCAAACTTGCCGCCCCCTTAAGCTAATCCCCTGTTTTCATGCGAATCAAATTTGCAGACTTTCCCTTTGTTTTCTGATAAAACAAATACATGAGCTTTCGGTATCGTTGATAAAATATCTTTAATTTCGTTCGGTTTACTACTACATTTTGAAGCAATCTTTTGTATAAACTTCCCTTTCTGCTCGGCAACTTGAAAGCAAATCTTTGTTCCAGTACAAGTAAAAACTGGACCACTAAAGTCCTCAGGTTGTTGAGAGGCCAATATTGCGGCCAAGCCAAACTTACGAGCCTCTCTAACTATTTTATCTACAGGAGTATCAGATTTAAAAGACAGGTTATGTGCCTCATCTAAAACAAGAAAACAACTAAGTTTGTTAGGTCCTCGCGAAACAAAGTAAGAATAAATATCCCACAAGAGAAATTCCGTTACCACTTTTTGAGGTTTACCATCAAGCCCATTGAGTTGTAGAACAGTAATTTTATTGGAATTAATTCCGTTGAGCCAACTGAATTTAGCACCATTCGGGTTAAATGAATTAAAAGCAAAAAAATTCGAAATGTGCGAGAATGTTAGCTCGGCTCTTTTTTGCCTTTGGTCTTCTTCATCTTCCGATATGGCTTGAAGCTCAGCGGCTAAATGAGACAAATGAGGAGCATCCTTTGTCCAAGTTTCTGGACTTTGTTCATAAATTCCCCTCTTTTCATAAATTTCAACTATTACCTCTCGAAGAAGTGCTTCCTGATGGACTCCAATATTGTAAATTCTATTAAATGTCCCAGATATTCTAACAGCTACACTCAAAGGACCTCTGACATCACTCTCCCTAATTTCTAGGGGATTCAATGATACACCGAATTTGCCAATATTAACTTCTTGGAAATTGCCTCTGAATTTGTTTGGAAAGTTCTTCTCTTCATAACTCCGGGAGTAGTCAATGATAATTGTTGGTAAACCTATGCGTGAAAGTTCACATATAAGACCCGTTATGCCATAGGTCTTTCCAAAACCACTTTCACCTACTACCATAAGATGGGGGTTGGGGGCAGTTAAAGGATTCCAAATAACTTGTTCCCCTTCATTTGTTTTACCGATCAGTATATCTCCGTGAATATTCTTTCTATTTTCCACCCTCTGTTGTTTGCTTTCTGGTTTAGTTGTTGTATCATCATCTTCTGCGATACTAATAGATTTTTCAGTGGATGAAATTGGGCGGTCGACCTTAATTACATCTCTCTGAGAGGAGATTAAAGCCACTTGAACGGGACTTACATTAAGTGTTTTGGCAATCTCATGGATTTTTCTTCCTTCGGAAAGCATGTTTTTAACCAATCTAACTTCTCGATCATTTAACGACATTTCCTTACCTCCGCCATTTACAAAATAAAATACAAAAAATTAAAATATCGTTAGGGAGGAACTAATCTATGCTTGATTTCCAAGAAAAATTCGTTCTAAATAGTATGATTAAAAGCAACGGGACATCAAACCTAAATATGATAACTGACGAGTATAAGCGAACTATCGATCTTAGATTCAACGATGTTTTAAATGAGGGAAATAAGTCACCCAGATGGATGAATCTAATAAGAAAGGCTCACCATTCATTAAAAGATAAACAGTTGATTACAGGCTATGAACTAGGTGAATGGTCCCTAACTCCTCAAGGTTTTCAGTTAGCAAATGAATTATTAAATTCACGTTCGACAATAAACAAAATTGTTTTTTATGCAAATGAAGATATTGCTAATCAAATACAAAATAAGGAAGCAATCACATTAGGGACTTTGTACCCTGTTGATAATAGTATACCAGAAACAATAGCAAGTACCGTACAAGGAATCTTAGTGATAGAAACAAAAATTGTCTTTGTTTTCAAACTATCAAAATTTGAAATGTTTGACAACTTGATTTATCTTGAAATATGCGATTTGGAATTACTCGAAGAGAATTTCGATAACACTAAACAAATGGAAAAAACTTTGGAAATATATCTTAGAGATGTCGTGCAATTAGCTCCGGTAGGATTATCAACAGAAGAAGAGGAGCCGCCTCAAACGTTAGTCTCCTCTGTCGTGAGAAGAATCAGGGACACTCCTATGTCCCAAAAGTTAAAACAGAAGTATAATAATCATTGTCAAATCTGCGGATCGGCAATTATCATAGGCGTAGATCGCTATTATTCCGAGGCACATCATTTAAAACCTTTAGGTAGACCACACTTCGGACCTGACATTGAATCCAATCTTATCGTTCTCTGTCCCAATCACCATGCCGAGTTTGATGGAAAATCCATATCTATCAATCCGGAGACTTTATTAATAGAGCACATTGAAAGCAACAACCAGTACATAAAGAAAACTTTGAAACTAAGCCTTCATAAAATAGATTTAAAATTTATTGCATACCACCATGAGCTTTTTTGTGAATTGTTGCAAGCAAACAAAAAGTGAATTCTTCATGTATTAATTAAAAATGAGCCTTTAGATTAAATCTAGAGGCTCAACAATATTTAATTTATGATAGAGTAACTTGTTCGAATTGCATACCATCAAGGGATTCGGAGATCTCTTCAATATTCGTAATAAATAATTCCTTCCCTTGTTTTCGTTTTTCTTTACTTTGAACAGTTCCTGCGGAGTAGGCCCAACCAGTATTGAAAAAATGCACTCCCGGCATATTGCCGTAGAGATTTCTAATTTCAGGACAATTGTCATATGTTAACAAAAACCTATGTTTTGTAGTTGCAAGTAGATCTCTTAATCGAATATGATCTTCAATAGTCATTCCTTCGTCATACAATTGATTACCTTTTATATAGTACGGTGGGTCAATCATTAGAAAGACATTTCCCCTTGACGGTGCAACTATCGGAAACATAAAGTCGTCTGAAGTTATTCTTACATCTTTTAACTCGGTAGAACAAAGTTTTATCCTTTTTATTAATTCTTGTCCGTTCCATCTGCAATGAATCGGATACTCAGACTCTTGCCGAAATCCACCGATTGGAGCTGCACTAAGTATCCCTGAATAGTTGGTTCGATTTAAAAACAGTGTTCTAAAAGCTATTTCAATATCATCTTCAGGACTAGAGAATCTTATTTTCTCCCACAATTCTATTGTGGGTTGAACATCTTCAATCATGCTGCACAGTTCATCTGGTTGGTCTCTTATGACTGAAAATAATGTTGCAATATTACTATCCTTATCGTTTAACCATACTTTTTTCCCTTGAGTTGTTAGATTTAGAAAAATAGAAGCGCCACCTAGGAATGGCTCACGGTACTCATATGTATTATGCTTGACCTTATCCCAATATGGTCGTATTAATTTCATAACTCTCTGCTTAGAGCCTGGGTATCTTAATGGAGATGTAACTTGAATCATTCTTTTCTTCCCCCAATCCAAAAGTGACACTTAAATCTATTGATTTGCATATTTAAATTAGAATCAATATTTAACTATATTAATACTTTTTCTTATTATTGGCCAGTTTTATTTTTCTGGGCTTCCACCAAGTTAGTACGTACACTGAAATCAACAAAAAATTACACAAATCTAACAAGGTTAAACTCTCGCCAATACCAGTGGTTTTATTCATTCGGTACTGGGTAGGGTTATTTCAGAAGTTAAGTTTTGAAATACTCATAAAAAAGTGATTTTGATGGCTTAATATTTGAGCAAATTTGTTGCTTGATACATCAATTGAATTGTACTTAGCTTATTCCTTATCTAAGGAGTTACCCCTACTGTTTTC
>NZ_BIMH01000044.1 GCF_004000985.1 Paenibacillus validus NBRC 15382 | reverse complement strand
AAAAAATTCGATAATACGGGGGAAGATTTGGAGGATTTGATCTCGATCGGTACGATCGGGTTAATCAAAGCGATCGAGTCGTTCTCGCCGAACAAAGGAACGAAGTTGGCTACATTCGCAGCTCGTTGTATCGAAAACGAAATCCTGATGCATTTACGATCCCTGAAGAAAACAAAGAAGGATGTATCCCTTCATGACCCCATAGGAACGGACAAGGAGGGAAATGAGATTACGCTGATCGACATTCTCGGCTCGGAGGCCGACGATGTCGCGGATAAGGTAGAGCTGAAGATTGAGAAGAGCAAAATATACCGCAACCTCGATATCCTGGATGAGCGGGAGCGGGAGGTTGTCGTCGGCCGGTTCGGGCTGGAGCATGGCGGCGAGGAGCGGACACAGCGGGAAATTGCGAAGGAGCTGGGGATCAGCCGTTCGTACGTTTCGCGAATTGAGAAGAGGGCGCTGATGAAGTTGTATCATGAGTTTTATAAGGCGAAGAGGTGAGAGACAGGAAACCAGCTGACCCCGGTTGAGAAACCGGGGTCAGCTTTCATATTTTTGTGCTCATAACACATAAACGAACTTATATCACCTCTATAACTATCTGCCACGCGATTATGCGATTTATGATTTATTGAAAATCAAGCAGATAAAAAAGGTTTTTTCACCTAAGGCGAGCATCATCTTTTATATCGAAAACCGGGTGTCATCAAACGTAAACCTTCACTACGCGAGATTTGTCCTCTAAATTCATCTAAAAAAATCTGTAGGGAAGGATTCGTATATTCTTTTCCCCAGGCAATCACCCAGTCATATGTTATGTTTTGATCTTCGATTTTTATCATTCTGTGGTTATCACATTCAAAGCAACTGACACATTGAGGAAGGATGGATATTCCCATACCAGATTCGACCAAAACAAATAATGTTTCCATACGATCTACTTCGAAGGAAATCTTTGGAGAAAATCCTTCTTTTGCACATAATTTGATAATATAATCATACCCCTCTGGCACTTCTTTTCGTGACATGATTACAAAAGGTTCGTCCGTTAAGGAAGATAGGGGGATTTTGTCATTGGTTGACAAACGATGATCTTTACTGTACTAAATGTTTCCCAAGTAAGGGTAGCGAATTGTTGCAGGTTATGGGAAATGGTAAAGCCTACATCGATGTCCTTATTGGCTAAGGACTTTATAAGTAACCCTGTATTAAGTTGGGTCATAATTACTTCAATTGACGGATACGTTTTTCGAAACTTCCTTAGGCGGCTAAACAACCGAATTATTGAGTCAAGGTCACTTAACATGCTTCTTGCTTAGAATTGCTCCAAAATGCTTAGACTTTTATAATTTTTGGACATTCTTGTCCTGTTGCAACCGCCTTACGGAACTGCTCAGGCGCAAGATCGTTCAGACTCCCATGCATACGACGCTTATTATAAAACTCAATATAAGCTGTAACGACACTGTAAGCCTCCTGGTAGGTCGTAAACTCATGCTTCTGCAGACACTCTGATTCGAGCACGCTATGAATAGATTCAATGTGAGCGTTCTTATTCGGCGTTCTAGGTGGAATACGCTCGTGGATCGTTTCGTGCTTCAGACAAGCTTCTTCAAAGACATGGCTAATAAACTGCGGCCCATTATCTGTTCGAACGACAGGACGTTCTTGAGTTTGAAACAACTGTCATTTCCACAGGCCACGCTGTACAAGAGCTGCTGCGTGTTTTCCTTCGCAGGAGAGTCCGAAGTGAAAATCGATAATCTCTCGGTCACAAACATCCAACACGCAGAGTAGGAAGAAGAACCGATGTTCTCCTGCGATGCAGCCGTACTTGACGTCCATTTCCCAGAGTTGATTCGATGCCGTAATCTCTCGATTGTTTGCCAGCCTGCGGGGGAATGCGTTGCGTTTGCGCCGCTGCGGCTGCAGAAGGTTCATAACCTTCAACAGACGATAGACCTTCTTTTTGTTAATGAAGCCCGTACTCTCGTCGTAAAAAGATCGTGAGCTTACGATAACCATATACATCGGTTTCATCGCCACTGACGAGCTCACACAGCCACTCGCAGATCTGCTCATCACCGACGATCTGTAAAATGCGTTTAGCCGCATGTCCCAGCTTAATCCATTTGTCGGCTATTTTAATTTTGTCCGATAAGCTGGGTTCTGCTTTTTTAGCAAACCACGTAGTACAGCGATCTCCAGATCTTTTTCACCAAGCAATTCCTTCAGTTGCTTATTCTCTCCTTCGAGAGAACGAAACTCTTGTGGGGAAGGAACATACGCTTTTATGGTCTTGGCTGACGGTTCGGTCTGTTGCCAATCGGTATGATCCGCCTCATTCATCCACCGGTATAACACCTTAGGATTAAGGTTATGTCTGCGTGCAACCTGTGAAGCATTTCCAACTTCTTTTGCTTCCTGAATGATCTGTTGTTTGAACTCCAATGTGAACCTTCTCCGTTGCATTAAAAATCCCCTCCATTGGTTCTGCTTCTAGCTTACACTGTTAAGTGGATTAGACTCAAATCCAATTTCGGGGCTTAAGAGATACCATCATCTGGTTCGCTGCACTCCTAATCACGGGTGTTATAGCGTACCGCGCATGGGGGACATGGTGGGCGGTTCCGGCATTCGCAGTTTACGGCGTTCTCTGGGGTACATGCGGTGATTCCCGACAGCACGAATCCGGACACGGAACACCATTTAAGACGCCTTGGATGAATGAAGCCCTTTATCAAATTACATCCTTTATGATTCTCCGGCCTGCTACGGTTTGGCGATGGAGTCACACTCGTCACCATACCGATACCATCATTGTAGGAAGTGACCCTGAAATTGTCACCGAACGGCCTCCCGTATGGAAAATTATTTTGATTGAATTTTTCCGGATGTTTGTCGTCGTAAAAGATTTTAACAGGACTATGATACATTTCTTTGGTAAGATGAACGAAGAGGAAGAAAAATATATTCCTTCCTCAGAGCACAAAAAAGTGTACTGGGAAGCGCGTGTTTTTATACTCGCCTGTTTGGCTGTGATCCTTTCGTGCGTTTACATGCGAAGCATACTGCCGGCCATGTTTATCGGCTTGCCGGTTTTTTTACGGCTCTTGGCTTGGTTGGTTATTTGTTCTTACGCAACACTTGGGTCTTAATGAAGATGTTCTTGATCATCGTTTGAACTGTCGTACCTTCTATACCAACCCAATTATTCGTTTCCTTTATTGGAACATGAACTATCACATCGAGCATCATATGTTTCCAATGGTACCGTATCATGCACTGCCAGCCCTACATAAAGAGATGAAGTCTGACTGTCCAGCGGCAGCCCCAAGTCTATGGGCGGCTCTTAAAGAAGTTATTTCGGTGCTTATAAGGCAACGAAAGGATCCCGCGTATAATGTTGTCCGTCCATTGCCGGCCACAGCGCGGCCGTATCGATATGGTCCCCACCCGTTTGGAACGGTGGTTTCAGACGTGACAGATGTACAGGAACTAAAGGCTACGCGGTGAAAATAGATTCGGGCAGATCATGTATGATGATCTGCTCTTTATGATTATTACAACTTTTCTTAAAGACAAATGCGGAACTGCTAAAGTAATTTAAAAGTTGACGAATGAGAAAATGTTTATTATAGGTGTTTACATACCTATATGGGTATATGTAGAATAAGAGGGGCTAACTTCAAATCCAATACATGTCTCCGTACAAAAACTTGGTTTAAGTCGGGATTTTTTTTACTCTTTTATATACCCCTATGGGTATTTGAAGGGGAAGAGCCCTATGGGATATGACATGGTTCATTACCATCTTCGTCATCGGCTTCTTGAGCTCATTCATGGATTTCAATTTTATTTGAATTTTGAATACCGGAGGGAAATCAGATGAATGATGTGCAATTGCGTGGAATGAGCTCGGCAGAATTGGCTAATAAAGTTTTGAACCATGAGCGCATTTTTATTTTAGATGTTCGTAATGAAAGAACTTTAAGGATTGGAAAATAGAAGGTAAACAAGTTCAAGTAATCAATATGCCTTACTTTGAACTGCTTGAGGGTGTTGATGCCGTTCTTGATAAAATTCCGGATGATCAAGAAGTTCTGGTTGTTTGTGCGAAGGAAGGTTCCTCAATATTTGTAGCGGAGCAATTGCTTGAACAAGGTAAACAAAACATCGCTTATCTCCTTGGCGGTATGAAGTCTTGGAGTGAACATCTGGAACCGGTCAAAGTTGGGGATCTGAAAGATGGAGGAGAAATCTATCAATTTGTACGAATCGGCAAAGGATGCCTGTCTTACATGGTCATATCCAATGGTGAAGTTGCTGTGATTGATGCCGTTCGGATGACTGAAGTTTTTGCAAGCTTTGCAAAAGAAAATAACGTTACAATCAACCACACCATCGATACGCATCTTCACGCTGACCATATCTCTGGTGGTCGACAATTAGCCGAAAAAACCGGGGATTTTATTGGCTCCCGCCTAAAGATGCAGCTGAAGTTGTGTTCCAATATTCTCCCGGCCATACCATTGGAAGTACATCTTTAATTGTTGACAATCAATATTTACTGTCCGGGGATATTCTATTCGTAAAGTCCATTGGTCGCCCTGATTTGGCTGGCAAAGCGGAGGATTGGGTTGCTGACCTCAGGACAAGCCTGTATGAGCGTTATAAGCAACTATCGGAAGATTTAATCGTGCTTCCTGCCCACTATGGGAGAGCTTGAGGAGAAGATAAGCCAGCTTGATCCAAGCGGTGAGTATTATGTGGTTTGCCGTACCGGACACCGGAGTGATATAGCATGCCAAAGGTTAACCGAAAAAGGATTCAAAAGTGTTAGAAATGTAACCCCTGGTATGTCGCAATGGGCTTATGAAGTCGAAAAAGAAGAAGATCAATAAGGATAGAAATTCAATTATATACCGCATGGGGGTTGGATGGAGGAGGATCGAAAGTGACAATCTTCTTAATATTGTCATTATTAATCGTTTATTTATTTCAATGAATTAGAATTAGACATGCTAGAGGGCTGAAATATATAGATGCCGATGCATTTTCTGAGTTTATAGGGGATCAACCAAGGCCTATTAAGATTCTTGATGCTCATCTAATGGATGGTATGCCTGGTTATCATTTGTCTAAGGAGAAGCAACCGGAATATGGTAGTCTTCGTTCATTAAAACAAAATGGGGATGGAATTCATGGGAGAACAAAAAGAAAAAACAACGATTGTTCTTTTTAGCGGGGAATTGGATAAAGCTATCGCGGCATTCATTATTGCAAATGGAGCCGCCGCGTATGACCACGAAGTAACGATTTTCTGTACCTTTTGGGGGCTGAATGCACTTCGAAAGGATGAAGACGTTTTGGTGAAAAAGGGATTTCTGGAGAACATGTTCGCTAAAATGATGCCGCGCAGCACAGACAAACTTGGACGATCTAAGATGAATTTCGGCGGCATAGGTCCGAAAATGATCAAGCACGTCATGAAAAAACATAATGCCTTGACTTTACCCCAATTAATCGAATTGGTGCAAGAGCAAGGCGTTACATTAGCGGCTTGTACCATGACCATGGACTTGCTCGGCTTGCAGAAGAAGGAAGAGCTTTTAGAAGGTGTTGAATATGCGGGTGTAGCGGCTTATTTAGGTGATGCTGCCGATGCGAAAGTGAATTTGTTTATTTAGTAGTAAATTATCCTTCCTTCCTGGTTGTTTTCGTTACCCATATCGGCAATAATAACCTATACCGGTATCAATCGAAAGGAAGGATTTAATATGAAATACGATGATGATGTAAAGAAAAGATTAAAACGTATAGAAGGTCAAATTCGCGGTGTCTTGAAAATGATGGAGGAGGATCAAGACTGCAAGGATGTCGTGAGCCAAATCTCCGCCGTTAGAAGCGCTGCGGATAAAGCGATTGCTTACATTGTAGCGGTGAATTTGGAGCAATGTATTATGGAGGAAAAGGAAGCCGGAAGAGATACAAGCAAAATGGTTAAACAAGCGGTGGAGTTGTTAGTGAAAAGCCATTAAAGCAACCCTTCCCGGGCATCCCTTCCGAAAAATTAACCTTCAGTCAGCGTAGTGCTCAACTTCCATATTTTTCCGACATTTTGAGCATCAGTCGCATAGCTGGGATAACTCCCTGATCCGAATATGTTCTTCAATTGTGCGATGCCTGTTTCGTTTGGTGATGGCTGAACAATCTCTCTCTTATGGTTAATAAGCTGGCCGGTAACATTCTTAAATTCATCCGAGGTGCAAATGTGAAAATAGCTATCGGCCATGCCTGACGGTAAAGGATTAGTCAGATTTTGGGCCCAAGCAAGTACTTTCCAAAAGGAACGCATTTTTTTAATCGTCTCTTTTGATAGTTTTACCCGGTTAATTTGAAGGGCATTGACTTTGATCCCCTGGCTTTTAAATTCTTCTGCCATTTTGAAGGTTAGCATCAATAGCGCCATTTTCGAATCACCGTACATTTTATAAACGCTATAAGGCCGCGTGTCGCGGAATTCGCCGCGCAGATTATCGAAGTCGATTTTCCTTTTCGGGTCGAAGAAATGTTTGATGTTTGTGGTGCAAGCATGAAGGATTCTCGGGTCTTGCGATTTTTCGAGATGATCTGCCAATAAACGAGTCATCAAAAAAGGACCGAATGTGTTCGTAGCAAAAGTCAATTCGATATGCTCGGGGCTAAGTTTATACTCTTTTTCACCATGGCTTAAGTAGGCGGCGTTATGGATCAGAATGTCCAAGCGCGGGTATTTGGCTTTAAAAGCTGAGCAAAATGTACGAATAGAATCGAAAGAAGAAACATCAAGCTCCATCAGATCTACGTGAGTATGGTTTGAAACTTCAGTGATTTCTTTTTGTGCGGCTCTACTCATCTCCATATTGCGGCAAGCCATGATAACACGATATCCTTCTGTCGCAAACTTTAGTGCTGCCGCTTTACCTATTCCCGAATTTGCTCCTGTAATTATAACGATTTTGTCTTTCATGTCGATCCTCCTGTTTTTTCACCCTAATTTTGTCCTTCCAAATTCCCTGCCTTACGCATTTGAGCAGCGTCAATGATATCCATGGCCGTGCTATTTAATAGGTGAATCATCTTTTCCTCATCAAAATCGTCCGGCAGCAATCCATTGGCCACCATGACGGAAAGACCTGTCTGGAAAATTTTCATTTTTAATAAAATGGTCATCAGTTCCCCGTCTGTGAGGCCTTCGAGATGGGGGTCTTGTTTCATCAGCTCCACAAGCATGCCCATTTCATGATCATGATCGTTCATGTACTCATTTTTCTTCATGACCAGGTCTCGAAACAGGACACTATACTCCTTGGCGAACCGCAGACTGGCGACTCCTATATCATGAAACGGATGCCCTGTATTTTGTTCCATCAACAGCTGTTTGCTAATAGCAAAGGTCTTTTTGATAACCTCTTGGATCAGTTCGTCTACCTCTTTAAAATTGACATAGATGGGAGCGATGGAACTCCCCAGCTTCTCAGCCACCTTCCTGATCGTAATGCGATCAATGCCTTCTGTTCTTGCGATTTCAAAAGCTGCATCGATGATTTGGTCCTTCTTGAACTTTGATTTAGGTGCCATCTCGTACTCCTTGAGTCCATGTGTGTCTTGTGATACATATCATATGATCTATATCGATCATTATACAACATTTTCAGTTTTGTGGTTAGATTACGCTGCCAATCGATCCTTTTAACGTCTCATCGGCTGTCGTTGCCCGATCTGATTATGGAGCCAAGAGGATTGGAAAACTTCTCAGTCCGTATACGGCACTGTTTTCGATCGCATCTACAGTAAAGTTTTCCGGTAACGAGAGTGAAGCGTATTTTTTGATCAATTCGGTTAAGGCAATTTCAGCTTCGAGCCGGGCTAAGGGAGCACCCAAACAAAAATGATTCCCGTGTCCAAATGCTACATGATGATTCGGATGACGGTGAATGTCAAATACATCAGCGCGATCAAATTTGTTCTCGTCCCGATTTGCGGATCCTACGAAAACAATTAGAGGTTGTCCCTTTTGCAGGTGTTTGCCCCGGATCTCAACATCCTCTTTCACGACCCGTTGCAAGATCGGAGCTGGAGCGCGATATCGCAGTGCTTCTTCTACTGCGTTTGGAATGAGTGATAGATCATTTCTAAGCTCTTCATACACGCCAGGGGTTTCCAAAATAGAACTCACAACTAAAATGAGTGAAGAGGAAATGGCTGATTATTTGCTGGTCATTGTCAGGGGAATCGTACTTGGATGGTGCGTCAACAATGGCGATTACTCGTTGGAAGAAATGATGCTGAAGTTTATGAAGCGGATTCTTTCATCTGTCACTTCATGACGCTCACTTGCACATACAAATATCTTGTTCTATGATGTGCTTAATACAGTTGCATTTAGAGCTTATACAGCTGTTCTAAGGAGTGATATTAAATGAGTACAGCAAACCGCGGAGTTAACATTGGGCCTCCCCGTTTTAAAATAGCAGTTCACTCGATCGTCTGGTTAGCTAAAAGCGGCAGCGTATTATCGAGTGCCATGATCGCAAACCAGGTTGATTCGCACGCAACTTTTATGCGCAGAGTCATGCATGCGTTAGCGACAGCAGGTATCGTTGAGTCAAGGGGTGGCCGAGAGGGAGGGTATATCTTACGGAGACCAGCAGATCAAATTACGTTAGGTGAGATCTACAGTGCAGTTAGTACGGGGTTCGTGGAGCCTGATGTTAATTGCGGAGAAGCCGGTGAACAACTCGACGTTGAACTGGAAAAAATTCTCCATGAAGCCGAACAGCGAACGATTGAATACTTGCGTCAATATACGATTGCGGATGTAATGAATCGCGTCGAATTTTTCGTGATGTAATATTTTTTCTGCAAGGTACTAGTCAAACCATTATAATCCAACTATAATGTGCTTAATTGAGTTGCAGTTTCGGCTGCTCTTTTATTTTTAAATATAATGTGCCTCTTATAAGCACAAATAAACGAAGGAGCAAGAGAATGAAGATAACCGTTTTTGGATCAACCGGCCCTTTAGGAATGGAGTTAATTAAACAGGCACTTGAAGCGGGGCATGCGGTTGTTGCATTTGCCAGAAGTATAGAAAAGCTCAGCCACCTTACACACGAAAGATTGGACATAATCAAGGGTGACCTGTCTAATCGGACAGAAATCGAACGTGCTGTAACTGGAGTTGATGCCGTCATCAGTTTACTGGGTCCAAAAGGAAAGGTAATGAACACCGAATTGAGCGATGGAGTAAATATCAAGAGCTAGCATTGCTCAATTTATGCTGGATCAAGCGGCAACCGCTGAATATGTTAGAAGATCGCCTGCAATTAGCAATTAGTTCATACTACGGGGTGAAGCATGGGGAAACTTAATGTTATATGTGCCTTAATTGATTGCATATAATAAAAAAGAAGGAGTGATCAGATGGATATTTTGGCATTCGTTTTGCAAGGATTGCTGGCTCTAGCGTTTTTAATGGCAGGATTGGGGAAAATAACAGGTTCCAAGATGCATGTTGAGGGCTTTAAACATTGGCGGTTGCCGCAATGGTTCCGAGTTGTTACCGGTATCGTTGAATTCGTCGGTGCTGCGGCATTGATTATCGGCTTTTGGGAATCCAGTTGGGCGGCCGCGGGCGCGCTTTGGCTTGGTGTTACGGCCATTGGGGGAATCTTGGTTCACGTACGAGTCAAGGATTCGTTCAAGCAAACGTTCCCGATCGTACTTCTTGGCCTATTATCTCTCATTGTATTTTTTATCCGCTCGTCCGAGCTTTCCGATTTTCCGGGGTTTAACTGATGAAGCAACTGCTCTGTTACAAAATATTCAAATGGTTATGAGGCAATGATTAAAAAAGGCAGTATAGAACTCGTCAGCTGAGTTTTATACTGCCTATATTTTATGATTTTCCTGCTGGTGTACGGCCAGAAGTGATCATAGGCGGCGGTCGACCGTCCATTTTTTGCTTTCCGTCGCGTTTGCTATACAATAATAAGAAATACATAGAACCTTGGAGGGATGACAATGTCTGAATTTCAACAATTATTAAGCAAGTATGCCGAGCTAGTCGTCAAGATCGGTGTCAATATTCAGAAAGGACAGACGCTGGTCGTAAACGGTACGATTGATTCTGCCGAACTGGTTCGCTTGATTGTAAAAAAAGCTTACGAATCAGGCGCTTATTTGGTCAAAGTGAATTGGACCGACGATACGGTATCCCGTTTGCGGTATGATATGGCGGCAGATGAATCGTTCCTGGAGGAGCCGAAATGGTATGCCGGGGAAATGCTGGAGCTTGTCGAGAAGGGCGCGGCGGTTATCAGTATCGTATCGTCGGATCCGGATCTGCTAAAAGGCGTGGCCCAGGAGCGGATCGTCAACTATCAGAAAACATACGGTAAAGCGATGGCTAAGTACCGGCAGTATGTGCAGTCCGACAAGTTCAGCTGGTGCGTCATTGCGGCTCCTTCGAAAAGTTGGGCTGCGAAGGTATTCCCCGGGCTGCCGGAGGAAGAACAGGTTAGCAAGCTGTGGGAGGCGATTTTCCGGACGGTGCGGGTTGATCAGCCTGATCCGGTCAAAGCGTGGGAGGAGCATATCAGCAACTTGAACCGGAAATCGGACTATCTCAATGCCAAGAAGTATAAAAAGCTGCATTATCTCGCTCCCGGCACAGACCTGACCATTGAGCTCCCCGAGGGCCATATTTGGGTAGCTGCCGACAGCATCGACGAGCGGGGGAATGCTTTTGTCGCGAACATGCCTACCGAGGAAGTGTTCACCGCGCCGTTAGCCGGCGGGGTCAACGGTACAGTATCCAGCACGAAGCCCTTAAGCTACGGAGGCCATCTGATTGATGAATTCACGCTTACATTTGAGAACGGGCGTATTGTCAATGTAACCGCCGCGCAGGGTGAAGAAACACTGAAAGGCTTGGTCGAGATGGATGAAGGCTCGCATTACTTGGGCGAAGTTGCGCTGGTTCCCCACCGGTCTCCGATTTCAGAGTCCAACATCCTTTATTACAACACACTTTTCGACGAAAATGCTTCTAATCATTTGGCTATCGGAAGCGCCTACGCTTTCTGCTTGAAGGACGGAAAAAAGATGTCACAGGATGAGCTGAAGGAAAAGGGGCTCAATACGAGTATTACCCATGTCGATTTTATGATCGGTTCGGGGGAAATGGATATTTTCGGTGTGACGGCCGACGGTACAGAGGAGCCCGTATTTAAACAGGGCAATTGGGCATTTTGATAAGACGTGCATGAAGAAAGGCTAAATACGGCTCAGCATTGAGGAAGAGTCAGCTGGTCCCGGAGATCGAAGTAAGCATATTAGGTGCCCCGCTTTTGCACCTAATATGCTTTTTTGTACCAACATCAGCAAGCCCTTGAAGGAGGCCCTCCAGGCATGAGAGAAGATCAGAAGCCGTACCAGATCATCCTCACGATGGTCAAAAACAGAACGAAATTGAAGGACTGGGTCATCTCGGAGACCATTCGAGCGGGAAAAGCGATTTTAGAGGAGAGAGAGAAGAAGGAGAAGCCTAATGTGTGGGATCGCATCTACGATGATTTCGATCTCCCCGAGGATTTGCCGCGAAAGCTCAGAGACCTGAAAAAACTGCAGCTGAAGGATTTTTGCGGCATGGAACCGCCTCAAAGGAAATGCTATAACCAGTTTGTCCATTATTGTTCGATGCTCTCCGAAGGGCTAGGCGCCGAGCCGAGCCTTAAGACGATAAGCGATAGCATACAAAGAGACCTGCAGCTTTACTTAACCACGATCCAAGAGTTTGTGGCAAATTACAACCTTACTCATCCCGTCGTGAAGGAAAAGGACGCTCCGGCTGCCTTGCCCCCGGAAGGGACGGTGAACCTGGAACCTGCGGAAGAGAACTCAGCCGCTCAAGCGGCCGGGAAGGCTGCAGCCCATGCAGCTATCATGCACCATTCCACTAAGGCAGGGGAAGGGAGGACGACGTTCTTGGACATCAGGGTAGTGAAGCTGAATGAGCTTATGGAGACCTTTCTCGATGAGATGAATATGTTCCATGCGGAATCGACCTGGGAACATATAGCCGACCATGCGGAATATGACCGCTTTATCGTGATGAAGAAACAGACGACCTTTCGGTTCAACTCGGATTATGGGGATATGGTGTTTACCGTCTTTGAAGCCCCTGTTGAAAATAATGTATATGTGATCTCGCTGGGGCCTATGGACGATGAGGTCGAAGTGGTGACCTACGAACGGATGGAGGAGGCCATTTCCGCGATTATGGAGTTTATCCATTCAAATCATGATTATGCGCTTGATCACTTGGAAAGAACGTATACGAAAACGTACGAATTGGCCGATGGAGTAACCCATACCGAGCGTTATTCCTATGACACCTTGTCCTCGATTAGCGACAAAATAGCCAAGCTGCTGTCCTAGGCTAAAACAAACGCAAACCAACCGCTTCCCTCGGGGAACGGTTGGTTTTTTTTGTTCCCTTCTGCGGTGAAATCGGGGAAAACGGGGATTGCGGGGATCGCGTTACAGGCCGTGTTCAAGCCGTATACTAAACCTATCGAAAGCATGCGGCACTTCAGCGGAGGGCAGTAATAAAGAACCTTGAGCTGCCACCCGCCGCTGGTGCTGGCAACCCACGATTCCAAGGAGGCTGATTCTCATGTCCAGTTCGAAGTGCGTGTCCCAACAGATCCAGTACCTGATACTAAGCTCGATATTTGACGACCCGGATTACCAAAGCTCAGGCATAGCGGCAAGAAACCTGCTCGTGATTCTTTGCGAGAATAAAGCGAAGTGGCTGCAGGTCGGCGTGGAAAGGGCGAACAAGTCATTCGAAAAGCGCATTCGTTGGGCGCTATCGGCGCTGGTCAAATCCCATGCGCTCCAATGCTCGGGGAACGGGACCTATCGTATGGGCAAGCAATTTCACGAGGTCTTGAAGGAGCTGACTTACGATCTCTGTGAGAAGCTCGAGGTACAGCTGGACTTCTGCGGACTCGGCTGCGAGGAGATGGAGCAGTTGTCGACAAACCGTGAGAGGCTCATGAAGAGCCTGGAGAACGGTACCGTTGCGATCCGTATCCTGGAATCGGAGCGGGATAAGCAACTCCATCTGTTCACCGCGGAGCAGGTTACAAGACTGGCTCGTCATAGCGTAGGTCTTCAGATCTACAGCTACGCCTGATTCAGAAGGGGGCCTTATTCCGAATGGACATTAAGGTTACTCCGTTGTACGAGATGATCGAGGGCTTTCTTGAAGAGATGAATACCATCCATGCTGAAACGACATGGGAGCGTATAGCTGAGAACGCGGATTACGACCGCTATATCGTCACAAGGAAGCAGGAAACGGTCATCTTACATTCCGATTATGGAGATACGGCTTTTCGTATTGTGGAAGCCCCCCTGGAGAACAGGATCTATGTCCTTTCCATGGGGCCTATGGACGATGAGGTGGTCATCCATCTGTATGACGCGATGGAGGAAGCCATCTCATCGATTATGGAGCAGCTGAACGCAGGGAGCCCGGAAGTCCGTGTGGATCATATCGAACGATCTTATATCAAAACCTACGAAGCGGATGGCTATATGAAAACCATTCACTACGCCTACGATACCGTGTCCTCGCTTAGTCTTAAAATTGCGAAGCTGCTCGCGTAAAACGGGGGAAGCGGGGATTTCGGGGACCCCGTTTCGGCCGGCCGGCATGACCTATACTTGTTTTACAGAACACGAAAGACGTACAAGCTGCTTCATCAAAGAAGATGACGAATTAAGGAGGAGTTACCGTGATCCAGCATCGCATCCCTTTTCAATTTCTGGTTCAGGAAGGCCGGCTGACCGGTCCTCTACTCGAGGATAAGGAATCCTTCATGCGCCAATGGCAGGCCCGCAGCGTTCAAGTCACGATCACAGGACATCCCGAAAGCTCGCTGATCGTGATCACGGACTTGGCTGACACCATTGAAGCCATGCTTCCGGCAGACGCTTCGTATGAATGGGAGTTCATCGCCTCGGTCCTTTCCAAGCCCCATCAATTTATTGCCGAAATCACGGTGTATCCTTAAGGAGGACTTCAAATGCTCAAGCTGATTAGCGCAAGGACTCGTTCCCATAGTTTACAGACCGGAGAGATCATGCAGTACCTTCCGCTGCCGGAGTTAACGTATAAGGAGCTAAAAGCCGACTTCAAAGCTGCGTCGCATCTGGCCGTGATTGACGAGCTGGATTTGTCGGGGGCAGGGGGAGTGCTGGTCAAATGCAAGTACCGCGAGGATGGAATTTTGGCAGCAGCCTACTTGTTTAAGAAGTTTGAACTGCAGTCAGGACATCAGCTCAATGTGGCTGAGCAAGAGGAGGATGACGGCGCCGAGACGGATGCGGACTACCCTTCCGGCGAGGAGCCGTATGACGGTGAACCGAAGGGGAACGTACCGCATGAGGTTTATTCCATCCTCTACAAGGAGGAGAACCTAACGAGCCTTCCGGTCATCACTTCCCGGGAATTAAGCAACGCTTACAATCAATCGCCGCCGATGGCCGGCGGCTTCGGCTTCCATCCCTATCAGCCCAGTTGGGGGGAGGAGAGTAAGACTAAAAAGCCCTACTGGTTTGAGGGAAAGTATCCTCTAGTGGTTACCGAGGGGCCCATGAGCTTTGTGAAACCGACGGAGGCCTTTAAGCATGTGGGCCGGTTTATCATTTACATCATGGAGGAATCGAGTTTTTTTCCGGAAGAGGATCTTCCAACGGATACGGAAACGATTGACAACTTTGAGAAAACGCTGCGGTTTGAATTGGACTTTGAGAGCTGCCGGATTGCCTCTCCTTCGAGCGTTTATTTACAGGGTGTGATTGCCGAATGCGCCAGGGAACAAGGGTACAGCCTATCGAAGACGGTGGACCGCGTCAAGCTGATTGAGCTCCTCAAAAGCTACCGCGGCCACAGCTTTGCCAGCTATCAGGATATGGAAATCTTGGTCCGCAAAGCAATTAAAAAGAAGAAGAGCCGCTCGAAAACATTAACCAAGGCTGATTTCGACAAGGTGTTTATCATTGGCGAAACGCACAAGAAGGCTTCCGCTGCTTTGAAGCCATCCGGTGCCGCAGCACTGCTGGATCAAATGATTGGGCTGGACGACGTGAAGGCTCAATTAGTCCGGGTCGTAAAGCGGATGAAGTTCGATAAGCAGCGCAGTGCCAGCGGCCTGAAGACGTCGGTAACCCACATGGCGGCCGTATTCATGGGCAGCCCCGGCACGGCCAAAACGACGACAGCCCGCATCTTCGGCCAAATGCTCTGTGAGGAAGAGGTGCTCAATAACAACCAATTTGTCGAAGTGAGCCGTAAAGATCTCGTCGGGAAGTATGTCGGCTGGACAGCCCCCACCGTAGCAGGTTTATTCGGAAAAGCGAAGGGTGGAACTATTTTTATAGATGAAGCCTATAGCCTTATGAGTGAGGGACAGAAGGATGGCTTTTCCGACGAGGCCCTGTCGGAGATTATCAGGCAGATGGAGAACAATCCGGATACCCTTGTTATTTTTGCCGGCTACACGGATAAAATGAAGCATTTTATACAAGAAGCGAATCCGGGCTTGCGTTCAAGGCTAACCAACATCATTGCCTTTGAGGATTATACGCATGAGCAAATGTGGGGGATTTTCAATTACTTTGTGACGAAGGAGGAGTATGTTCTGGCGGATGCTCCCCTCGTGAAGGAAAGGGTGGAGGAGTTTATTGAGAAGATGAAAGAGCTCGGCCCCGGGAATACGGGGAACGGCAGACTCATGCGTAAGCTATTTAAGTCGGCCGTCAGCTATATGGCGGAGCGGGAGGCTCAGGACCTGAGAACATTGACGTTATCCGATGTCGAACAGGCGGCAGCTGAGTTATTCAGAGCGGAAGCGGCGGTCTTGCGCGAACAGCATGCGACAGGCAGCAGAATCGGATTTGTCGTTTGAAGCACCCGTTGTAGGCAGGAAGAACTAGGATGACGCCATTTTTTGGGTCCATCCCATTTCACTAGACTCATTAGTAAGGTAGAATATAGAAAAGGCTCAGAAAATTTCAACCCAGGATGAAGGTGTAAGATGTATATTAATGATCCTTATGTAGTGCTGAGCGTCTTGCCGGATGCCGACGAGAAAACCGTACAAAAAGCGTATCGCACGCTGATGAAAAAATACCATCCCGATATCAGCACCGAAATCAACAGCACCGAAATTGCCAAGAAAATCAATTTGGCCTATGAAATGGTCTTGAAAAAGTTCCGGCATCGTGATGCTTCCGATGCGCAGGATGCTCCTGACATGGAGGGTGCGGAGTCGGGAGGGGAGGCTTCCTTTGAAACTGGGCAGGAGGCCATGCATACGTTCAGCGTACCCGGTATGGGCGGCGGTTACTTTTCCATCGGTGAATTTCAGCTGCTGCATCTAAGCTATAGAGGCCCCATCCTAAGTCTGGCGGAGCGTATGGGCAAGGGGGACTTTGCCGAGCAGCACTTCGATGAGATTTTTACACATATTTACGACAGGCTTCATCCCAAGAAAAAAAGAATAAAGGCTGCTCGGCAAGCGAAGCCGGATGCTCCAGTAGTGTGGACGGATGCGGTAACCTTTGCGGATATGTGCTTTGAAATCATTTTGCGTATCGTGCTGGGCAAAGTCACGGAGCCGATCCGACAGCAGGAGCTTAACCGGATTACGGAGCTGGATCTATCGTGCCCGATGCTGAGCGATATCGAGGATTTAAAGTACATTCCGAATATTCGAGTGCTGGATGTATCGTTCACGGGCATCGAGGATACGAATCCAATCGAACAGCTGAAGCATTTGGATACCCTGCTCCTTTCCAAAAGCGATATCCCGTACCCTCCATCCGCGCCTTTAAGGGTCAAGGAGCTGTATATGAGCTATTGCAGCGACCTCCAGCTGGAGCATATCGGTCTGCAGACACAGCTGGAATTGCTCGATGTCTCAGGCAATGACCTTACGGATTTAGGCCCGATCGTGCAATTGACCGCCTTAACGGACTTGATCATATACAACAACAGTCTGACGAGGCTGGACGGGATCGGCCGTCTTCAGCAGCTCAAGCGGCTGGATATCTCCTTGAATCCGATCACGAATATCTCCGAGCTGGCTCAGCTTCCGGATCTGGCGTACATCAACCTCAACTGGACCCGGGTCGAAGATTATTCACCGCTGCTTCAGATGAACACCCTGCGATTTGTCGATGTGAGCTATGTCAGCGATTCGGTGCTGCAGCGGTATGAATCGCTGTGGCAGGAACTCGAAGGCAAGGGTGTCACGGTAAAGAAAATACCGGATTGAACTCGGGAACGGTGCGAATGGATCGTTTAAGTATCTCTAGGGAGGATAGACGTTGGAGACTCATACATTGGAAACCCGAATAAACGAGCTGCTGCAGGACCCCAATTTTCTCAAACTAAAATCGCTTCAATCCAAGAGCAACCTGTTCGAAATTATCGCGGCCTCTCATACCGAAATGTGGCACAGCGCCTTTGTGAAATGGCTCATCGATCCCGGGTCCAGCCTGGGCTTAGGCACCTTTCCGCTGCAGCGTTTTTTATTTATGGTCAGCCGTTACGGCGTGTTTCATGAGGAGGCGGTGGTCGTACTGGATTTAGCCGCCATTGTGGACGAGGAAAAGCTCAAGCTCAGCGAAATGCTGTTCCAAACCGAATATGCGGACAGAAGCGGAGAGGATAAGCTTAGGCTGGACATCATCGGAACGAACGATGTGCTGAGAATTACGATTGAAAATAAAATTAAAGCGAACGAATCGAAGGATCAGACCGAGAGGTACTATCACTATCTCCAGCAATCGACCGGCAATTTTGAATACGATCTGATGATCTATTTATCCCCGGACGAGGCCAAGGCGCCTTCCTCCAGCAAGTTTATTCAGATCAATTATCAGTTGCTCTGCGATCATGTGATTAAGCCGTGCCTTCAGCATCCGGAACTTACCCCGGAGAATAAGTTTTTGATCCTGCAATATCTGGCGAATCTAGGCAAACCGATTAAAGGAGGAAAGGTGATGGCCCAACCGAACAGAGATCTTTGTCTGACTATTTATAATGCATATAAGGATGTTTTCGATGAGATTTACGTATCCGTCAAAGGTGAGGCGCCTGCTTCCAGAACAACGGCGGAGCAAATTAAAAGCTACAATATTTCCCTGTCGCAGCTGATGGAGAAGGGGATTCTGTCTTTAAGCGATCAATTCAAGGCAAGCTTCAAAGGCAAAGACTATACGGCTGCCTTGATTAAGCTTCCGGAAGACGATGCGGTTCAGATTCAGTTCCACGATCAGCTGTTTAACAGTCCCTCGAAAGCGGCCACCGCGATTACCCAAAAGAATGCGAACGGCTGGAACTTTTGGGATGTCTACGATGTGAACGGCAGATTTAAAGGGAAATTGTCCGAGTTAAGAGCGGAGTTAACCAAAGACGAACAAGAAGAGCAATGATTACCTATTCCGAGACGGCTAAAGGGTGAGGGAACGGTGGCTTTTAATCCGGATGAGCTCCATAAAATCAAATCATACAGCAGAGATCAGCATGTATCGGTCATTTACGAGTATATAGTAGGGAATAAATCCCAGGAGAAGGTGTCGGCATTAACCGGCATAGAGGAGTGGACGGTATCCTCGATTATCCGGGCCTATAACTTTAATCAGAACAAGAACGGAAGCTTTCGATCCGGTACGGACCGCGGCAAATACAGGGGCACGGAGAGAGAGCTTGTCAGCAAGTTTGTGAACCTGCATTATCCGGGAAATGTCGAGGCACGGACGACGTTTGCCGATTTTATCGCCAAGCACAAAAAGCAGGTCGCGAAGCCGCCGGCGGCTCCTCCCAGGCAGACTTACGTGCAAAGGCCCGTACAGCAAAGTCCTGTGCAGAGATCGAAGCCCCCGGTCCCGAAGCCGGCTCCTGCACCTCGTCCGGTGGTTTACCAGCCTACGGCATCCGAGCTGTATAACAAAGCGATCGGGCTTTGGAACGCGAGAAATCACAACCGGGACATGGTGGATGGGTTTAGACAGGCTGCGGAGCTGGGCCATGAGGATGCTCCTTATTATTTAGCCGTTTACTATAGAGATCGCGGGCACTATGGGGCGGAAAATCTTCAAGCGGCACAAGGCTGGTTTGCGAAGGCGCTGGAGCGCGGCTGCAGACAGGCCAAGCTTGAGTATGGGGATTTTTATTATGAGTTGGCTCTGAACGCGAAGGCTTTAAAATTATATAACACGGTAGTTCCAAGCTATGAAAAAGCGGCGAAGGCCGGTCATTCCGGCGCTCAAAACAATCTCGGCGTGCTGTATGCGAATGGGGAGGGTGTGACCCGGAACGATCAGCTGGCTGTGTATTGGTTCGATCTGGCGGCGAAGAATGGCAACCGGTTCGGGATGAGCAATCTGGCCTACAGATGGATGAACGGCTCCGGCGTTCAGCAAAATGACGTCCAAGCTTTATATTGGTTTGAAAAGGCAGCCGGCCTTGGGGATGAGGACGCAAAGAAGCAATGTGCTGATATCGCGTTTAAGCTGGGGAGAAGACTCGGCAAATCAACGGATGAGCAGGATCGGAAGCAGGCCTTTGATTACTACCAGAAGGCGTTATTGTACGGGAATCAGGAGGCGCTGTTTTACTTGGCGCACAGTTATGCAAACGGCCTTGGCGTGAATCAAAGCTATCGTCAAGCGGCCGAATACTACGAAAAAGCCGCACAGCGGGGCTCAGCAGCAGCGCAAAACAATCTGGCGGTTTTATATGCGAATGGTCATGGAGTGACACAGGATCACGGTCAAGCGCTCTATTGGTATGAGCAGGCCGCGAACAATGGCAGTAAGGTAGCCATGCGGAATATGGGCTATTGCTATAAAGAGGGAAGGGGCTGTCCGAAGAATGCCTATGGGGCTGTACACTGGTTTGAGAAGGCGGCGGAATTAGGCGACGAGGAAGCTAGGAGCCAGTGCGCCGAAGGCGCTTATTGGATCGCCGAGCAGTTCTATAAATCCAGGGATGTGCAGGAAAAAGGGAAGGCCTTTGAATACTTCGCCAAGGCACTCAAGCATGGCCATGACAAGAGCTTGCTGAACCTGGCCGTATGCTGCGAGTATGGACATGGCGTGGAGCAAAGTTATGCGAAAGCGATTGAATATTACCAACAGGCACTAAGCAAAGGGATCGACAAAGCCTATGAATGGTTGGCGGACGCCTATTATCAGTATGGTAAAGAGTACGACGAGGAAGAGAGTTATGACGAGGCTATAGCGATGTTTGAAAAAGCGGCTGAAATGGACCATGAAGATGCGATGATCGCTTTGGCGCAGTGTTACTTTGAAGGTAAGGGAGTGAATATGGACGACCATGCCGCTGCCGAGTGGTACGTGAAGGCGGCTGAAGTCTGGTCCGCGAGGACCTCGGCTGAGGAACACTATATGGAAGCGGCCGAGAAGTGCTTCAATCACTATGAGATTGAGCGCGGTTTGGCATGGTACGAACGAGCGGCTGACTTAGGCGCCGGAAAAGCGATGGTCGCGCTGGGCAATTACTATTTCGGGGAAGAGGATTATAATGACGACCCCGAGTACGAGACCGCGATCGAATGGTATCTTAGAGCCTTGGAGCAGGGTGATGACGATGGCGAATATCATTTATACCGCTGCTATATCAAGCTTGGTGAACAAGCGTGGGAAAACAGAAATATCGAACAGGCCATAGCGATGTATAAGGAAGCTAGAAAGTACGGATATGGGGATTCAACGAAAGAGAGTCTTCACCGATGCTACTGTCATCTGGCAAGAGCCGCGGTAGACGCGGAGGACTATCGGCTGGCGGCAGAGCATTATGAACAAGCGGAAGAACATGAGCGGCTCGGTGAAGAAGAAGACGCCTATATAGAGAAGATCGGTGATCATTTTTATGATAGCGAAGACTATTACGGTGCATGGAATTGGTACAAGAAGTCCGGAAATTTGGCTCGGCAGACGGGCCGGGCTCAAAATGCCATAGGCTTGTCCTACATCAGGAAGAACGGGAAACAGCCTGATTTCGTTCAGGCTTTCTATTGGTGTAAGCAAGCGGCGGAACAGGGATTTAGCCCCGCCCAGTACAATGTGGGCGGCTTTTATCTCAACGGGGACGGCGTTCAACGGGACTTTACGAATGCGGTGTACTGGTATGAGCAGGCCGCCAAGAATAGACACAAAAATTCGTTACATAACTTGGCCTTTCTATACATGTCGGGCATGGGGGTTCCCCAGGACTTGGATCAAGCGGAGGAGCTGCTGACCGCGGCTTATTTACAGGGCTTCGATAATCGCACCTACCGGTTTACATGCAAGCCGCTGTCTCCCTTGAGAAGCTTGCTTGCCCGGACCGCCTCCGTGAAACCGAGTCCTCTGGAGAGTATGAGAACGTTGTACGCTTTAAAATACCCGAACGAAGACGGGCAAAGGCTTCTAAAGTTTGCTGACTTCTTAGTCAAGGAAAGACAATGCTTCGAATTGATCTATGAAATCGGCCTGTCCTATGAAACGGGCTACAGCCCCCTGCTCGGCGTTCGCGTCGAATCGGACATGGCGAAAGCATTCGTTTACTACAAGGAAGCCGTGGATAAAGCAGGCGATGTCCGGGCGATCGGTAAGCTTGGACATTGCTATAGACACGGCAAGGGGATCGGGCAAAGTGACGAAAGGGCAATAGAAGCCTATAAACGAGGTGAAGCTTTGAAAGATCCCGAATCGTTGAACGCGCTTGGGGAGTGCTATTTCACTGGACAAGGGGTCGGACAGGACTATAGCAAGACGTTTGAGTATTGCTCCTACGCGGCGGAACAGGGCCATGCCGAGGCGCAGTATAATGTGGGCTTCTGTTATGAGAACGGCTACGGTGTGGAACGGAATGAAAGGGCTGCATTGGAGTGGTATGTAAAGTCGGCTGAGCAGGGCTTTGCCTTGGCTGAACAGCAAGTAGCCGTATGCTACGAGCTGGGCATCGGCGTCGAACCGAGTCCGGAGAAGGCAAGGGAGTGGCTGGCGAAGGCTGGAGCGAAGTCATCGAATGCTATTCTACAACAATATCATCCGGATTGATTTCGGGACCAAATTCCTTCTTCAGGTATTCATCATAAAGTTTATGCAAAAACTGCTCTTTCCCTAATGCTTCAAGCTCGCTGTTAATCCAATCATTCAATTCTTTGTTCCCTTTTTTGACTCCACCAGCCCAAGGGGTAGGCTCTATTTGCTCCGTGGGCCGGAGTTACTCCCTATTACTTTTTTGTCAACAGGCCGGTTGCAGGGAACCGAGCCTTCGTGCTCACACTGGAGGAAGTCTATCATATCGTAGAAGAAGCGAAAGCAAGAACGTCCGGTTTAGGAAAACGAGTTAGGCTTTGTATGAGTCATACCTCGGGGAAAGTAGAGATCCTGGCCATTGAAGACGGGAAAGCGTATTTAAAATATCACCAGTCTCGCGAAGGTCAATATGGAAAGCTTATGGTTTTGGATTGCCCGAAAGAGGCTGCCTGGTTTGTTTCCGTCAACGAAATGCCGGATCTTCCTCAGAAGGAAATAGATTGATCGTTGGTTTACAAAACCTGTATGAGGTGAAATGCAATGGAACAACCGAGCCATGATACTTCTCTCGATCGTCCGATTGTCGGCGTCATTTTGGGTATTAAGCCAATGCCGCTGTATAGGATGAATAGATATCCCCGATTGAAAAAGCTTGCCGATGCGAACTTGGAAGCCAAAACGACCCTTACCTTTTTTTGCGTCGACGATGTGGATATTTTCAACAAAACAATTAATGGAACTTATTATAATTACAAGACCAAGAGATGGGAGAAAAAGCAATTTTCTTATCCCGATGTCGTCTATGTCCGAGGCGGCTCAGGTAAGGCGATTGATAATCTGTTAGCGGAGTTCGACCGTTTGGGGATCAAGAAAATTAATCCTATTCATGCATTTAATAAAGGTGATCTCTACGAGCTATTAAACCAGGATGAGAATGTACGCTCCTATTTGCCGCCTACCCAAAATGTTCAAACGATGGATGAAATCAGGAGCATGATACGGAAGCAAGGCACAGTGTATGTGAAAGCGCGTCGCGGAAGAAAGGGTACCAAGGTGATGCGTATTGAAAAACTGCGTAATAACGGTTATCTGTACAGCTATTCAATTCTGGGATATTTGGTTCGCAAGAGAGTCAATACGATTACTGACTTGGAAAAAGCAATTAAATCCTTCTTCGGGAACCGGGCGTTGATCGTACAGCGTGCGATCGATTTGGTCAGAGTCCGTAACAACCGCCTCTGCGATTTTCGAGCTGAGCTCCAAAGAAACAAACAAGGAGAAATCGATATCGTTGGGGTTTGCGTCCGTGTAGGCCGGCAAAACTCCCCGATCACCACCCACTCCTCTGCCTATCGATATGATACACATCTAAAGAAAATATTCCCACATTACACGAACGAGCAGATCGAAGCCTTAAAAGAAAAAATCAATACTTTTTTGATCGATATCTATACAGGGGTTGAAAAAAATACGGAAAGTTCGGAGAAATCGGGATAGACTTCGCTGTAGATCGGAAGGGGAAGATCTGGCTCATTGAATGCAACGCGCAATCGGCCAAGGTATCAATCGTAAAGGCCTATGGAGCGAAGTCACGCAGAGCGTTTCTGAATCCATTGGAATATGCAAAAGCAATTATGGGCACTGACCGCAGCAATACAGTTATCCCGAGCGACATGATGTACCCCAAGTTATCTATAAGAGGGTGATATCTATGTCGAGAATGACGCGGTCTCGAACCTATGCTTCAACAGGAGGATAGATGACGGTCTCGCATATTTTTGAAACGAAGAAACGGTTGGAGAGGTTTTTGAAAGAGGGTGCCATATGAGGCATACGGTTATCCGAAGTAAAATGAAAAAGGGTTCGCCACTCATGGACGACCCGATTATTTCGCGTTATGTACCGAAAACAGACTGGTTTCATGCCACAAGCCTTAGGAGAATGCTCCGATCCTATTCTACTGTATATATCAAGCCGGATATCGGCAGAAGAGGAAACGGAATCGTTCGCGTGAAAAAGCGTAATAGCTCCACAAGTGAGATTTCGTATAGAGATATAACGATCCGTTGCTCTACTGAAGATGTATATGATGAGCTGCAGAAGATATTGAATCCTAATAAGAAATACCTGATTCAGCAGGGCATTGATTTGGCAACCTATCATGGGCGCCCATTTGATGTGCGCATTGTCCTGCAAAAGCCTTTGAACCGATGGCATCTTTCCTGGGTCAGTGCCAAGGTTGCGCCTCAGAAATCATCTGTTGTAACCAATATAGCCAAAGGAGCAAGGGACGTAAGGATAAACAGGACATTGAAAGGAATGGATCAGCCCTTAAACAGATTAGAAGTGATGAGAGAATTAATCGATGTCTCCTACCAGATTGTTCAAATACTGGACTCACGCTTCTCTCTAAAGATCGTCGGTTTAGATATGGGCATCGATAAGAAAGGAAGAGTATGGTTTATCGAAGCGAATACCAGGCCGGACTTTAAGGGTTTAGGGAAGCTTGATCTAAGGCAGTATCGCAGATATCTCAAAGCAAAAAAATTGGCCGCCAGAGGGCGAGATTATGCCTATAGAGAGATATCAGGATCGGGGGAGGAAATCCCCAGGCGTCATCCGGAACGAGCGAATGAAGGATGACGATATTAAGTAAGGTTGTAAAAGTGGATGAGCTATCGCCAATTGTGGAGAAGCTTACCGGCGAACAGGCCAGCTAGTTACGGTGAATGTTATTTAGGACTTGTGTGATGTCCATTTGACAATGATAATCGTTATCAATTAAACTTGAATAAGAGCGAGCACCGGCGCCGATATGTTTCAAGAAGCGGCACAATAAGGCAAGCAGAAGGAGGAGGAACCCGTGCTTATTCAAACCAGAACCGTCACGGTGGAGAAGTGCAATGCGGACAAAGTCGTTGAACGCTTCAGCAAGGAAGGTCCGCTTGACGGGAGGGAAGGCTTGATCGATATTACCGTCATGGTGAACAAGAGAAGTAAAGAGAACGAAGAGGTCGTCATCGTCGTTCGCTGGGAATCGGAGGAAGCCTGGAAAAATTGGGAGAAGAGCCCCGAGCACATTCAAGGGCACCGGAACAGCAAGGGACAACAACCGCCTGAGTATGTGATCAGCACGAATGTGAGCATGTATGAAGTGAAAGCCGTCAGAAAAGGCAAGTTCGTTCAAACGACGTAACTGGAAATCGCGAAATAACCAAAGGCTGTCCTTCCCTCATCTTGAGGGTGCGGGGCAGCCTGTTGCCGTTAGATACTTCTTGTCTAAGTCTCTCGCTTGGCTTTGGTCTTGTAAACGATCAAAATCGTGCTTCTTTGGGTCTCTTTCCCGGAAGGCGTTGTCTTTATAACCGAGCCGTAACACACATTTACGACCTGAGTCTCATTTAACCCCGCCAAAAACTCGTTAGCCTTATGTTCCGCATAAGAGTTATCCGTATCAACGAATTCTTTAACTTGGATCATCGAAGTCCCTCCTTTCAGCTAGTTTCAGGTAACATTTAATGTAAAAAGAGTATAAAAATGGATCGAGGCATCCCGCGATAATAGCGGAATGCCTGCACTTAAGTAAGCTTAGCATCCCAAAGTATAAGTGTCAATCGTGCTTTTGTTGTCGAGGAGATTTGGATTGGATTTACAGATATTACTTGGTATAATGATCTGAAGGTCTCCCTTGTGGAGACCTCTATTTACTTAGGAGGGATTTGTATGAGAATGTTCACTAGCTACTCTAAATGGGTTGTGTTCAGTAAGGGAGGGGAAATCTACTATGAACCGTAGTATTATGTATCAAGGTTCACGAACCCAACTGATTAATCAACTTGTTTATTTTGATGAAGAAAAGTTCAATTTCTTGAATCAGTATTTTCCGGAACACAACCTGAAACGCAGCACGGTTGAGCAGGTATTGGCTGTTTATGCGACTACGCTTGAGAAGATAGTCGCTGATCTAACCGAAGAGAATCTAAATTCCGTCGCACTGATTGGCAGTCAATTGGAGCTGCGGTATTTAGATGACGATTCGCCCGAGTCGTACACCATTGTTTTCCCGCATCTGGCGGACCCCAATAACAACAAGATATCTTTCTTGTCTCCTCTCGGGTTTCAGTTATTGATGGCTAAATCTCAAGAGACCTATCGGCTTGATGTACCTTCCGGTGAAATCCGGCTAAGAGTAGAAGGCATCAAGTTCGTTAACAGCGGTGATGTAAATTAGCCCATATAGAGGATTGAAACGAGCCGGCTTACTGATCCGTTTATAATTGGCAGGCATAGGGAAAGCGTCGGGTGACAGATCGTGTTGATGATCTGCCCGACGTTTTTTTCAGGTGCGGCAGTCATGCGTTTACACCTAGGGTAGAGGTGGCGTCTGCTCCTGTTTTTTGAGGAGTTGCTCAAAGGGGCTGCAGCATATTACTATGGGAATAAACCAAGGAGATTCTGCCAAGCGCCATGTTATACACCGATAATGAGACGCTAACACACAGGCAGCGGTCACCGCATAAGGAGTAAAACGGCATGTCACTTAAGGGGCAAAATATTCGAGCCAAACAAACGAACCGTTCGAGGGTACTCCAATCCCTTCTAAGATATGGACCCACTTCAAGACAGCATATTGCGGAAATGACGCAACTGACTTCAGCAACGATCAGCCATTTGACGGCTGAGCTTATTCTCCGAACATAAGATAGAAGCTAGGGAAGTGATGAGGTTTTTCTTGAGCGACGAGGAGCAAAAGTCGATGGGCACGAATGCGAGCAAAATTCCGCCGGTCAGGAAAGTGTTTCACGATCGATCCTGAGTTGAAAAAGGCACAGCCTATCTTCGAACAGCTGCCTGCTGTGATGGAAAAAGCGAAAAGCCGGCCCGTCTTAAGAAATTACGAGCAGATATCGACAACGATCCTCATGAGCAAACGAATCTGGCTGCGGAGCATCGCCAAGTTTGCCGAGATGCGGTATATTATTTAAATGAATGGCATGACCACATGATGGAGACGATGCCTTTCGACGTAGATCCGCTGTGGACGGTTATGAAAGAGGGAGGACCTTATCATGCCAAAGGTTTCTTGCCGAAGTATACGCAGTGGTTGGAGCAGACAGGACGCGGTCATGCTATTTCAGAGCTGAAACGGAGACATCCTGCGGAATTCGGTCACGGCTATCCGAAGCTGTAGGGGCTCTGTTTAATCGTGGAGGATGATTGAAATGAATGCAAAAAAACCGGGCTGCTGCTCGGCCAGCAGAGAGGATTCGAGCTTACCGGATGCTCATTCCTTGCCCCTGAACGTCATACCCTCGTCCAAAGATCCTAAAGAAGGCATGATTTATTTGCCCGGCGGTGAGTTTTTAATGGGAACCGCGGATCAGGAAGGGTTTGCCCAAGATGGCGAAGGCCCCGTTCGTTCGGTTCGGCTGGATCCCTTTTATATCGATCCTTATACAGTGAGCAATGCGGAATTCAAGGCATTTGTCGATGCTACCGGTTATCGCACGGAAGCGGAGATCTTTGGCTGGTCCTTTGTGTTCCACTTGTTCGTTTCCGCCGAAACTGCGCAAGGAGTGACACAAACGGTTCGGCAGACGCCCTGGTGGTGGGCCGTGAACGGTGCATGCTGGAAGCATCCGGAAGGTCCGGATTCTCACATTGATGACCGCATGGACCATCCGGTGATTCATGTTTCCTGGCATGATGCGTATGCTTATTGCCAATGGGCCGGTAAACGGCTGCCGAGCGAAGCGGAATGGGAGTATGCGGCAAGAGGCGGTCTTGTGCAAAAGCGTTATCCGTGGGGGGATGTCCTCAAACCGGATGGGGAGCATCGCTGCAATATTTGGCAGGGCAAGTTTCCGGAGAAAAATAACTGCAGCGACGGTTATGCCGGAACCGCGCCTGTCCATGCTTATAAACCGAACGATTACGGGCTGTATAATGTTTCCGGCAACGTATGGGAATGGTGCTCGGACTGGTTTAGCGCGAATCATCCGGCCGCCCCGCTAATAAACCCGCAAGGTCCGCCGACAGGTCAGGAGAAGGTGCTGCGCGGAGGCTCCTATTTGTGCCACAAATCGTATTGCAACCGGTACAGAGTCGCTGCCCGCAGTAAAAATACACCGGATAGCTCCACGGGGAATATCGGTTTTCGCTGTGCGGCCGACGTCTGATAGGGAATAAGAGCTGCTGTAGAACTCGTGACCATCCGTCGCAAGCCTTGTCTGATATGTCGAAAGCCCGAGACGGCTCTAATGAGCGGTCGCGGGCTTTTTTTTACAAAATTTAGCACAGATGTGTCAAAACCCAAAATAAAACGAAAAGAAAGGAAATCAATGTAATTCATGGCAGTTATAAGTTTGAAGTCCATGAAACCACTATGCTACTCTAATAAATATAATGGGCCGAATCCAGTTCAGCAGAAGATCTGGTACGGGGGATTCTTTACCATGGGGTGAATGTTCGTTAACTATCGAACTAGGGAGCAGCCTCTTCCGAATCCGTCAACTAACCTCGAAGGCCGCAGGAGGAATTTGATTTGAATCGTTTTTGCAAGAAGCTTATTTGGTCGTGCGCTTTTTCCTCGATCGGACTGCTTGCCATGTTTCATGCGGGAACAGCACAAGCTGCCGCCAATGATGTTAAAGTGCAGATTAACGACAGCCTGGTTTCCTTCCCCGAAGCACAGCCTTATATCGATAACACCAACACTTTGCAAATCCCTTTACGTGTGCTCGTTGAGAAGCTTGGTTACAAGGTTGAGTGGAGCATGGAACAAGCGCAGGTGAAAGTTACGTTAACCAACAACAACAAAACGATCGCCTTGCAAACCGGGGATCGAAAAGCTCTGGTTAATAAAAAGGTTGTCAGCATGGATGCTCCTGCGCAATTTATACAAGGCAGCGTATATCTCCCTCTACGCTTCGTATCCGAGACGTTCGGCTATAGAGTCCAGTGGGATGCGGATAACCGGATTGCTATTATTAACGAAGACGGATTATATCATGCCCCGGCTTGGTATGCGCCGAAGCCAAAACCGTCTGTCACGCAAATTGCCTATAAGTACCTGGGAGTTCCTTATGTATGGGGCGGCCGTACACCGAATGGCTTTGATTGCTCCGGATTTGTGGACTATATATACGGGCTCAACGGCATCGATTTGCCCAGAACATCCCTGGAAATGTACGAGACTGCAGGCAAGGCGGTGAGCATCCCTCAGGAGGGAGATCTTGTTTTTTTTGCGGAGAAAAACAGAACCTCCCACGTAGGGATTTATTTAGGCAATCAACAATTTATTTCAGCGACCAATTCCGGCGGCGTCTCGGTGGCAAGTTTGACAACCGGTTACTGGAGTAAAAAGTATGTAGGAGCTAAACGAGTCACGTCATAATAATCCTCAAGCTCAATCGTAGGGGCTTGCACAGAAAAGAACCTGGCCGTCGGCCAGGTTTTTCATATTGATGGGGTTCATAAGCCGGAAGCTATTCCAAGCTGCAAGCCGTTTGCACGCTAAAAACGGAATAAAACGGACCAAAAGGATACCTTCTTGGCAGCCTGATGACGTTTGGAACGGGAAATTCGGAAAGCCTCCTGGTCATCATGGAACGAATCGGGTTCATCCTTCGTCTCCGATTCCTTCAGAGCTTGTTGTTCGGCGGCTGCGGCTAACTCGATATGCGTCTGACGACATTCAAACAACTGCCGCTCCAAGTCATGAACCTGCTGAGCAAGCAGCAAGTTTTGCTGCTGCAGCTCCGTAATCAGATTATGGAGATATCGAATGGTTAGTTTCGGTTTCTTCGAAGGAGCGGGCGTCTCATGGTTTTCTCTGGGTCCGAACGGCAACAGATACTTCAACTCTTCTTCCTGGAATACCTCATTTGCCAACGTAACGGCCTCCTTTACATAGAAAATGACGGTATTGCTGCTAGTTTCATCTGCTAGTTTAATAGTACACAAGTTTTTCTAAGGAAGCTGTCGAAGCCTGCTGTCAAAAACATGGAAACCTTATCGGAGAACCGCATGGTGTGTACCGTCTTTCGGAAGTGATGCAAATCACTGCCTTTGGACAGCGGAAATGATGTAATAAGCATATAAAACAAGCCCAATGCAGAGAAGGAGTGAATGGTTATGATGTCCGGACTGATATTGGCAGGGGGGCGAAACCGGGGGGCGAACGGAGAAAACAAGGCGTTCTTCATGCTGGACAACATGACGATCGTGGAGCGTCAAATTCGTGAGATGGAAAAATGCTGTGAGGAGATCATCATCGCTACGAACGATCCGACCCCCTTCCTGCGAAAGGTAGACCGGGGGGTTCGAATCATTACGGACTATTTCCCCGGCAAGGGTCCCCTAAGCGGGATGCACGCGGGCTTAACCTTAGCGCAGCAACCGCATGTATGGGTTGTCAGCTGCGACATGCCTTATATCTCTTCGAAGGCGGCGGAATTGCTGCTCGCCCGTGAGCAGGAAGGGTTTGAAGCGGCCATCCCTGCCATAGGCGGCAGCGCGCATCCGCTTCACGGGGTGTACGACCGCAGCTGCGCGGTAAAGATCGGCGCCTTGCTGGAGCAAGACGAAGCGACGCTCTCCACGCTCTTAAAGCAGTTATACTGGTGTGAGCTGCAGGAGTTCGCTTTTGAAGAGAAAGCCATCGGCAGCCGGTTCGTCGCCTCGATCAAGACGAAGGAAGACGATGAGAAGTTATGGCTTGGAGGAAGGCCGCTGTGAAGTCGGCCTTTCATTTCGGTACGATGAATGAAACCTTCGTTCCATGCCCGGGCCTGGAACGGACCGTGAATGTGCCGCTGACGCTGCGGGCCCTTTCTTCCATACTGAACAGCCCGACGCCTTGGGACGAGGTATCGCGGACAAAGCCCTTCCCATCGTCCTCCACATGCGCTTCGACATAGGTATCGTGTTCGAGCAGCTCGACGCGGGCTTCAGCTACATCCGCATATTTCGCGGTGTTCGTCAGGGCCTCCTGAACGATCCGGTAGATGGTCGTTTCTTTATTGGCATCGAGACGTTGGCGCAGGTTGCTGCGGAAATGGACGCGAATTCCGTAATGGTTGGAGTAATTGTCGATATAGGTCCGGAGCGCCGGTACGACGCCGAGGTCATCCAGCACCGAAGGGCGAAGCTCCCAGGCCAGTCCGCGCACATCTTCAATGACCGCGGCTACATGATTGCGAAGCTGCTCCAGCTCGGTCATCCGGGTTTCGCTGATGAGGCGATCCAGCTGGATCAGCAGCGAAAAGATGCTTTGCCCGATGCCGTCGTGAAGCTCCCGTGAGAACCGTCTTCGTTCTTCCTCCTGCACCTTCATCATGTGCGTCATCATGTGCTGCAGCTCTTCCTCGATTTTTTTCAACTGGGTGACTTCATTGCGGATGGCCAAATACTGATACGGAATGCCTTGTTCATTCAAAAAGGGGACGATCGTCGTATGGACCCAGTAATAGGTGCCGTCCTTCGCTCTATTTTTGATCTCGCCGCGCCAGACGTTTCCCGAGGTAATGGTCTTCCACAGATCGGCCATGAAGCTTTTGTCGTGAAATCCGGAATTGATGATCCGGTGGTCCTGGCCGATAAGCTCTTCCCGCTCGTATTTGGAAATCTCACAAAACTTATCGTTAATGTATCGGATGACTCCGCGGCGGTCGGTAACCGCTACGATGGAGGATTCGTCCAATGCAAATTTGATATCAACCAGCTGCTTTAACGAATGCTTCAACGTATCGCGGAAGCCGGGGTCGAGAATGTGCTCGTCCAGATGCTGCAAGAGTCGGTCTACGTCTTGTCCTAGCATGGCAAGGAATCACCTACCTACGTCGATTATTCGAAGCTGAGAAGACCTTTTTTGACGGCATATTTCACAAGCTCGGGTCTTGTTCTGAGGCCCAGCTTCTCCATCACGTTGCTCTTATGCGTTTCCACCGTTTTCACACTGATGACGAGCTGCTCTGCGATTTCTTTATTGCTGTAGCCTTTGGCGATTAACCCTAATACTTCTTTCTCACGGTCTGAGAGCGTCTCGTACGTATTGGTGCTGTCCCCGTGTTTCAACTTCTCCAAATATTCTCCCATCAGACGCTTGGTTGCGGTTGGATACAGGTAAGCGTTCCCGGCGGAAACCGAGCGAATCGCCGTCAGCAGCTCCTCATGCGGCGCGCTCTTCAGGATATAGCCTGACGCTCCGGCATGGATGCCGCGGAACAAATACTCATCGTCATCATGCATGGTTAAGATGAGTACGGCCACATCCGGGTGAAGCTTCTTCAGCTCAGCGGTTGCCGTGAGCCCGTCTTTGCCCTGAGGCATATTCAAATCCATGAGCACGACATCCGGCCGCAAGGCGTTCACGGCTTGGATCGCTTCGTCTCCGTCAGCGGCTTCGCCGATCACTTGGAACTCCGCTTTGCCTTCCAACAGCATTTTCAGCCCTGAACGGACCACCGCATGATCGTCCACTACTAAGATTTTAACCATGATGGATTCCTCTCCCTATCGTCACCAACCGAATCTTCATCTATCTTAACAAAAATAAAAGAACCCCAGCAATAAGCATTCTGCTTGGATTCATAAAGTAGGCTCGAGGAGCGATTGCAGCGTTTGAACATGTTGATAAAGCGTGTCGATGTCGCTGTCCGCGTAAGCTTCGGCCGAGCGTCTTGCGATCAGGAGCACGCCGTATACCGTCTCGCGCATGGTGATCGGAACCGCCGCGGCGGCATGAAGCAGCTCGGAGGCAACGAGGGGACATTCCATCGGCAAGCCGGGCCGGGCAGCCGGAAAATCCGTCCAACGGGTCGTTTTGCCTGTTCTCAGGGTCAAACCGCCCGGACCCAATCCGGGTTTTACAACCATCTGCTTATAGCGTTCGCTGCGATTGCCGAAAGCATACTTCCAGCGAATACGAGGTTCATGCTTCGGCGCGAAAGATAAGGCGGAGAAGTCGCTGGAGGTTGCGCGGCACAAGGCTTCCAGCTCCCCGGTAATGATCTGTATGAATGCCGGCATGTCAGGCCTCCTCCCCCCACTGCAGCTTTTACGGTTGAACCGTTTTCATTACCTCCCATTATAGTCTTTCCGCCTCTCTTTGTAATTCAGGGAAAACCCCTAAATGTGTTTCGGGGATCTCCTGATGCCCAAGCGCCGAATACGAAGGTAAAAGGAATGAAATCGGGGTTTTCTGCGCCTCTTCTGACACCGGGATCGGGAGATTCTCCCCTCATAAATCAGGAGAACCCCCGATGTGAATAAGTTGCTGGCCGTTATATGATACCTATAGCGCAAACAGTTCGAAGGAGGACGGCGACATGATGGCTCAAGTCAATCCAACCGGCGGCATTTTGGACATTATTTCCAAGGATAGTTTCGATAAGCTGCAAAGCATCATGTATATAAAGCAGGTGGAGAAAGGATCTTATCTGTTCTGGGAAGGGGATTCGGCGGAGAAGCTGTACTTTATTATCAGCGGCCGGGTCCGGACGACGAAGACAACCGATAGCGGAAGAAGTCTGACGATGTACCTGCATCAAGAAGGCGATTTATTCGGGCAATTGGATCCATTTCAAGACTCGGTGCATACCTTCAGCGCGGAAGTCACCGAGCCCGGCAAGATCGGCATCATTCAGCGCAAAGACCTGGAGGTGCTGCTGTGGCAGCACGGGGACCTGGCTGTGGAGTTCATGAAGTGGATGGGCTTGATGCACCGCTTGACCCAGACCAAGTTTCGGGATTTGATGATGTTCGGCAAAACCGGCGCGCTATGTTCACTGCTCATTCGGCTCAGCAACTCCTACGGCGTCCTGAAAGAAGATCATATATTTGTCGACCTGAAGATCAACAATTCGGAAATGGCCGATATGATTGGGGCGACGAGGGAAAGCGTGAACCGGATGTTAAGCGATTTGAGAAAAGAAGACGTCGTTGAATATAAAGACGGGCATATTCTAATCAAGGACTTAACGTATCTTCGCGATGTTTGTCAATGCGAGAGCTGCCCGAAAGAAATTTGCCGCATGTAAGAATGGGGGGCGAGAACCGCCCCTATGATGCCGCATCCAACTTCACAGCCTCGTTGACTTCACGTTGTGAGAAAGATCACAGCGGCTTCGCCCGGGAAGAAGTACGGTATAAGTACGTATAAACCTTGATAAAGGAGAGTGCTGCAGATGATTACTTGTGAAAAGTGCGCCAAAAAAACAGGCGAGGGTCCGGTAGGGGAAAGCTGGATTTGCGAGGATTGCAAGGTAGAGCCGCCGGTTCGTGAAGGCGATAACAGGCCTGCAGGCGAGGATCGGGCTGCCGGGGAGCCGTTATAAGCCTGAGACTTTGCAAGGCTCATATAGATGATCGAATGCCGGTCCGGTCGGCACCGGCATTCGCGATAAGGAAGTTTCTGAACCGGGTGCCGCGTCATACCGTCATACCGGCCGGAATCGGGCTGCCTTCAGAAGCAGGAAAGTCATTGGCCGGTTTCGGCTCATCCGGTGATTTAGATCACAGCTGCGCCAGCAACCCTGTAGTACAATAAAGGTGTAGACGGGAAGCAAAACCACACCACAACGAAAGGAAAATGAGAGATGAAACATTTCCGATCCCGGCGAGAGTCGAAATAATCAAGGTTCGTTTATTGCGCCAAATCAAGTGAAAAATTTCACAACGAGGAGATGATCGTCATGTTCGTTCAATGGCTTAGAGAAAATAAATACGCAGCTGTGGTCCTTTTATTCATCCGGTTGTATCTCGGTTACGAGTGGCTCACACATGGATGGCAAAAATTAACGGGGGGATTCAATGCAGGCGGTTTCTTGAATAACGCGGTCGCCAAACCGGTAATCGATAAAGCGACGAATGAGCTGGTGTACCCGACCTTCACCGCTTTCATCAACACCTTTGCCGTTCCGAACGTAAAGATGATTAACTTCCTCATACCGCTTGGCGAATTTTTAGTCGGTCTTGGTTTAATCCTCGGGGCTTTAACTACCGCGGCCGCTTTCTTCGGACTTCTGATGAACTTCATGTTCATGTTCGCGGGCACGGTAAGCACGAACCCGTGGTTCGTTCTAATCGGCGGGATCTTGTTCATGGCGGGGGCCAACGCCGGTAAATTAGGTCTGGATTATTACTTGCTCCCGCTGCTCCGTAAACTTGTCACCCGTAATAAAGCTGGAAAGAAGAATAACCCGAACGGAACCGGAGGCGTAATCAAACCGGCACGAGTTTGATAAGCAGAAACAGGGGAGCAGGTCGACTTGACGACCTGCTCCCCTGTTTCTGCGAACAGCTCGCCGAACGGCAATTCGAGTGTAACGTACTGGCAAGGAGCAGCCGGGCATGTTACACTCAGTTTAACGTCAGTTCGTCGTGCCTGAAAGATTCCATACTAATAGAGAGAAAAGAGCGATCGCGAATGTCTAAACCCTCTGAGACCGAGATGCGTCATAAGCAGGGGCAGATTTCTCCCCAAAGTCAGATGTTATTAATTACAGCCATAGGCTTCGGAGTGCTCTTAAATCCATTGAATACGACGATGATCTCGGTTGCCTTCTCCAGGCTGCAGCAAGAATTCCAAGTGCCGTATAGCGCCATATCCTGGCTCATCGCCACTTATTACGTAGCGAGCGCCGTCGCACAGCCTGTTATGGGAAAGCTGAGCGATATGCTCGGGCGCAAGCGCATATTTCTGCTGGGTCTGCTGCTGGTGACGATCTCGTCGATGCTGGCTCCATTTTCTCCAAGCATCGGCTGGCTGATGGCCTTTCGCGTCATCCAGGCAATCGGCACGTCTTCGCTGTTTCCTGCGGGGATGGGCATGATCCGCAGCAGTATTACGGATAATCAGGCGAGAGCGCTGAGCGTCATGTCGATCTTCTCTTCAACGTCAGCTGCCTTTGGACCTTCGATCGGAGGGTTCTTGATCCAATACGGAGATTGGCCGGCCATTTTCTTTGTGAATTTCCCCGTCATTCTCATATCATTCTTCATGTCCATCAAGATTTTGCCGAAGGACGGCCCTCGCAAACCGATCGCTTCCGGAGGTCTGGATCTTTGGGGAATCGTCTTTTTCACCGCGCTGATTGTGAGCTGGCTGTTTTTCTTTCTATCCTTCGAACAGGGCTTTAACGTCTGGCTGCTTATCGTCAGCCTGGTGATGAGCTTTTTATTTTATCAGTTTGAAAAGCGGCGGAAGCAGCCGTTTATTGATGTGTTTTTTCTGAAAAACAATCTAAACGTATGCATGGTTTATATCCAGTTTATTTGTGTGAATATCGTGTTCTATTCGGTGATGTTCAGCATTCCCTCTTATTTGCAGCAAGTTCGGCACTTCGATGCGCAGCGGGTCGGTTTGATTATGCTGGCCGTATCCGGATTCAGCGTGTTTGTAACGCCATGGGTGGGCAGATGGATCGACAAATCCGGTTCCAAAAGTCCGCTAATCGCAGGTTCGCTATTCGTTATGGCCGGCTCGCTGCTCTTGCTGCTCTTGCACGACAACACCTTGCCCTATGTGATTTTTGCCTTCTTATCCGTATTCGGAATCAGCAACGGCTTTCAGAATCTCGGTTTGCAGACGGCGCTCTATTCCTACGTGTCTACGAAGGAGACGGGAATCGCTTCAGGCTTGTTCATGACCTCCAGATTCATGGGGACGATTCTTTCTTCCAGCTTGCTGGGAGCGATCTTCAGCAGCGAGTTCTCGACACAGCGACTGCACACGATGGCTGCCGTTTGTGCCGTCATCAGCGTGGCTATCCTGGTTTTATCCTTGAAAATGCCGAGCCATCGTCCCCAGACGCCCTACGCCGAATAAGGAAATGAACCCTTATCTTAAACCGTCCTTGTCTTCGTATGATTGCGAAACTTTAACGGCGTCAGACCGACATCTTTAAGAAAAAATTTAATGAAATGAGCAGGGGAGGAAAATTGGAGCTCCTGAGAGATTTTTTCGATGCTCCAATCGGTATCCGTCAGCAAGCCTTTCGCCATTCGAATTCTCACTTTTGTCAAATAACCCCGAGGCGAAATGCCATAAACCTTTTTGAAACAATTCGTTAAATGGGAGCGGTCGACATTTAATTGACTCGCCAGCTCACCGATTCTTATGGGGTCGATGGCTCTTTTTTCAATCCAGTAAGCGGCCTCGTGGGCCAAATTAAGCAGTGAGGGTTGAATCGATGGCGGAGCGGCGGATTCCGATTGATGATAGAAATAGTCGGATAACAGACTGATCAGATTCAGAATCGAGGATTGAACCTTCAGCATAATGACGGCCGCATACTTCGATTCAGACGTTTTTTCGGTTTCCGGCGCACTTAGATTATGGAGAAAGTACCCATATTCATCAATAAAGGTATTCACAAAGTTGTGGATACTTTTTTCTTTGTCCTTCTTAATGACAGGGTGTTGGATCAGTTGAAGAATTTCATGTATTCGTTTATCTTCCACTTCAAAATGGAAAACAAACCACTCGGCATCCTCATGAATAGGAGGGGTATGATGGAACATGCCGGGCTTGATGATGAGACAGTCCCCCGTGCCTAATACGTAGGGCTGTCCGTTGACGATTTGTTCGAATTGACCTGAAATGACATACATAAACTCGAAAATCGTATGGCGGTGAGAGCCGTAGGCATATCCTTTATGTCCTATTGTGTATTGAAGGTCCACCAGCCGTATCGAGCCAATCAGGTTCGAGATCATAAACAATTGCTCCACGAAGGATCAGCCGCTTTCTGTGAAATAATTGCGCATACTTATGTAGTTTAACATAAAAAATAACAACAAAAGTATAATTTTTAATCACAAAATCGAATGTTTACTTGGGGCTTGGGCAGCTATTCTTGTATATATAGCACCATTAAACATCGAGGAGTGTAGACAATGAAGGAGCAAATACGCTGCGCGGTCCTTGGACTGGGACGTCTTGGTTATTGGCACGCTGAAAATTTGGCCACAAAAGTGAAAGGAGCAAAGCTGGTAAGCGTTCTGGATCCATTCGAGAATCGGGCGGAAACCGTTGCCCGTGAATTGGGTATAGAGAAATCGGCGAAACATCATCAAGAAGTTTTTGAAGACCCTGCGATTGATGCGGTTATTATAGCAACGCCGACAAGCACGCACGCGGATATGATCGAACAAGCGGCGAAGCACGGGAAACATATTTTTATTGAAAAACCGCTTACCCATGACTTAGAGGAAGCCGACCGGGCGATTCGGGTCATCGAAGAGAACAACGTCGTTTGTCAGGTCGGTTTTATGAGGAGATTTGACAGCGCTTATAGGGAAGCCCAGCGAAGAATACAGGCCGGAGACATCGGAACGCCCCTTTATTTTAAAGGGGTATCCCGCGACCCGGGCTCTCCGCCTGCGGCATTTATCCAAAACAGCGGGGGCATTTTCCTCGATATGTCGATCCACGATTTTGACATCGCCCGATTTTTGTTGAATGCGGAAGTCACTTCCGTCTCGGCGCATGGGAACATTCTGGTCCACTCCTTTATGGAACAATACGGTGACGTCGACCAGGCGCTTACCTATGTAGCGTTCGACTCCGGCGCCGCTGCGGATATAGAAGCCAGCCGGAATGCTTTCTACGGGTACGATATTCGGGGAGAAGTCATAGGCAGCGAAGGCAGCCTGCTCATCGGGTCCTTACGCTATCATGACGTTCAAATACTGACCAAGAGAGGAAGCACCCATGATATTGTGCCCGCTTTTCCGGAGCGGTTTAAAGATGCTTATTTGAATGAAATGAATCATTTCGTCGATTGTCTAAGAAAAAGCGAAGCGCCCTCCGTCAATGAAATCGACGGGAAAATAGCGCTTGAAATCGCGCTGTCCGCCCAAAAATCGTTTGAGACGGGACAAACCGTCCGTCTCCCCGGCTAGGTTTTGCATCCGAAAGGGGATCAAGGCATGAAGATGACAGCAAA
>NZ_BIMH01000043.1 GCF_004000985.1 Paenibacillus validus NBRC 15382 | reverse complement strand
TTCTACCATAATTTTTTCCGGGAACATGATGCCGGGGAATTAACCGTGATCTTTTGCAGGCTGGATAACATTTGGGGTGATTTGCTGAAACCGGGGAATCCGCACGGCGTTCATTTTGAGAGGCCTGCGATGCTATCCACAGGTCAGCCTGCCTGCTCGTTTGAATTTGAAAAGCTGAATTAATTGCAAGAGGCCAGTTGGTGCAGCAACTGGCCCTTAACCCCGCAATCTTAACCCCTACCATAAAAGCACCCCTAGGGTGCTACATTCGAATTCTGTCTTATCCAGATTGTAGTTGGGATGATGTCTGCTGGCTTCTCTGCTTACCCACGCTGTCTAAATATTTAGTGAACTTGGATTCACCGCTGTAAGTTAGGAACAACCATTCCAAAGCTCGGGTCATCCTTATATAGAATAGGGAGACTTCCCTTTCTTCCACTTCTTCAAGGGGGAATGGCATATTCTCCACATTAATGATAAACACAACTCGGAAATCAAGCCCTTTGGCACTGTCGATAGTAGAAATCTTTACGGTATGTTCATCTCGAATAAAATTCCGTTTCGATTCTGCACTTTCAGTGATCCATGTATAGGCTAGTTCGTGTTGAGTCAAGCTATTTTTTATTTCATCGATGTAAGACGTGTGATGGTTGTTTTTAACTCTATACAAAATAGCCATGTCTTGTATCGGTATATTTTTCTCCCGGTGGAGAAACGTGATCGACTTCGATACAAAATTCATTTCCTCCTGAATATTGCGAAAGCTCTTGATCATCGGCTCCGGGCCTTTTCTCTTGGTTGATTGTGGAGGGATAATTTCCACCCCTTCTACGGAAGCTTCCTGAACTTTATTCTTTAACCGGGAATGCTCCTGATAAAAGTCCCAGGCAAACTGAACAATTTGCGCCGTATTTCGGTAATTAATCGAGAGAATTTTGGACCGTCCCCGAAAATCAAGACCAATATCTTGGGCCAGGCTCGTTTTTCTTTTAAAAATCGATTGTGCTCGGTCTTCAACCAAGAGCAGTGATTGTGTATCCGGGTTCAAACAACAGCTTAACAGCTTGAGCCAGTCTGCCTCAAAATCTTGCCCCTCATCAATCATTACAGCATCGTAGATGGGAAGGATCGCTTCCTTCTTATTCACTTTATCCAATAATGCTGGTATATCGCTATCTTTCATTTTCAAGCTATTTCGCAGCCATTCATGAAAGTTATATACCTCTACATGAGTATTCGCATGATGATCTGATGAGGAAGAGTTCAGCAAATCAAATAAATCTTCCGGCTCCCTCATCATCCGCTGGATCATTTGTTTTAAATTCCGTGATAACGGAATTCCGTAACATAGCACAAGAATCTTCCAATCCGGATGGGCTTTGGCTAACATTTTAGCACGACTGGCTAAAACAAGCGTCTTGCCACTTCCCGCTACCCCTCGAATAAGTCGGTGCTTATCACAAAGCTGCTTCGCCATATTTTCTTGATGGAGATCCATGGTTTTGATGTTATACAGGGAGAGCAAGAGCTGGTCCTGATGGTTTATAGGAGGCTTGAACTCTGCGCTAATTCGCACTTCAGGAAATAGATGGAATCGAATAGCTTGAATATCTTCGCTGGTTAACAAATCCTTCCTCCGATTCCAAACCGTAAAAATGCCTCGAATTTTATCCATTAGTATTTCTGGTGAAAAACTATCCTCATCCGGATCGATCTCATCCCTGCAAAGCACGAATTGAGGCTCTATTACCTGATATAGGTTATGATTGATAAAATCCTCTTGTTTAAGACGAGTAAATACAGTACCGTATCCATAGGGAAACTTTAGATGGGAGCCAATCCCTTGAACGAGGTTCTTGTCTTTTTTCAGATGATCCGTTATTAAGCGTGCATTATCTCTTGCTTGTTTGAGCGGGCTTTTCGTCTTCACGAACTCACCAGCAGTGTTGCGTAATGTCCATTCATCATGATTGATTTGGTAGAGCGTACCTTTGGTATAATCCTTGACCTCCAAGATCACTAACCCCAGGTCAGGACCTATGATTACAAAATCCGGTCTTCTCCCCCGAATTTCAGGTTCGTAATAAACAATATAATCACTCGGCAAATGATCTCTAAGGCTTTCAAACAAAATACGTTCTCCAGCCGTTGCACTTCTTGGGATCGTTTCCGGAACCGCGCAAGCCATATTCTATCTCCCCTGGCACTTAATACCACTATCATTATTATAGTACTAACAGCCCATAATGAATATACAAAGTATGACAATTACCTTGTTTTTATTACCCATTACGAGGACGGAAAGCAATGGAAGCCATCGGCGGGGCACATCGAGCCGGGATGGCTAACCTTCAGCCCCGGCGTGCGCCGCTGCGGTCGGTGAACCGCTTTACGAGAACAGACCTTGTTCTGCAAGATGCTCCCGTAGAAGGTGTCGTAGAGTTGAACCTGTATCAGCAACGCCGCTTTTACCAAAACTTAACATCGGGAATAAACTGCATTAATACTCTTCTGCTACAATGCGAAGGACAACCTAAACTATTTGTTGAGGAGGAGTGGCTCAGGTGAAGCAGAGTCAGAAGCGATGGGTCGCCGGCCTGCTTGTGCCGGCGCTTCTAATGGCGTCGATGGCAACGGCTGCTGCAGCAGACAGCGGACCGGCAGCAGGGACAAGTGCGAAAAAGATCACGATCCTTCACACCAATGACGTGCACGCGCGCGTGGAGGAGAGCAAGGAAGGGATCGGCTATGCCAAAATGGCCACCTTGATCAAAGAATTTAAGGCCTCTAACCCGAACACGCTTGTCGTTGACGCAGGGGATACGTTCCATGGACAAACGATTGCCAACCTCGTTCGCGGAGAGAGCGTCGTAAACATTATGAACGCCATCGGCTACGATGTCATGGCCGCCGGCAATCATGACTTCAATTACGGCTATGCCAGGCTGCAGGAGCTGGCTAAGACGGCCAAGTTCCCGATCCTCGGAGCCAATGTAAAAAAAGCGGACGGCAGCCGCGTTCTCGGCACCACCTACCTGAAAGAAGTAGGCGGCGTGAAGGTGGGCTTCTTCGGCCTTACAACACCGGAGACGGCCTACAAGACGCATCCGAAAAATGTAGAGGGAATCACCTTTGCCGACCCTGTAGCGGAAGCGAAGGCGATGGTAGCTGAGCTGAAGGACAAGGCGGACGTCATCGTGGCGGTTGCACACCTGGGCGTAGACAAATCCAGCGTTGACACCAGCCTTAAGGTAGCCGAGCAAGTGGCAGGCATTGATGTCATTATCGACGGTCACAGCCACACCACGATGGAAAAGGGCATGATGGTTGGGAATGTGCTGATCGCGCAGACCGGCGAGTACAGCAAGAACTTCGGCAAAGTTGAGCTGACCTTCGAGAACGGCAAGCTGACCGGCAAGACGGCTTCGCTTATCACGAAGAGCGATACCGAAATGGCTAAAACCGTTTCCGACAAGGCTGTGCTGGATATCGTAACAGGCATTAAGAAGGAGCAGGAACAAGAGCTTTCCAAGGTCGTCGGCTCTACCGCGGTGAAGCTCGTCGGGGACCGCGAGGTCGTCCGGGTCGGCGAATCGAATCTCGGCAACCTGATCGCAGACGCAATGCTGGATGAGACGAAGGCCGACGTAGCGATCACGAACGGCGGCGGCATCCGGGCCTCCATTGAGCCAGGCCAAATTACGAAAGGCCAAGTCATCACCGTGCTTCCTTTCGGCAACTATATTCAAACGAAGAAGGTCAAGGGCTCCGATATCAAGGCTGCTCTTGAGCTCGGCGTTTCGGCTTATCCGGATTCGCTAGGCGGCTTCCCGCACGTTGCAGGCATCAAGTTCACCATTGATCCGTCCCAGCCGAAAAACCAGCGTGTCACCTCCGTCACTATAAAGGATCAGCCGCTCGAACCGAACAACATGTACGTGCTTGCGACGAACGACTTTATGGCGTCAGGCGGCGACCAGTACACGATGTTCATGGATTACCCGCTGGCAGGCGACTTCTCCTCGCTGGAGGAATCGCTGATCTCCTACCTGCAGAAGAAGGGCGAGGTAGCTCCGAAGACGGAAGGACGCATCGAAGTGAAGGCTCCGGGGGTACAGCAAACACCAGCCCCTGCGTCGGCTCCTGTCCAGGAGAAGCCGGCAGCACCGGCTCCAGCCAAGCAAGAAGCGGCCGTATACAGCGTGAAGAAGGGCGACTCCCTCTGGAAGATCGCCAACATGTATCAGACGACCTGGCAAACGCTCCAACAGCTGAACCGATTGAAGAACCCGAACCTGATCTTCCCCGGCCAGCAAATCATTCTTCCGTAACATTTCTAACAGCAAACTCCCAAAGCTTGGGCCGATCCGTCGGCCCCAAGCTTTTATTTTTGTACGACCGGCCTGTGCATACTGTCCTTGTATTTCCGGCAAGTTTCTTTCCGCTTCAGGAAAAGCTTGGGAAGGTTGGCCAACTGCAAATAAGCCATCCTGTAGGAAGGTTGGCTTATTGTAGTGTCCATCTTCGAATGCGGCGACAGCATCAAACCATCCTACGCAACCGACCTACCTCATCTTCTTGCCGAAGGCCACAGCCAGAATAATAATCGCGCCGCTGACTATCATTTGTTGGCTGACTTGAAGACCCATAATAATCAACCCGTTATTAATGGTTCCGATCATCAGCGATCCGATGACGGTGCCGATTATGGATCCGGTACCTCCAAAAAGGCTGGTACCCCCGATAATAACAGCTGCGATAGCGTTCAATTCATCCCCTTGCCCGAAGCTGTAACGCGCACTCTGCATCATTCCGCTGTAAAGCATACCCGAGATGCCCGCAGCAGCTCCCGAAATTAGCAAAGCTGTAAATTTAATGCGGCCGGTGTTTATCCCGGAATATTCGGCAGACAACCGATTACCTCCGGTGGCCAGAATCTTCCTTCCAAAGGGCATTCTCTTCAAAACAATGTGACCGATGATCAAGATAACGACCGACCAAATCAATAAGGAAGGGATGGGACCTAGGTTGCCCGAACCAAAAATGCTGATGAATGTCTTATTGCGAATGATGACTGGCTTGGTGTCGGTCATCCACATGGATACGCCCCTAACCAGTTGCATCATACCGAGTGTCACTAGGAAGGAAGGTATCGCCACTTTCGTAACCAGAAATCCGTTGATCGCCCCGATTAGCACGCCTGCAACAACCCCTGCCGCAAAAGCGCCGATCACGCCAAAACCGGCATCCATCGTAAGTGCCGATATTAAAGCAGCGAAAGCGGCTGTAGAACCTACAGATAAATCGATTTCGCCGGATGCCATCACAAATGTCATGGCCGCGGCCATGATGGTGATCATTGTCGTCGACCTGACAATGTTCATCAAGTTATTGCTCGTATGAAAGCCGTAATCCTGCAGCGTAATCCCAAAGAAAATGAAGATAACGACGAATGCGATGTACACAATATAATTGCGCCATTGGAATCCGGGTTTACTCAAATCGAGATTATTCTTAGCTTTAAAAACCTTGGATTGCATGATGGAGAACCTCCTCCGAGCCGACTTCTCGCCTATCCAGCTCTTTTGTTATCACACCGTTGTATAAAACCAAGATCCTGTCGCTGACCGCAAGCAGCTCCTCAAGCTCTGAGGATATGACCAGAATGGCCATCCCTTCGCCTGCCATCGCTCTGATGATGTCCACAATTTCCGATTTAGCGGCGATGTCCACACCGATCGTCGGTTCGTCCAAGAGCAGCACCTTCGGATTCCGCGCAAGCCATTTGGCAAGTACAATCTTTTGTTGATTGCCTCCGGAGAGCAATTTTACAATTTTGGAAACGTTATCTGTTTTAATATTTAATTTCTCGATATACGTTTGCGTTATTACTGTCCCTTGCTTGTCCTTCACGAATAATCTCCTGGTAAGAAACTTGAGCGAGGGCAGCATCATATTCTCACGAACCGTATGATCCAACACCAGGCCTTGCTTTCTTCTGTCCTCCGGAACAAGGGCAATTCCATGGCTCACGGCATCCGCCGTCGTTTTGATGGCTTTTCCATTCATGACAATCTCTCCGGAAGTCGGCCGTTCGATTCCAAATATGCATTTCATAATCTCGGTCCTGCCGCTGCCCATTAAACCTGCCAGACCGACAATTTCACCAGGGTAAATTTGGAACGACACATCTTTCACCCTCGCCTCGTAAGCAAGGTGCGTCACTTTCAAGACAGGGACTTCTGACCGTATGTAATTACGCTCTACCCATTTAAAGGATTTCCCTGCTTCCTCCCCCATCATGCTTTCAATGACCTGCTCCATCGTCAAGTTCCGGCACGCATCGGTTAAGATCGTTTTACCGTCTTTCAAAACCGTCAGCCTGTCGCAGATTTCGAAGATCTCTGCCATCCGATGTGAAATGTAGACAATGGAAATCCCCTCCGCCTTCAGCTGGTTTACAAGCTTGAATAGGGACTCCGTTTCCGATTCGGAAAGTGAAGCCGTAGGTTCATCCATGATGAGAATTTTCGCATCTTTTGATAGTGCCTTGGCGATCTCTATCATCTGCCAATATCCCACTCCAAGCGAATCTACGGTAGCATTAGGATCAATATCGACATTCAATTTTTTCAAAATCTCTACGGTCGCTCTGACGCATTCCTTGTCATCAATAAGTCCATTAGCCTTCCGGGGCTCCCGCGCCAAGAAGATGTTCTGAGCGACCGTTAACGTAGGGATAAGACTAAACTCTTGAAAAATCATGGCAATACCATGCTTCCTCGCATTTTGATCGTTGTTGATGTCTATGGTTTGATTGTCAATTTGGATAATTCCCGCATCCTTCGTGTATACTCCGGTCAAAATTTTCATCAAAGTGGACTTCCCGGCGCCATTCCCGCCACAAAGCGCATGAACCTCGCCTCTGCCTATCGAGAAGTGGGCTTTCTTCAAGACTGGAATCCCATTAAAGCTCTTCTCAATATCCATCATTTGCAACGCGTAGTTAGCGCTCATTACTTATCACCCCCGACTTATCTTAACCATTCCCTTTTACTTCAGTTCATTGGCGATATCTTGAGGTAGTTCTCTATGATAGATCCTTTGAAAGGATTCAGCTAAATTCGACCGATTAACCGGTGGTGCAGGAACGGCAACAAACGGAGGCACCTCGGCGCCAATCAGGGATAATGCCCCTAAAGCCGCTTCAGCAACGCCTTGGTCGTAAGGAAGATAGGCTCCAATGCCTTTAACGAATCCATTTTGAGCCATATTCAGCGCCACTTCATGCCCCACGCCTTCCGTGACAATCGCGAAATCACTTGGACTCTTGCCGGAGATCTTGGCAGCGGATATAGCTCCCATTGCGGGGACATCCCAGCTCGCGTATATTCCTTTCAAATTGGGGTACTTGGTTAATAAACCTGCTGTTACATCTTGGGTCGTGTTCCAATCTTGGAAACCTGCAACCGCTACAAGGTTAATATTGGGGTGTTTGGCCTCCAAACGGGCGATAAATCCTTCGTAACGAACGTTTGTAACATAGAAGTCCGGAGCAAAATAAAGTGCGGCAACGTCTCCTTGATTACCTATAGCCTTGGCAAGCTCGTCGGCGATTTGCATACCGAGCCCGAAATTATCTGAAGAAACGACCGATACATAATCTTTACCTGGATCCATACCGTCTACAGGCTGGTCTATAAACACAACTTTTGTTCCCGATTCGGCTGCCTTCTTATACACGGCGGCTTGCGTTTGTGCATTCAACGGAATGCTAACCAAAATATCTGGTTTTTTCATTAATGCCGCTTCAATATCAGCAATCTGTTTCGAATCTTTAAAGTCGGCGCTTGTTTGCGCAATAACTTCAATGCCTAATCTCTTGAATTCCGTTTTTAAACCTGCAACCTGCTGTTCCGACCAATCATCCCCTGAGAAGCCCATAGCGATTGCCGCTTTGTAATTACCCGCTTTAATCTTTTGCAATTGCTCGTCCGTAATTACAATTTTACTTGCCGGGAAGGCCGCTTTCCCGCGAGGTCCACTGGCCATTGTCTCGGTAGAAATTACATCCTCTTGCGCTAACTTTAATCGTTCTTCAGAAGGCTTTTGATACCAGGGAGGGTGTTCTACCTTCGAAGATTTCACAGCACCAGCCTTCTGACTGCCGCTGTCCGTAGGATTGCCATTCGCAGGAACGCTGCCCGAGTTAGCGCTGCACGCTATCAAAGAAATAGAAAGGACAAATACAGCTGTAATTACAGCCGTTTTTTTCATATGAACCATTTTCATTCTCATCGTAGTGGCCCCCATCGCTTAAAGTTTTAACCAACCATTCTTTTCGAGAAATCCCGTTTTCATAAACATAGAAGATTGAGGGTAGTGGATCGGCGGTTTCCTGCATAAATTGCGACCAGGCCCTTTGCATAAGCCTGGTCGTATCCCTTTTGTTATGAATTTCCCCGTTATTTCAATACTTTCTTGTCGAACTCGATGATGATGTTTACCAGTCCTTCCGGGTTCTCCTCGGAGATCCAATGTCCGGCATTAGGGACTGCCATAGTGGTCACGTTCTCGCTGAACTCGCGGATCATCTCATCGGTCACTTCACTAAACAGAGAAACTTGTCCGTGCAGCCCAAGAACAGGCATTTTCAGCTTGCCGCTACGCTTGAGCGCCGCTTTGTTATCCTCGGCATCCTGCTCGAAAGCGCGGTACAGCTCGAAGCCGGCACGCATTGCTCCAGGTTCCGCGAAGCTTGTCGCGAAGTGTTCGGTGTCTACGGCCAAGGGGTTATAGCCGAGCTTGTCGTAGAAATGCTGCAAGTAGAAACGCTCGCGGCCTGCTGTAAGCTGTTCAGGTAGATCCTTCAGGTTGTGGAACAGGAAATGGAACAGGGACTGATCGGTTTTCATCCGCTCGTGAACGTTTGTGCCCGGAATCGGCGCCTCTCCGCAGCTCATCCACAATACGTCCTCCGGATAGCGGAAAGCGTAAGCGGTAGCCAGCTGGCCGCCAAGGTCGTGACCAATGACGATTTTCGGACTCGTAATCTTCAGGTGGTCGTGGAGCAGACTGTGAATGTCTACGGCCATCGTATGCTTGTCGTATCCTTCTCTCGGGCGCTCCGAGTTGCCCGCACCGCGGTAGTCTGGAGCGACGACCCGGTAACCGGCTTGGGTCAACAACGGAATAACGTGTCTCCATTGATGTGAAGTTTCCGGCCAGCCATGAAGCAGTACAACGGTGCGGTCCCCCGTGCCGGCGGTAATATAATGAAGGCGAACCCCATTAGCTGTTGCCATTCCATAACTCGCATATTTCCCGGTGTGATCTTTAATTTGTTCTGAATACATATCGCTTCATCTCCCATTTTCAAGTTGGATTAGGTAGCTTTCAAACCTTAAAAAAATGACTTTCATGATCACTTTTCTCTAGAGCGAATCTTTCCGTTCGCCATTCGCTTCATGAATCAACTCCTCTTTTCTGATTCCCTTTAATGTATTGCCCTTGGGTTAGTTATAATATAGCGCTTCCCCAAACCATTCATAAGTTCACATTCTTCAGATAGGGGGGACAATATTCGGCTGATCCTGTGCGTTCACATGGAAAGAGATGCCTCATTTGAATTTGAGACACCCCTTCTTTCATTCCGGTTAGATTCTTTTATATTCAGAAGGGAGCTTCCCCCACTTTTGTTTAAACAGTCTGCTAAAGTACTTCGTATCCTGGTAACTCATGCGCTCCGATATCTCCGCTATTTTTAAATCCGTATTCAGCAAAAGTTCTTTTGCCTTCTCCAGCCGAACATCGGTTACATAATCCAGTATGGTTATCCCCGTTTGTTTTTTGAAATATTCGCAAAAGTAAGTAGGGTTCATATAAACTTGATCGGATATGTCCTTCACGCTTATTTTTTTGTGCAGATTATCTTTAATCCATGTTGTTGCTTTCATAATGGGGTCTTGCACGGTCTCTTCTTCATAAATCAGCAGTTTATGATGGATTTGAAGCACGATTTTCTTTACCAAATCTTTGATCTGAATCATATTCGTTTCTTCCTTGATCGCATCGATGGCATGGTCTAAATCGGGGAGGAAATATCCGAAATCCATACTTTCCATAGCTAGCTTGTACAGATTAAACATGATATATTGAATGGCAAGCTGTATGTCTGAAGGAGAGCGCAGTGTGGCTACCCCCCTGAAAAACGCGTTTAATTCCTCTTCGATTCCAGGAATTGTGGAGTGGCCGAGCGCATTCGTCATCTTATTCGCCATTTCCTTCAACTTCGGAGATAAGTGCGTATGTTCATCTTTAGACGCCATTTCATTCGTCAAACGAGAGGAAAACACCTGATTCCCGCCATAAACCATTCGGAAGCGAATATAGGCCAGCAACTGCTTTCGCAAACCCGGCAAAATCGTCAAATCTTTAAACGGATCGCTTTGTCCGATCGATACGGTAAAAGGTGTATACCGATGAATGTTACTCCTCAAGTCGTTGGCAAAGCGGCTCCCGCTTGCAATGAATGAGCTTTCATCCCGTGACGAACCATACAGGAGCACCCAAAATTTGAATCCTCCGTCTCGCCACCACCAACCCTTGTTTCCTTCCCCCGCCTTAACGTAATTATGGATCACCATTTCATCTATAATATTTTGAATCGCATAAGCCATAATCCCCCAATCGTTCGGTTTATACTCACGCGTTTTCATCGGAAAATCATCCGCGCAGACATACAGAAGCTGGTATTGTCCTTCCGGAAAATCCTTGATCCAGTACAAGGTAGAAATATCTTCAGGACCGGATAAAACGGCTTCGCTCAATAACTGAGTCTGTTTCACGAGAGCGTGTTTATCGGCCTTTTTTTTCAAATCGTTCCATTTCTCACTTCTCAACCTCTGCTCATAAATGTTATCTCTCACTCTTTGCAGGAGATTCATAAATTCCGTTCGGTCGATTGGTTTCAGTAAATAATCGGATGCCCCTTCCCGAATGGCGGATTGCAAATGCTGGAAATCGTCGTACCCGCTGATGATAATCGAATGAAACGAATCATCCCGATAGATCTTTTTGACTTCATGAATCAACGCCAAGCCATCCATTTCCGGCATTTTCACATCGGTTATCATCAAATCAATCCGCTTGCCGCTTTCTTCAAGAAATTCAATGACCTCAATTCCGTTGGAAAACATCCCGATAATCTCCCAATCACCGGGGCAAGCGCGAACCAACCGTTCGATTCCTCTATGAATCCGCTTCTCATCATCCACAATGATGGTATGAATTGTCTTCATGGTGAGTCAGACCTCGTTTCTTTCATATTTATTCACAGTCTGCATGTCCTCTATGACCGGAATCCGGATGTAAAATGTCGTTCCCTCTTTCAACTTGCTTTCAACTCGAAGCCCGTAATCCGGCCCGAACATCATAACCATTCTGGCATGTACATTACTCAATCCAAAGCCGGAATCTCTTCCCGCGATCGGGTCTGATTCCAGCAATACACGGATTTTTTCCAGCGTTTCTTGATCCATTCCGATTCCGTCATCTTGAACGCTCATGAGAATTTCTTCCATTCCACCCTGGATTCCGGATACTTTGGTGATGTGAATGCGGATCGTAAGTCCTTTTCTGGTCTCCAGACCATGCATAATGCAGTTCTCAATGATGGGCTGTAATATAAACTTGGGCGAATAATAATGGTTCAGATCAATGTCCGATTGAATATCAAAGTTCAATCGATGTTCAAAACGGTATTTTTGAATGGACAAATAGTTCCGGATATGTTCGACTTCGGTGTGCAGCGTCACAATCCGATCTTTGTTGCTTAACGAAAACCTTAGCATTTTACCGAGCAAGGTCACCATATCGACAACGGTTTCTTTCTCATCGTCTTCAACCGCCATACTTATGGTTTCCAGTGTGTTATACATAAAATGAGGATTGATTTGGGATTGCAGCGCATACAGCTCCGCTTGTTTTTGGCGCAGCTCAATATGATAGTTTTGTTGAATCAAGTCCTTGATTCTGGAAACCATGGAATTAAAGCTTCTGGCCAGTAATCCGATTTCATCTCTGGAGTCGACACGAAGGTCCACTTGAAGATACCCTTTCTCCACATCTCTCATTAAGCTGCTTAGCTTATCAATAGGACGGCTTACATTCCAGGCTGCGTAAATCGAAATCAAGCCGGTAATCAGTACAAAAATAACCACCAATAACGCGGTAACGTCCCGAATCAGTTTGGTGCTATTCGTTAAATATTCAAATGGGATGCTGTGGACCAGGATCCACTCCGTTTGGCCGGATTGACTGACACTTATCAGTCTTCGATTGCCGTCATGTGAGGATCGAAAACTTCCGTTTTTTATTGGATAATAGTTAAGGTCTACTATAGAGCCGATTCGCCTTGCATTGGTGTCATAAATAACCTCTCCCTGCGGATTCATGACCCAGGTTTCCGCCTCATTTTGTTGTTTGATATCAAACAGCACATTATTAAATAACGAAAAATCCACTGCGATCAACATCATGCCTACATGTTGAAAATTTACAGAATCCCAAATCTCCTTCTTGATTAAGAAAAATGGCTTATTATACTCAAAATGGAGATCCGTCTCATGCTGTAAAATAATACTTCCTTTTTCCTGAAAATCGGGCTCTTGTTCAAACCCGAAGTATGGCAGCGTCGTGCTGTAATATAAGCGGGATTTGGACCATACAAACACGCCTAGAAGCGGCGCATTACTTCCGTTAAAATACGTTCTCGAAAGATAGCTGTTGACCGTAAACACGTCATTATTGAGTTCGGAAAAATTGAGGGTATTATCTTTTCGCAGGATCGACAGCACCTCGTTCGAGTTATATAACAACCAAGGCATTTGCATCAACTCTTCCATTTGCTTGTCGATGTTATCGTTTGCTTGATCTAAAATTTTGGGAACGTATTTCCCCACCTGTTCCTCGATCGACTTCGTATAGTGATAGTATGAAATGTATCCTAACAACGTGATGGGAACGATTGTCAATAAAACACAAATCATGATTAGCTTTGTTCTCAATCGATAATTTTTCAACTGCAACCATTGGATTAATTTCCTGTTAAAAATCATATTGATCAATATTTCCCTTTACAAAGTCTATGGGTTCCCCCATGATCACCATATTATTCTGCAATCGCATGCGGATGTTACCGACATTGAGAATGGCCTGCCGATCGTAAGGATATTGTCCGTCAAGCAAATTTTTGGCCAGCATTACCGTTAAGTAACCCAACTTACGAGGGCTCCAAAGCGTAATCATCTGCAAAGAGCCGTCGTTGATGAGCGTTCGCGTGGAGTTAGGTGTTGCTATGCCGACGATTTTTACCGAACCTCGTAAACCTGCTTCTTGAACGGCTTGTGCTGCGGCAGGCGGAGCAATATAACTAGCGCCTATTAAGCCGGATAAATTAGGGTAGGTTTCAAGAATCTCCTTTGCTTTTGCGACAGCACTCTCGTTGCTATGATCGATTTCCCCGATTTTTACCAGCCTCATATTCGGATAGTATTGCTCCTGTTGGAATGAAATCCATTTAATCCATTCCTGCACATTGGCGTCCGTCAAAGGACCTGCTAAAACTGCAAAATCCCCCGTTTCGTTTAAACTCCATGCCAGCATATCCATTAAGTGTCGTCCTAATGTTTGCTCATCCACCATATTGACGAAAAAATCTCTGCCGCTTGGATCCGAATCCGAATCCCATGTAATGACTTTAATATGATGCCGCCGAGCCTCTCTCAAAACGGGCAGCAGTTTAACCGGATCACTTGCCGAAATGGCGATAGCATTCACCTTTTGCGCGATCAATTTTTTAATGATTTGGATTTGATCTTCCGGGTTGCTGGTCGGCGGAACTGTGACCACAACTTTAATACCTAAGTCTCTCGCCGCTTCTTTAGCCCCTTCAACGGCTGCGTTGGAATAGGTTTTCTCCATTACTTTCGGAACGAATGCTATTGTATAGGGTGCGCTCTCGACATCACGCTCCAATTGTTTGTTCTGATTCTCTTTTTCACTATTCATATATATAATTTCATTTAAAGGGGGATCTACAGAATTGCAAGCGCTTCCTAAAATCAAGAAAATAAGGATGATGGCGATTATTTTTTTCATAAAATCCTCCCTTACCCCGGATCAATGAATGACGATAGGAATCGAGGTGTCTGACATGACGAAAAAGTACGAAAAGGCATTCAAAATTCGAACCATTCGACTTATTCAAGAAGAAGGGAAGCCGGTGTTGCAGTACCCGGGGAAATGGGATTGTCGTGGACAACTGAAGCCGGAAGACCAAGCATTGCGTGATGTTCACAAGCGAATTGGCGATCTGGAAGAAGCGAACTTGATGATAGGCGGCTTTTAGTGAAAGTAACTACCTGAATTGAGAAATCCAAAACGGGCAAAAAGAAGCAATAGAGCGGAGTTTGGGGTACATTGCACCCCATCAGTACGAACGTACGCTCCATTTTGAAGCGCAGTTGTTTTCTTCGATCAAAAAAATCGCATATGATTTAACACCTCCGATACAACATTTAACACCTTTCTAAAGAAGTTCGACACATTCTGCTTATTTCCTCCAGCCCTAATAAGCCCGTCCAGATTACCTTTTCTAATCGGAAAGAAGCATAAGCACCCGAACGATTGAAAACTCAACCGTTCGGGTGCTTTGCTTTCGGCAGAAGATTTAGAGCCCGCCATGTTCACCACTTCTGCTATCCTGCCCATCTTCGATAATAGGATGCCGGATTTCGACTCTAAATCCTGTATTCGGATTCGGATGCACCAATAATCCGAACTTATGCCCAAAATGCAGCTCTAGCCGTTTATGAACATTCACTAATCCGATTCCGCCAGTTCCGTCCCTCTCCGCAGGATTGCCCAAGTTCAACAAGGGCCCGCCATGATAGCCGGGCCCATTATCTTCAATGATGAAGACAATTTCATTCCCATCCCGTTTCGCGGTCAGCTTAATCTTCCCTTTTCCTTCCGGATGCTTGCTGATGCCATGCTTCACCGCATTCTCCATAATCGGCTGCAAAATTAATTTAATAATCTTTTTTTTGCGAACATCCGGTGCAATTTGGCTGAACACTTGGAAAGAACGATTGCTGCGAAGAAGCTCAATGTCAAGGTAATTTCGGGCATGCTCAATTTCCCGCTCAACGGTCGTCCATTCATCCCCATTGTTCAGACTGAACCGCAGCAAACTGGCTAATTTAGTGACCATCGCGGCAATCGTCGTCTCGTTGCTGTGTTCGGCTCTCCACTTAATCGCATCAAGCGTATTGTAAAAGAAATGGGGGTTGATTTGATGATTTAAGGTCTGCAGCTCCAATTGCCTTTTGTCTGATTCCATGGCTTTCGTCTTGTGAAGCAATTCCAGCATACCCGATACCATCTGATTGTAGCCGCGAACAAGCTGGCCGATTTCATCTCGTCTCTCTTGATAGAGAGCAAAAGGATTTAGCAGCCCTCTCTTCACTTCATTCATATGCAGAACCAAATTTTTAATGGGAATCGTAAAGGTGCGTACAAGTATAACAAGAAACAGCGTGACAACAATCATACTGATCATCACAATCCAGAAGGTGAAATCTTTAATTTGGTAAATGGTTCCCGTGAGCTCATCCCTTGGGACAGCCGCAATGAGCTTCCAGCCATCCCTGTTCAGCCCGACTTCTCCCTTCTTCCATTTTTCCGTCGGAAAATATTCTTCATAGTAATACTCCTTATTGTAGAAGCTTGTATCCGTATTAGAGATGATATGATTTCCGCTATCCACCAGCATGACTTTATAGTTCTTAAATGAAGATGGGAAGACTAATCCCCCACGGACTAAATACTCCGGAATCTCCAGCGTTAGAATGCCGATGGTATCATAGGCGGAGTTCCTGATCAAGGCGATATAGATAAATACCGGGCTGGACATATCCCGATCCCACTCATGAATCCATACCCCCTTTTTTCCCGCTGCTTGAATGAGAGGATATAGCTGCGAATAAGACTCCGAATTCTTAGTCAATACATCCATGCGGTAAGCGCTGGTTAGCTTGATTTGAAGTCGCGTTTCCACCACGGAGAACGGAACCTGATCCGCTTCATTAGCTAAGGGGTAGGTCTCCAGATAGTCCTGAATTTCTTTGGATGCAGCTAAGCGTCGTGACTCCTCTTCCACACTAACCATTATTTTTCTAACCAGCTTGGCATTTAATGCGAGATTATCCTGAAGAAACTGGGAGGTGACGGATTCAATTTGCTGCTTAGACTTCTCAAAAGAAAGCATGCCTAGTACGGCGATCGGGATTAACATCGATACAGACATAATCAGAAGCATTTTAATGAACAGCGTGTTAAAATTCGTTCTCTTCCTCATTTGCCATACCTGAACTCTTTCGGAGTTTCACCTGTTTTCTTTTTGAACAGCGTGCCGAAATACTGCAAATCATTGTAGCCAACAGCCGTGGCAATCTCATAGATTTTCATACTTGTCTCTCTTAGCAGCGTCTTCGCGCGGTTAATCCGGAGATCGGCAAGATAATCCGTGAAGGTCTGGCCGGTTTCTTTCTTGAACACCTGACTGAGCCACACGGGATGAATCGATAACTCGTCCGCGACTTTACCTAATGTAATATCTTCCATATAAGCGGCAGCCATTTTCTCTAATGCACGTTCCACAATCGCATTCATCCTGGGAGCGAACAGCTGTCGGCCTAGATTGGTGAGATAGTCACGCAAAACCTGCTGATACTCTTGAATCGTGCTGCACTCGTCGAGCATCTCCCACACTCTCATCGGAATTTCTTCCAATTCCTTGGCCGTTCTCTCACTCAGGCTGATATGAATTTGCGAAAGGTAGTTTAAGACGCCGCGAGTAACATCCTCTTTGCTCTCCGTTCCTTCCAGCATGACGGTGCCTCGGATGAATTGTTTGACAGCCCGTGCAATCGCCTCCTCGTTCTGCTCGCACAACAAGGAGGCCATCTGGTCCGGCGTCACATAACCGCTTGATTTAGATGGATTGGACTCATAGAAGAACTCCGAATGGTCCGATAAGGAATGGATTCGGAATGCTTTCAGTGCATCTTGGTAAGCGGAATGGATATGTTCGAAAAGCTCCATCTTTGCGCTGATCCCTATTGCCAATTCAATTTTCTGATAACTTTTGACACTGTGGATAATCGAATGTATCAACTCTTGAACCTTGTCGTTCCCTGTTATTACAACCCAACGATGCTTGGAATCCTTGAAAAATACAGTAGCAGCGTAGTCCATCAATACTTCATTCAAAATGTTCCCGATAGCGAAGGTTTGCAGCGCATAATTACTCCCGATCGGCTTACCGTCCGGATAGCCTTTGGTGTCCATCACCATAATAGAATAGGGTTGGTCCGCCAGCCATGCCAGGTTCCATAGCTTTAACCTTTGGTAAATATGCTCTTCAAGCGGCGTATATTTTAAACAGAAATCGGCCAAATAATTATCACGCATCAACCGATTTCCCATTTGGGCAAAGGTATACTGCTGCTGCAGATGGTGATTCTGTTCTTTTTCTTGCTGAATCAGGAGTAGAAACTTGCGGATTTTCTCTGCGAACTCCTCCGTATGGAACGGCTTTAACAAATAATCGGCGGCTCCAACACGAATGCTTCTTTGTGCATATTCAAAATCGTTGTATCCGCTTACAACAATGATTTTAGGTTGATAATGTTTCCCAACGAAATGCTCGACAAGGTCCAAGCCTGTCATGCCCGGCAGCATAATATCTGTAACGATCAAGTCCGGCCGGTGCTCCGCAATGATTCCCATTGCCTCTTCGGCATGGTTTGAAGTAAACAGGGACAAATTCATCCCCATCGATTCGACCGCTCTTCTCATCCCCATTAATGAGTTCGGTTCATCTTCAACGACAATGACTTTCATTGGTAATCACCCCTTGCAATTGAAGTCTCTGGTATACGAGAAGTACAGGTGAGTGTGCTGCTATCGTCTATTATAACACGTGTTAACCCATGATGAGGTAAGCTAGGATTTCATAATCAGGCACTGGAGAAGCCAATAAGAATGAACCCCTAGAATCGGATTCCCGTTCCAGGGGTGCTGCTCTTTCCTTGCATCCTATTTCCCTTGCTATCCGTCCAGCCTTCCTCATAACCCCGGGAGAGTGAACGCACGGCCGTACAGCATGTTTTAGCAGTCCCGGATCCCGCCTTCATTAGGGATTAGGACGCAGGTTTTTTACCGAACGCAACCGCCAGAATAATAATCGCGCCGCTGACAATCATCTGCTGGCTGACGCTCAGTCCCATAATAATGAGCCCGTTATTAATGGTCCCAATCAGCAGAGAACCAATGATCGTACCTATGATTGTACCCGCACCGCCGAAGAGGCTGGTTCCTCCCAATATAACCGCAGCAATCGCGCTGAGCTCATCGCCCTGCCCGAAGCTGTAACGCGCACTTTGCATCATGCCGGCATAGAGCATTCCTGCGATCGCTGCAGCACCACCGGAAAGCAGGAACGCATAAAACTTGATTCGCTTCGTATTGACACCCGAATATTCAGCAGCAAGCCGGTTCCCCCCCGTAGCCAGCACCTCACGTCCGAACGGGGTGTGCTTGAGTATGTAATGCCCCGCCCCTAAGAACACGAGAGACCATAACAGTAAGACGGGTATGGAGCCCAAATTGCCGGAACCGAAGAAGAAGTTAAAGTTGGCATTCTTGATCACAACCGGATTGGTATTGGTCAGCCACATATCCACACCACGCAGCAGCTGCATCATTCCCAGGGTCACAAGAAAGGAAGGAATGCCTACTTTCGTAACAAGTATGCCGTTAGTGGCGCCAATCAGCAGGCCAGCCAGCAGACCCGCGATAACTCCTCCTGCCATGCCATATCCGGCATTCATGGCCATGGCCGAAATCAGAGCGGAGAATGCCGTTATCGAACCGATGGATAAATCCAGCTCCCCCGCGGAGATGACGAAGGTCATGGCAATGGCCATAATGGAAATCATCGTCGTAGCCCGGACGATATTAAACAAATTGGAAGGCAGGAAAAAACCGTCCGCAGCAATCGTAAAAGCGAAAAAGATCAAAACAATTGCGAATGCGATATAAACAAAGTAATCCCTCCAATGGAAAGGAAAGCTTAACCGAGAAATCGAAATGAGCTCCTTGCTTTTAATATCCTTGGATTGCATGATGAAGAACCTCCTCGGTCTCAATATCCCGTCGATATATGTCTTTCATGATTTCGCCGTTATATAGAACAAGAATTCTGTCGCTTAACGCCAGAAGCTCCTGCAGTTCGGAAGAAATAACAAGAACGGATATTCCTCTGTCGGCAAGCTCACGGACGATCTCAACAATTTCTGATTTTGCTCCTATGTCTACGCCGATCGTAGGTTCATCCAGGATCAGCAAGGTAGGATTTTTAGCCAGCCATTTAGCCAGTACGATTTTTTGTTGATTTCCGCCAGACAGCAGCTTTACAATCTTATCAGGGCCGTCTGTTTTAATATTCAGCTTCTGAATGTAATGGTTCGTCATATTCGTGCCTGCATAATCATTCACGAACAGATGCTTTGATAACTGATAGATGTTCGTCAGCATGACATTGCTTCGAACCGAATGATCGAGAATCAATCCTTGTTTGCGCCTATTCTCCGGGACTAGAGCAACCCCTTGACCTATTGCATCGCGAACGTTCTTGATTTTCTTTCCTCGGATGAGGATTTCTCCTGCTTCCGGTTGGCGAATGCCGAAGATGGCTTCCGCAATTTCTGTTCTTCCGCTGCCCATTAAACCTGCCAGGCCTACAATTTCCCCAGGGTAAAGATCAAAGCTAACATTCCTTACTCTGCTCCCATAAGCCAGATTACGCACCTGCACAACGGGTTCGGGAGTAAGCTCGTATTGCCTCTCCTGCCACTCGAAAGAGGCTGTCTCTTTGCCCAGCATGGACACAATAACCTGCTCCATCGAGATCCGGCTGCATTCCTCCGTTAAGACGTTCTGTCCGTCCTTCATTACCGTGATGCGATCACAGATTTCAAAAATCTCCGCCATTCGATGTGAAATGTAGACGATCGATATCCCTGCATGTTTAAGGCGTTTGACCAATTGAAACAGGGATCGGGTTTCACTTTCCGATAAGGAGGCCGTAGGCTCATCCATCACGAGAATTCGCGCATTTTTGGATAAGGCTTTGGCAATCTCGACCATTTGCCAGTAACCAACGCTAAGCGAATCAACCGTTGCGTTAGGATCAATCTGGACATCCAAATCGTTCAGAATTTCCCTGGATCTTCTAACCATCTCCTTGCCGTCGATGGAGAAGGGCAAGCCTCTCCTGGGTTCGTGCTTCAAGAAGATATTTTCTGCAACCGTGAGTGTAGGGATTAGGCTGAATTCCTGGAAGATCATCGCGATACCGCTTCGTTCGGCATCCTTGGGCTTGTTGAACTCCACCTTGCTGCCTTCTAATAAAATGGTTCCGGAGTCTTTGGTGTACACACCGGTAAGAATTTTCATCAACGTTGATTTCCCTGCACCGTTGCCTCCCATAAGGGCATGAACTTCACCTTTGCGCAGCTCAAAGTGTGCATTCTTCAGTACAGGCACACGACTGAACGACTTATTGATGTTCTCCATTTCAAGAATGTGTGGGATCGTCATGGTCTCACCGCCTACGTGTATAAATGGATGGCACGGCAGAGACGTCCCCCCCTGCCATGCCTTCGTTACGCTCTTATTTCATCAATGCTTCAAGAATATCGGCCGGGGCATCCTTGTGATAGATCACCTTGTAGGACTCTTTAAGGTTTTTCCGGTTGACGGCCAATGAACTAACCGCGACATAAGCCGGCGTCGGCTGGCCGATCATCGCCAGTGCCGCCAATTTAGCTTCTGCGACACCTTGGTCGAACGGACGCTGCGAGCCGATGCCGGCGATAAAGCCGTTCTGCGCCATGTCAAGCGCCACTTCATTACCAAGATTATCATTTGAAATCTTAAAGTTCGCAGGCGTCTTACCTGCAACGCGAGCTGCTGCTACGGCCCCCATTGCCGGTACATCCCAGCTGGCATACATCCCTTTCAAGTTCGGATATTTCGTCAGCAGGGCAGCCGCTACTTCCTGTGAACGGTTCGGATCCTGGAAGCCCTGTACCTCAACCAGCTTAATGTCAGGATACTTGGCTGCCAGACGAGCTACGAACCCTTGATAGCGCTGATTGGTCACATAGAAGTTCGGAGCGTAATAGAGCGCTGAAACTTCACCCTTGCCTCCTACGGCTTTGGCTAATTCATCCGCAATGTTCATGCCAAGACCGAAGCTGTCTGCGGACACCACAGAAACGTAGTCCTTGCCCGGCAGCATGCCTTCCGCCGGCTGGTCCATAAAGACGATCTTCGTGCCTGCATTGGCCAGAGCTTTGTATGCGCTTGCCGTTGTCTGAGCGTTGAGCGGAATACTTACAACAATGTTCGGCTTCTTACCGGCAATAGCTTGAAGATCGGAAATTTGCGTCGTATCCTTGAAATTTGCATTGGTTTCAGCGACGACTTCAATACCTAGTCTGCGGAACTCCGACTTCAAACCGGCGAGCTGCTGCTCGGACCAATCATCCCCGAGGAATCCCATAGCGATTGCTGCCGTAAATTTGCCTTCCTTGATCTTGGCAGCTTGCTCTTCCGTAATGATAATTTCGCTGGCAGGAGTTGCTTTCTCACCATTAGGACCGCTGCTTACAATCATATCGGAAGGATTGTCCAATTTGACGGCTTCCAATTGATCAGCCGTTGGTTCCTTATACCATGGCGGCTGCTTTAGTCCTGCATGAGTACTGCCATCCGCTTCAGATTTCACGGATGACCCGGCAGCATTCTTGTCAGCTTCCGCTGTACCCTCAGCTTTACCGGAAGATGTACCGCTGTTATTGCCGCAAGCCGTCATGAACATGAATAGAACGACAATGGCTACAAGAACCGGCTTATTCCATTTCACATTCCGTTCCCCCTTTGATCGTCGATAGAATCAGACCCTTACTTACAACATCACGCCACTGCATTCATGTGGCGTGATGTCAAGATATTATTTACTGATGAAGTTAAGCAGGATTTCGCTCAATTCGTTCGGACATTCCTCTGCCAATTGGTGGCCCCAAGGCAGGCTTGCTTCCTCCACGTTCTCTGCAACCAGTTTCATCTCGCGTGTATTCTCTTCACCAATGAAGTAAGTACTTCCGAGTGCGAGAACCGGCATTTTCAACTTGTTGTCGAGTGCTGTTTTGAAGAAGGCCGCATCTTGGAATGTCGCGCGGTATACTTCGAACATCGCCCGCAGTCCGCCCGGTGCAGCGTAGCAGCGCACATACTCTGCAATGGCCTCTTCGGAAACGGCAGTAGGATCATAGCACTCATGACGGATGAAATGAGAGAAGTACAGCATTTCTCGACCCGAGATCAGAAGTTCCGGGAAATCACGAACATTGTAGAAGTTGATGTGCCAAATCCAGTGGTTCGTGCGCACATTCTCTTCCGTCAGGTGCGACCAATCTTCCAACCCGAATCCAGGGAGAAGCATTTCAGTGTATACGAACTTCTTAACCCGATCTTGATATTGCATGGCGAGCGCCATGCCCACCGCTGCTCCCCAGTCTTCACCGACAAGGAAGAACTTCTCATGTCCGAGAGCCGTCATCAGTTGAGCAATATCTTCCGCCATGTTAGGCATATCGTAACCAGTCAATGTCCGAGCCGAATCGCCGAAACCGCGAAGGTCTGGTACGATTACCTTATATTTATGAGATAGCTTTGGCAATACATTACGCCAGTAGTAAGAGGTTTTCGGTACACCGTGCAGAAGGACAACCGGCTCGCCTTCTCCAGCAGTATAGTAATGGAGACGAACTCCGTTAACGGTTTCGCGGCCATGTGTGACAGGGTTTCCATTGTGATCCAAAATCTTTTGAGCCATTTTTTCTCCTCTTTTCTTCTGAGATATTGAAAGACATATTGAGAAATGTCCGCTTGGGGCTTTCTCTCGTTGTCCTCTTTACACTTCAATTTTACCTGTGCCGGCCTGTTCCATGAACATGGGGCAATTAACGTTTCTCATGGTTTTTTTAGTGTATTTTGTAATTTTCGCTCGAATCGGAAAAGTAAATCCCTTTATTTTCCTGTGACTCCTGTTATACGATACTGTCCAGACGCAAAAAGAGGTGCCGCGGCACCTCCTATATGTAATGTTAGGGCTTTTTTTCATTCGGTATTGTTCTGTACGGTTAGCTATTTCAATGTCTTGAAGGCCCAGATATGCAGCTTGTTTGCCCCTCCTACGATATGTTCATGATGTTTGTTCCAGAATGGGGAATCGGGATTCAAGCGCTCTGTTTTTATCATTTGATAGCGTCCAATGTCCGCGATGAGGAATTCCTCCACGATCAGATTAGGCTGGTCCGTCCCCTCATAGATTTTGTATTCCCGTCCACCATGCTCGTCTGTATTTCGTTTCAAATCGGGCAGAAGTTGCATAAAAGTATCTCTTTTCTCTGAAACGATTTTGTATTCGATAAAAACCTTGACCTCCACTTCAAGTTCCTCCTCTTCATTACACATTCATTTCCTATCCCTTTATTACGGCTGTTTTCGTTCTACCGGGTCCTGCCAACGTTTGGTTAGCGTATTATCGATGCCGAATTGGTCCAATGTCCGCGCCACAATATGGTTTACCATGTCATCTAATGTCGTCGGTTTGTTGTAAAATGCGGGCATCGGCGGCAGGATAACCGCGCCCATCCGCGAAAGTGCCAGCATATTTTCCAGATGTATGTCGCTTAGCGGAGTTTCGCGAACGAGTAACACAAGTTTTTTGCGTTCTTTTAATATGACGTCAGCTGCTCTGCCGAGAAGTCCCTCGGCGAAACCGACACGGATAGACGCCAATGTTTTCATGCTGCAGGGGGCAATGATCATACCGTCGACGCGAAACGAGCCGCTAGATATGGATGCAGCCTGGTTCATCGGATCGTGTACGACAGCCGCCATACTTTTGACTTGCTGCACCGTATAGCCCGTTTCCAGCTTGATAGTCGTTTCCGCCCATTTGGACATCACCAGATGCGTTTCCACTCCCAATTGCTGAAGAACTTCTAACAGGCGAATCCCGAATATTGCTCCGGTCGCTCCCGAAATACCTACAATCACCCTCATCTTCTGTCCCCTCGTTTCAATGTCTTTATAAGACCAGTAGTTACATATAACACATCTAAGCAAGCATTTTCATAGGTATGAATAGGGGGGATGTAACATTATCCGGGTTATTGATAAAGGTCTGACCAAATTATGAAAACCAGAGTTTGAAAAGTCCTTCATTGATTCCTAAATGATACATGTAATAAAAACCAAACAATGCACTTAGGGCTCCGGTTGCCAAAATCAATTTTGTATTCAAGTTCCGCTTTTTTACACTTAAAACAAAAGGCAGCCCGATGATATGGAACGGAGCAGATCGGATTCGGCAACTGGACCATTGCCTGGACTCAGCCAGGTCTTGTCGGGAGATTTGATATTAACCCCGAATTGGACTTGGCATTCTCATCATAATCCGACCAATGAACAAATCATTTGGATGGATATTATCGATGGCTCGATGTATTCCGTGGAAATCCGACCTTGCATAAATACCGACCGCCACCGAACCGGAAAAAGTACGGCCACGGCTATCCGTCACATTTTCGAATAAAAATCCGCGCCGCTGCTCTTCTTCCAACCCCCGAAATTGCCATCTTACTAGCGGCATCAATTCCGTATCCTTATTGACAGATTTTGTGATACGGTGCAGCTTCTCTTTGGAATCTAAAAGTTTTATGTGAGTACGCAAATCCTGTTTCACTGACATCTTTTTCACTCCTTTTTTTATAAAAAAACAGCCTTTAAGAATCTTTCGATTCTTAAAGGCTGTTTTTTGTCTGCGAGAGTTAGTAGTTGAAGCTACTAAAGCAGATAAAGAGCCGAATATGAATTAACATTTCGTATATATGAAACCGCTTTCTAAATAAAGAATACGTTGTCTTTTCTTAATTTAACATACAACGGAGTTAATTTCAAGATAAAAAAGAAAGCTAACAAAACTTGTAGTCGTAAGCCGTGTTATACAGCTGGACGATCTCCTCGTGGGTCGGAATCTTCAGATTATTCGCGGGACTGCCGCTGTCGAGAGCATCGAACGCCATTTTATGGACAGCGTTCGCCCATTTGTCCCGTTCGATCCCCCACTGGTTTATATTCGGTATGCGCAGAGAACGGCACAATTTTTTGATGGCGTCAATCGTCATGTCCGCGCGCTCCGGGATGGCGGTACCGGTCGTGTCCAGCCTCATGGTCTGCGCAATATGGGCAAGCCGTTCCTCCGCGCTGCTTTTCGTATAATCTAACACAGCCGGCAGCAGCATTGCATTCGATAACCCGTGCGGCACATGAAAGAGTGCGCCCACCGGACGCGACATCCCGTGGATCAGCGTAACCGACGCATTCGAGAAAGCGGCTCCCGCCAGCATGGCGCCGAGCGCAAGTTTTTCTCTCGCCTCCACATCGTCTCCCTGAATGAAAGCTTGATGCAAATGATTCATAATCAGTTCTATCGCCGACAGCGCATACAGGTCCGTTACAGGCTGCGAGCGGCGCGAAAGGTAAGCTTCCACAGCATGGCACAGCGCATCGATTCCGGTAGCCGCCGTAACGGCCGGGGGACAGGAAACGGATAATAATGGATCGACAATGGCTATCGCAGGAAGCAGCGCCGGATCCGAAATCATCATTTTCACATCGTTCGCCGTATCGATGATGACTGTGACTTTGGTGACTTCAGATCCGGTCCCCCCCGTGGTGGGCACGGCAATGAGCGGGATCGGTTTGGTGCGGAACCGGTTTTTGCCGCCGACGTATTTGCTGAGATGGCCTTCGTTGGTCATGAATACCGCCACGGCCTTGGCAGTATCGATACAGCTTCCTCCGCCTAAAGCGATGATGACGTCGCATTGCTCCTGACGGCAAATTTCCAGCGCTTCCTGCACGTGAACATCGGTCGGCTCTGCATCCACATTCAAATAGGTGGCGTATGGAAACGAATACCGGTTCAGATGCTCGATGCATAAATCGACGTTACCGATCTTTGCCATGATCGGATCGCTGATAATGAACGCTTTGACGCCCAAGAGGCTTGCCTGCTCGCCTACTTGGGTGAAAGCTCCCCGCCCGTATAAGACCTTTCCGGGCATAAGCAATTGATGGATCGATGTCATGCCGGGCCTCCTTATTGTTCTGTAGAATGGGTGTTCCGTTCAGGGATAAAGCAGATGCAAGCCGGATTTGACTCATGAATTGGATCGCCACTTGTATAAACGTATATTGTATGCGCATCCATATTTAGTAATAATACCATGCCCGGGCGACTCTAAACAAATTTCCGGTTTGCCCGGCCGTTTCGTGTTCTCCGTACACAAACAAAGACCCCACGATTCTACTCGTAGGGCCTCTTTCATGAGCTTTCATTTCTGCTAGGTGCGGTTCCATCCTGCCGTCAGGTGGCGTGACTCTGGCTGGTAACCTGTTACTTGAACCAGCCCTTCTCCTTGAACCGCATAATCGCTTCGATCCGGTTACTGACGCCGAGCTTATCCAGAATAGTGGAAATGTAATTGCGGACGGTTCCGGTTGTAATGTACAGCTCGCTGGCGATTTCCTTCGTATTCTTGCCGTCGGCGATAAGGACGAGCACTTCCTTCTCCCGCTCGGTCAACGGACTTTCTTCGCTATAAGCCTCATCCACCAGCTCCGAGGCGTAGATGCGCCTGCCGGCCATGATGCTGCGGATCGAGTCAGCGAGCTCCTCGCTGGGGCTGTCCTTCAGCAAATACCCGTTGGCGCCTGCCTTGACGGCCCTCTCGAAGTAGCCGGAGCGGGCGAACGTGGTGAGAATCATCACCTTGCAGCCGGATCCCTTCAATTCCTCGGCCGCGTCCAACCCGCTCTTGCCCGGCATCTCAATGTCCATGATGCAAATATCCGGCTTATGCAGGTGAACCAGCTTCACGGCCTCCTCGCCGTTGCTCGCTCGACCTACGACCTTCATATCCTCTTCCAAATCAAGCAGGGAAGCCAGAGCGCCCAGCAGCATCCGCTGGTCCTCGGCAATCACAATTCGGATCATGTCCCCGCCTCCTTCTCCGCTGGTTTGAAGACGTTCGGCACTTTCATCACGAGTAACATTCCATGATCGGAACTGATTTCCAAACTTCCGTTCACAAATTCAAGCCGCTCTTTCATGCCCCGCAGTCCGTTCCCCCGGACGCATAAGGATTCATCCGCTATGCCGATCCCATTGTCCTTCACCCGGATAACCAACTCGGTTCGCGATGGTTCGATGGCAATCGAGCACATCGATGCGCCGCTGTGCTTCACCACGTTGGTGACAGCTTCCTTCAGGCACATGCTGAGCACATTCTCGGTCATCAAGGAGGTGTCGGTCAGCTTAGGGTCCCCTTCCAAAACGAATTCGATTTGAGCGGCTCTACAGATCTGCTCAATTCGAAACATCTCATCCTCCAGCTTCGTACCGCGCATTTGGGTAACCATCTCCCGGACTTCCTTCAACGCGGTTCTGGCCGTCTGCCGGATTTCCTGGATTTCGATCTGGGCCTGGTTCGGGTTCTTATTTATTAATTTACCCGCCAAATCGCTCTTTAAGCCAATTAAGGAGAGCTTCTGCCCTAACGTATCGTGCAGATCGCGGGCGATGCGTTGGCGTTCTTCCAGCTTGACCAGCTCGGAAATTTTCTTATTCGCATTCTCCAGCTGTCCCTGTAATTGATCCCTTTTGTTCCGGTCGTAGGTGGTGACGGGAAGTAGGATCACGGCAATCAGACTGAGCAGGACGAACGGGAGCTGGGTAATAAATACAGGATTTTTCGATACGAACCCATAGTTGATAGTCGCCAGCGTGCTAACCAGATGAATGGAGTACAACGTAATAAATCCGATCCGATTTTGTATATTGCCGATAAAAAAAGCCAAAAAGAGGGAGAAATACACATAGCCGAACTGCAAGGTCATCGTGATGGAAATCAATATTTGCACGCTTGTCCAAAAGTACACCAGCCAGCCTTTGGAAACAAAGGACAGCACGTAGCAAACAAAGAACACGATAATCATGATGAAGCCGATCACCACTTCGTACGTAGAGGATGACCGGAATATGAAATAAAACGGAAGGATGTAAAAGACGACCCACACATAAGGACTAAGACCCGTATTTTTGTGAAAAATTTGATACCACTTCTGCATGGTCGCCCATCCTTTGTTCTTTGCCGATAAAGTTACTTGTATCATAACATAAAGGTTTGGCGCAGAGTTACTTTCCTTGCAGACTCGGGCTATGTTTTTTTATGGAATGGACTGCAGGATCGGTCTTGCCGAGCACCCGTTTGATGTCTCTGAAACCGACAAACGTTTTGTTACGCTCATCCCATAGATGGAAACGAAGCGACTTCAGGCTGGTGCGGAGCGTAATGGTCGTCGCCATTTGAAGGGGCGGCGTAGCCTCATGCGCCTTCTCCAGGTTATAGTTCGGTACTTTCGGACTTAAATGATGAACGTGATGAAATCCGATGTTGCCCGTGATCCATTGCAAAACCGTGGGAAGCTTGTAATAAGAGCTCCCCTCCACCGCGGCTTTCACATAGCTCCATTCTTCTTCGTTCTCAAAGTAGGAATCCTCGAACTGATGCTGGACATAGAACAGCCAGATGCCCAACAAGCCGGATACGAAGAAAATCGGCCCTTGAACCATGACGAATGCTTGCCAGCCGACGGCCCAGATCAACAGCGCATACAAAGCGACCAGGAGTACATTCGTCAAATAATTGCCCATGCGCTCCCTGCGTCTCGCTCCCTTGCGGTTAAACCGGTACTGCAGCAGAAAAACAAAGCTCGGTCCGAGTCCGAACATGACGAGCGGATTCCGATAAATCCGGTAAGCGATTCGCCGCCACAATGAAGAAGCCGCATATTCGTCCACGGTCAAAATCCATATATCGCCGATCCCCCGTTTATCGAGGTTGCTGCTCGTCGCGTGGTGGATGGCATGAGCATTTTTCCACTGTTCATACGGACAAAGCGTAAGGACACCCGTAATGGTGCCGAGTATATCGTTAGCCAGGCGGTTCTTGAAGAACGATTGATGACAGCAGTCGTGAAAGATGATGAACGTCCGAACCACAAACCCGGCCGCAACGATCGCGATCGGCAGCGTTAACCAATACGAAACGGACAGGCTAAGATACGCGCCGTACCAGAGCAGCACAAGTGGAACCAGGGTGTTGACAAGCTGCCGGATACTCGCTTTCGTATCGGTTTTCTCATAAGGAGCGACGTTCTTTTTCAGATGGGCTATGCTAGCTTGGTGCATTGCGGGCTTCCTCCTCGATATGACGCGCGGGGAACGTTGTTGAACACCGGACGCAGTTTTCTATCTTCAATTATAGAAAATGCAGCCCGTTCGCTGTAGTCATAAACGTCAAGTAGAAGGTATGACATTTGTCATATAGGAGGAGGTTTGCGGTTCGTATTCTCGCTAGCAGCCATTGTGATCGTGCCACCCTTTCGACATGCACGCAAAAAGACCAATCAACAAAATCCTGACTGGTCATGATGTTCTCTGGATTAAGCGATGCTCATTTGCTGCCTGGAACAAAATCGGCCCGGTTAATGAAAGTTAACATCAATTTTTTTCTTCGTATCGGGTTTGGTTTTAGGCATACGAATTTCAAGTACACCATTCTTATAAGTCGCTGTAACGCCTTCTGAAGATACGCTTGAAGGCAAGCTGATGGAGCGTTGAAAACGGCCGACAAAACGCTCCTGCCTGTGCAAATTTTCTTCTTTGACTTCGTTTGCTCTGTTGATGGACCCGGTAATGGTAAGGATGTTGTTGTCAATATCGATATTCACATCTTCTTTCTTTTCTAATCCCGGTATATCGCAAGTAGCCACGACTTCATTTTCGGTTTCATGGACATCAACCCTTAAACTGCCGAGATTTTGACCGAATCCTGTTTTAAAAGTCGACAAGTCTCCTGTGAAGAAACGGTCAAGCTCCCGTCTCATGTTTTCGAGATGCCGGAATGGTTCATAAGGGATTAGCTGCATCTTAAACGTTAGCCTCCTAGATCGTTGTTTTTGGATGAACAAGATTATAATTTCCCGAAAACCAAGCAATTATGCAAGGAAGCGTTTGATTAAATAACTATTGTGGAATGGCTTCCAAGAAAACCCCTTTTACCCGCTCGTTAACTGCCCGTATATCTCTAATAACCTGCCCCCGACTTTCATGCTGTCGTGATAATCTTCTGTGAATTTCCTCGACTCTACCCCCTTCTGAAACCGTGTCTCCGGCGATAATAATAAAGATTTCAGCACGTCATAGAACGTATCCGGACTGGCATTGCAGATCGGGGGTTGAGTCGGATACCGGCTCATCAGATCATCCCGCACATAGGCGATGACGGGCTTTCCGAAAGCCATCGATTCTACACAAAGCAAGCCATAAGAGCCGGTTATAATTTGATCGACAATAATGTCCGCTTGTCGGTACAACTGTTTAGCTTGCTCATGGCTGGTTTTATCTACACGTTGATAACGGAACGGAATTTCCCGCTGAAGCATTTCGATCGTCCGTTCTATCACATCCGTTCCTTTCACTATCTTGTAATGAAAAAGAGGTTCTATGTATGAAAGGGTGCGTGAATAGCAGTGGAAGGCTCTGTATATGGATATTATCATCCGGCAGCCCAGGGCGTGCAAAATCACATTTGCGTTTTGCCATGCGGCGGTATATTTGAACATCCGATCTATAAGTGGACCGTTTCCGATCTGAAGTATTATGTGAAATATCATGCAGGGGATCAACCTGTCGACAGCATGTTTAACGGGTTTGTATTTAAAGGGTATTCTGTTGAAAAAGGGCGCTATATGCATCCGCTGCATGCCGCTTTCGGTCAACAAGCCAACCGGCAGGACTGGGAGCAATGGACGGAATCCTTGTTTGCTCCGGATACAAACCTGAAGGCCTTGTATGCTTTAGCCGATGATTCACCTTTGGACGTTTGGGTCTCCATCCCGTATCCGTTTATAGATGATAAGGGTTTCGGGGAATTGCACGGCAGCGCGCTTTACTTTGATACGACAGAACGACGATTTGCCGCCATTTCATGGTGGATAGATCAGTTTATCGCACGGTGGCACGCAGAATCCTATTTATCGCAAAAATTGCATTTTCGCGGTTTTTTGTGGCAGCGGGAATCGATCAATGAATATGATGACGAACTAGTGAAGCGGACCAATGCCTATATCCGAACCAAGGGCTTTCTTAGTTTGTGGCTGCCCTACTACGCCTCGTATGGCACGACGAATTGGAAAGACTTCAATTTTGACGTTGCAGCTTATCATACGAACTATTACGGCAACACGATGTATGACTATCAATGGGTGAACGCCGTATCCTATTCCGCCAGCTATTACAATACGGGAATTCAAATGATTTATGGAAAAGGTCCTATCTACAATGGCACTCATCATCTGGATCATTTCAATTTGGGATTACCGGAGTATCAGGGTTATATGAAGCATTCCTTCATCGTCTATCAGTTTCCGAATCAAACCATGAAGACCATCTATAGCGAAAACATCGTCGACTATATTCGGATCTATATGTTCATTAAGGGATTGTATACCAAAATTCCATATCCCAATATGGTCTATTAATCTGCCTATATATTTATCAAATTGATGGATCGGGGGAATTCAGGTGCACGCATTTCATAAAATCCTGGTTCTTTCAGCACATACCGATAATATAGAACTGGGATGTGGAGCAACGGTCAATAAATGGATTAACGAGGGAAAAGAAGTGCATTATTTGGCATTTTCCGCGGCGGAAGAATCCGTGCCCTATCCATTCCCGAAAGATCAACTGCGCAAGGAAGCGTTTCAGTCCACAGCCGTATTAGGGATCAACGAACAAAACATTCAAGTTTTGAAGTATCCCGTCAGACGATTTTCCGAGTACAGACAACATATTTTGGACGATATGGTGAAAGCAAAAACTCAAATCCAACCTGATTTGATCATCCTTCCCTGTCTCAAAGATGTCCATCAGGATCATCAAGTCGTCAGTATGGAAGGAATCCGGGCATTCAAGAATCATTCGATATTAGCTTACGAGCTGCCCTGGAATCTGTATTCCTTTAAAAATATGTGCTATTCCTTAGTCGACGATGTTCATAAGGATCATAAATACAAAACGCTTCAATGCTATAAAACGCAAGAAAACAGACCGTACTTTAATAAGGATTTTATATACGGACTAGCTAAAATGAGAGGCGTACAGGTAAATTATGCTTATGCCGAATGTTTTGAAATGGTCAGGTGGATCATCTAAAGAAGCCCTCCCATGGCAACTCTGCTTTTAAGCAGTTGCTTGGTAGGGCTTTATAGGTAGGATGCCATTCATTTCACGGGTCGTGCCTTCCACTCTTCGGCCAGCATACCATATACCACATGATCTATGAATTGATCGTACAGCCATGCGGATTGACGAGCAATTCCTTCCTCTTTAAATCCAAGCCTTTCCGGCACAGCACGGCTCTTGAAGTTTTCAACAGCCGTGCTGATTTCAACCCGATGCAGGTTCATTTCCTGAAATGCGTGGTCCACAAGGGCCGCGCAAGCTTGGGTTATAATTCCTTTTCCCTGGAATTGCTGGCCCAACCAATAACCGATGGATATATGTTTTTGACGCCAATTGACACTGTTGAATCCGATGATTCCGCAGATGGCGTCTTTATAAAAAATACCTGCTGTGAAGCCTTCATGGTCAGCCCAGTTTCCTGGTTCGGCCTATAAACGATTTCGTATCTTGCGCACTGCGCATCCCATCGACCCACGACAGCCATTCCCGCAAGTTATCGCGATTATGGTCTATTAAATCATAAAGCTCTTGATCATAACGATATTCCAGCAATCTCAACTGCGTAACCTCGTTGATCTGGTACGAAAACATGCTCCTCCCCCCTTCTGCCGCATGCACTTAAGCATCCTTTTGCTGAATCATCCATTGGCGGGTTTTGTGCAGACCTTCTTCCAGCGAATGGGCTGGCTTCATGTGGAGATCCTGTTCCAGGAACGTGATGTCGACGGCCCTGCGATATACTTTATCCACCACTCGTTTCGGCTTATATTCAATCGGATAATTCTCGTGTCCCATGATTTTGCCGATCGTTTCAGCCAGTTCATGAATGCTGACTTCCTTGCCCGTCCCCACATTATATAGCTTGCCTATGGAATCGGGGTGAACGCTTGCCGTGAGGATGGCCTCCATTGCATCGTCGATAAATGTAAAGTCTCTCGTCTGCGTACCGTCGCCGAATATAGGAATCGGCCGCCCATTCTGAACCGCATCAAAGAATAGGGTTACGACTCCGCAGTAAGGATTGCTCAATAATTGGCCAGGACCGTACACATTCGATAATCGAAGGATCGTAACAGGCAGCTGGTACATATGATAAAACATTTGACAATAATGCTCCGTGGAAAATTTGCTTGCGGAATAAGGCATCGTAATCTGATGAAAGCTCTCGGGGGTCGGTATGACGGGTGCATTGCCGTAAACGGATGCGGTAGAGGTATAAACAAACCTCTTTAAGTTAGGGCAATGGGATTTGGCCTTCTGAAGCAGCAGGAAGCCTCCATACAAATTAGTATCGAAATCTTGTCTTACATCCACGGCCGATAAATACAAATTTCGGCAGGCCAGATGAAAGATCCACTCCACTTTAGGCATAATCTCCTCAAGAAGTTCCTCATTCGTAATACTGCCCTGAATAAAGGTGATTTGGTCCGAGTCAGGCAGAGCACGGGGATTCCCCGTAGACAGATCGTCGATGACATAAATATGTTCAGATCGGGGCAGCAATCTCTTCACCAGCTGCGACCCCAGGAAGCCTGCGCCGCCTGTGACCAGTACTTTTCCAAGCTTCATTCATTCTCCTCCCACTATAAAGTATCGTTTTCTCCTGTTTCCTCACTCATTCTCAGTATTTCAACTTTGACAGCCTAAGAGATAGTAGTGGAGAATGTACTCTGCACCTCGATTTCCGTAAGAGCGTAGGCGGGAACAGAGCTTAGGAATGACCTTCTTCCAAAACTGTGGATAATTGGTATGATCGCACAGTGGATCTCCATATTCACCCTCGGGGTTTACCCTCCCATGTCACACTGGGTCTATGCCCTTACATTCCTTCGTTCTACCTCTCAAGGGGTGGAGGCCGATTCTTGCTCCTTTACGGGGTCGTTGCCCTTACTGAATGTAGTACTTCGGCTTCTCCGTGCTTTCGTTGTCTAAGTTGTACACATGTGAATAACTTGATCTGCAGGCCGTTTGTTTCCTTGCTTTAAGCAGCTTCTTGCTGGATCTGGAACTGCCTTACTGGACCCATAACATCGATTGCACTGTACTCTCTTTGCTTTGTCCCCAGCGTATGCAGGACTCGAATCAGTTTTCCACATAACGCGATGATCGATTGTTTCTTCTTCAGTGGATTCTGGCTCCTCGTCGTGTAATGCTTATGAAGCGTCTTGAACTCTTCGTTCTTCGCTACCATGGGCATCACCGCTCGGAACAGCAGCGCTCGTAAACGTGACCGTCCGCGCTTGCTAATCCCGGTCTTACCCTTCCGCTTTCCCGAACTATTCTCTTTGAGATTTAGCCCGGCAAGCCGGATAATCTGCTGGCCATGATCGTAGTTGTTCAAGTCACCGATCTCGGCCAGAAATCCAGCTACAGTAATTGCCCCAACCCCGGGTACGGTAAGCATTTCCTTCGTTCCTGGGATGTGTTCAAGGATCTCCAGCACTTTATCCATAATCTCTTCCAATTGGCTGCTGAAAAGGTCGTATTGACCCAACAGTGTGCTTAGCTCTACCCGAGCTGCCATACTGCCTTCCGTTAGTCCGATAGAGGCTGTGGCGGCCGCTACTAACTTCTCCGCGCGCTTGATGCCCACACCGCGTTTCACTTCCGTCTTCCAGTGTACTAGGACGTCTCTAGCCCCCTTGCCGACGATGTCCGCTGGCATCGGGAACGCCCGCATGGTCATGAGCGATGCCTTGCCCTCCCATTTCTTGAATACGCAAGCATACTCGGGGAAGAACCGGTCGAACCAGTTGCTGATTCGGCCTTTCACTTGCGTCAGGCTGGCTGATACCTTCTCCCGCAGATTCATCAGGATTCGCAGTTCCGCGTATTCCTTCGTCGGCAGTTTCGGTTCTGAGTATTTTCCATTCCGAATGAGATCCGCAATGACCTTTGCATCTTTGTAGTCGCTCTTCGTCTGCGAGTTATCCTCAAGCTCTTTCGTCTTGTTTACGTGATGCGGATTAACGACGACGACCTGGATTTGTTGTTGTTCCTGCAGATAGGCAGCTAACGGAAACCAGTAGTGTCCGGTAGGCTCGATGCCAAACACAATGTTCGTCTTCCCGTGTGCTTGACCAAGCTCCTTCATCCACGTTGCCAGCTTCGATAGTCCTTCCTGATCGTTGTGAAATACACAGTCCTTCCCAAGTTCAATGCCTCGGAAATCTACGGCACGTGCGACGTGAACCTTCTTCGCGATATCTGCACCGACCACCAGTGTCGATTCGGTAATTCGTGTAATCCGTTGATTCTGCTTTTGTTTCAGTTTATACTTCATATTGAGCGTCCTCCTTCAAATTAGGGCAGTGAATGGCCACCATTCCAAGACCCAGCATACAGGAGGCGCTTTTTGTTTTCAAAGAGCAAATTACTTCATTACAGGAATGGCTCCTTACGTTTAAATTGTTTCCTTGTATCGTATTCAACTGGTAGAGAAAATGGAATTCTTTCCATAGCGGAAATCTATTAGATCGGTCGCCTGATGATACCGCGGCTCCGGTTATTCAGCGGTCTGCCTGGAAGATTGGCGTAAAATTTCGGCCGCCGCACGCCCCGTGTTAAACAACAAATCCACAACCGATAAATGAGACTCGAACCCTTCGTAGAGCTGCGGGTATGTCGGCGGCGAGAAATCGTAATATTGAAGCGTTATTCCTGCATCCTCAAATTTCTTTGCGTCCTGATATGCCGCGGCGCCTTGACCGGACAAGTAAATATGACCGCCCACCCTTTGTGCGATTTCAATTAATCGCCCATTCGAAGCGTCGCTTAGCGTAAATTCGGAGGTGGAACGGATTTGACAAGGAATTTGCAGCCACCCGGCGATCTGACCAATCAAGGCTTTGTTTAACTGACTCAAGTTTCTCGTATTCATGGTTTCATAGATTTCAAACAGCTTAGGACGGTAAAGCTCATAATAAGGCGCTTTGGCGTAGCACGTGTCAAGCGTTCTCATATGCTTCTCCGCCCAATGACAATCGGCGCACTCGATCTCATCGATGTTCTTGTGCGTGCTTCCATGGATCGGTACAGTCAACCACTGCGCCCCCTGCTGCCCTTTGATTTTATTGCGATTAATGAAGCTGTTCTTGCTGTACTGCACGTTATCCAAGAAAACGAAAATATCCGATTTTAACATTTTGTAAAAATACCCTGTCCAAGGCAAATAGTTAGGTTGATGAACGGCAACCGTGACTTCATGATTCATCCTTTCACCTCCGTTCGTGAACTGAAGCATCCATGCATGGTATTCATCCGGAGACATCGAGGTGAATGATATCGGGGGAGTATATGGGTAAAATTGGTAAATTACTAGTTTTCCCAAGAAATCAAAGGAAAGGGTCATCCCTCAAGCCGTTTGTTGAAACGCTTGAGAGATGACCCTATTCATGTAACTTCTGAAGATTAAATCAGTTCAGACTTCTGGAGAAGCCGCTGAACAATCGCTGCCACCTCTGCCCTTGTGATGTACGCTTTTGGCGCAAGTTGGTCGCTGTTCCTGCCAGACACAATTCCTGCCTGCAAGCAATCGGCAATACTCTGCTCCGCCCACTCTGCAGCGTTATTGGCATCTATGAATGGACGTAACAGTTCTCCAGTCTCCTGGGACGGGAGCTTCGCTTTCAGATCGGTGATTGTCATCGCTTTAGCCATGATCGTCATCGCCTGTTCCCGCGTAATCTTGTCCATCGGGCGGAAAGTGCCGTCTTCAAACCCGCCGATCAGGTTATACAAGTATGCTGTTTGAATAGCCTCGTTATACCAGTCCGATGTTGCCACATCCGTAAATGGAGCGGCTCCGCTCTCCGGCTTCAGCCCCAATCCCCGCACCATGCTTACCGCAAACTCCGCGCGCGTAATATCTTGATCGGGATTAAACAAGCCATTGCCGATGCCGTTAATGACCATCCGCGAACCCATGTCGTTCACGGCATTCTTCGCCCAGTGCTGCTCGACATCCTTGAACATCAGCGGATGCCATACCACGGAATACGTACTGTTCGTCAAGCTGTTCACTTTGGCGTAATATTTGCCGTCGACGATCACGATCTTCGTTGGTACATGCCGAACGATTCCATCCGGTTCAACCACGATTCCCGTCGTGATTTTATTAGGATCTATGCCATCCGGAATGGCAATGGTTCGTTCCACATACGCATTGAACTTGGACACTTCGACCCTGGTATCGCCGTAGATGCCTCTCACCGTAAAGTTGAGCGGTGGGGCGACAATCGTGAACTCTCCTTGAGCCGCTGAGTTCTGGACGATCTTCACCGTCTCTGCTGTAGGTGCGGCAATTTCGATCTGAATCTTGATATCCGGAAGTGCCACGTTCTTCCCGATTTGGTCTGATATTGAATTGATGTTGATCTGCTGCGCTGGCAGCGTGTAGGTCGCCTTCTCCGTTTTGATTTCTAAAACCGCCAGCTTTTGCTCCATGGTTTTGACCATCTGGCCGTTAAGCTCTCCGACTACAACATCAGATTTTGTATTCATCGGAATTGTAATCACGGCACGCTGTCCTTCGATCGAGAGCTTCTCTTCCAGCTTTTTGTGATCAACCGTAATGGTCGTGACCGTTTGCTCATTCACTGTCGTAGTTGCTGCCGTTCCTGCATTCTCCGCCTTGCCATTGACAAGAACGTCAACTCCCGTGTTCGTTGTCTCCGGTGTGCTCGGCGCAGCCGGTATGCCTGGCGTGTACGGCTCTGTCGATGGACTGCTGTCGCTGTCGCTGGACGGCGCCCTCGGTGTTACAGCATTGGAGGCAACGGAAGCCGCACTGCTGCCTGCGCTATTGATCGCTTTTACCGTAAACGTATAGGTCGTTCCATTCGACAGACCGATTATCGTCATCGGGCTTGTTGCTCCTGTGACCACGATATTTCCTGGTGAAGAAGTAACTTCATAACCTGTGACGGGACTCCCTCCGTTGTTCGCAGGAGCCGTAAAGGAAATGGTTGCTTGGCCGTTTCCTGCAGTTGCGGCGATGAGCGTTGGAGCTGCCGGAACCGTTTTGGGCATTGCGCTTACTTCATTGGAGGCATCGCTCTCTCCTCCCGGATTGCTTGCTTTGACTACAAAGTAGTAGGTCGTTCCATTGATCAAGCCCGTCACTTCATAGCTGTATACCGACCCTAGAACGGTGGTTACCTCAGTTTCATAAGTTCCTGCATTCACACTTTTGAATATTTTGTAGCCTGTCGAACCATCTACCGGATTCCAAGCAAGACTGACTGTTGCATCACCTGCTGCAACAGGTTGCAATACCGGCGCTCCTGGTGACGGAACTTGTGGAGTTGCACTTACTTCGTTAGAATTTGGACTTTCCGAGCTTCCGTTCAGAGCCCTAACTATAAAGTAATAAGTGGTTCCGTTTGTAAGTCCTGTAATTTCAGTACTGTATACCGATCCGCTTACCGTAGTTGCTTCTGCACCATAAGCGTGGGAAGTTGTACTTGTGAATATTTTATAGCTTGTCGAACCGCTCACTGGATTCCAAGTGAGACGAGCTTGTGCATTTCCTGCCACTGTACTGACTATTGCGGGTGCTCCCGGC
>NZ_BIMH01000042.1 GCF_004000985.1 Paenibacillus validus NBRC 15382 | reverse complement strand
GGAAGCTTCTCCCATTCGGTGAGAAGCTTCCGGTTTATGAACGCTATAGCTTATATATATCGCTGTACTTCGCACGCAAGTATTCCACTAAATAGGAAGGATTTAACTCCTCGCCGGTTACTTGCATGATGATTTCGGATGGCGTCAAGCTTTTGCCGTATTGATAAATTTTATCGGACAGCCACTCCTTGATCGGCAGCAGACGGCCTTCGGCTACAAGCGCGTCCGTTCCGCCAAGCTCGCGATCCAGCGTACGGGCGATTTGCGCCGCATACATGTTGCCCAGCGCGTACGACGGGAAGTAGCCGAATGCCCCGCCGGACCAGTGCACGTCCTGAAGCACGCCTTCACCGTTATGCGACGGAACGACGCCGAGATAGTCCCGGTACTTTTCGTTCCACACCTCCGGCAAATCGGACACGCGCACCGAACCGTCAAACAGCGCCTTCTCGATCTCATACCGCACCATGATGTGCAAGTTATACGTCAGCTCGTCAGCCTCGATCCGAATCAAGGACGGCTTCACCTCGTTCGTGGCGCGGTAGAACGCCTCCGCCTCGACCCTATCGAATTGACCCGGATAGTGCTGCTGCAAATCGCTGTAATACCGGCTCCAGAAGGCGCGGCTGCGGCCGATCGTATTCTCCCAGAAGCGCGACTGCGATTCGTGGATGCCCATGGAAGTACCGGTGCAAAGCGGCGTGCCTACCAGCTCCAGCGAGATGTTCTGCTCATACAACGCATGACCTCCCTCGTGGATGGTGCCGAACAGCGCGCTGTTCACATCGTCCGGCAAGTAACGCGTCGTAATACGGACGTCCCCCGGGTTCAAGCCGGTGGCGAACGGATGAACCGTTTCGTCGAGCCTTCCGGCCGCGAAATCATAGCCCATCTGTTCCAGAATGAACAAGCTGAATTTCTTTTGCTTCTCCTTTTCGAACTGCTGCTTCAGGAAGCTCGTATCCGGTCGGTGCGGGGAAGCCTGAATGGCGGACAGCAGCGGCACGACCTGCTCGCGCAGCGCGCCGAACACTTGATCGAGCTTCGCCACGGTCATGCCCGGCTCGTACATGTCGAGCAGCGTGTTGTACTTATGCCCCTCATACCCCCACAGGTCGATAAATTCGTGATTCATCGCTACGATTTTCTCCAGATACGGCTGGAACGAAGCAAAATCGGCCTTATCCTTTGCTTCTTCCCAAGCGGCTTCCGCTTGCGAGGTCAGGACGACGTACTCTTGATATCGTTGCGGCGGTATTTTTTTGCTGCGGTCGAATTCTTTTTTGCATTCGCTTACGATTTTACGATCGGTCCGGCTTAATTGCCCGTGGTTGTCTTCCTGCAAGAAATAGTCGAGGAACGCGCCCATCTCGTCGGAAACCGACATCCGGAACAACTCGCCCGATAACTCTCCCACGACTTCGGAACGCTGAGCGATGCCTTTCTTAGGCGCACCGGTCCGCATATCCCAATAAATGAGGCCGATGGCTTCTTCATAGCTTTTCATTTTTTTCAGATACGATTTGAATAACGCCCACTTGGCATCCCTTTGCTCGTTTCCCACAGGTTTTCCCCTTCCTTATCATGGATTCTATACTCGATCATACTTTTTCTTGAAAAGAGAAGCAAATTCCGGCAAAATAAAGATCACTGCACATCATGAGGAGGCATTATCGATGCACATTACATTTTCCGAACAAGCCGCAGAGGCCGCGATGCAGAAGCTGGGAACGGATCGGCCCGGCCTAATGAAGCTCGCTTATGATAATGAAGGATGCGGTTGTGCCGTCAGTGGCGTGCCGACATTGTGGATTATAGAGAAACCGGAGCCGGGCGACTTTGAAGTGGACGGGCAGCCGTTCCCCTTATGGATGGACCGCAAGCACGAGGTGTTCTTCGAGGAACGCATGACGGTGGATTATACAAGCAAAGACCGCTGCTTCGTGTTGAAAAGCAGCGGCCAAATCTACAATGCATTTATGAAAATCATCGATAAGCGCGCCTGACTCAGCCTTCTTCGATGACGTCGAGCTTTCCGGTTGTCGGGTCGATCACGAGACCGTGAATCGGAATGTCCGGGACGAGCGGGTGATTGCGGATCATTTTCACGCTGCTGCGCACGCTCTCCCTCACGTCGTCGAACCCCCGCAGCCAGCGCTCCAGGTTCATCCCGGAGTACTCGATCGTTTGAATCGTCTCCTCTTTAATACCGTGATTGAGAAATTTTTGTTTGATTTTCTCCGGATTTACATTGCTCATCCCGCAATCGTAATGACCGATGACGAACACTTCTTCGGCTCCCAACTCATAGATGGCGACGATGATGCTGCGCATAATGCCGCCGAACGGCGAGGTGACGATGCCTCCCGCGGCCTTAATGATCTTAACGTCCCCGTTCTTGATGTTCATGCTGGCAGGCAGCAGCTCGAGCAATCGGGTGTCCATACAAGAGAGAATGACGAACTTCTTGTCCGGAAACTTCGACGTGATATAAGGCTCATACTTGCGCTGCTCGACAAAGCTTTGGTTATACTCCAAAATTTGCTTTAATGAATTGTTCATGAACTCTCCTCCTTCTCCACATGCTAGCTCTTCGATGTGTCTATGGTTATCTATCACTATCCCCTTAAGATTTTACCTTATAATGACATCAATCGACAAGTTCAAATGACACTTCCGCCGGAGCGCCGTGAAGCTTTAATTTGACGTTGTTTCTCCCGTTCCTCCACAACGCCGCTTCGATCCCGCATCGTATGTTTATGGAGCAGGAACGTGTCGCCGGCCTCGCTAGACGTCCCCCATCTGTCCGGGTCGGAACAGCTTTGCTTACAGCGTTCTAACAACTGCGTATCCGTTATGGGCAAATTGATATCCGAAAAAGGCGTCCCCCGTTCCAACTCCTGCAGTCTGCCCGCCAGCATCGACTTGAGCGCCGTCCCGTCCAGTCCGAGCGTTTGCACGCTCGTTCGAGCCAGCCGTTCCAACGCCGCGTTGAACATTTTGACGGCGCCGCGCAGATTGCCCCGCCGCTGATGATAGGAAGCGACGGCAATCTGAATAAGCGCCACATACGCCTCGGCCTGCGGATCGTCGGGATGCTCCTTCCAGAACTCCTCCAATACTTCGTGGCATTCGAAATAATCCCGCTCCACATGAAAATGATTCAAATACCGCACATAGGCATCCGCATAATCGTTCATGTTCCTACTGTTCCCCTTTGCTCGACTCGTTATTTTATTTATTTTAACAATTTAAATATAATTGTGAAACCATCAGCCCAGTTGGAACGTATGAATCCCTTGTACGCAAAAACTATACTTGTATGTGGAGGATGTTCTCACCATGTGGAAAAAGCTATCTTTACTCGTTCTGGCAGCTACGATCGCCTTCTCGTTCAGCGCGCCGCAGCACGCCGATGCCAAAGGCTACAAATCGTCGAAGAAAAGCTTCACCCCAAGCAACAATTCAACGAATTCTACAAACCAAACACCGAACAGCGGGGTCAACAATAACGCCCCTGCCGCTACCAAATCGCCGGCAGCGTCTACGACGACTCCGGCTCAGAAACCCGGCTTTTTCAGCGGTGGCTTGATGAAGGGCTTGTTGATCGGCGGTCTGGCCGGCATGTTGTTCGGAGGCTTGTTCGGAGGCTTGGGCGCCCTGGGCAACATTCTCGGCCTGCTGGTGAACGTACTTGCACTGGTCGCTCTGTTCATGGTCATTCGCAAAGTATACGTATACTTCCGCGATCGTAAGAAGATCAACCAAAACCCGCAAAACCCGCGCGGTTATTAATCCGGAATTAAGGAGTAAGGCCGCATGAAATTAATGGAGCAGGACATTATTAACGCGATTTGCTTGAACATCGCCGAACGCAAGCAGCTTCAGCCGACGCAGGTCGAGGTTGAGCTGATGTGGGACGAAGACCTCGGCTTCTCCGCCGAAGTCTTTGCCGAAGGGCGCAGCCAAATCCTTATTGCGGCGAACATGCTGGAGGCCATTGAGCGCTACATGTTTACCCAGCATGGCATGCGGGTGTTCCGCGAACAAATCCGGCTTGAGCTGGAAGAGGAAATCGTGGCGTACGTCGCCTAACCTTATCGCCTATCACGAGCATTACCTGAAAGCTTACCGCGAGGTAAGCTTTTTCTTCATTTATTTTCCTTGCAACTTTCAGGCCTCTTGCCGCGTTTAATAGAGTGGTAGTTTTGTAGACTCGAGCAGAAAGAGGCTGATGCATGTTGAAGCGTAAGACCCTGCTGTCGCTTGCCGCCATAACCTTGTTCTTATCTGTCGCCGGCAACGCCGCGGCAGCCGATAAGACGTCGAAATACCGCGTATATCAAGACACGAAACTCATTTTGGAAACTAGCGATTACAAGACAGCGGAAAATTACGCGCGTTGGTTCGCTGATTCCCATGTCGAAGAAATCGGCACACGCAACTGGCTCTGGGACAATTATCCCCGGTACAAAGTGTATCAGCACGGCTACAGCGCCCCCGATTGGGAATTTGCGACCTTGGACGAAGCCGTCCGCGAAGCGTCCAAGTGGGGCAGCGCAAGCGTGCGCGACCTGCAGTCGGGCGGCTGGGTGTGGAACAATTATCCCCGTTACCGGCTGTATCAAGGCGATAACACGTTGGACGGCTGGACGTTCGTTACGCTTAACGACGCGATTGCCGAAGCGACGAAATGGGCGAACGCACACATTGTCGACCTCAGCACGCATCGTTGGGTGTGGGACAATGTGGCTGCCGCCAAGAAGACAGAGCTTCGCCAAACCGGCGCCAAGACGTATCAGGTGTACCAGGGAAAATACACGACGGATAGCTGGAAGTTCGCTTATTTGGAAGATGCGATCGCCGAATCGCTGCGCTGGAGCAATTCGACGATCGTGAATACGTCCACCGGTAAGGTCGTGTTCTCGAACGTCAAATCGTTCAAGGTCTACCAGAACAACAATTACCTGGACGCATTCTTAAGCGTGGACGATGCGATTGCTTATGCCAAGTGGTATGACCATACCCGGATCGTCAATGAAGAAGCGCCGAAATTGGCGGGAAGCAACCAAACCGTCTGGTCTAATTATCCGTATTATCAAGTTTTCCAAAACAACAACTTGATTGCCGACTTCAACACCATACCAGCGGCGTTGAATTATGCCAAAGGCTACAGCAATGCCTCCATTCGTTTATATGACGGAGGGACCGCCATTTGGGACAACTTGCGCAAGCTTCAATACTGGGGATGGAACGGCACATCCAGCGACGGCACTATCCGCAGCCATGTCAATACGACATCCGGACTTGACGTCGTCTCTCCGACCTATTTTAATCTCGAGGATAGCGCGGGCAATGTGACGGACACGTCCAACAAAGATACGGTTGCCTGGTTGAAGAAACAAGGCTACGCCGTTCACCCGCTCGTTCACAACCAATTCGATCCGAAGCTGACGACGGCCTTCCTCGCCTCCAAGGAAGCGCGGGGCAAGTTTATCGGCACGCTCGTCAATAAAGCGGCCCAGCTCGGCGTCGACGGCTTGAATATCGACTTCGAAAGCCTATCTGGCAGCGACCGCGCCAATTTCACCGCGTTCATGGAAGAGCTCACCGCCGCCGCCCACGCCCGGAACTTGCTCATCTCCGTCGATCTGCCGCGCGGCAGCGCGAAGTGGAATGCGCAAACCGCCTTCGATCACGAGAAGCTGGGAGGCATCGTCGACTACATCATCACGATGACCTACGACCAATACTGGAAAGGCAGTACTGAGCCGGGCTCCGTAGCCGGATTGCCTTGGGTCGAGGAAGGCATCAAAGAATTTTTGTCGTACGGCATTCCTCGCGACAAGCTGATCATGGGCGTGCCATTCTACGTTCGCGAATGGAAAGTCGACAGCGCGGGCAATCTGGAGAGCAACCGCGCCCTGTTGATGAAGGACCTTGAACCGCTCATTCAAGAGAAAAAGGCTACGAAAACGTGGGACGCCCGCTTCCAGCAGTACAAAGTCGAATATATGCAGGACGGGTACAAGAACGTCTTCTGGCTTGAGAACGAAGCGACCATCAAGGCGCGCATCGACCTCGCCAAGAAGTACGAGCTGGCCGGTGTAGCGGCCTGGCGTCTCGGCTATGACAACGCCAATGTATGGCAAACGATGATTCAGCAAAAGTAGATAAAAGGCCTGAAGCGTGACAAAGGACCGTTCGGACAAATTGCCGAACGGTCCTTCCGTTTATCCGGTTAGCTCTGACGGATCGTCTCGTCCCTCTTGTGATCATCGTCGTCATCATGGGTATCTTCATCTTCGCATGCATCGACTTGTGGTGCAGTTAATGCATCTTCTGTGATTTCCAAGGTTAGCTGTTCATCAGCAAGCCAAGCAACTCAATGAAGTACTGCAAGTAGAGGTTCTCAACGAAATGCTGCACACGTTTCTCGATCCGTGAACCCACAACGCTGCTAAATGATTAAAGAACCGAGTGTAACGCGGATCGACTCTGCTTTTTGACCGCGATCCAAGGCCCTAAAGGATTTGGCATATTTCTCTTCCGCGGCAAGTCCTAAGTAAAATGCAACCAAATCAGGCTATGAATCGACATGACTTAAATGAGGATCCTAATCGTTCAGGTTTATGTCGTAAGACAAAACCTTTCAGATATTCGATGTTTCGGTAATTCGGTTAATCCTCCGCATCCACATTGTGGTAAACTCGCTGTACGTCTTCCAAATCCTCTAACGCATCAATCAACTTTTCGAATTGTGCCTGCGCGTCTTCCGCAAGAGTAACATAATTTTGCGCGAGCATCGTAATCTCAGCAACCGTGAAATCCGTTATTCCGGCATTTTTGAATACTTCTTGCACGGCATGGAACTGATCAGGTTCAGCATAAACAATGGTGGCTTCATCTTCTTCAAAAATGTCACGTACGTCTACATCTGCTTCCATTAATAACTCAAATACTTCATCTGATGTTTTACCCACTAGACCTATGACTGCCGTTGAATCAAACATATATGATACGGACCCGCTTACACCCATGCTTCCGCCATTTTTATTAAAACAGGAGCGTACGTCCGAAGCAGTACGATTCACGTTATTTGTCAGTGCGTCTACGATGACCATAGACCCATTGGGGCCAAAACCTTCATAACGAAGCTCTACATAGTTATCTTCTGAGCTTCCTTTTGCTTTTTCAATCGCCCGGTCAATGATTGCTTTCGGTACATTGTACGTTTTTGCCCGTTCGAGTACGAATTTTAGGGCGCCATTAGATTCCGGATTTGGTTCACCTTTCTTAGCAGCAACATAAATTTCAATTCCAAACTTTGCATAAATACGACTCGTGCTTGCGTCTTTTGAGGCTTTTTTTTCCTTAATATTGTTCCACTTACGTCCCATACTTATCCCGCTTTCTTATTGTACTTGAAATTTGGTTAGAGCCATGTTCTTCTGCAGTCTTCAATTTTCTTTACTTTGTTCATTATAAATCTTTAAGCATCACTTGAACAAGTTCCTATCAAGAATTATCAGAATCTCAAAGTACACAAAAGAACTTCTCCTGACATGGAGAAGTTTTTAAGTGACCAAACCAGATATTGAGTACCGCCTTCATAACTGAATGACAGATTTGTCAACCTATCGTTCAGCTGCATTATTTGATTGGACTCTCTTACGAAAAAACATTCGAATCAATTTTGACAATAGTGGATACATCGTGACAATTGATGTCAAGACTAGAAGGGAGCACGCGATGGGCTGGTTGATAAAAATGGTAAGGCTACCATGGGATAGCAGCAAGGACTGCTGCAACGCGTCTTCCAACATGGGGCCGATGACCACGGCAAGAATAAGGGGGGCCGTTGAGAAACCTAATTTTTCCAAAAAGTATCCAACCACTCCTGCGATCATCATAATCCACAAATCGGTAACGGAATTATTAACAGCATAAGCTCCTACGATACACAGTACTAGAATTATGGGCATCAACAGGTTTTTAGGCGTTCGCAGAATATTGATAAATAGGCCTACCAAAGGAAGATTCAGAACCAAAAGCATGATATTCCCAATATACATGCTAGCAATTAAGGGGTAGCAGCTGTTGTCCCTACCAGGAAATCAAAATTATCCTGCTTGTAGCCTAAATTTTTCTGAAGGATGGGCTGGATCGAAAACAGGCCGTCTCCCGCAAACTGTAGATTATAGCCGTCCGGCTTTTGTCTAACAAGGTCCGTCATTGCAGTGATCCCCCCAGCGTCATCCTTGTTTTCGACAACAACGGGCTGATTCAGGTACTTACTCATCAGTTTGGCAGTGGCTCGGGCATTCACATCTGTTGAGCCTCCAGAAGCCAATGGGACGACTAAAGTAATCTCCTTCTCAGGGTATTTCACCTGATTAGTCGCTTGGCATGTAAATTCCTCCCCTAATATGACTTCATTCCCCCTTACGGGTTCCACTAATCTTCTTAAATGCTATTTTATTTTCGTTTAAAGCGCTTCCAATAATTCTCTCTAGAATGACCTTAGGCGAAAGGCACCTCATCAAATGTCTAAAGCCTAACAATGAAAAGTCGTGCCAATTGGTCATAACCCTGTCAAGTAGACACGAATAAAAAGACACTTATTCGCTGCGACCGTTTCCCGAAATTCCACCGGGGAACGGTCGTTAGTTTCTTCTCGATCCCCAATAGGAACGGCGGCGGCATCCTCATCGGTCATATTGGCCGGTTTTATTGCCACTCCCCCGTCTTCAGGCAGACATTTGTACTTGGCATAAGCGCCATAACCAATACCGCAAGATGCAAAAACTTGGTCGCCTTTCTCAAATCGTTTTACATCATTGCCTACTGCTTCAACTAGCCCTGCTAGCTCATACCCTCCTACAAAAAGAAAAACCCATGTCTAGTTAGACATGAGTTTTGGATTTTCGGGATAATTTCCGGTTTAAAATTCTTCATATGTGGCAGGATCTTGATTATTAATCCTTCCATCAGAGCGAGTTAATCCTGAAATAATGCTCATTTCTGTTTCATCTAGGGAAAAGTCGAAAATGGATATATTTTCAAGCTGCCGTTCGGGAGATGAAGATTTAGGAATTCCAATGGCTCCAAGTTGATAATGCCAGCGTAAAATTACTTGTGAAATTGACTTGTTATGACGCTCGGCAATCTTTTGAATAGTGTCATTTTGTAAGAGTACACTTGCTCGGGCTAGTGGACTCCATGATTCTGTCTTAATGTTGTTCTCTTCATGCCATTTTCTTTGTTGTGCTTGATTGAAAAATGGATGTAATTCTATTTGGTTTACGCTTGGCTTAACGCCCGTTTCTTTTTCTAAACGCTCAATATGTTCAGGCAAGAAATTACTGACACCAATAGAGCGAATAAGACCCCATTTTTTAGCGTCAATTAATGCTTGCCATGCTTCCACATATTTATCCTGTTTAGGGTTAGGCCAATGAATAAGATATAAATCAAAATAATCCAGATTTGCACGGTATAAAGATTCTTGAATGGTAGTAACAGCTTTATCATACGCTTGGTAGCGACCCGGTAATTTAGATGTAATTCTTAATTCTTCTCTTGGAACGCCAGTGCGTTTAACGGCCTCGCCTACTGTTCCTTCATTTTCATAATTATAAGCAGTATCAATTAGTCGATAGCCTATATCAATTGCACCTACTATAGCATTGACACCTTCATTACCCTTAAGTGTATATGTACCCAAACCTATAACCGGTAAAGTAACTTCATCATTAAGTGTGACCTGTGGAATAGAATTACCCATAACTAATCACTCCTTCCAGTAATACTAGAAAATAGGTTTATTATCGCGCTTTGCAATTTCAAAAGCCTCATCCGACCAAGGGAACCCATCTGCCGGATTGTAAGCATGTTGCAGCAAATACGGTGACGTTGTCTTGGGGCAGCACCTACTTTTTTCTTGGAATTTCTTGTATTTCACATTCAAATATAGCATACCTCAATAGAATGAAAAAAACTATACCGTGTCCGACGCCGCTGGACATCCTTTATTTAATAATCTTTCTCACAAGCTTTACCTTTTCTTTATAGGGCGGATATGATAAGTCACTCGCTAGCTTGGTCGAGCGTTTTAAAATGGATTTCGGATGTGTGAAGCTTTCATAACTAGCCTTTCCGTGATACACATTCATTCCTGAAGAACCAACTCCACCGAAGGGTAAATAAACATTACCCACGTGAGACATGGTGTCGTTAATACTACCTCCACCAAAAGGAAGCTCTTGAAGGAAGAATTGGACGGCTTGCTCATTTTCAGAGAATAAATAAGCTGCTAATGGTTTGGTTAACTGTCGAATTTCATGAATGGCCTGTGTTATGTCTGTATATTTCATAATCGGTAAGATAGGTCCAAAAATCTCCGATTCCATCACTTTGCTTTCCCAAGTGACACCTTCTAATAAAGTAGGAGCCATGTATAAATCCGAGATATCTTTTTGACCTCCAAATGTAATAAGATGTGCATCTGCTTCTAATACTTGTTCAATCCTTTGAAAATGACGTTCATTAATAATCCGCCCGAAATCAGGGCTCTTTTGTGGGTTTTCTCCATAATATTGTTCAATTGTTTTTTTCAGCTTTTCAATGAATTTTTCATAAATGGACGCATGGACGAACAAGTAATCAGGTGCTACACAGGACTGCCCGGCATTGGTGAATTTCCCCCAAATAATTCGTTTCGCTGCGATACCTAAATTTGCTGTTTCGTCAACAATCACAGGGCTTTTACCACCTAACTCCAATGAAATCGGGGTTAAACGCTCGGCCGCCGCGCGCATCACAATTTTGCCAACCTCAATACTGCCTGTGAAAAAGATGTAGTCAAATGGTGCATGAATTAATTGTTGAACGAGTTCTTTTTCACCTTCGACTATTCGTATATACTTTTCTTCAAAGATCTCTTCTACAATTTTTTTAATAATAGCAGTTGTGTGAATCGATAATTCCGATGGTTTAATAATTGCCGTATTTCCGCCAATGATGGCCCCTAATAAAGGTTCAATCACAAGTTGGAAAGGATAATTAAAGGGTCCGATAATTAATACGGCCCCGTATGGATCTCGTACAATAAAACTTTTTCCCGGTTGGAACTGCAGGGGTGTCTTTACCTGGACAGGTTTGACCCATTTATCTATATGCTTAATCATATGACTTATACTATTTAAAACCAAACCAACTTCTGTTGCATACGCTTCAAATTCACTTTTTCGCAAATCCTTATATAAGGCGTCAATGATTTCCTTCTCATTTGTTTGAATAGCAGTTTTTAATTTTATTAGCTGTTCTTTGCGAAATTCAATATCTTTTGTAGCGCCGCTATAGAAATATTTTTTTTGTTCTAATATCATTTGTTCAACAGATTGTACGTTCAAAACCATATATTTCCCCCTTGATCATTTATTGAAAACTAGGCGCTACTTGTTGATTTTTATGTTTTTTTGTATTAGGGTTTTCCGGAATTTTTAGTCCTAAATGACTGCGCAGCGTATCTCCCTCATACTCTTCTCTAAATAGACCTCGTCTTTGTAACTCTGGTATGACATAATCGACAATAAGATTTAAGTCTTCCGGGAAGGTTGGCGGGATAATATTGAATCCGTCTGCCCCCCCTTTAACAAACCACTCTTCTAACTGATCTGCAATTTGTTCAGGTGTTCCTATTACTTCAAAATGTCCACGCGCTGAAGAAATGCGTTCATATATATCACGCAGCGTTTTTAATCCCTCATGTTTGGCAATATCGCAAATAATTTTATAACGAACTCGTGGATTTGTAGGATCCGCATATGTATCATAATCTGGGAATGGATCATCTGGATTAAATCCTCTAAAGTCGATTTGTGTAAATTCGGATAAAAACAGAAGCCCAGCACCTGGCATAATCAATTTATTTAGCTCTTCACGCTTTTGACGTGCCTCTTCTTCAGACTTTGCAACCGTAATATATACCCCCGGCATAATCTTTACGTCATCACGCTCACGATTATATTTAGCTAGACGACCTTTCAGATCTTCATAAAATGCTTGTGCATGCTGCAAGGATTGGCAGGCTGTAAATATAACTTCAGCTGTTCTGGCAGCGAGTTCTTTACCTGCCTCTGATGATCCAGCTTGAATGATTACCGGATGTCCTTGCGGTGGTGCCGGTGCATCTAATAATCCACTTACTTTAAACCATTTACCTTCATGTTTGACGGGATGAACTTTGGATACTTCAATGAATTGACCGGTTTCTTTATTTGCAACAACCGCATCCCCTTCAATGGAGAACCAAAATTTCTTCACTACATCTAGAAATTCTTCAGCGCGTTCATATCGATCAGCATGTGACAAATGTTCTTCTTTTCCATAGACAGTCGCTTCTAAATCGTTGGCAGATGTAACGACATTCCAACCTGCTCGTCCTTTTGATATATGATCCAGAGAACCAAATTTCCTTGCGATATGAAACGGCTCATTGTAAGTCGTTGATGCTGTAACGGTAAGCCCGATTTTTTTCGTAGCACTTGAGACAGCTGCCAAAATCATTAATGGATCTAGTTTTAATTCGGAATACGAATTTTCATGAATGGGACGAGCTACCGAATCGGCAATAAATAACATATCAAATTTACCACGCTCTGCTATTTGTGCAATTTCAATAAAATAATCGATATCATAATTACGATGTGACTGTGATGACGGATGTCTCCAACTTGCTAAATGTTGCCCAGGTAACTGAATGAATAATCCTAAACTCATTTTTTTACTCATTTTTGCTTGCTCCTTTAATCTCTTTATATAGTCAGCTATTTTCCGTTATTCCCTTATTTTCGAGAGGCTTATTTATGGATTTCTTACCCGTATCCTGTAAGAAAACCAGGATAAGAATAAGGGAAATGATCGGTAAGCTTACAGCTAGGGCAGCGGCATTCCCTAAGCCGAGCGATAGGGCGATTGTTGTAACAACAGTAGGGACTAAGATTTGCCCTAAGCGGCCAACGATGTTATTTGCCCAGGCCATTGCACTCGCACGAATTTCAGTGGGAAAGAGCTCATTGGTCAGCGTTGATCCGACAATGAGGTAAGAGTTCACGAAACCAGCTGAGATAATGCTACAGATGAGCACAGCGTAAAAATTATGAAGGGTGAACATTAAAACACTACATATACATCCAACGATGATAATGATCGTCGCGGCACGCTTGCGTCCGATACGATCCATCAGCTTGCCATTCAAAGCAATGACAAGCATTGCCGTAATGGTTTGAGTCAATAAGCCGATGCTCACCATGTTTGGGGTCCAGTTCAATTCGTTTACAACCCTTAAGGTAAAGAAATTTAAAGTACCTTTGATTCCGAAATAGAGAAATACCCATACGATGGACATGACCACCGTGTATTTGATATAAGGGCTTTTCCAAGGTCCGAAAAAGTCTCCTTTCGGGAGCTTTTTACCGAGTTTCTTCTCCTCTTGCAATTGCAGGAAAGCCTCTGTTTCAGGCAGTCTCTTTCTAAGCAGGAATACAGGAATCATCGGAAATGCTCCAACAATGTAAAGTACTCGCCAACTTAGCCCAAGCTTCGTTATGATGGGAAGCAGGATTCCAATCAACAAAGCACCAAAAACCGCTGTAAGCTGGAATCGTCCAACAGCACTTCCTCGATGTTCTGTTGAAAACTCCTCACAGAGAATGACATACCCGACAGACCAGCAACCGATTAAGAAAATACGTGCAACAAACTGCAGGAAAATAAAAACCTCAATATTAGGTGCGAAAGCTGTGACTAGACTACAAATTGAATACATATAAACACTTGATAAAAAAACCTGGCGACGTCCGATCGTGTCTGCCATTCGAGATACGAAGAATGCAACCATCGTTCCAACGGCAATGATGGAAAGGGCATACCCGGACATCTGTGTCGTTATTCCAAAATCTTTCATTATATACGGCAGAGCTATATTAATTACCGCATCATCGAAGCCTTCAAAAAAAGCTCCCAATATGAGAATGGGCCACATCCTTTTTTGACGTGAGTTCATCATAAACTTTGTGCCCACATTAACTTCCTCCCAGTAAAAAGCTTTGAACGACCCATTAACAATTTCAAATACGAATATACTTATTTAAAAAATAATAAAAAGAGGCCTCATTCCCCCTTTAAGAAAATGAGACCTCCATTTGTATGTTCGATCCACATTAACTTCGAGAGAATGAGACCTCCAGTTGAATGGTCGGTCCGCATTAGGAAGCCTTATTATTTATTTGTAAAGAATCATAACATAATTAATTTTAATGATGCAATACTTTTTTCATTCTTTTCCGATTTTATTACTAGGATTATTCACATTCCTGATTACGAGTACAATTATAATGAGCACGCGAAGAAAGGAGGTGACATTGACTCTCTTTTGGGAGGAATGTTGTGGAACACGTTGGCATTCGAACAATTTTTCTCCTTGAGGTTCCCGTCCCCATCCTTGTATGGCTAATCGTTGCTTCTACACCAGCAAGAGTTCCCTGGCCGAATCGGATCTCGGTGACGTTGCCTTTTTGCATAGTCTCCGGAATGCGGGCCACATTCTCTGTATAGGGGTCGGACATTAACCGATACAAAACAGCCCTGATCATCCAAATTAACGACAGGGCGTGCATTTGATATCACGATATTATTTAATATGAGAACGGGATGTCCTGTTGTTGAAACGGACCTTATTAAACACGAAAGCGATTCTAGAATCTCCACGAAAGCTTGTTCCACATCGCGGGCGGCCTTCATGCCGCTTCCCACTTCCCGGACGCCGGAATGCATCTCGCATCCGAGACTTTTCCGGATCGAAGCGAAATATCCTCCAAAATCGCTGCCACGGCTTGTGCCGATTGCTCGTATTGGTTCGCCAATTCTTCACTTCTCCCGCAACCGCGGCAAACCCTTGTCCAGCCTCTCCTGCTCTCGCTGCTTCAATGGAAGCGTTAAGCGAAAGCAATTGGGTCTGGGCTGCGATTTCCCGCAGCAGGTCAACAATGTTTCCGATTTCGATTAACCGTTCGTGCAAGTTGTCCATTAGACCGGATGATTCAATTACGGCTTGCTGGACAGCTTCCATATGATCGGACAAACGCCGCAGCAGTTGACTTCCCGATTCTGCTTTCGCGGCTGTTTGCAGAGACGATACATGCATAACTTCCGTCGATTCGGCCAAACTTTGAATCGCCGACGACAACTCTCCAACCGCTCTGGAATTCGATTCGGCTCCTTTGGCCTGACTTTCCGCCCCGAAAGCAATTTCCTGAATCGTTTGAGTGATTTGCTGGGCCGCCTGCGTCGATTGTTCAGCGCTTGCTGCAAGTTCCTGGGAGCTTGCGGATACTCCTTCCGCACTAAAAGAAACCGTCCGGATCAATGAACGTAAATTTGCCGCCATCTGTTGAAACGCCGCAGACATGCTTCCCATTTCATCACGGCTGCGAATGACCGGAATGTCTTTGGTCAAATCCCCGTCTGCAATCAGTCGCGCGACAGCGGTCATCTCGACAAGCGGTTTAGAAAGGCGTGAAGCAATAAAGAGCGCCATTCCGATCGCTGCGGCAAGCGAAACGATCAACACAAGAAGAACCACATTTTGCGCCTTTTCGAGTGTATCCGTATTTTCTAGACTTGCTTCCTCCATTTGACTTTGTTGAAATGAAGCAAGTTCGTCACTTTTCTCCCGGATATCACGGCTAAGTGGAAAAAAGTTCTCTGTCGCGTAACGCAACGATTGTTCGGGAGACGCCTGCACTAAACGGACAAATTCCGCTTTGATTTGTTCCATTTTTTGAAGGTTACCCTCCATATACTGCAACAAACGCTTGTTATCGTCCGAATGCACCATAGAGGACGCTTCCCTAGTCAAGTTTAACAATTGGTTCTGGGCCGCATCCATTTTATCCAAAGCAACCGAATCTCGCGTAATCATGTAATCACGTACGCTACTATTCATTTGGGTCGCCTGAACCTGCATTTCTTTCGCTATAAAGCAGAATCGACGCCCTCCGATTTACAAGATCCGAATAACTGCGGTCTACAATTTGCATGTACACGTAAGCAATACTGCCTGCAACACCAAGCATGGCTGATATCACTAGAAAGCTGGCAAGCAATTTGATACGGATTGGCAATGTCATACGGTGTTGCTTCATAGCTCCTACCTGCAATTTTTTTTTGGTATCTTGCTTATCGTAGCAAAATGAACGAACTTTTTCACTTTCAGCTTCTCGCCTTTTGAGTGTCAAGCTAGCGTGGGCAGTCATTTAAAGCCCTAGGAACGCCGCGCATCTTCTTACCAATTCCCGACTATCCTAAGTCATAAACGTTAGACGTATAATTTTCTTCTGTTGAATAGCGTTTAGAACCCAAAATTCGGTTATTATACGAAAAATGTCATATCGTATGTTTTGGGTAAAATGTTGGCGGGACCCCAGACTGTTCGAATAACCGGCTATGCTTCCTGATTCCTCAACATCATAGAAAATAGGCCGCCGCATCAGCCCTCTCATTTCTATTCATTTTTCAACTAACAATCCCATGTATATTAAATTGCGATTTCGCCTATCACAAGTAACGCCTGGAGTATGAGATACAGTTGATAATTGAAGGCCGGATTACGCAATTCTTGTTCAAGAAGAGTCTCGATCTTATGAATACGATAGCGGAGTCCACTCATGGATAGACAAAGCTCATTTGCTGTTTGTTCGAGATTTCCGCCGTTTGACAAAAATATGTAGAGTGTTTTAATCAATTCCGGATTTTTATTGCAATCAGTCGAATAGAGTGGTCCTAGCAGCTGCCGCGCAGCTTTTTTGATAGCGCTCTCATTTTTATTGTTAATCAACAGCCCTACTATACCGAGAGATTCGAATAAAACCACTTTTTTTGTGCTGGGCATACTCATTCGCAAGGCGACAATAGCTTCATCATAATAGTCTATGGAGCGATCGATTTGTTCCCCTTTCGAACTGACGCCGATCTGAAAGGTGTATTTTCTGAATATATGGGCTAAGTGCTCGATAACACCGTTACATAAGGCTGAAATATCCAAATTAGCTAATGATTCCGTTTGAACAAGCAACACAATGTTATTCCCACGTTGACACATTAATACATTCCACATCTTATTTTTAAAGTATTGCAAGGTCGTTTCTATTATTTCTTCATATATTAGCATTTCATTCTCAAAATACCCATGCTGATTTTGATACTTGAGGATAACGATGTAAAACGGCTGCTCCAGATCAAAATTAATATAACTGCCGTGATTAAGAATATCTTGCTTTGAAGAAAACTGCCCTTGTAAAATTCGCTCCAAGAAATGTCCTTTCATCCGTTCCGCCGATTCTAAGCTTGTCTTTTCATTTAACAGATAAAGCGAACAAACGGAGGCAATCCGCTCTAAAGTAACGAGGTCGAATTCCGGATATTCTTTCACTTTTTGAGATATAAATGAACAATAACCCGATATTTTTCCCCGAATGAAAATCGGCGTGATCAAACGAGAATGGCAGGATGCATTGATCGATGTCGAATGCAAAAAAGAACCGTTAGGCGTCACATTCGGATCATGAACGGGTTTCTTGTTTTTTTGGATATAGTCTTTAAAATCTTCATTTGCCTCTTTAAAAAATTGTGGCGTTAAACCTGAATAGGCGAAAGCGCGAAAATTGACATCTTCAATGATCAAGGGAATGCCCGTTGTTTCATAAACGATATGGGCGATCGATTGCAGATCATTCCCGTTGATAATTTCTTCCGTTAATTTTTTATGAATGTTAGATATTCGGGATAGATTGTTGCGCTCTTCCAATAGTTTTTCATAGGTTATTTCCAATTCTTTAACAATGGGTGTGTCTTCATAATAGCGTAGGAAGTCATACACTTCCCCGTCCCATAAGTCAAGGGATTTTCCCACCCATCTACATTCCTTATGCCCCATTCCTTCACAAGTTAATTCCTTTACAATCACAATGTGGTTGCAAATAGCAGACAAATACCCACTAGCGTAGCCGACTAACGTGTAACAACCCGGGGAGCCCAACCGCGACACGTAGTCTTCAGCTTCATACGAGTTATACCAGATACCTTCCATGTGAATGGATTTCACAGTTTTATCCGGGAGATATTCAATTTTCAACATTGTTGTGTTAACGCCGGTAAATCCCTTAATCATGTGAATGTCCGGTCCCATGATAATGGATTCTTCAACCGAGGATAAATTCATAGCGAGAACATTTTTCGCATCTTTTACCCCCAGATCCCTGCCATAACGGATCAGGAATCCCTTCATTCTGTCCATTCCAATATTTTCAATCAAGTCCTTTCGAAACGTTCCGAAAGCGGATGATGATAATAAAATGATTCTCTCGTTGTTCATGTGAATAGTTCCGTTATGGTCTGATACAATATGATGATCGAATAAAAGCTTGTTATTTGTCATCTATCTTCACACCTTTTTTGGTATTAATACCCACACTATGACGTTTCTCCCGTAAATGAAATGAGGCCCATCCCAGGGGCGTGGTCATGCATTCCCCAGCAGAGTCCACTCCACAGCCATCACTCCCGGTTATTTGGATTGAAGCTTTTTCACAGACTCTCCGGCAATTCCCCAATGTTCCGGGGGCATTTCGTTAATCATGACCCGGACAGTCTCAATTGGTGCGTCCAAAACGTTAGCTACAGTATGGGAGACTTCGTGAATCAGCTTCTCTTTTTTTTCGGGGGTACGTCCCGCTATCATATTGATTTGAATAAATGGCATGCTAACCGCCCCTTTATTATTTGATAAAGACGGCCGAGGCAGAGCCAAGTCCGTCAAGACTGCGATAAGTCTGTCATTCACCGGCTTAAGAACTGAATGACCTGCTCACAGAACGGTTCGGTCTTTTCAATCTGCGTCCAGTGTCCACACTTTGAAAACACATGCAGTTCTGCATTGGGCATCAACAACTCCATTTTCAAGCTGGTTTGCTCAAAAGGGATTACCCGGTCTTCTCTGCCGTGAATCAACAAAGTAGGTTTGGTAATACTTTTTAACGCTTCTTCGTTTAAGGCAAGCGCATCAACATGCCGCTGGCGAGGTGCGGGAAACATGGAAGCAAACGCTTCTTGAAAACCTTCTTGGATGCTCGCTTGATAACGCAGTTGGACAAGGTTATCGTTTTTAACCATCGTTTGGTCGTAGGAAAAAGTACTCATCAGACGTTTCATGTTTTCGAAACCAGGTGAATACCCCCAGACCAAATCCAATTCCTCTGTAATCGGAAAAGACAATCCGACGCTGCCCATCAGAATCAGTTTGTTTACCAAGTCCGGCCTTCTATAGGCAATATGGAGTGCCAATGCGCCACCCATCGAATTCCCAATCATAGATAGATTATGGAGCTTATTCGTTTCGATAAACGAAATCATATGGTCTACCCATACATCAACGGAGTAATGGATTCCCTCAGGTCGTTTGGTATATCCAAAACCTACAACATCAGGCGCGTATAATCGAAAATGCTTGGAGAGAGCGGGAAACACCAAACGCCAATTGGCCCAAGCAGACACTCCCGGTCCTGATCCGTGAATTAACAGAAGCGGGTCTCCCTGCCCATCCTCATGAAAATGCGTCATGATGCCCCCGGTTTCCATGTATTTTCCGTGTTCACTCATGCGATCACCTCCTGATATTTCTTTGATGAGTGGAGAATAAACAGAAGATGAGACTGCTTAATCTCCACTCCTACTTGATTGCGGAAACCAACTTACCGGCTCAAGCGGGTATCCCTTGACGCGACGGTGTCGTTTCAATAGCCGTCTTTACACCTTGGCCGGTTGGATAACTGGCGTGCCGTACATGAAAAACTCGGCAGGAAGCGGAGAACCATACCAGATAATGCCTTTCTCCAATTGTTCCTCTTTCCATTGAATCGGTTGCCATTCCGGATCAAAGATTAAATAACCTGCATCTCCGAATAGCTCTACGCGATTTCCTCCAGGTTCTACCACATAAAGGAAGTAAGCTTGACTTACGCCATGTTTGCCAGGGCCAGCCTCAATTTTGATATTATTCTCTGTGAAAATATCGGAAATGTCGGACAAATGCTGCGGATAACCATACCAATAGCAAACATGATGTAAACGACCACGGCCACCCATTCGATCACCCATGACGGCAACTTCGTGGACCAATGGACTCACACTCAACCAAGCGGCAGCTTCATTGCCATCGTTTAACATAATGTGTTCCCGCAACCGGAATCCAAGTTCATCCATGAGAAAGTTCTTGTTTGACGTGACATCGCTGGCAAGCAGGTTGACATGATCTAAACGACGGACAGGCACACCGTGTAATGGTCTTTTTTGCGGCCGGCTCAAAAGAGCAGATCTTTTCTCTTCAGGAGCCTTATAGTACTCGACATCCCATAAAATTTCCATACTATGACCGTCAGGTGTCTGAAACTGATAAGCATCTCCATGACCAAGATCCCCGTCAATCCACTGATTTCCGTAACCACTTGCTTCAATCGCTTTCACACGACGCTCCAGAGCTGGCTTTGAACTCGCGCGCCAGGCGACATGACCCAGACCGGCATCTTTTGCTTCCGTTACCTTCAATGTGTGGTGATAATGGTCTTCGTAGGCACGAAGATATACCGATTGGCCCTCTCTAGTTGTTTCTTCCATGCCAAGAAGATCTTTAAAAAACCATAGTGTTTCCTCTGGCTTTGGTGAATAAATTTCAACATGGGCAAGTTGTGCAACATCAAAATTCGGTTCTTTGGACATTTTTCATTCCTCCATTATTTAATAAAATAAATACCGTTCTCCATATTTTTGAATGCAACCGCTTACAATACGCGAAGAGAAACTTCTACACATGCACAGTTTTTGCTTGGTTCGCCACATTTCATATGAGTATTTTAAATTAATTGTATGCTATTTTCATTACTATGCAACCCTTTTTTACCTGTTTATGGTTATTTTATCATTTGACCGTATTTTCCTTGTGAAAACAGCAGTGGCTCACCGTCCTGCAGGCGAATATCCGTGACTTCACCGATAAACAAAGTGTGATCACCCACTAAGTATTCAGCCGTAACGTTGCATGTCATGGTTGCAATCGTGTCTTCTAACACAGGAATCCCATCCAACGTTGCGAATCTAACTTCTGTTCCGTCTTTCTTCTGACCGGCAAAAAGCGCTGACAGATCTTGCTGGTGCTCGCTTAATATGTTGACGGCATACCTTTTCGATTCCTTGATTCTGTTGTGCATATGTGCATGTATCCCTACGGAGACGAGCACTAGTTTCGGATTCAAGGAGACAGATACAAACGCGTTTGCCGTCATGCCATAAGGCTTACCCTCTAATTCTGTGGTAATGACTGTAACGCCTGTCGCGAATTTCCCCATTGCGCTGCGAAATAAACGGTCGTCCATTAGCGTACCAGCTCTTCTTTCTTTACATTAATCCAGTTGTTATTCGTCCAGCCGGTAAGGTCGTAATCACTCATCGCATGGTCTACAAAAGATTTAAACCTAGTTGATTGACCCGTAGCATCGGCTATTTTCAGTGTCTCTAAACGAATGTTTTCGGTATTGCCAGCGTAGTTTACTTCGTACAGCTCGTGTCGGCCGCCAAACTCTGTGCCAATGGCATCCCAAACCAACTTCATTAACTTCACGCGTTCTTCAGCAGTTACTCCCGATCCCCGATAGTAAGTATCCAGGTACTGGCGGATTTCAGGATTATTGAAGTCTTCTGCGCTTGACGGCAATTGAATCAATCCGCCCGCGATCACTTGCTCGAAAATGCTCTTTATCTTCAACCATGCCATTGGCGCCAGCACGCGATAGGCTGCTCCCGAATCCATACCCGGCATTACGATGCCATTAGGTCCAGGTACCGCTTCGTGACACATGGCTGTGGAGAGCGCCCAGAACATATTGCGCCAGGCCAACACTTCACCGATATTGACTTGTACACCTCTGAATTGTTGGGTTCCGGACATCTCAGTTGCCTTCAGCAGCATTCCTGCCAGGAAATCAAGTTTTACGGCAAAACGCGTGCAGCCGTGGAGGCAAAAGCGGTTGAAGAATCCCGTTTGTACGAAGAAGTTATTCGTTATTTCTAAATTCTTGTACGTCAGCACGTCCTCCCAGGGGATAAATACGTTATCAAGCACGATAACCGCATCATTCTCATCAAAGCGACTGGATAGCGGATAATCAAACGGCGTACCATTTGTGGCCGCTGCCAATTCATAAGACTGGCGGCTGATCATTTTTAGCCCCGGTGCATTCATCGGAACAAAGAAGATTAATGCGTTGCTTTGATCGCCATCCCCAAGATCAGTAGCTCCATAATTGGATACGAAGTTATAGTGAGTGAGCGCTGCGGCTGTTCCCACCAATTTGGCACCGCTTACAATAATTCCGTCATCACGCTCATCGACAGCACGTACGAAGACATCTTTATTCTCATGCAGCGGTTTGGAACGGTCAACTTGCGGATTGACAAGCGTGTGGTTACAAAACGTATTTTCTCTTACCGTCTTGTCGTACCATCTCTGCGCATTTCCTTCGAAACCTTTATAAAAATCAGAAAACGCGCCCAGGTGTGCAGTAAATGAAGCTTTGTAGTCAGGCGTCCGACCCATAAATCCGAAGCTTAGTCTTGACCATTCAGCAACCGCATTTCTGGATTCTAACAGTTCCTGGGCACTCGTAGGCGCTTTAAAAAACTTCTGGGTTACGTATCCCTCTTCGGTTTTTGTCGTCAAAATGGAAGCTTTTTCCGGATCGTGCAGCGAATCATACATGCGTTTAATCGATCTTGCGGAATTCTGGTATGCAGGATGAGTGGTTACATCTTCAATCTTCTTACCGTTCAGGTAAACGACGCGACCATCATTCAAACTTTCCAAATACTCTTTGCCATTCATCATTTCTTTATCAACCTCCCATGAATATTAGTCTTTCATACATGTTTATAGTAACGGACTGCTGGTTAAATCAACAACGACACCAATAGTCTGAAAATTATGTTTTTTTAGACAATCTTTGTTAGTCTCTATCGACGGAGTGAGATAAAAATAGAAGCCTTTCATCAAAAGGATGAAAAGGCTTCTATTCGTCCGGAACATCAAATTACCCCCTGCCGTTGACTTGCTCAAGCACACGAATCATTCTAAACAGCATTTCGTTGACAGGAGTAGGCACGCCATACCGGCGCCCCAGCTGACATACCGTTCCTGCGAAATATTCCACTTCGGTCTTCCGACCTGCTTCGATATCTTGAAGCATCGACGTTTTGCCTTCAGGCGAAAGCGACTGTCTTAAGATGAGATCAAACGCAGCCAAATCCCCTTCGTTTAAATGTACACCTGCTTTCTTCGATAATTCAATGACTTCCTGCATCGCCGTTACCATTAAATCATGCGCCTCTCGTATCTCTTGAAACACTCGGTACGGCGCTTTGAGCACAGCCGATGTCTGATTAATCCCGACATTGATCATGAATTTCCACCACATCGCGTGCTCCATATTTTCCGGAATTTCATAAGGAATTCCGGCTTGTTCAAATAATTGTTTGACTGACCGTACTTTTGGCGAATGAGACGGATTCCTCTTCTCTCCGAAACAAATTCTGCCTATACTCGAAAAGGAGATGTCCGTTCCTTCTCTTCCTGCATCGATCGCGACACACATCGCGTAATGCAGATTCTCGCTTCCATAGGTATGGGCAATGATTTCTTCGCTAGAAATTCCGTTCATCAGCGACATAATCACGGTTTCCGGTCCGACATGATATTTAATATCGGCTATAGCCTGTTGAAGCCCCTGGTATTTGACCGCCACCAATACAAGGTCCGCCGGTCCGGCTTCCACTTCCGGCGTCAAATAATTGAAATCGCAGCGTCTGCCGTTGATCCATAGTCCGTCCGATTTGTAACGCCGAATCCGTTCTTCATCAGCAATAACCTGAACGCAGTTCGGGTTCAAATCGTGCAGTTTACTTGCATAAGCAGCTCCGATTGCCCCGAGTCCGATAACCGATACTTTGTTGATTCTTTTCATTTTAAACACTACCTTCGATAGAATCGGTTGAGTGATCTAGCTCGAATTCGCACCAATAAACGGCTGCAGCCCAAGCGATTTCCTGACTACAGCCGCCTAATCGTTCAGTTTCCATTCATATCTGTCTACTTGACAGGGGTGCTTATAATTGAAGCGCCTTCAACTCTTCATCTGTGAAAACGCGAGAGCGTGTCAAGAACCGGCGTCCTTCCGGTCCCTCCAGCGAGAACATGCCTCCCCTGCCGGGAACGACATCAATGAACAGTTGGGTATACTTCCAGTACTCATATTGAGCCTGGCTCATATAAAAGCTGGCTCCGCCGATTTCCCCCAATAACACGTCATAATCGCCGATCAGAAATTCGCCATCTCGATAGCACATCGGAGAGCTGCCATCGCAGCACCCTCCCGATTGATGAAACATGACAGGGCCGTACTTGGCTTTCAAAAACTCGATCAGCTCCAGGGCGGCGTCAGTGGCCAGAACTTTTCGGACTTCTTCCATGGCGCCGGCCTTCTTAGAAGAACCCTAGAGCGTCCGGGCTGTAGCTGACAAGCAGGTTTTTCGTCTGCTGGTAATGGGAAAGCATCATCTTATGCGTTTCGCGGCCAATCCCCGAAACTTTGTAGCCCCCGAATGCGGCGTGCGCCGGATAAGCGTGGTAGCAGTTGGTCCATACGCGCCCGGCCTGAATGCCTCTTCCGAAACGGTAAGCTGTATTCATATCGCGGGTCCATACCCCTGCTCCCAACCCATACAGGGTGTCATTGGCGATGGATAAAGCTTCCTCCTGATCTTTAAAGGTCGTCACAGAAACGACGGGCCCAAAAATTTCTTCCTGGAAGATCCGCATTTTATTGTGCCCTTTGAATACGGTCGGCTCAATATAATACCCGCCTTCCAAGTCGCCTTTCAGCTCCGCTTTGTTTCCGCCGATCAGACATTCCGCTCCTTCCTGCTTTCCAATGCTGATATAGGACAAAATTTTCTCCACCTGCTCCGAAGATGCTTGAGCTCCGATCATCGTTTCCGTATCGAGCGGATTGCCTTGCTTGATCGATGCCACGCGCTTTAATGCCCGTTCCATGAAGGGTTCGTAAATCGATTCTTGAATAAGGGCGCGGGACGGGCAGGTGCAAACCTCGCCTTGGTTCAGAGCGAACAGCACAAACCCTTCGATGGCCTTATTCAAGAACGCGTCATCTTTGGCGTAAACGTCGTCAAAAAAGAGGTTGGGAGACTTGCCGCCCAATTCCAGCGTAACCGGAATAATGTTCTGTGACGCGTATTGCATAATCAAGCGGCCTGTCGTCGTTTCTCCTGTAAAAGCGATCTTGGCGATACGGTTGCTAGAAGCAAGAGGCTTACCTGCTTCCAGCCCGAAGCCGTTGACGATATTCAACACTCCTGGAGGCAGCAAATCGCCGATCAGCTCCGCCAAAACCATGATGGAAGCAGGCGTTTGCTCCGCTGGCTTCAGCACGATGCAGTTGCCCGCAGCGAGCGCCGGCGCAATCTTCCAAGTAGCCATCAACAGCGGGAAATTCCAGGGGATGATTTGCCCGACGACGCCTAACGGTTCATGGAAATGATAGGCAACCGTATCGCCGTCCACTTCGCCGAGCGTTCCTTCCTGGGCACGAATGCAGCCCGCAAAATAACGGAAATGATCGATCGCCAGAGGAATGTCGGCGGCCAACGTTTCCCGGACCGGCTTCCCGTTATCCCAGGTTTCGGCTACGGCAAGCAGCTCCAAATTGGCTTCCATGCGATCGGCGATTTGGTGAAGAATCAAGGCGCGCTGGGCTGCCGATGTACGTCCCCAAGCCTCTTTGACGGCATGGGCCGCATCCAGGGCCAATTCGATATCTTCCGAAGTCGAACGGGCCACTTCACAAAAAGGCTGACCTTTTACCGGCGTGATGTTCTCAAAATATTGCCCATTGACAGGCGCTACCCATTTTCCTCCGATAAAATTGTCGTAGCGCTTTTTAAAAGTAACTTTGGAGCCAGTTTGCCCCGGTTGTGCATAAATCATTTGTCCAGCCTCCTTATGCCCAATTATTTTTTTGGCAATCAAAAATAGAGCAAAAGTCGTGCCAATCGAAAATTAACGGCTGCGCAAGCTTTTTTGTAAGCGCTTGTATCGCTTTGCATACATTATGAAACAGATCAGGTGTTTCATCTTGTTCAAAATAGAACAATCGCAGCAACGGCTCTCGTTACTTCTCATTTAAAATATATCGGAGTGTCCTTATTGAGATATTTAATTTCTTACTCAACAATTGCCTGTCTCTATTTGTCTCGGACAACCTTCTTTCAATCACTTTTCTCCCGATTTCCCTTTCCATCTTTCTGATTCTGTCCATTACTTTTTTTAAATGGATCTGCTCGACATGGCTTAAGCCATTTACCAGACTTTGCACAAATTGCTCGGCTTCCCGTTCAATAAAATCTTCGATTTGCCGATCAATCGGCATTTGGTTGACGGGATGCTCCGCTCTTTGCAGCAAATATGGCGGAAGATGGTCAGCCTTTAAACACTTGCATTCGTGAATGGCATGCGTCTGATTGAGCACATTGAGGAGTTGTCTCACGTTTCCGGGCCAATCGTACATTTTTAAAATCTCCGCTGCATCCGAATCAAGCCGGCAGTCGCCACCATATTTTTTGTCAAGATAGGACTGCGCAATCAACGGAATATCCCCGGGTCTTTCCCGCAAAGGAGGAATGGACAATTTCACTCCCTCCAACCGGTATAAGAGGTCAGCGCGAAATTGTTTGTTTTCGACCTCGGTTTCCAAATTTCGATTTGTGGCTGAGATGAACCGCACATTGCTCTTTTGGATCTCTTCACTGCCTACCCTCATGAACTCTCCTGTCTCTAACACACGCAACAATTTTACCTGAATGGAAGTCGGTGCCTCTCCGATCTCATCCATGAAGAGAGTTCCGTTGTTAGCAAGCTCGAAATATCCCTTCCTGGTCTTGATCGCTCCGGTAAATGCCCCTTTTTCATGACCGAACAATTCACTCTCCATCAGGCTTTCCGGCACCGCCCCGCAATTGATACCGACAAACGGATATGGGGCCCTCAGACTGGAGCCGTGAATGAATCGGGCCATCAATTCCTTGCCGGTGCCCGTCTCTCCCTCGATCAAAATGTTGATGGCTTTCTTGGCCAACTTTTCCGCTACGGCTATGACTTTCTGCAGTGGACTTGAATTCGTATAAATAATTCCGTATTGCGCAGCTTCCATGTTCAGTTTTTCCGTATTGCCGACGGGGTTCAGTAATACCGAATTGATGATGTTTTCAAGACTCTCCAGGTCATCAAACGGCTTTTCCAAATAGTCTTTCGCCCCCGCCTGTATGGCCAGTACTGCTGATTTGACGGTGCTGTAACCGGTCATGATCATGACTTCGCAGTCCGGGTACTTGGTTTTAATTTTGGCCAACAAATCCAATCCATTGGCATCAGGCAGCTTCAGATCCACAAGAGCCAGGTGAAACGGAGATGGATGCCGGTGAAGCAGCTCATCTACCTCCCTCCCTGAATTCGCAATCGCCACGTCACAGCTTTTATCTTCCAAAAAATATCGAAAAAAAGAGGTCACTTCGATTTCATCATCGACTACTAGCACCCTTCTCATATTCTTCACCTCCTTCATTTTCCTGGATCGGCAGCAGAAGGGAAAACCGGGTGTACTCGCCCACCCTGCTGTCTACCAGAAGCTTTCCTCCATGGGACTCGGCAATGCCTAGGCTCACAGAAAGTCCCAGACCGGTACCCTTCATGCTTTCCTTCGTTGTAAAAAAAGGATTGAATATTTGAGATACATAGTCTTCTTCAATGCCAACTCCGTTGTCGAGCACATAGATGGAAACGAATGGCCGGTCCTCTGAACCGGCGAGGCAAGTTCCAATGATCACTTCCGGGTTGCTTTTTCCTTGAACGGCGTCTCTCGCATTAAGAAAGAGGTTAATCAACACCTGTTCGATTTGATTGCGGCTCCCTCTGACAGGAGGAAGTGTCGGATCTATTTCTTTCCGTATCGAAATACCGGAAACTGCCAGTTGATACCCCACCAGCCCTAATACGTCTTCTATCAAACTGGAAAGGTGCATGGTTTCTAATTGATATTCTTCTTGTCTAGAGAATGTCAATAAATTTTGTATTATTTTTTTGCTGCGCAGGCCGCACTGATAAATATCCTCCAGCATTTTGCCCGGACGCCCGTCTTTCATGTCGCGCATCAGAAGCTGGACATTTCCAAGAATGGCGGTTAGCGGACTGTTCAATTCATGGGCGATCCCCGCAGCCATCTCTCCCAAAGCAGCCATCTTTGCAGACTGGATCAGCTGCGCTTCCATGTTGACTTTCTCGCTCACATCTTTAAACAAGTGGATGTTTTCAATGGAGATTCGCACATGTTCTCCCATACGCCTATAAAGCTCAAGCTCCTCTTGGGGGTACTCTACTTTCTCCTGATTCAAAAGAGTAAGAAATCCATAGATGTTTCCGGCTTGATATTGCAAACAAACGGATGTGCCGTAATGATCCGGTATTTCCTTTTTAAGCAGCTTTTTAAATTCTTCAATCGACATGGCCGTCTTCGTCACCATTCGCCTTTTGACAAAACGGCAAGACCAGTTCGCCGCTTCCGGCTCCGAAATATAAAACAACAGATCGGAATGGTCGATAAGTGTCAAGACAAACCGGTCGAAAGAAAGAATTTGTGATAATTGGGCTGCCAGATAGCTGCTGACTTCCTCCCAGGATTTGTCCACATGGATCTGCGTTAACCGGTTAATGACTTCCAGCTGCTTGTTCTTTTTCTTCATTTCTTCGACGATAGCGTTTAATTCACTGTAGTAACTTTTTCGTGAAGATTTAATTCCTGTTAACTTGTCAATCAACTCTTGTTTGCCCGACATCAGAAGGCACTCCCCAGAGCAAGGCGGAACAACATTTTCACATCCGCCGCCTTCATATCCCGCGGGTTCGTAGTCATGCAGGCATCATGAACCGCATTATGGCTCATAAAATCAATCTGTTCCTCTTTCAGGTTCAAACTGGACAAAGAATCAGAGATGCCGAGATCGCCGGCCAATTCTTTAACGGCTCCAATCGCCTTTCTGGCGGCTGCAGTCAGGCTGAGACCGTCCACGTTCTCACCGAAAGCCTCGGAAATGTTTTTAAATTTCTCGGGACAAGAGATCAAATTATACTCCAATACATAAGGCAGCAAAATAGAATTTACCTCCCCATGCGGCAGATCCAGCAAACCGCCTAGTTGATGTGACATGGCATGAACCGCTCCCAAAATCGAGTTGGAGAAAGCGATACCTGCCTGAAGGCTTGCCATCGCCATAGCTTCTTTCGCTTCACGATTGTGTTGGCTTGCCACGGAAGGCCGAAGGTAATTGGCAATTAAGCGAATCGCTTGCAAGGAATACCCTTCAGTCATCGGGGTAGCCGCTAGAGAAATATAAGATTCAATGGCATGTGATAAAACGTCCATACCCGTATGCGCCGTTAAACGCGCATCTTTCGTCATCAAGGTCTGCGGGTCAATGATCGCAATATCGGGAATTAACGATTTGGAAATAATGGTCATTTTCACCTTGTGTTTGGAATTGCGGATAATGGAGAACTGGGAAACTTCCGATCCCGACCCTGCAGTCGTCGGCACCATGACCATTGGCGGAAGCGGCCTGGTTACGAGATCGACACCTTCATATTGTTGGATCGTCCCGCTATTGGTTGCAAGTAAGGCAACTGATTTTGCGGCATCAATTGCACTTCCTCCTCCGATCCCGACAACCGAATTACAACCGCTTTCCATATAGGTTCGAACGCCTTTTTCCACTTCATAGTCCTTGGGGTTGGGGGTAAGTTCCGTCCATAAGCAGTAGTCCAGTTTACATTCTTTCAAATAGCGGACGGCAAGTTCCACCCAACCGGAATTCAGAACGCCTTTATCGGAGACAACAAAAACCTTTTTCGCTCCCAATCGAAGCAGGCTTTCCCCGATTTGACTCAGAGCATTCGTACCGAAAATAATTTCGGGTGTCATGAATTTGAAAATACCCATGGATCTTCCTCCTTCATTGCTATTGTACTTTGTTATTTTACTTTTTGGAAAATATTTTATAAAATGCCGAAAAAATGATAGGTCAGCCGTTTTTTCGGCTTAACGGCCGAATTTTCGTCATTTCAATGATAAAAACATAGCGTTTCTGCGTTTTTGGGGTTGGCATGGGTTTTGCGTATGTATGAAAGTGTTGCATGCCAAGCAACCATATTCGTTCATTTTGAAGGAGGATTCAAATGAAAGCTGCTATTGTAAATCAATTTCATCAAAAGCTGGAAATCAAAGAAGTACCGACTCCGGATGTCGGACAAGGAGAAGTACTGGTAAGAATCACAGCTTGCGGAGTTTGCCATACCGACCTGCATGCCGCTCATGGGGATTGGCCCGTGAAACCTAAACTTCCTTTGATCCCTGGTCATGAAGGCGTTGGCTATGTAGAAAAAGTCGGTCCGGGAGTAAGTTCCATAAACATCGGGGACAGGGTTGGAATTCCGTGGCTGTTCTCCGCTTGCGGCGAATGTGAGTATTGCTTGACCGGTTGGGAAACGTTATGCAAAAGCCAATTAAATGGCGGCTATTCGGTCGATGGGGGATACGCGGAATATTGCGTCGCACCTGCTGCCTATGTCGCGAGAATCCCGGACGGCGTATCGGATGAAGAAATTGCCCCGATCTTATGCGCAGGCGTAACCACCTATAAAGCCCTGAAGGTGACGGGTGCAAAGCCGGGAGAATGGGTGGCGATCTATGGCATTGGAGGTCTCGGACATATTGCGCTCCAATATGCGAAGGCTATGGGATTTAACGTCATTGCAGTCGATATCAGCGACGATAAATTGGAACTTGCCAAGAAGCTGGGAGCCGATCTTACCATAAACGGCAAGTCGGTAAATCCGGTAGAGGAAATCGAGAACAAAGTCGGCGGCGCTCATGCTGCAGTGAGCGTGGCAGTGACTCCGAAAGCGTTTGAACAAGCGTATCGTTCTGTAAGACGCGGCGGCACACTGGTGGTAGTCGGTCTTCCGAGCGGCGAATTGCCGATCCCGATTTTCGATACGGTTCTCAACGGCGTTACAGTAACAGGTTCGATTGTCGGTACAAGAAAAGACATGCAAGAAGCTTTGGATTTCGCTGCCCGCGGCAAAGTGAAAGCGATCATCGAAACACAGCCACTGGAAAAAATCAATGAAATTTTTGAACGTATGGAAAAAGGAAACATTAACGGACGGATCGTCTTGACATTTTAATAATGTAAGCGCTTGCCGCTGAATTTATTGTGCCAGTGACACACAAAACACCGTTACGTTATTGGATTTAGCTGAATCACCACTCCACTGAAATCCAATGCGTAATGGTGTTTTTTTCTGATTTGCCGAATAGAATTGTTGCGAAGCAGTGCTCCTATGTGAAACGGAAACGGTGTCTCTCGGTGTCCGAATTTGATCAAATCGTACCGTCGGTAAGGTGTAACATTTTGAAACAATCTTGTTTAAATGGGCACATCTGGATATCCATTATGTTATACTACAATCAATATCACACATGTTGTGTGTGGAGGTGCTTACGTTGTCATCTCTGGAAATAAGGAAGCATTCAGAAGTTGTGGCGAGCTCTTGGAAGCGTTGTCAACAATATGGATTGAAACAGATGGATCCTGTGGATGATCAATTGGTTACAGGAAAGCAAATTCATGAAATCCTTAAAGAGAATGAGGCTCTGATTAAGCATACCTCACATATTTTCGGGAAAATGGAGCACTTCATTAAGCAATCGAGACAAGTGGCCCTTCTTATCGATGCTCAAGGCAATATTATTTATTCCGTCGGAGATCCTGAATTCTCCAAACGGGCGGCTGCGGTTCAGCTCCAGGTGGGCGCCAATTGGGCTGAAAACAGAAAGGGAACGAATGCCATCGGGGTTGCCATTAACGAAAGAATACCTGTCCGCGTTCATGCCGAAGAACACTACTGCCAGTTGAATCATTTCCTTACTTGCGCATCGTCGCCTGTGTTCAGTCCGACCGGGGAGTTGTTGGGCGCCATCAATTTCAGCAGCAAACAGGAAAACTATAATGCGCTTAGTCTTTCTCTCTCAACGATGGCCGCGGATTCATTGCAGAACCAACTTCTCATCGAAGAATCCAGGAAGGAACATCTCATCACTTTGAAGGAATTGGAATATTCGATGAAAAACAATCCGCTTCCGCTCCTTTCGCTGGATCACGAAAACAGAATCATTCGCGCCAATCAAGCCGCTCTCCGGATTTTAGGCAAGGATGCCATCGGCCATGAATTCTCCGGCATCGAAGGATTTTTTATCGAAGAAATACACGATCATCAACAAAAAGTTTGGCGTTCCATAGCGATTCAAAAAAAAGTGATCAGCGTAAATCGCATGTATACTTTTTCCGATATCGCCGGATCGTGCCCAAGCCTCATACAGAAAAAAGAACTGGCCTACAAAGCGGCTCTCACCGACTTTCCGGTTCTGTTGTTGGGAGAAAGCGGCACCGGAAAAGAATTGTTTGCGCAATCCATTCATTCGGCCAGTTTGCGTTCGAATCAACCCTTCATAGCCGTTAATTGCAGCGCAATACCCGACAGCCTGGTGGAAAGCGAATTGTTCGGTTATGAGCGGGGCGCATTTACGGGAGCCAATCGGGAAGGAAATGCCGGGAAATTCGAGGCTGCCCATAAGGGTACGATTTTGTTGGATGAAATCGGCGATATGTCTTTGCGCGCACAGGCGGCTCTATTGAGGGTTTTGCAGGAACGCACCATCACCCCCGTCGGAAGTGCCAAAAGTAAGCCCATTGATATAAGAATCATTGCAGCGACTCATAAAAATTTGCAAAATGAAATCAAGGAAGGACGGTTTCGCGCCGATCTTTATTACCGTTTGAAAGGAATTCAAATTACATTGCCTTCACTCCGCGAAAGAAGCGATATCGTTGAGCTTGCCATACATTTGCTGCGCAGCCATAACGATCCGAACCCTCATTTATCGAAAGAAACGGCAAATAAGCTCTTGCAGTATGCTTGGCCCGGAAACATTCGCGAATTAAACAGCGTCCTTATTCAGGCCGCTTTTCTGGCCGAGGGAAGTCCCATTCGCCCCGAACATCTGCAGTTCGAAACCGACTGTCAAACCGGGCGGCGGGAGGCTCAGGCTGCCGATGATCCCGTCCCTTCGCTTAAAGAGGCGGAAATCGAGGCAATCAAAAGGGCATTGCAGGCAACGGGCTGGAATTTGAGCAAGGCCGCAGCTCTATTGGAAATCGGAAGAACGACGTTGTACAGAAAAATTGAAGAATACGATATTACAATCTAAAAAAAGCTGCAGGATCTATTGAGATCCACCAGCTTTTTTTGCAGTTCTCCGCTCGATATGAGGTTTTATGAGGTTATGGATTAAGCAACTTCTGTAAGCGATGCATTCATCTTGATTTCATGACTTGCAAATCCGCCAAAGGCTTCGCCCGATCTCTCCAGCACTCAGGTATAACTTTACAATTATCGACGTAAACAGCCCGTAAATACTTTGACACGTTGATAACCTGATCTTCGATGAGTATCTCCCGTATTTCGGACGCTTTTGTCGGCACGATGTTATTCAGTATGATCTTGAAGCCATTTAATGGTAGAAACATATCTGGACTCTTCTTGTAAGAACAGAGAGTCGGAAACCGCGGCGAGCTCCCCGAGTCGTATTTAGATAACTTCACTGCTGAATAATGCTCCAATAATAAGAAATACGCATCGAATTCCAGAATGGCAAACCTTTCATCCGGTTCTCTCCGCGTATAAGTGTCCATCATTTTCTGACAATCCTTTAATGTGGGCCAAAAAAATACATGCCGATCCAGACAAGCCCGAAATTGTTCCTGTGTGGTTTCAGCATCTATCATACTGTCAGGAATCCTTAAATGAGCATTTATTGTAACCGAATATTCATGATAGTTCACTTCCTTGGCCTCTGATCGGCGCTCACCTGCACCGTGGGGATTTAGGTTATAACTGGACAATAGAGCATCAAAATGAGCAATAGCCGGCAAATTCCTTACTCTTGTAAAATGATAAAGGGATTTTCTGCTTGTTGCTTTTGTTATTGCAGTGATAACAGCCTCTTTCATCACCTCACTCCTTCACGTCTATCTTGATAGGAGTAGGATTCCAAAAAAGGCTGCATTTCAAACCCTGTCATTTTTCCGTACGAATAGTGCAACTCTATTTATTGCGATTTCTATAAAGCAGATAAATAAAGAAAGGAGCACCTACACCTGCAGTAAACACACCCGCAGGAATATCGAGTGGAAGAAAGGCCGTTCTAGCAAACGTATCGGCAATCAAAAGCATAAGACTGCCAATAAGAGCCGCAACCGGAATTAAGCCGCCAAAAGAAGGACCTACGAGCTTTCTGGCGATATGCGGAGCAATTAAGCCGATAAACCCGATCGCTCCAGCAATAGCCACGGCTGAACCCGCCAACGCCACACTGATGATCAGCAGCAGGAATCGGTGAAGTTGAACAGAAGCTCCTACACCTTTCGCGACATCGTCGCCTAGTTCTTGAACATTGATGTTTCTCGAATAAATGAGTGCCAAAGGAATAAAAACAATCACCCAGGGCAGCAAGGCATACACATTATCCCACGATGCACCGTAAATACTTCCAGTTAACCAAATATAGGCTTGACTGGCTGCTTTAATAGGGCTGAGAACAATCATTAACATCGTTAAAGAACTGGTCGCCGCTGAAATCCCAATTCCGATCAACACCAGCCTCGTTGATGTAACCCCTTTATTCCATGCCAACAAATAAATCACGATCGAAACGAAGCCAGCCCCCAAAAAGGCTGCTACCGGGAGCCACTGGATACTGACCGTACCGGCAAAATAGGTAAAAAAAGCCACTGCCGCAAACGCGGCTCCCCCTGTAATCCCAATAATATCCGGCGAGGCTAGCGGATTGCGGATAATTCCCTGAAGGATCGATCCGGAAACACTCAGAGCCGCTCCAACCAGAACAGCAACTATTATACGAGGAAGCCTTAAAGTGCCAATAATCAACGAATTTACGGCTGTTCCTTGCCCAAGTAACGTTTTGAGCACGTCCACTGGTGAAGTACCCTTGTTGCCCAGCCCCAGACTCATAACAAATACAACGATCAACATTGCCGTTAACACCGAGAGCTGAATCACCGTTCTTTTCTGCACAAGAAAAGAAAACTGTCCCTTTTTGCTTCGAACAACGATTAACTGCTTCATGGCGAAACCCCTTTCGAGCGAAACCCCTTCCTCGCAGTGTAAATAAAAAATGGCACTCCGATTAAAGCCGTCATCACTCCGATCGGAATCTCTCCAGGCATAATCACAAACCGAGCAATGATATCTGCAAGTAACAACAAGATAGCCCCCAGTACGGCACTGTAAGGAATAACCCAGCGATAATCAATACCCACCAGGAAACGGGCAATGTGCGGAATAACGAGACCTACAAATCCGATGGAGCCGGCAACCGCAACAGAGCTTCCCGCCAATAAAATGACCGCAACCGCAATTGAAATTTTCACAAGGCCCGTTCTTTGCCCCAATCCCTTGGCGACATCCTCTCCCGAAGTCAGGATGTTGACAGGCTGTGCCAGTACCAATGCGGTGATCCCGGCGAATACCATATACGGTAAGACCGGAATTAATCCCTCAGCCGATTTGCCGGCGACAGAACCCGCTAACCAAAACAAAACATTTTGTAAGCTGGCTTCATTAACAACCAGCATGCCTTGAGTAAACGAGGTAAACAAGGCCGTCATAGCTGCACCGGCTAACACAATTTTCAGTGGAGTTAATCCGTCCCTGCCCAGGGAACCGAGGAAATAAACGGTCAAAGCGCCAATACCCGCTCCCAAAAAGGCGACCCATACCAATTGATCCAGGGAAGAGACGGGGAAAAACGTTAACGCCAATATAACAAAAAAAACGGCACCCGAATTAATCCCGAAAATACTTGGAGAAGCTAAAGGATTTCGAGTCAACGCCTGCATCAGAGCCCCTGCAACGGCTAAATTCCCCCCGATCAGAGCTGCAAATATGGCGCGGGGGAACCGGGTCGTTTGGATAATCACATGTTCGTTCGATGACATATCATAATGGGTAAATGACTCGACAGCCGTTAGAAAGCTTATCTCCGTTGTTCCAAGGACGATACTTAGTATAAAAGAGATCATAAGTATAAAAAAACCAAACACCAAACCCAGCGCTCTTAAAGGTGTCTGGTGTAATAATGGATTCACAAAGACCCTCCTCTTTGAGGTTCATTCCCTCCATAGCCTTCATAACACGAAGCGGTATGAAACGAGTGAACTCATTGGAGGCTGTTGACACCAGCGCTCGTCAACAGCCTCTTTAATTTAACTATATTATTTCAATCCATAGAAAGCATAGAGATCATCCAGCATCTCCATAGCTGCTAACGGACCAGAGCCGTTATTCCATACCGCCGTATCTACCTCGAATACTCTATTGTTTTGAACGGCTTTCAAATTTTTCCACAGCGGATGCTCGCTCCATGCTTTTCTCAAATCCAGTCGACCGTCATTTCTTGTCGTACTCGTTTGATCAAATATGATATCTGCATCCATTTGCGGAATATTTTCTTTGGATGAGAGCTGAACTCCCCATTCTGTTCCCCTCTGACTAGCAGGACGGGCAATTCCCAACTCATCCAAAACGAGAGCTGAGAACCCGGTATAAACAATTCGGGCATGATCCACTCGAAAGTCAACAATGCCCACTTCCAATTTTAATTTATCACCCATTTTCCCCTTGAAATCAGTTACTTTTCGCTCCCACTCTGTCAGAAATTGTTTCTCTTCTTCCTTTTTGTTTAGAGCTTCTGCTGACAGTTTCAACGTATCCTTCCACAGATGTACCTCTTCTGTCATGACGGTTGGCGCAATGGCCGATAATTGCTGATAAATTTTCTCGTGGCGTGTTTTGGAAGCGATAATCAAGTCCGGTTGAAGTGAAACCAATTTTTCCAAGTCGGGCTGGTTTTCCGAGCCCAAGTTGGTTGCCCCTTCCATCTGGGCTCTGATGTAATTGTACCAAGGTTGTTCTATCCAGGATTCAACGGCTCCCACAGGCTTAACTTTCAGCACTAAGGCAGCGTCCGTAGCTCCTTGAAACAGCGTGACCACTTTCTTAGGTGTACCTTTAACTTCCGTAGTACCCATGGCATGTTGAATGACTCTGGCCTCTTGATTCTCAGTTTCTTGTACTTGTGTCGGCTGAGAAACTGCTCCCCCTTGCTGATTCCCCCCGCAACCAGCGATCACGAACATAAATAGAAAAATCGCTGCTAGTACTAATCCATATTTGTTACTTCTAACCATCCTTGTACCTCTCCTTTTTCTTGTTGAACGTATGGTATTGATATTGATTCTTATTCTCATTATAAGAGAGTAATCTATAAAGAACATGGATATTAATGATTACTTTTTGGACTTTTCCGATATTTCAGCAGTTCATGGCGGATGTCCGCTTTTTTACTCCTCATCCGACATCAGCAGCTGATGCACTTTGTCCAGAAATAAGTCATGAGACAGCGCATTATAGCTCGTATAGAGATGCTGGCTGTCATACATACAATAAACTTTTCTGTTCCTGACTGCTTTTAAAGCATGCCATTGTTTGTTGTCATATAACGCACCTACTTCATTTCGGATCGCCTGATCCATCTGTGCAGTCCCATTGTGCCTATAGCTAGTTAATAGGATCCGATCCGCTTCAAACTCAAACAAATCCTCCAGCGTTACCTCCTTATAGTGGGCAATACCCGGCACCCCTTGGGGAGCGGTCAACTTTAAATCGCCATACAGCACCGTCCCCATGTTTCGTAGACCATACACACACATTTTCCCTTCGCCAATACCAACGATTAAGAAGGTTTCATCTCCGATTTTGCTTTTTATTTGTTTTCGAATCGTTTCCGCTTTTCGCTCATAACGCTCCAGCCAACCGTTTGCTTCCTTTTCTTTGCCAACGATCTTAGCTATGGTCTGAAAATGAACTCTCCAGTCATTAGAATAATGAAGAGTGATCGTCGGGGCGATTTGATTAAATATTCTCTCTTTTTGAGATTTTTCCACATGGCGAGAACCGCTCGCCACAATTAAGTCTGGCTTGGCAGTCACCAGTCTTTCCAAATCAGGATTGGAGTGGCCGACAGCAATTGTGTTGCGCAACCGGGCGGTGATCGGATAAGCGTTATTGATGACAGCGGCATAAGGCTCGATGCCCAGCGCAATCAAATGACCTGTTGTTTGATGATTAAGTGAAGCAATTTTGCTGGAATATTTGATTTTTTTCACATAAGACATCGGCGAGTAACCTGTCTCTGCTTTAAACTTGCGACTGAAATAAAATTCATCGCTAAAGCCGACGCTGTGGGCAATCGAACGAAACGATCCGTCAGACTGAACCAGCAATTGCTTGGCTTGGCTAATCCGAATTTCAGTCAAATATTCCATCGGGCTTTTTTCGACTTGTTTCTTGAATGCCCGTGAGTAATAATCCGCACTCAAACCTGCGATTTCAGCAAGCTTCTCTCGGGTAATATGTAATGGATAGTATTGTTCCATATATTCCAAGGTGAGATGAATCGCTTGTTTCAAATCTGACTTCTGTTCATGAATGGTATCCTTGAATAGCGCGACTATCATTTCTTGAAACATCATATTCGCTTTCATGACATCCCAGCTACTGTCACTGCGATGTTTTTTCTCCATCTCTTGAACCATGTCGGCCAGAAACTGAAAATGAGCAGTATATAGTTCATCCGGACATTTCAGTTCCGCAAGTACAAAATGACCCGGATCCGCAGGTTGCAGCGCATAAAACTTTATGTAATAATAATCTGCTTGGCTACTTGGGTGAATGGACAGTTTTACATAGGCACCGGGAGATACGATGAAAATCTTTTGCCGCTGTAAGGGATAGCTCCGTCCGTCGATGACAATGTCTCCTTCAGCTTCCATAAACAACAACATTCCATACAACGAATTATCATGCTGAAATAAGGTTTCATTCGAAATTACGTGTTGACTATCTTCCAGTTTATACAGGCAAGCAGCGAGTCGCGTTGAAAGATGTGAGCTGTTATTCATTTGCACTCGTCCTTTTCTGTGAATAATAATCATTCTCATTACATGTTATTTCGACAAATCTATCGCGAATTCCTTGTTCGGATACGATTTTATCCTTCCTTCAGAACAGTTGCAGCGGCAAATAAGACCCGACCATATCCGTACTTCTTCCGGATCAGTGAGTCCACGTTTCCACAATAACAACACGGTCCTCTCTTAAAAAAACTCACTTTCATTATAGTAAAGCGGAGCGTTCTTGCAAGCTTCTCCCTATCAAGTCATTCGTGTTTCTTAACTACTTTCGGACAGGTTGAACAGTAGCTTTCGTTCGCGGAAACTTTATAATAGAAACAACAAGTCTTTCGAATACGAACCGGTTGATTTGCAGAAGAAGTCATACATGCAGGAAAGTAAAACTTTTCCATGGGATTGTCCGTTTCCCCGAATACGGTCCCTGGCGCTTTACTTATCAGATATTCGAAGTCCTCCTGTATGCGCTTGTTTTCTTGTGAATTGGCCCCTTCCCCCATTCGTTTCTCATACAGCGAATATAAACGAACTGCGGTATTTTCCCATAAAATAGCCACTGGAATGTTGGCGGTTTCAGAAATGGAACGCCACAGTTTTGCCAAATGCCCTGCGAAGAGATTTCTTATCGTTTCATTACGCCATTCATCCCGTTTCCCAGCCGCAGGTTCGGTAACATGCAAATCTGGCGCACATATCCTGGTCGACCAAGATTTATTGTGGGTTACGGACGATTCAAGAAGGCTATTTTCGATACCTAAATCCAATCCTTTATTGTACATCGTCATGGCATATAAACCGGTAGTCAGGGTTAGAAAGGCGTACCTCTTGGAGAACTGCGAAGCGGTAATCATTCTTGACGGAGACCGGAGAACACTTGATAATTCATCCAAATACGACGCACATTTTTTACCGTCAAGCAAATCGACAGATCGAATACAATCCGTTGAATATGGCAATGGCTTGATGGATAAATGAAAATTTTTTGTTAAGTAATCCAATTCTTCCACTTCAAGCCGGGATTGCATATTCACCAAATTTCCTCCCTTTGATTGATTATTATTATTAT
>NZ_BIMH01000041.1 GCF_004000985.1 Paenibacillus validus NBRC 15382 | reverse complement strand
TTCATGTAAGAGCCATTAGCTCAGTTGGTAGAGCACCTGACTTTTAATCAGGGTGTCGTAGGTTCGAGTCCTACATGGCTCATCTTGTTACAAAGAAGAGATCTTCTCATGGAAGATCTCTTCTTTGTTTTGGCAACATTCCTTTTCTCTACTCACACGGATCGCCCCCCGTTCACAAGGACGAACCGTGTGGTTCTCATTGCAGTTCGAGCCTCGTACCGCTCTGCTTGATATAATCCGCCGTCCGAAGCGCGAGCGCCATGACGGTGTTCGTCGGATTACCGCCGCCTGAAGTGACGAAGGAGTTGGCACCGCATAGAAACAGATTGGGGATGTCGTGACATTGTCCGTAACTGTTCACGACCGACGTCTCCGGGTTGTCTCCCATTCTGCAACCGCCCATCAGATGGGCGGTATCGGGAACAATGAATTCGACACGTCCGCCGGAGGCTTCAAGGATAGCGCTCATTGTACCGATAGCGTGTCGAATTAATCGCCGGTCATTCTCTCCATAACCGAATGTCACTTTAGCTCGCGGCTGGCCGTGAACATCCTTCTCTTCGCATAAGGTGATGCGGTTGGCTTCGTCTGGAAGCACTTCCCCGACCAACGTAACGCGTCCGTAGTAATTATAATCAAGCATCGCCTCGCGCAGCCGATTGCCCCAGACCGGTCCTCCGGCACCCCCGGATTTGGCGATGCCTTGAGCGAAGCCGAGCGGTCTGGCGCCGTGCGCATGCAAGGTATAGCCTCGAGCGAAGTCGCGGTCCGGCGACGTGCTATAAAAGTCCTGCGTCGATGCGAGCACGGGCGTACCTTTATAGAGCCGCACTTCGTCGTCGAAACGGGCGTATACATCATGACTGCTGTGCGTCATGAACGCTTTGCCCACCCAACCGCTGCGGTTGGCGAGGCCTTCGGGATACTGGCCGTTGGCGGAATTGAGCAACAACCGCGGGGTTTCGACGACATAGGTAGCTAATACGACGATGCGGGCCTTTTGCTCATAGGTATCGCCATGATGTACGAACGTAACACCGGTCACCCTACCGGTCGCATTCATATTCACCTGGGTCACGGTACAATCCGCAAGCACTTCTGCTCCCGCTTTCTCCGCTTTGGGGATGTGGACAATCAGCGTGCTGAATTTGGCGTTCGGCATACAGCCTTGATTGCAAAACCCGCGGTTGATGCAGGGCGGCCTGTCTTCAAACGGTGCGGATAAAATCGCGAGTGGCGTGACCGTCCAGCCGATGCCCAGCTTCTCGCAGCCGCGGGCAAACACTTGCGCATTCGGGCTGATCGGATCACGTTCCGGATACGGATACGGTCCACGGAACGGCCCCCAAGGGAAATATTTCGGGCCGGATACGGCAATGTCCCGCTCGATCTTCTCATAGTAGGGCTCCAGATCGGCATACCGGATCGGCCAATCCTCCCCGACGCCATCGAGCGTACGCGTCTGAAAGTCCGACTCGTGAAACCGCAGAAACACCCCGGTAAAATGCGTCGTACCGCCGCCAACCCCCCAGCCGGAGTTATTGTGACCCATTTCCAGCGGATCGGATCCGTCAACAACGCGCGTATCCTGCCAGCCCAACCGCTGCATCGCCAGCTCGTCACTCGCGAAATCATGCTGAGGGTCGCGATAGGGCCCCGACTCCAGCACGACTACTTTCATACCGGCTTCGCTCAGCTCTTTGGCCAAGACGCCTCCGGCGGCGCCAGCGCCTACAATCAAGACGTCGACGGTTTCATCTCCATATCGCCTGTTCATGAGGGCTTACCTTCCTTTATCGGCTCCCAAGGGTCGGGCACATCCGGATTCATGCGTACATAACCGCGGGGATAGGCGGGCCCTCCGTATCCGATTTCCGACCAAACCTCCGGATGCGAGTAATAGCCGTCAATCGCAAGCGTCAACAGCTTTTGAAACCAAGCTTGCTGCGGGATAGACCTCCAAATATCGGGGGGAGAGCCGTCTCCTTGACTGATTGCATGCATAATCTGCTTCTTTTGCTCCTGATCCATATGAAAAAATCGTTTCGTATGTAGCCTCTGACAAGCCGAGTCGAGCGCTTGCAAGCCATTGCGCACGAGCGCCGGAGCCGGCGGTTCGCCAGGTTTACGCTGGCTTTCCTGACCGGAATTCATCTTGGTGTCAATATGATCGAGTACGAACTGTATGATCTCCGGCCGCTCGTCATCCAATAACAGGCAGCACCAAGCCCGCAAGTTTTCAGCTTCAACAGCCGTCAGGAAGGTATAGCCGCCGCCTGTCTGCAGGCGGTCAAGGACGATGCGCCGTGTGTGCTCATCCCATTCGTGCCGCTGACTCATAACGTCATAAGAGGGATAGCGGGTCAAACGTTTAATAGACATTCCTCTCTCACCTCCAGTAATAAGCAAGCAAGCCCAGTACGCTTAACGCGCTAAAGAGAAGCGGCAAAACGACCGGAGGCCCAGCCAGAAAGTTGCGCATCGAATAGCCGCCGACACGGACGCCGACGCCGTGAAAATGATAATAGAAACCGGCGGCTCCGATCATGACGCCCAGCCACATCAGTCCCGCAAAGACCAGAAGCAGCAGGTGGCTGCGGTCGAAGGCGAGCCACACGGCCGTCAGACTGAAGATAGGCGCCGCTACGACGGGGGTCCACATCGATTTGTGATGGAAATTCTGCCGGTAATGCGACAGCGCCACTTGAATCCAAAGGACGAAGAAGGCAACGCCGACAAACAAATAAATGACACGGTCGAGCGACCAGCTTATCCAATCCATGATCATCGCCTCCATGGCTTCGTTTTATAGGCTCGGTGAAGCCGGTTTAGGAAAGGTCAGCGCGCCATAAGGCAGACAGGCCGCTGCCGTAGGTCGTTGCGGGGACAGAAGCTCTTCGAGCAGCGAGTTCAGTGATTCGACGGGAGTAAATCCGAGCAGCTGCGTGACGGGTCGCGGCATAGCGGACAACAGATATACGCGATGGTGAGCAAGAATTTCGTCTATATGTAAAATTTTGTGCGCCCCCAATACGAAATGCGCCCTAAGCTGGGCTACCGTGTGTGAACGGTTATGCATCGTATCGAGCCAGGCTTGAAATTGCCCGTTACCGAGCATTTCGGAACATTCCGCCACGAGAATGATGGTCCCGCCCGGTTTCGTGAAGGCTGCGGCGTTACGCAGCGTTTTGACCGCTTGATACATATGCAGGTCCTTCGGATACCCGCCCGGCGAGGCGATCACAATATCATAAACGGGCGAAGCCGGCACTAGAAACCGCTCGGCAGCAAGCCTCATGCCCACTTGATGGGCTTTCACGATATCGCCGGCAACGGCGTCCAAGACATGACGGTCGTGGTCGACGATCACATTCAGCATGAAGTGGACCGGCACCAACCGCTGCGCTTCCTCTAAATCGCGATGGACGGGGTTGTCCGAGCTCCCGACGATGGCTTTGTGCGTAAGCGAGAGCGCGTGGTTGTGCTCAATGCAGCGCTTGGAGGCAACGCCGGGAACTAACGATTTGACGCCTCCGGATATGCCGACGAGCGAGTGCGGCTCGATATTCCCGATGACGATGCGCAGCGGTGAAGCCGCGACAAGGCGGTTAATTTCAACGGGCGTTCCCAGCGTCGTCGTCCCGATATAAACGCAATCTTCGGACAAGCAGGAATGATTATGTACCCGAACCCGCGTATAAACGGGATGGGAAACAAGCTCGCGCAGCTCCTCTTGCGTATGCCGCCGATGATAGCCTAGAGCGACGACCACATCGATGCGATCATCGGGGATCCCAGCCTCGTTCAATTCCTCTAACAGCGGCTCAAGCAGCAAGGGACTAGGGCATAGGCGCGTTCCGTCGGGAATTAAAATAACCGCCTCCGTCTTGCTGCGGGCAAGCCTGCGCAGCGGAGAGCTGCTGATCGGTGCATCGAGCGCGCGGCGAATTCGGGCTCTGGATTCCAGTTGAGATCCCGGATTTCTGGGAAGCCTATAGGTGACGGTGCGAAGCGTATGGCCCGAAGGGATCTGGAAGCTTACGGTCGTCTGGCCATAACGCAGCATGGGCATCTTCTGATTTCACCCCCTGTATGAAGTTAAAAGTGATGAAAGCAGTTCAATTTTTCCCCAATATCATAAAAAGTATCCTGTTTCCGGGAAATAAGGGATGTTTATACGGCCGCCCGTCCGATCATAAGGAAATGAAATCGGGAATGGAGCCTTTGCTTCCTTTTTGTTTATGCTACAATAAGAGGATGTCGCCGGGAGTGGCGCCGAAATAGAGAAAACGTTTGCAACGTGACGCGGTTCGTCGGTACCGGTTGCAAATAAGGAGAGGGAGCCAAGGAATGGATTGGGAACTCGTACGTCAGCAAGTCGAAAGCGCGCTCGGTATACCTGTCAGCAGCGTCAAATGTTCAGTGGAAGAATGGTCCAAGCAGGTCGAGGAAAACGGCGGCGCCGTCTCCGGGGTGGACAAGAACGGCCAAGTTTATTTTTTGGTGCACAAAGAAGGGCAAGACGCGCTGCTTCTGCAAGTGCCCGCCGGGTCGGTAACGCCCAAGGAACGGATGCTCCTTGGATTGCTGCTCGAAAACCGGAAACAGCAGGATAAAAAATCGGCTTCGCCAAGCGGTGAAGAGGAACGGAAAGCGGCATTGATCCGTGAATGGTTCAAAGGCCAGCAGGAACTCGGCTATACGCAAGCGGAGCTGCCGGATACGCTGGTGTCGCAATTATCGCTGTACGCAACGAAAATTCCGCTGCTGCTGTATGTCGATCAGATTACGTCGCGGCGCGCGCATTATACAGAGCTGAAGAAGCTGTTAGAGTCTTTCTTCGATGCGCCGCTTACACTGATTCCCCTCACGGATAAAGAATGGCTTATTCTCGGTCCGGAAAAAATATTGACGATGGACGGCGGGGACGATAAAGCCGATGCGTCCGACGAAACGCTGGAAGATCAGCTCGCCGCACTTGGTTACGGTCTTCACGAAATGCTGGAGAATGAATGGGTGGGTGAATGCCATCTTGCCGTTCATTACCCGATCCTTCCGGCCAAATCGTTATATGCCACCGTGCTTCAGCTGCGCGAGACGATCATGCTCGGTCGGACCTATCATATCGGCAGTAATATGCATATGCCTTGGGAGCTGCAGTTGGAGAAGCTCGTCCATATGCTTCCCGAAACGGAGAAGGCCAATTTTCTGGAGCGGGTGCTCAAGCGGCTTGATGTCGCTTTCGATCCGGAGACGATGACGACGCTTGAGCATTTTTTTCAGCTCGATTGCAATGTCAGCGAGACGGCCAAGAAGCTCTATATTCATCGGAATACGCTGCTTTATCGGCTGGATAAATTCAAACAGGAAACGGGATTGGACGTGCGGACGTTCAATCATGCGGTGCTTGTGAAGATCGCCTTGTTATTGTACAAAGTAACGAAAAGAAAGTGATTTTTTTGTGAAGATTGTGCATAGTCATCAACGGATCAGTAAGGTATGATGTAAGCATATTAAGAAGATATCAACTCGTAGGGGGAATTAATCATGGCAGGCGTACGTTTAAACCACATCGTAAAAAAATATCCGGGTGCAGCGGAAGCAACGGTTAAAGACTTCCATTTGGACATCAAAGATAAAGAGTTTCTCGTACTCGTAGGCGCTTCCGGCTGTGGTAAATCGACGACGCTTCGTATGATCGCAGGTTTGGAAGAAATCTCCGAGGGCGAATTGTACATCGGCGACCGTTTGGTGAACGACGTGGCTCCGAAAGACCGCGATATTGCAATGGTATTCCAATCCTACGCTTTGTATCCGCACATGAACGTGTATCAAAACATGGCTTTCGGTTTGAAGCTTCGCAAGTTCAAGAAAGCCGACATCGACGCTCGCGTTCGCGAAGCGGCGAAAATTCTCGACATCGAGCACCTGCTCGATCGTAAACCGAAAGCATTGTCCGGCGGTCAGCGCCAACGTGTTGCCTTGGGCCGCGCGATCGTTCGCGAACCGCAAGTGTTCCTGATGGACGAACCGCTTTCCAACCTGGATGCTAAACTTCGCGTACAGATGCGCGCTGAAATTACGAAACTGGTTAAACGGCTTGAAACGACAACCGTTTACGTCACGCATGACCAAACAGAAGCCATGACGATGGGCGATCGGATCGTCGTTATGGATAAAGGGGTTATCCAACAAGCAGCTACGCCGGAAGAGATTTACAACTTCCCTGTTAATATGTTCGTAGCGGGCTTCATTGGTTCCCCATCGATGAACTTCGTTAACGGCAGCTTTACTGAGCAAGGCGGACAGCTGCACTTCCGTACAACGGGTGTCGACGTTCAGCTGCCTGAAGGCAAAGCCAAAATTATCCGTGAAAAAGGTTACGCCAATAAAGAAGTCGTACTCGGCGTTCGTCCGGAAGATTTCCATGAAGAAGCGATCTTCATCGAGGCGTCCCCGAACTCGATCGTTAACGCTCACATCGAAGTGTCCGAGAACCTCGGTCATGAGATGATCCTTCACTTGAACGGTATCGGCAACTCCAACGTTGTTGCCCGCGTAGACAGCCGTTCCGGCTTCCACGAAGGGATGAACGTCAAATTGGCGATCGACATGAACAAAGTTCACTTCTTCGACAAAGAAACGACAGCTTCCATCCTGCTGAATGGCTAATGGAATCGTATAAATAAAAAACCAGCCGAAAGGCTGGTTTTTTATTTGAATGATAGCGATAAGCAAAGCGGGCGGCAGCGGTTGATTTATGCGGCCGATTCCTTTACGATGAGGATACTGGTATAAAAAGGAGACGAACGACCTTGCCTAAAAAAGTAAAAGTTTCGGATTTGGTAAGAGAGTTTCAACTTGAGATTATATGCGGCGATGAGGGCTTGAAGCGTCCGATCATGACTGCCGACCTATATCGACCCGGGCTGGAACTGGCCGGTTATTACGAGTTTCATCCGCATGACCGGGTACAGATTTTAGGAAAAACGGAGCTGACCTTCTTCGAAGGCCTGTCGCCGGAGGAACGCACGGAGCGGATGCACCGGCTTTGCGCGCCGGATGAAATCCCATGCATCATCATTAGCCGCGGCCTGGAAGCGCCGATCGAGCTGCTGGCGGCGGCGAACGACTACCGGATCGCGGTGCTGCGGACGCAGATGGCGACGACGATTTTGGCAAGCCGCTTGACCGGATTTTTGGAAAATCGTCTCGCACCGACAACGACGATTCACGGCGTACTTGTGGACGTTTACGGTATCGGCATGCTTATCTCCGGTTCGAGCGGTATCGGGAAGAGCGAAACAGCGCTTGAGCTTGTGAAGCGCGGGCACCGCTTGATTGCGGACGATGCGGTGGAAATTCGCCAAACGGCCGACCACACGCTGATCGGGAACGCGCCGGAGCTGATTCGATACTTATTGGAAATCCGCGGGATTGGTATTATTAATGTCATGACGTTGTTCGGAGCCGGAGCGGTACGCACCGCGAAGAAAATTTCGGTTGTCTGTAAGCTGGAGAATTGGCAGCAGGACAAGCAATACGACCGATTGGGACTGGACGAAGAGAAGACCCGGATTATCGACACGGATATTCCGCTTGTCACGATTCCTGTGCGTCCCGGGCGGAACTTGGCGGTCATTATTGAGGTGGCGGCGATGAATTACCGCTTGAAACGGATGGGCTATAATGCCGCGCTGCAATTTACGAACAAATTGACGGAATCGTTAAACGAGGATATGGACGACTTGGAATAATCCCATTGAACGGGGAGCGGTTCTCGGACCGTTCGCTTCGTATAAGGAGAGAAGATAGCGCATGTTTTTAGCTCTGAATCCGATCGCATTTTCACTTGGACCGCTGACGGTCTATTGGTATGGCATTATCCTGGGTGCGGCGGCGATGATGGGATTGTTGCTAGCGGTGCAAGAAGGCAAGCGGTTTGGCATTTCACCGGACTTTTTCATGGACTTGGTGTTGATCGGCGTACCTTCGGCCATCATCGGCGCGCGAATTTATTATGTCGCCTTTAAGTGGGAAGATTACAAGGGTAATTTGATCGAAGTAGTCAAGATCTGGCATGGCGGCATCGCCATCTACGGCGCTTTGATCGGCGCAATCATCGCTGCTGTCATTTATGTACGGCGCAAAGGCTATTCGTTCTGGAGGATTGCGGACATTTGCGCGCCGGGGCTGATCATCGGACAGGCCATCGGGCGCTGGGGCAACTTCATGAACCAGGAAGCGCACGGTGGACCGGTAAATGAAGCGTTCTTACGGAACAATCTGCATCTGCCTGATTTTATCGTCAATCAGATGTTGATTGAAGGACAGTATTATCACCCGGCCTTCTTATACGAGTCATTGTGGAATTTAGCCGGACTTGTGATCTTGTTCGTACTGCGCCGTCAACGGTTCTTGCGGGCAGGCGAGTTGTTCTTCAGCTATTTCATTTGGTATTCGATCGGCCGCTTCTTCATTGAAGGGGTCCGGACGGACAGCCTGGATTTCACCGGACCGGAATGGTTGGTCTCCCTGATGCACAGCTTATGGTCGCCGATGCGCGCGATCGGGTTTGAGCCTGGGGTGATGACGTACGGCGGCAATGTGCGGATTTCGCAGCTGCTGGCCGTACTGATCGTTATTGCCGCGATCGTCGTGATCATCGTGCGGCGGAAGACAGGAGCGTCTGCAGAGCATTATTCCGATCCTATTCTACAGGTCGGTGCGGCAGCAGCGAGCGAGACGACGACGGCGGTAAACGCCGAAGGAGCTCCGAATGAGGCGAAGCCGGGAGAGGCAGAGGAAACAAGATGAACATGAGACCAGCAAACGAAGGAGCAGAAGCATGATTCAAGCCGTACTGTTTGATTTGGATGGGACGATTCTCGATACGAATGAGCTGATCATTCAATCTTTTTTACATACGTTTGACTGGGACACGCCGGAGCCTGTAACGCGGGAGCGCATCATTCCCAACATGGGGCGGCCTTTGCACGAGCAGATGGCGGATTTCTCGGGGCGGGAGCAGGTGGAAGATTTGATCATGAAATACCGGGCTTTCAACATCAACCGGCATGATGAATTGGTCACGGCGTTTCCTCATGTGCCGGAAACGCTCGCCCAATTGCGTGAAGCGGGGGTGAAGCTCGGCGTCGTCACCAGTAAAATCCGGAAGACGACAGAGATGGGCCTGAAGCTGACCGGCATTATCGGTTATTTTGATTCGATTGTCACGGTCGAGGATGTAGAACAGCCGAAGCCGCACGGGGAAGGCATCTTAAGAGCGCTGCGCGAATTGGGTGTGGACGCCTCAAGCGCTTTGATGGTCGGCGACAGCCATTACGACATCGAGGCGGCCCGAAATGCGGGTGTCTCCTCGGTTGGGGTCGCCTGGTCGTTGAAAGGCGTCGAATATTTGCGCCGGTATGAGCCGGCCCACGTTATTGACGATATTCGCGAACTATTGCCGATTGCCGGCATAGGAGGAGAATCCAACGCTTGAGACAGACGGACCGATATCCGGTGGACGGGCCTAACTCGTTATGGCAAGTATACAGTACGATAAGCCGATGGAAGGCCATTCGTAACTTTATTTTTATCCAGATCGCCAGGTATGCGCCCTCCTTGCCTTTGAAACGGTGGATTTATCGCCGTATCTTAGGGATGAAAGTGGGGGAGCATGCCTCTTTCGCTTTAATGGTCATGGTGGATGTATTCTTCCCGGAGAAGATCGAGGTGGGGGACAATACGATCATCGGATACAATTCGACGATCCTGACGCATGAGTATTTGATCAAGGAATACCGGCTCGGGCAGGTGAAGATCGGTTCCCATGTGATGATCGGAGCGAACAGCACCATACTGCCGGGCGTAACGATCGGGGATCATGCGATCATTGGGGCAGGCTCGGTCGTGCATAAGGACGTTGCGCCGTACAGCTTCGTCGCGGGCAATCCCCTGCGCGTAATACGAGAGGACGTCCGGGAGAGCGGGGAGTAAAACGATATCCGATTTAGCCTAACAGGGGCCCTTCACACCGGTTTGAACGGGAATAACGAACGTAGTTCCGCTCTTGTCGGAAACGACGGTTTACAAGCAGAAATACCGCACCCGGGTTCCGCTCGGGCGTTCGGATGAAGCTCTGCAGACATACGGAGAACGTTCGTGTTATTCCATTGACGGAGTCTCGTTTCCATGGTAGACTAACGATTACATTCTTTATTTTGGTAGTATGGTAGCACATTAGCGAACTAAAGCAAAAATTACGAATAGTAGGGTGAAGACCGGTGTCCAAACCGAAAGTGTTCGAAAAGCCGACAGGCGTCAAAGATTATTTGCCCGAGGCGGCGGCCAAGCTGCGCAGCATTGAGTTCAAACTGATGCAGTGTTTGGAGCGCTGGGGTTACAGAGAGATCATTACTCCAACGTTGGAGTATTACGATACCGTAGGGGTAGCGAGCTCGACGGAAGATAAGAAGCTGTTCAAGCTGCTCGACCGTAACGGCACGACGCTCGTCATGCGCTCGGATATGACGGCGCCGATCGCGCGTGTCGTTTCGTCCTTGCTTCGTGAACATGCGTTCCCTCTTCGTTTGTCGTACCACGCGAACGTCTTTCGCGCGATTGAAGCGGAAGCGGGGCGGGATGCGGAATTTTTCCAGACTGGCGTTGAGCTCGTCGGCGATGCGTCAAGCGAGTCCGATGCGGAAGTGATCGCACTCGCGGTCGCTTGCTTGCAGGCGGCCGGCGTGAAGCCGTTCAAAATCGCGCTGGGTCATGTCGGCTTCCTGAACGGCTTGTTCCAGGAAACGCTTCGCGACCGTACGGATGCGCAGACGCAGTTGAAGGACTGCTTGCTGAACCGCGATTACGTCGGTTATCGGGAAGCGCTCAAGACGATGGGCTTGCCGGCGGAGGTGCGGGAAGAGCTGGAGGGCATCCTTCGCTTGCGAGGGGGCCAAGAGATTTGCCGCCAAGCGCGTCAGTTAACCGACGATCCGGTAGCGCAGCAAGCGATCGCACATTTGTGCGAAGTGTGGGACGTGCTGGAGGCGTATGGCGTCAGCGAGCATGTGCTGATCGATTTGACCATGATCGGCGACTTTTCTTATTACACGGGCATGACCTTTGAAGGCTATGCGGCGGATCTCGGATTTCCGGTGTGCAGCGGCGGTCGTTATGACAACCTGCTGGCGCAGTTCGGCCGTCCGGCCCCGGCGACCGGCTTTGCGCTCAAGACGAACCGGATTCTTGAAGTGATCAGCAAGGAGGCTGCCGCAGAGACGTCGAACCGCGTGCTGATCGTCTATACGGCGGACAACCGGCAGCAGGCGTTAAGCCGGGCGGGAGAGCTGCGGATGGAGCGGCAAGCGCCGGTGGAGACGCTGCTCGCCCCGGACGGTCAGTATGAGAAAGAACAGCTGGCCGGCGGTTCGGTTCGCGTTCGGGGGATCGAATATCAGAGCGTCATTGAGTTTGTGAATTAAAGGAGCGGCGAGCCCATGCAGGAGTTATTGAAAGTAGCGATGCCCAAAGGGCGTATTTATAAGCAAGCTTCGAAGCTGTTCCGCGAGGCGGGCCTCGCGATTCCGGACGAAACGGACGAATCGCGCAAGCTGATTATCGCGGTGCCCGAAGCCAATATGGAGTTTATTATGGCGAAGCCCGTCGACGTTCCGACGTATGTGGAATACGGCGTAGCCGATATCGGCGTCGTCGGCAAGGACGTGCTGATGGAGGAAAACCGCGACGTTTACGAGCTGCTCGATCTCGGTATTGCCCGCTGCCGCATGTCGGTCATCGGCTTGCCGGATTGGAAGCCGGTGCTGAATCCGCGGGTGGCGACCAAGTATCCGAACGTCGCCTCGCAGTATTTTCGGGAGCGGGGACAGCAGGTGGAAGTGATCAAGCTGAACGGCTCCATTGAGCTGGCGCCGCTGATCGGGTTGGCCGACCGGATTGTCGATATGGTCGAAACGGGCAGCACGATTCGGGAAAACGGGCTCGCGGAGCACGAAGAGATATTCTCGATTACGAGCCGGTTGATTGCGAACCGGGTAAGCTACCGGATGAAAAATAACGCTATACAAGCACTGTGCGACCGACTGCAGCCGGTCATCGCAGCGGCCTTGGCGGCGAAAGCATAGAAGGAGGTTGCCCTCAGATGAAACGGATGCCGGCATCGGAGTTTGCTTTGAAACGGGAAGTCGAGTACGGCTCGCCGGAGCAGAACGAGCGCGTACGGCTTATTATCGAAGAGGTCCGTCAAGACGGGGACGCGGCGCTGCGCAAGTTCGCCAAGCAGTTCGATCGCGCCGACGTGAGCGACCTCCGTGTCGCCGAAGCGGAGATCGAAGCGGCGTATCGTCAAGTGGATGACGAGTTCCTGACGGCGATTCGCGAAGCGGCCGTCAACATTCGCCGCTTTCACGAGAAGCAGCTGCGTACGTCGTGGATGGATTTGCAGCCGGACGGCAGCATCCTCGGGCAAGTGATGCGGCCTTTGCGGCGGGTCGGGCTGTATGTGCCAGGCGGTAAAGCGGCCTACCCGTCCTCGGTGCTGATGAACGCGATTCCGGCCCAGGTGGCGGGCGTACCGGAAATCGTCATGGTGACACCCCCGGCAACGGCGGGTATCGAAGGGATTAATCCGCACATCCTGGTGGCGGCAGCGGAAGCTGGCGTACGCGAAATTTATCGCGTCGGCGGCGCGCAGGCGGTGGCGGCGCTTGCTTACGGCACGGATTCGATCGCCCCGGTCGACAAAATCGTCGGTCCGGGCAACATTTACGTGGCGCTGGCGAAGCGATACGTGTTCGGCGCCGTCGATATCGACAGCATTGCCGGACCGAGCGAGATCGTTGTCCTCGCCGACGAGTCGGCGGATGCTGCCTATGTGGCGGCCGACCTGCTGTCGCAGGCGGAGCACGACGAGATGGCGTCGGCGATTCTGATTACGCCGTCGGAGGCGCTGGCGGAAGCGGTGCAGGCGGAAGTGCAGCGCCAGCTTGCCGAGCTGCCGCGGCGTGAAATCGCCGGGCAATCGGTGCGCGATTACGGCGCGATTCTGACCGTAGGGAGCCTCGAAGAAGGCGTAGACGCGGTGAATCGGCTCGCCCCGGAGCATCTGGAAATTCTCACGCGCGAGCCGTTCCAATATTTAAGCAAGATTGAGAATGCGGGCGCCATTTTCTTGGGTCCGTACAGCTCGGAGCCGGTCGGCGATTATTTTGCCGGTCCGAACCACGTGCTGCCGACGAACGGCACGGCGCGGTTTTCGTCGCCGCTGAACGTGGATCATTTTATGAAGAAGTCGAGCGTGATTTACTACAGTAAGGAAGCGCTGCTGCGCGACGGGGATAAGATTATCGCCTTGGCACGCCATGAAGGGCTGGAGGCGCATGCGCGCGCCATCGAAATTCGTTTGCAGAAAGAAGGGGACTCTCGTGGCTGAACAAGGACAAGGTCAACAACCGGGTGGACGCCGCTCGGAAGTGGCGCGCCGTACGAATGAAACCGACATCAGGCTTGCGTTTAACGTGGATGGAACCGGTGTGTCGGAGATCGAGACGGACGTGCCGTTCTTGAATCATATGCTCGACCTGTTTACGAAGCACGGCCAATTTGATTTGAAGGTGGATGCGAAGGGCGACGTCGAGATCGACGACCACCATACGGTGGAGGACATCGGCATTTGTCTCGGCCAAACGCTGCGAGAGGCGCTCGGCGACAAACGCGGCATCAAGCGCTACGCGAGCGTGTTTATTCCGATGGACGAGGCACTGGCGCAGGTTGTCATCGACATTAGCAACCGCCCGCATTTCGAGTACCGCGCCGAGTATCCGTCGGCAACGGTAGGCAGCTTCACGACGGAGCTTGTGCACGAGTTTCTGTGGAAGTTCGCGCTTGAAGCGCGCATTACGCTGCACGTCATCGTGCACTACGGCCACAACACGCATCACATGATCGAGGCGGTGTTCAAAGCGTTGGGGCGTGCGCTCGACGAAGCGACGAGCATTGATCCGCGCGTACAAGGAGTGCCCTCCACGAAAGGGGTTCTGTAAGCCATGATCGCGATTATCGATTACGGAATGGGCAACCTGCACAGCGTTCGTTCGGCAGTCGAGCGGTTAGGTTATCAGGCGCTGATCACCTCGGACGAGCGCGAGCTGCTCGAAGCCGAGGGCGCGATTCTGCCCGGAGTCGGCGCGTTCGGCGATGCGATGGAGCATCTGCGCGCCTCGAGATTGGATGAGGCGACGGCGGCCTACGCGGCAAGCGGCAAGCCGCTGCTCGGCATCTGCCTCGGCATGCAGCTGCTGTTCAGCCGCAGCGAGGAGCACGGCGACCACGAAGGGCTGAATCTGCTGCCGGGTGATGTCGTGCGCTTCCGCGGCGATTACAAGGTGCCGCATATGGGCTGGAACAAGCTGTTGTTCCGCGCCGGCGACAGCCCGCTTTTTCGCGGTGTGGAGGAAGGTCACGTGTATTTCGTCCACTCCTTCCATGTGAAGCCGGAGCGGGAGAGCGATCTGCTGGCGACAACGGACTACCATCAGCAGGTGACGGCTATTGTCGGTCGCGGCAATGTGTACGGGATGCAGTTTCATCCGGAGAAAAGCGGCAGCGTCGGCATGCAGCTGCTTGATAACTTTCTGGGGTTGTGCGAGAAGAAACAAACGGTCTAAGCGGCCCCTTGAACTCTATATGTAGTGGAGGAAACGAATCATGTCTGCTTTTATCATTTATCCCGCCATCGACATCCGCGGAGGCAAGTGCGTTCGTCTGATTCAAGGCGACTATAATCAAGAGACGGTGTACAACGAGAATCCGCTTGAAGTGGCGAAGGCTTGGGAAGCCCAGGGAGCGAAATGGATCCACTTGGTCGATCTGGACGGCGCGAAAGCGGGTAAACCGGTGAACGACCAGCTGATCGGTGAAATCGCGCGTTCCGTCAGCGTTCCGGTTCAGGTCGGCGGAGGCATTCGCTCGGAAAGCGACGTCGACTATGTGCTGTCGCTCGGCGTGTCCCGCATCATCCTTGGCACGGCGGCGATTGAAGACCGCGACTTCGTCCGCCGCGTGCTGGAGAAGCACGGCGAGAAGATTGCGATCGGACTTGACGCCCGCGACGGTTACGTGGCGACACGCGGCTGGCTGGAGACGTCGACGGTCAAAGCCGACGAGCTGGCGGTCGAGTTGGCAAGGGAAGGCGCGCGCACGTTTATTTTCACCGATATTTCCCGCGACGGGATGATGGGCGGACCGAACGTAGAGGCGATTGTCAACCTGGCCAAAGTATCGGGTCAAACGGTCATCGCATCGGGCGGCGTCAGCCAATATGAAGATTTGCAAAAGCTGGCGGAGCATACGGACGAGGGCGTCGGCGGCGCGATCGTCGGCAAGGCGCTGTACACCGGCAGCATCAAGCTGGAGGAAGCGCACAGTCTGGTCTAACGGACCTATGCTCTCGTGCGCATTCCATACGAAAGGGGTACGGCTATGCTAGCCAAACGAATCATTCCCTGTCTTGACGTCAAGGACGGCCGGGTCGTCAAGGGTGTTAACTTTGTCAATTTGCGCGATGCCGGAGACCCGGTGGAGCTTGCTTCGATTTACGACCGCGAAGGCGCGGACGAGCTGGTTTTTCTCGATATCTCGGCTTCGCACGAAGGACGGGCGACGATGGTCGAGGTCGTGCAGAAGACGGCGGGGCAAATTACGATCCCGTTCACGGTCGGGGGCGGGATCGCAAGCGTGGACGATATGAAACGGCTGCTGCGCGCAGGCGCGGATAAGATCGGGATTAACACGGCGGCGGTGCGCAACCCGCAGCTCGTGTCCGACGGCGCGCGCCGGTTCGGTTCGCAGTGCATCGTCGTCGCTGTGGATGCCCGCTTCAACAAGGAGTGGGGCGAGTGGGAAGTGTTCACCCACGGCGGACGGAACGCCACGGGCATGAAGGCGCTGGAATGGGTGAAAGAGGTGGAACGCCTCGGCGCCGGCGAAATTCTGCTGACTAGCATGGATGCCGACGGCACGAAGGACGGCTTTGATGTGCCGCTCACGAAGGCGGTGTCGGAGCTGCTGACGATTCCGGTTATCGCTTCCGGCGGAGCGGGGAAGAAGGAGCATTTTTACGAAGTATTCGCGGAAGGCAAGGCGGATGCGGGTCTGGCTGCAACGATTTTCCATTATAAAGAGATAACGATCGAAGAGGTTAAGGACGACCTCAAGGCTAAAGGAGTGGAAGTGCGATGAGCGAACGAAAAACGGCAACCAACCTGGAGGAGCTCCTAGCTGCGGTGCGCTTCGACGCGCACGGTCTCGTGCCGGCCATCGTGCAGGATGCAGTCAGCAAAGAAGTGCTGATGATGGCGTACATGAACCGGGAGTCGCTCGGCAAAACGTTGGAATCGGGCGAAACCTGGTTCTGGAGCCGTTCGCGCAGCGAGCTGTGGCATAAAGGAGCGACGAGCGGTAACATTCAGAAGGTGCGCTCGCTCCGGTACGACTGCGACGGCGACACCTTGCTCGTGCAGGTCGATCAAGCGGGCCCGGCTTGCCATACAGGCAGCTACAGCTGCTTCTATCATGACGCGAAGATCGGCGCGCTGGCGGCGGATGCGGCAACGGCGAACGATTCCGACAAGCAGGACCGCTTCGCCATCTTGAACGCGCTCGAAGCGACCATTGCGCAGCGCGATGCCGAACGGCCCGAAGGCGCGTACACGACGTATTTGTTCGAGAAGGGCGTCGACAAAATTCTTAAGAAAGTCGGCGAAGAAGCGGCCGAAGTCATCATCGCAGCCAAAAATCGCGACAAAGACGAGCTGCGTTACGAAGCAAGCGATCTCATCTTCCACTTGATGGTGCTGCTGCGCGAGCAGAGGCTGCCGCTGGACGACGTGATGCGGGAACTGGATCGTCGTCATAATAAACAGAAATAAACGTCAGATTTTCAGGATAAGGAGCGTTTCTATGCGCATTGATTACCATACGCACCATGTGCGCTGCGGACATGCGTCGGGAGAGCTTGAGGAGTACGTGTTGAAGGGCATTGAGATCGGGCTCGTCCAGTTGGGGCTGTCCGATCACATGCCCTTGCTCCATGTCGACCCGGCCGCCTATCTTCCCGGCATGGCTATGCCGATGGAGGAATTGCCGAATTATGTCGAAGAGGCGTTCCGACTGCAGGAGAAATACAAAGACCGTATCGACATCCGGGTCGGGATGGAGGGCGACTATATCGAAGGCTGGGAAGCCGAGATCGAGCGTCTTGTGAAGGCGTATCCATGGGATTACGTCATCGGCTCGGTTCATTTTCTGGGCGAATGGGACATTACGGACTACCGGCAAACCGATGGCTGGAAAGAACGCGACGCCTACGAAGTATACAAGCAATACTACGACGCCGTCGGCAAGGCTTGCCGAACCGGATTCTACGATTACATCGGCCATATCGACGTCATTAAGCGATTCGGCTTCAAGCCCGAGCAAAGCGTCGAACACCTCGAACGACAAGCGCTGGAGGCGGTCCGGGCGGCGGGCATGGCGATCGAATTGAATGCGTCGGGGCTGCGGATGCCGGTGAACGAGATGTTCCCGAGCCGGCGCATGCTGGAATACGCCCTGGAGCTTGGAATTCCGCTCACCATCGGCTCCGATGCGCATCAGCCGGAGCGGCTCGCCCAATATTTGGATCAAGCCGTCGATTTGTTGAAAAATGTCGGATTTAACGAATTAGCCACATTTAAGGGCCGGAAACGGACGATGGTGCCTATTGGTTTCGATTCTTTTCATGTATAATGAGGGAGTGGAAGCATTCTAAATTTTATGTAAACGCTCAAGACTTCCGAGTCTGGGCATCGTCAAACGAACCACGTAACAACAGAAAGCGGAGGTAACCATGTATACCGACAAATTGAAGATTTTCTCGGGTTCGTCCAACCCGAAACTGGCGGAGCGTATTTGTCAAGAGCTCGAAGTGCCGCTAGGTCAGATCAAACTTTCCCGATTTAAGAGCGGGGAAATTTACTGTCTTTACGAAGAGAGCATTCGTAACTGCGACGTGTTTCTCGTACAAACGTTCTCGCATCCGATTAACGAGCACTTCATGGAACTTCTCGTGATGATGGATGCGGCGAAACGGGCATCCGCGAGAACGATCAACCTTGTCGTTCCTTACTATGGTTATTCCCGCCAAGAGCGTAAAGCCGCGCCGCGCGAGCCGATTTCGGCCAAGCTGGTTGCGGATCTCCTGACGGCGGCGGGCGCCGACCGTGTGATCACGATCGACCTGCACGCTCCGGCGATTCAAGGCTTTTTCAACATCCCGGTGGATCATTTGACGGCGCTGGATTTGGTTAGTGATTATATTAAAGGTCTGAATATCGAAAATCCGATCATCGTATCGCCGGACGCTGGACGCGCTACGACGGCTGAGAATTTGGCCAACATTCTCGATGCGCCGTTCGCGATGATGATCAAGAAAAGACCCGCTCATAACGAAGCGGTTATTACGCACGTCATCGGGGACGTCGAGGGACGCACGCCGATCATTATCGAGGACCTGATCGATACGGGCACAACGATCGTGAATGTTGTCGAAGGTCTGAAAGAGCGCGGAGCCAAGGACGCTTATATCTGTGCTACGCATCCGGTGTTCTCCGGCCCGGCGCTGCAGCGTCTGGACCATCCGAACATTGCGGAGGTGGTGATTACGGACTCGATCGCGATTCCGGACGATCATTCCGCCCGGTTCAAGGTATTGTCCGTGTCCCACTTGCTCGCCGATGCGATCAACATTATCGTGTCGGGCGGCTCGCTCAGCTCCTTGTTCAAGTACGGCGGAGTATAAAACTTATCCTAAATGTTTTTTCCACACGTCTCCGGCTTTCAAAACCTACGGTTTTGGGCCGGATTGTGTTATAATTAGGAATCATTAGAATTCCGGGAAGCAACAGACGATAGCTAACGTCATTCGTTATTCGTATTCGGCGGTAAGCTCTACCGGACGGGTCACGGAGGTGCCTTAACCATGGAGAAGAAAAAACGTGTGCTGCCCCAGACCAGCACCAATGTCGTTCCGATGCAAATGGATGCCACGTTCTTTTTCGAAAAAGCCGTTCAATCCCTGGACCGTTATCATTACGATAAGGCATTGAAGTATTTTCGCCGGGCGGCCGAGTATGAGCCTGAAAATCCGGTCAACCATTGCAATTTGGCTGGGCTTTTGTCGGAAATGGGCAACTACGAGGAATCGAACCGCATTTTGCAGCATGTCCTGGATCAGATCGATCCGGCGATGACGGAATGTTATTTTTATATGGCCAACAATTTTGCCAATATGGAGAATTACGAGTCGGCCGAGAAGGCGATCGTTCATTATCTGGAGAACGATCCGACAGGGCAATTTCTCGAAGAGTCCGAAGAAATGATGGAGCTGCTGCGCCTGGAGCTCGATCGTCCTGCGAAGCTGACGACGATCAAGAGCCGGGAAGGCTTGTTCGAGCACGATCGCGCGCGCAGCATGCTGGAGGAAGGTAAGTTCTCCGAAGCGGTGCGGCTGCTGGAGACCATTATTCGCAACCATCCGGACTTCATGGCGGCGCGCAACAATTTGGCGCTCGCTTATTATTATATGGGTCATTTCGACCGATCGGTGCAGATGATTCGCGAGGTGCTCGAGCTGGAGCCCGGCAATCTGCATGCGCTTTGCAACCTGGCGATTTTCTACCAGCATTTCGGCGACCGCGAGAAGCTGGCGGGGCTGCTGGACATGCTGCGCAAGACGTATCCCTTCCATCAGGACCATGTGTTTAAACTGGCCACGACGATGGGTATATTAAGTGAACATGACAAAGCGTACCGGCTGTTCAAAAGGCTGTTAAAGACAGGCGAGGCCGGACCGGACCCTTGCTTGTTCCACTATGCGGCCGTAGCCGCATACAATACCGGCCGCTGGGACGAAGCGGAGCGGTTGTGGCGGCAAGCGGAGAAGAACGATCCGGGCTCGGATATTCCGAGATTTTATTTGAATATCTTGAACAAGCGTCGCGACGGCGATACGAAGGCTCAGGTGAGCTATCATTATCACCTGCCGTTCGAGGAACAGCTGCGCGGCATGGAGCGTAAGGAAGGCGGCCTGCCGGATCACTTGAAAAAAGATCCGCTCGTCCGTTCCTCGTTCTTCTGGGCGCTGCGGCACGGCGATACCGATACGAAGCTGCAGGTCATTCAGGCGTTTGGTCTTATTGCGGACGATGAAGTAAAGGATGCGCTGACGGAGTTTATTCTGGAGCCGGAGGAAGACGACTATTTGAAAAAGATGGCCGTGTTCGTCCTGCGCAGCATCGGGGTGAAAGATCCGCTGCCGGCGGTGCTGGAAGGCCGTTCGACGACCGTCGCACCGTCGCCGCATTCTCCGAGCCTGCCCGTATGGGACCGGAAATGGCAGCTGGTCATGGAATTGGCGCAGCGTGAAATGGCGCGGCGGTACGATATCGTACAGCAGTACGATTTACAGACCCTTTGGGTAGAATATTTAACGCGGGTATTTCCCGCCGTTCCGAAAATCGCAAAGGTGGAGGGCTGGGCCGCGGCGCTCGAATATTGGATCGCCCGGATGCACCGTCGTCCTGTCAGCTTTCAAGAGACAGCCGACCGTTATGGCGTTTCCGTGGCTACGGTCAGCAAGAACGCCAAGCTCATCGACGAGGCTTGCGGTTTACGCGAGAAAATGGACTCCATTTTCCGAAAGTTTTCCGGACTGGAAGCTCCATCCTAAAAAATAAGCGGGATCTGTAGGGAGGACACCTTCTATGTACAAATCAATCGTAATCGGAACCGGCCCGGCCGGTTTAACGGCAGCTATCTACTTGGCGCGCGCGAATCTGAACCCGCTCGTCATCGAAGGTCCTGAACCCGGCGGTCAATTGACCACGACGACGGAGGTCGAGAACTTCCCGGGTTTCCCCGAAGGCATTATGGGGCCGGAATTAATGGATAATATGCGCAAGCAGGCCGAACGTTTCGGCGCAGAATTCAAGACCGGCTGGGTCAACAAGGTCGATCTGTCGAAACGTCCGTTTAAGCTTAACGTCGAGGGCTTGGGCGATATTGAAGCGGAATCGCTGATTATCTCGACGGGCGCTTCGGCGAAGCTGCTCGGCATTAAGAACGAGAAGGAAAGCATGGGCCGCGGCGTCAGCACATGTGCCACATGCGACGGATTCTTCTTCCGCGGGAAGAAAATCGTCGTGGTCGGCGGCGGCGATTCGGCGATGGAAGAAGCGAATTTCCTGACGCGCTTCGCTACGCAAGTGACGCTGGTGCATCGCAGAGCAGAGCTGCGCGCTTCGAAGATCATGCAGGACCGCGCGCGCGAGAATTCGAAGATCTCGTGGAGCTTGAACCGGACTCCGCTTGAAGTCGTGTCGGGCGACAAGGGCGTTACCGGGTTGAAAGTGAAAAACAACGAGACCGGCCAGGAAGAAATCATTGAGACGGACGGCATTTTCGTCGCGATCGGCCATAAGCCGAACACGGATTTCCTTGAAGGTCAAATCGTTACGGATGAGGTCGGCTACATCTTGGTCAAGCCCGGCACTTCGATGACGAACGTTGAAGGCGTGTTCGCGTGCGGCGACGTGCAGGACAGCAAATACCGTCAAGCGATTACCGCGGCGGGAAGCGGATGTATGGCCGCGCTCGATTGTGAGAAGTTTCTGGAAGGACACATGGTGCACGACTGGAGCCAAACGCTCTAAAAGGCCGTCTGCATAAAGCGTGGAACAAACTTGTTCCACGTTTTTTCCCGTGGACTCTTCTTGACCTCCCGGGTGGGTTGCCTTATAGTTGGAACATGGAGCGCTCATCCTGAGCGGCTGGACAAGACCATAAAGCTCGAACACATACAAAGTTAGACGATGCGATTATTTATGAGGTGAGAAGACGGGTATGGGCGATCAAGTGTATTTGGGAGTCGATTTGGGAGGCACCGCGATTAAGGTAGGTTTGTGCGACGAACAGGGCAATCTGCTGCAAACGGACGAAGGGCCGACCGGAACCGAGCACGGCCCCGATGTAGTGCTGGAAAATATTGCGCAGTATGCGCGTAAACTTGTAACGGAATCCGCATATACATGGGATCAAGTGGCCGGAATCGGTGCCGGGATCGCGGGGTTTCTGGATATCCCGGAAGGCTTTGTCAAGCTATCTCCCAACCTGGGTTGGCGGAATGTGCCGGTCAAAAAAATTCTTGAAGAGAAGCTCGGCAAACCGGTCAAAATCGATAACGACGCGAACGTGGCCGCTCTTGGCGAAGCTTGGGCCGGCGCGGGCAGAGGCATCGCGAATATCGTATGCTACACGCTTGGAACGGGCGTAGGCGGCGGAATCATTATCAACGGCCGCATCTATCAAGGCTCGAACGGTATGGCCGGTGAGCTCGGTCATATGATCATCGTGCCGGATCTCGAAGCGATCGATTGCGGCTGCGGCAAGAAGGGCTGTCTCGAAACCGTATCTTCGGCGACGGGCATCATCCGTATGGGGAAAGAGGCCGTAGAGCGCGGGGAGCATACCTCGCTTGCGCTCGTGGAGAACATTATGGCCAAGGACGTGTTCGATGCTGCGAAAACCGGCGATGAGACGGCGCTTCGCATTATCAACCGCGCCGCTATGTACCTCGGCAAATCGATGGCCACCGTGTCTGTCGTGATCAACCCGCAGCGTTTCGTCGTAGGCGGGGGCGTGTCCAAAGCCGGCGACATTCTGTTCGATGCGATCCGCAAATATTACCGCGAGTGCACGCAGGAAACAGCGCAAGAGGGCGTGGACATCGTGCCGGCCATCCTCGGCAACGACGCCGGTATCGTTGGCGCCGCAGGTTTGAACCTGCGCGGCTAATTTTTGAAAGCAAGGTTCGCAGGTCAAAGCGCGAACCTTTCATATACTATAGCGAGGATTGCTGCGAGCGGCGGCTGTTAACTAGCTGCGATTCGTGATCGGGAGGAGAAACACCCGGAAAGTTTACGTGGCTACTTTAAAATTCGGTCTTTACCCTGCTGCTTTTGTTCTTTAGAAACCGAATTTTAACTGAGCTTGGAGGGAGTTTCTCCGGACGCGGAAACCTATCGCAAAGGTAGCTTGTCTCGCCTCCACGCAGCAACTCCGAGCCTAACAAAGGAGTGCTACAGTCCCCATGGAAGAAATGCAAAGCCTAGGCAAGCTGGTCATCATTACCGGCATGTCGGGCGCGGGCAAAACGATCGCCGTGCAGAGCTTGGAGGATTTGGGCTTCTTTTGCGTAGATAACCTGCCTCCGGTGCTCATCCCGAAATTTGCCGAACTGATCGAGCAATCGAAGGGCCGCATCGGCAAAGTGGCGCTCGTGATCGACTTGCGCGGCCGCGAATTTTTCGATTCGTTGTCCGAGTCGCTGCGCTACTTGAACGAGAATTACACGTTAACGTACGAAATCTTATTTCTGGATGCGACCGATTCCGCACTTGTTCAGCGTTACAAGGAAAGCCGGCGGAAGCATCCGCTTGCGCCGAACGGAGCTCCGCTTGAAGGGATTCACCAAGAGCGGAAGCTGCTGGAGGAGCTGAAGGGACTTGCCACGCAAGTCATCGATACGAGCAGCTTGAAACCGGTGCAGCTTAAAGAACGTATTGTATCCAGGTTTACGAACCTCGAGACGGGCATCATCTCCATCAATGTGATCTCATTCGGCTTTAAGTACGGCATTCCGATCGACGCCGATTTGATCTTTGATGTGCGCTTTTTACCGAATCCGCATTATATCGATCACCTTCGCCCTAATACCGGCCAAGACCCGGACGTATATGAATACGTGATGAAATGGAACGAGACTCAGGATTTTTTGACGAAGCTGCTCGATATGCTTCATTTTTTGGTGCCGCAGTACAAAAAAGAAGGAAAGAGCCAAGTCGTTATCGGTATCGGCTGCACCGGAGGCAAGCACCGTTCGGTAGCGATCGCCGAATATCTCGGCAAGGTGATGGCTAACGGCGAGACGGAGATTGTCCGTGTGAGCCACCGGGATTCCGAGCGAGATCGGGTTGAGGTGAAACAATGAGCTCTGATCGGGAGAGCGCAGCCTATTTACCGCGAATCGTTGTGCTTGGCGGGGGCACCGGACTGTCGGTGATGCTGCGCGGGTTGAAGCAAAAGCCGATCGACATTACGGCGGTCGTTACCGTGGCGGACGACGGCGGCAGCTCCGGCATTTTGCGTTCGGAGCTGGAGATCATTCCTCCCGGCGATATCCGCAACGTGCTGACGGCGCTTGCGGACGTAGAGCCGCTGCTGGGCCAGCTGCTGGAATATCGATTTGATAAAGGAAATGGATTGGCAGGCCACAGCTTGGGCAACCTAATGCTGGCAGCGATGCGCGATATTACGGGCGACTTCGTGACCGGCGTGCGTGAGCTGAGCCGCGTGCTGGCCGTGCGCGGCCGCGTGCTTCCATCCTCGGACCAGGCGCTGGTGCTGCGGGCGGAGATGGAAGACGGCAGCATCATCGAAGGCGAGTCGAAGATTCCGAAAGCCGGGGGCGTAATTCGCCGCGTTTCCATCGAACCGAAGGACGCGCGAGCTTTGCCGGAGGCGTTGGAAGCGCTTCGGGAGGCGGATGCCATCCTTGTCGGCCCCGGCAGCTTGTATACGAGCATTTTGCCGAATTTACTCGTACCGGAAATTACGAAGACGATTGTGGAATCGAAGGCGCTGAAGATGTTCATCTGCAATGTGATGACGCAGCCCGGCGAGACGGACGATTACAAAGTGAGCGATCATCTAAAGGCGGTTCGCGACCATGTCGGCGAAGATTTGTTCGATTACGTCATTGTCAACAACGGCGAAATTCCCGAGCAGGTGCAGGCGAGATATGCGGAGCAGGGCGCCAGGGTCGTTCATCTCGATCTGGACGAGGTAACCAAGCAAGGGTACAAGATCATCGCCGACAAGCTTGTTTTGTTCCGCACGTATTTGCGTCATGATGCCGAGAGGTTAAGTCAGCACATTTATCAACTGGTGGAAAGCTGGATGTTCAAGAAGAGGTGATTTCTGTGTCCTTCGCCGCACAAACGAAAAAAGAGCTAACGCTCATGGAGTCCGACCGCTGCTGCGAACGGGCTGAGTTATCCGCACTGATTCGCATGAACGGTACCGTACAGCTGACAAGCCAAAAAATCGTGCTGGACATCTCGACGGAAAACGCCGCGATTGCCAGAAGAATTTATTCGCTGCTCAAAAAAACGTTTCATGTGCACACTGAGCTGCTTGTACGGAAAAAGATGCGGTTGAAAAAAAACAACGTATATATCGTGCGCGTACCGGTACAAGTACAGGATATCCTCAAGGAGCTGTACATCGTCTCCGAAGGATTCCACTTTACGGACGGCATCGAACCGGGCATCATTAAACGGAGCTGCTGTAAGCGCGCATACTTGCGCGGAGCGTTCCTGGCCGGAGGCTCGGTAAACAACCCGGAAGGCTCGTCGTACCATCTGGAGATTTACTCGATGTACGAGGAGCATTGCAAAGCGATCTGCAAGCTGGCCAACGAATTCGACCTGAACGCCCGCTGTATCGAACGGAAGAAAGGTTTCGTCTTGTACATCAAGGAAGGCGAGAAGATTATTGAGTTCTTAAGTCTGATCGGCGCGCATCAAGCGCTGCTGCGCTTCGAGGACGTCCGCATCATGAAAGACATGCGCAATTCGGTTAATCGGCTGGTTAACTGCGAAACGGCGAATTTAAACAAGACCATCGGCGCTGCAGTCAGGCAGATCGATAACATCCGGCTGCTGCAGAAGGAAGTCGGGCTTGAGAACTTGCCGGAGAAGCTGCGCGAAGTGGCCGAGATCCGCTTGAAGCATCCTGACATGAATTTGAAGGAAGTCGGCGATATGCTGAAAGGCCATGTAAGCAAATCGGGTGTCAACCATCGGTTGCGGAAGATCGACGAGATGGCGGAGAAGTTGCGAAAATAAGAACTTTAGCCGGTTCAAATATAGATATTTTGTGGAAATCATCAAAAATTCTAGTGCAGAACGCCGAAAAATGCTATACTAGTTGAAAAATCGCATTTTTGCGATTACAGCTGTTTACCGCTGTAAGCAAGTCAGTCTACCGTTGCAATTTGTAAAAATAAAATTTATCTATAGGGTGATTTGCCCTTCATGGATGAGCTAATAAAAGTAGGGGGTATTGGTTGCATGTCGAGACGCCCAGTAGTCGTTAAGTTGAAAACAGGCCTTCATGCCAGACCGGCGGCACTTTTCGTACAGGAAGCAAACAAGTTCTCTTCCGAGATTTTCGTGGAGAAGGACGAGAAGAAAGTGAATGCCAAAAGCATCATGGGGATTATGAGCTTGGCCATCAGCACAGGGACCGAAGTTCACATAAGTGCCGAAGGTTCGGACGCAGAGCAGGCTGTAAACGCTTTAGTCACCTTGGTCAGCAAAGAGGAATTGGAGAACCAATAAGCAGAGCCGCAAGCTTCCGGGAGGAAGCTTCTTCCCTTCCGGGGATTGCGGTAATGGTATCGGTATTCGCGAATCACGGCAGTCTGTTTCAGATAGAACAGATTGCTGGAAGCGAACGACAGAGATGAATGCGCTTGCAATTTTCGTGCCTGCGGCAGACCGGTAAAGCGAGGCAGGATCGTTAGCGGAAATTTCGCTCGCGGCGTAATTGGTGGCATTTGTGCTCGTGGTCGCGTAGTGGGTAAACATGAACGGGAGGCCTCGATTTCCTGGAGGGGAGTCGAGGCTTTTGTATGTTTAAAATTGTACATTTCATGAACATCTGGCTAAACGGCGACTAATACTCGAAACACGCGGCAAATGGGGCGCAACCTTTTATAGGCAGCTATCGTCTAAATTGTCGTCGTATATTGGTATCCTGAAACAGACAGAAGAGGAGAAGAAACAACACATGAGACGTATGAAACAGGAACTGGCCTTATTGCTGGTTTTCACACTATTGCTCGGGACGTTTGGCTTCAGCGCATCGGCTGCTGACAAGAAGGAATCTTCGGTATCGTCAGGGACGACGTACGTGCTGCTGTACTTAAATAAAGCGGAAGCGTTCTTGAACGGGGAGCAGGTCACACTCGACGCCCCGGCAACGATTATCAAGGATAAAATGTTCGTTCCGGCGAAATTTCTGGGCGATGCGTTCGGCATGAAAGTCGAATGGAACGAGCAGACACGGATGATCGAGATGGAGACGCCGAACGCGCAAATTTTGCTCGACAGCGATAACAAATCCGTCTGGATCAACGGTTATTGGATGCGCTTTGACGACGCGGCGGCGATCGTGAACGGCCGCTTGATGGTCAAACTCACTTGGCTGGCGGATTACATGGGCGCCCGTTATACATACAACGACGAGCTTAAACGCGTCGAAGTGTTATATGTGAAGACGCCGCAAGGCATCTATATCCCGGATACCGGCAACTCCAAGCCGGTAGCCAAGTTCAGCTTCGGCAAGTCGGTCTACAAGATCGGAGAGCCGATCAAATACGTCGATTTGAGCTACGATCCCGATGCCGAGGGCATTGCGAAGTTCGACTGGAAGGGCCGCCAGGAAGCGATCTTCACGCCGGGCACCTATCCGGTGACCTTGACGGTAGAGGACATTCACGGGAACCGGAGCGAGCCCTACACGCGCTATCTGGTTATCGGCAAGGAGACCTATCTGAATGAGGTGGAGTATCCGATTTACCGCAGCCCGGTAGGCTCGTTCATCAAGACGAACTGGTCCGTACTGTGGAGCAATTTCCACGAGCTGCCGGAGCTGCCGAAGCAAGTGACGGAAGACAAATCGCGCAAGCTGCTTGTCAGCGACAGTCCCGAGACGTTCGAGCAGCAAGGGATTTTGTATCAGGATACGATCGAAGGCAAGGGTCGCCTGTACGCAGACCATATTAACGGTACGAACGAAAAAGTGACGATGGCGATACTCGCCAAAAATATGACGGATAAGCCGGTCACCGTCAGAACGACGAACAAAGGCGAAGTATGGCCTTCCGTATATGCGAACCTGATCGGAAACGAAGCGACAGTCGACTTCCTGCTCGGCGACCCGCTGAACGAGAAGCTGACGATTCCGCCGAATCAAACGTTCGTCTATAAACAAATGCCGGACTTCTATCCGGGTCAAGGCGTGAACCTGTTCTATGACGTCGAAACGGACGGACTGGTGCAGTTTTCGTTCATCGCCTCCAGCCAGATCTCGCAAAACTCGCTGACGTTACCGCTGCTTCCGTTCAACGGACACGTGCGCGGCTCGTTCCCGGTGTCCGAGGTGCAGTGGAACATCGACGCGACCACCTTCACGAGCCCGTCGAGGCTGATCGTCGGGGACGGGAAGATCGATCCGTTCCAGCCGGGCTACGATACGATTCGGATGCAGCAGGTGAACAATGACGGCAATTATGGGGTTGTGTACAAAATTCACGCCGATAAGCCGCGCAAAATGGCGGTTATGATTTTGCCAAAGGGCGGTGTCTTTAAAGGTCCGTTCAAAATCAACGGCGAAATTCGCCTTGTGCCGGAATCCGGCGTCATCACGGCGTTTGACGGCATGCAGATTCTGGCTAAAACGACGGGGACGGAAGAAGCGCTCGATATCGAGTTCAGCCCGCCGGCCGGTTCGGCGTTCCCCATCGATTTAATCTTCTACCCGCTCGACGAGCGTGAAACCAAGTAACGAACGAAGCCTCCCGGTTCTTTAGCGGAATCGGGAGGTTTTTTTGTGCGAATGGCGGGATGCCCGAAGCCTTAAGCACGATGGAGTGAGCGCGTCTTGATGTCCGCCGTCAGTCAATCGTCATCGAAACGTTATTCGATCCCGCGTAACCTTCGCGTCTCCTGAACCGTTATAGAAACGAGCAGGTCAATTTTTGGAAACCAAGCAGGGGGGCGCAGGTAACATGGGAATCGGACGGCATGCTCCGGAAAATTGGATGAGAGTGACAGGTTGGAGCTTATTTGCAATAGGCACGCTGTTTATACCTTATGTTCCCTGGTATATCTTGGGCGGCATCCGCGAGGAAGAAATCGGAAGGTGGGGGTTCTTCGCCGTCATCGGCGGGCTTGTCGTCGGAGTCTGTACGCGGATGTACCGACTGGGCTCGCTTCCGGTGAAACGAGGCCTGCTGCTGCTTGGTATCGTCGGCATGGCTTTCGTCGTCTTGGGGCAGGTGCCCGCCTTGTTCAGCTGGCTGATGTACGGGGGCAGCTTCGTACGCCATTGGATGCCGTGGGAACGGATCGGGTTCGGGCTTGGCATGCTGCTGCACATCTGGCTGGCGGTCACGGCGTTAATGACGGCGGTCGTATCAGGCTATGCATTAACCGGCCGGATGGAGCCGGAGCTGCGGCTGAGGGCGAGGGAGGGTGCGATTTATTTCGCTCTACTCGCGGCAGTTATCGGGGGGTGGTGGGGCTGGGACTGCTATCAAAGCTCGCATTGGATCGCGCAAACGGTTCCGGCGGACGGAAGCTTGGAGGTTCCCCGCGATAGCGAGGTTCGGGTTGTGTGGAAGGGCCGGCACGACAGCATGGGCATGCGCGTTCGTTACGCAGATTCGCCGGATACACCGGTCCCGGGAGAGACCGCGGGTTCCGGCGGCGGTATGAGCTACAGGCCGGAGGGCGGCTTTGCTCCCGGAGCGCGTGTGCAGATCACCGTAGAGGCAGGGCGGCGTACGCATACGTTCACGTTCACTACGGCGTCGGAATAACCCTGCCGTCTGGCGATATGACAACAGCCCTGACCCCGCGGCAGGAGAGCCGTAGAGTCAGGGCTGTTACAGGTTTGGTTTAGATCCGCTCGATGACGTTGTCGATCAAGCCGTAGTTTTTCGCTTCTTCCGCGGACATGAAGTTGTCGCGGTCGGTGTCCTTCTCGATCCGCTCGAACGATTGTCCCGTGCGCTCCGCAAGGATCGTGTTCAACTTGTCGCGCATCTTCAGAATGCGCTTAGCGCGAATTTCGATGTCGCTCGCTTGGCCTTCCGCACCGCCGAGCGGCTGGTGGATCATGACTTCGCTGTTCGGCAGCGCATAGCGCTTGCCTTTGGCGCCTGCCGCCAGCAGGAATGCACCCATCGAAGCGGCCATACCGACGCAGATCGTCGAAACGTCCGGCTTAATGAACTGCATCGTGTCATAAATCGCCATCCCCGAAGTGATCGAGCCGCCGGGACTGTTGATATACAGGCTAATGTCTTTGTCCGGGTCTTGTGCGGCCAGGAAAAGCAGTTGCGCGATGATCGAATTGGCTACAACGTCGTTGATTCCGCTACCGAGAAAAATAATCCGGTCCTTAAGCAGGCGCGAATAAATGTCATATGCGCGTTCCCCTCTTGCATCCGGTTCGACAACCATAGGAATAAAACTCATGTGCTGCAGCCTCCTTTTATAATTAAACTATATCCATCATAGCGGAAATTCAAACAAAGGTCAAGAAAGGTCAAACAAAGAGTAAAAAAAACAGCCATCACGTGAAGTTAGGGCTGATTGTCGTTAGTATAGATGGCGCGCCCGTAAGGAATCGAACCTTAATCTCAGGCTCCGGAGGCCTACGTCATATCCATTGGACCACGGGCGCGTATGATGTTGTGCAAGTCACAAAGAGTGACAGCAAAAGTTATTATAAGACATTCTCCAATGAATTGCAAGTCAAAGTTGATGTCTTTTTTAGGCGGATATCTACTTGAATGTGGAATCAAATTGAATTATAATGGGAACATCTAAGTGAGAAGCTTAGTTCTTTTTTTGGGTCATGTGGGACTGAAAATGTATCACCGGGACAAAAAGAGTCCCAACAGAGAGCGATGTGAGATTCGAGGCCATGCGAGATATTCTGGATATTCAGAAGCAGCTTCTGCCCGACCTGCTCGAAACGATGAAAAAACGGTACACGATTCTGCAGCACATTCTTATTTCGGGAGTCGTCGGACGCCGTACGCTGGCAGTTTCGATCGGATCGACCGAGCGGGTGCTGCGCGGTGAAGTCGATTTTCTCAAAGAACAGGGCTTGCTTCAGATCGATGCTTCGGGGATGCGAATCACCGATGCGGGCCGCGTTCTGCTCGAGAAGATCGAGCCGCTGGTCAAAGACGTATTCGGATTGACGGAGTGGGAAGAGCTCATTCGCGACCGATTCGGCTTGAAGCAGGTGGTGATCGTGCCGGGGGATTCGGAAGTTTCGCCGCATGCGAAGAAGGAACTGGGCCGCGCCGGCGCTTTGGTGGTGCGAAAGCTGGTTAAAGAAGATGAAGTCATCGCCGTTACGGGGGGCTCAACGATGGCGCAGGTGGCCGATCAGTTGAATGCTACGGCGTCGATGAAGAGCTGCTGGTTCGTCCCCGCACGAGGCGGACTTGGCGAAAGCGTGGAACTGCAGGCCAACACGGTGGCGGCTACGATGGCCAAGAAGGCCGGCGCCCGATACCGGCTGCTGCACGTGCCGGACCACTTGAATGAAGAGGCCTACCAATCGTTGATACAGGACGATCATATCGCCGAGATCATTCAGTTCATCCGCCGGGCAAGGATGGTCGTACACGGCATGGGAGATGCTATGGTCATGGCAAGACGCCGGAAGGTCGATCCGGAAACGACGAGCAGTTTGCAGCGCGAAGGAGCGCTCGCGGAGGCATTCGGCTACTACTTCGACCGCAGCGGCCGCATTTTGCACAAGATGCCTACGGTAGGTCTTCGCATCGAAGACATTCACGAGATGGATACGGTCATCGGCATCGCGGGCGGGAAGAGCAAGGGCGAGGCGATCGTCGCCGTTCTCCGCCATGGTCACGAGGATGTGCTCGTTACGGATGAGGCTGCCGCCGCTGAAATCGTAAGAAGCTTGACATCTTGACGGGTTTATACCTGTCTTGACATATATAAAAAGAAACCATATTTTAGGAGGAACTTTCTCATGGCAACGAAAATTGGTATTAACGGATTTGGACGTATCGGACGTAACGTGTTCCGCGCAGCGCTGAATAACCCTGAAGTTGAAGTCGTAGCCATCAACGACTTGACGGATGTTAAAACATTGGCTCACTTGCTGAAATATGACACGACGCACGGCAAATTGGACGCTACGGTGGAGTCGACGGAAGGCGCATTGATCGTGAACGGCAGAACGGTTAAAGTCTTTGCCGAGCGCAACCCGGAAAACCTGCCATGGGGAGCTAACGGCGTTGAAATCGTCGTTGAATCCACCGGTATTTTCACAGCTAAAGAGAAAGCCGAGCTTCACTTGAAAGGCGGCGCGAAGAAAGTTATCATCTCCGCACCTGCTACGAACGAAGACATCACGATCGTGCTTGGCGTTAACGAAGATAAATACGATCCTGCTGCACATACGATTATCTCCAACGCATCCTGCACAACGAACTGCTTGGCGCCATTTGCGAAAGTATTGAACGACACGTTCGGTATCGTAAAAGGGATGATGACGACGGTTCACTCCTACACGAACGATCAATCCGTGCTCGACCTGCCGCACAAAGACTTGCGCCGTGCACGTGCAGCTGCCGAGAATATCATTCCGTCCACGACCGGTGCAGCGAAAGCCGTTTCCCTCGTATTGCCTGAGCTGAAAGGCAAATTGAACGGTATGGCTATGCGCGTGCCAACACCTAACGTTTCCGTAACGGACCTCGTAGTTGAAGTCAGCAAAAACGTAACGGTTGATGAAGTTAACGCAGCTTTGAGAGAAGCGGCTAACGGCCCGCTGAAAGGTATCTTGAACTACACCGAAGAGCCGCTCGTATCCAGCGACTTCAACGGCGACCCTGCTTCCTCGACAATCGATGCGTTGTCCACGATGGTTGTCGGCGACAACATGGTGAAAGTTGTTTCCTGGTACGATAACGAGTGGGGCTACTCCAACCGCGTCGTGGATCTCGTTAGCTTCATCGCGAAAAAAGGTCTGTAAGATCGCTTGAAACCCATTGTGGTGATGAACTGAAACTCAAGTTCGACCAATAGCGCAGGGACGGCATTTGTCCGCTTCCGGCAAGCCGGTATCGGTTTGCACGGGAGCGGGCCAACGCGGAGTTCCCTAGCGGGAGGTGCGGGCGAGACGCAGATCATGACCACAATTTTTGTGTGCGGGTAAATGTGCCTAATTTGTGAACAGATAGGGAAAATTCGGATAGAGAGCGAAAATTAAAGAGAGAATGCGGGAAAGAATATCGAGTAATCAATCGGGAGGCGACGAGAAATGAACAAGAAAAGCGTGCGTGGCGTCGAAGTTAGCGGAAAACGGGTATTTGTGCGGGTGGATTTCAACGTACCGCTGGAGAACGGCCACATTACCGACGATACGCGGATTCGTGAAACTTTGCCGACCATCAAGTATTTGACCGAGCGCGGCGCGAAAGTGATTCTGGCGAGCCACTTGGGCCGTCCGAAGGGACAAGTTGTGGAGGAGCTGCGCTTAACGCCAGCGGCCGCTCGTTTGTCCGAGCTGCTCGGCAAGCCGGTTTTGAAAGCGGATGAAGCGATCGGCGACGCGGTCAAAGCGCAAGTCGCAGCGTTGAACGACGGCGACGTGCTGCTGCTTGAGAATGTTCGTTTCTACGCCGGTGAAGAGAAGAACGATCCGGAGCTGGCCAAGTCGTTTGCGGAGCTGGCCGACCTGTATGTGAACGACGCGTTCGGTGCTGCTCACCGCGCTCATGCTTCGACCGAAGGCATCGCGCATCACTTGCCGGCCGTTTCCGGCCTTCTGATGGAGAAGGAGCTCGATGTGCTCGGGAAAGCGTTGAACAATCCGGAGCGTCCTTTCACTGCGATCGTCGGAGGCGCGAAAGTCAAAGACAAGATCGACGTCATCAACAATCTGCTGAACATTGCCGACAACATCATTATCGGCGGCGGCTTGTCCTACACGTTCCTGAAGGCGCTTGGCAACGAGATCGGCAAATCGCTCGTCGATAACGAGAAGATTGATCTGGCGCTCAGCTTCATCAACAAAGCGAAGGAAAAAGGCGTGAACTTCCTGCTGCCGGACGACATCGTGGTCACCGACGAATTCAGCCCTACAGCGAACACGCGAATCGTATCGATCAGCGAAATTCCGGCGGACTGGGAAGGCATCGACATCGGGCCGAAAACGCGCGAGAAATATGCCAAGGTGATTGCCGAGTCCAAGCTGGTCGTGTGGAACGGACCGATGGGCGTATTCGAAATCGAACCGTTCTCGCACGGAACGCGTGCCGTGGCGGAAGCTTGCGCGACGACGAGCGCTTACACCGTTATCGGCGGCGGCGATTCGGCGGCGGCGGCCGAGAAGTTCCAATTGGCAGACAAGATGGATCATATCTCGACCGGCGGCGGCGCATCCCTCGAGTTTATGGAAGGCAAGGCGCTTCCGGGCGTCGTGGCTTTGAACGATAAGGAATAGCTTACGATAAGCAGATGAAGCTGCTTAAGGCAAATTTGGAAAGGGGCTCGGACATCGATGCGGAAACCGATTATTGCAGGCAACTGGAAAATGTTCAAAACGGTAAGCGAAGCCGTAGCATTCGTTAACGAGGTTAAAGGCAAAGCGGAGGTAGACGGCGTGGAGAGCGTCATTTGCGCTCCCTTCACGAACCTTCCGGCGTTGGTCGAAGCCGTGAAAGGCACGACGCTGAAAGTCGGCGCACAAAACCTGCACTTTGAAGACAACGGCGCTTACACGGGCGAAATCAGCGGCGTTATGCTGAAAGACCTCGGCGTAGATTACGTTATCATCGGGCACTCCGAGCGCCGCGCTTACTTCGCGGAAACTGACGAGACGGTGAACAAGAAGGTGCATGCCGCGTTCAAGCACGGCTTGACGCCGATCGTGTGCGTAGGCGAGAAGCTCGAAGAACGCGAAGCCGGTCAAACGAAAGACGTGTGCAAAGTGCAAACGGAAGCGGCTTTTGCCGGTCTGAGCGCGGAGCAAGCAGCTCAAGTCGTGATCGCATACGAGCCGATCTGGGCGATCGGAACGGGCAAATCTTCTACGGCGGCCGATGCGCAGGACGTGATCGGTTACATCCGCGGCCTGGTCGAAGGTCTGTACGGCGCGGAAACGGCGGCAGCGGTCCGGATTCAATACGGCGGCAGCGTGAAGCCGAACAACATCGCCGAGTACATGAACGAAGCCGATATCGACGGTGCGCTCGTGGGCGGCGCCAGCTTGGAGCCGGCCTCTTACATCGCGCTGGTTGAGGGGGCCAAGTAAAATGGCCAGACCGAAACCGGTAGCGCTCATTATTTTGGATGGCTTCGGCCTGCGCGGCGACGTGCAGGGCAATGCTGTTGCCCAAGCGAAGAAGCCGAACTACGATCGGTATTGGAACCAATTCCCGCACACGACCTTGACGGCGTGCGGGGAAGCGGTCGGCCTGCCCGAGGGTCAGATGGGCAACTCGGAAGTCGGCCATTTGAACATTGGCGCGGGACGGATTGTGTACCAGGATTTGACCCGGATCTCCAAATCGATTCGCGACGGCGAGTTTTACGATAATGAAACGATTCTCGGCGCGATTCGTCACGCCAAGCAGAACGGCAAGAAGCTGCATCTTTACGGCTTGCTCTCCGACGGCGGCGTGCATAGCCATATCGCACACTTGTTCGCTTTGCTCGAAGCCTGCAAGAAAGAGCAGCTGGACGATGTGTACATTCATGCGTTTCTGGACGGCCGCGACGTAGCCCCGGACAGCGCCGCAAAGTACATGGAGCAGCTGCTTGCCAAAATCGCCGAGCTCGGCGTCGGCCGCATCGCGACCGTACAAGGCCGCTATTATGCGATGGACCGTGACAAGCGCTGGGAGCGGACAGAGAAGTCGTACCGTGCGATGGTATACGGCGACGGTCCGAAGTATGAAGATCCGATGAGAGCGATCACGGAATCGTACGAGCGTTCGGTGTTTGACGAATTCGTCATGCCGACGGTCATCGTGAAGCCGGACGGTACGCCGGTCGGACTCGTCGAATCCGGCGATGCGGTCGTGTTCTTCAATTTCCGCCCGGACCGGGCGATTCAATTGTCGCAAGTATTCACCAACAGCGATTTCCGCGGCTTCGACCGCGGCGATAAAGCGCCGACGGATCTGCACTACGTCTGCTTGACGCTGTTCAGCGAGACGGTCGGCGGTTACGTGGCGTATAAGCCGAAAAATCTCGACAATACGCTCGGCGAAGTGCTCGTACAGAACAACCTGAAGCAGCTTCGCATCGCCGAGACGGAGAAGTATCCGCACGTGACGTTCTTCTTCAGCGGCGGCCGGGATGTCGAGCTTCCGGGGGAAACCCGCATTCTGATCAAGTCGCCGGCGGTCGCCACCTACGACCTGAAGCCGGAGATGAGCGCTTACGAAGTCGCGGCGGCAGCGGTCGCCGAGATCGAAGCGGAACGTCAGGACGTCATCATCTTGAACTTTGCCAATCCGGACATGGTCGGGCACTCGGGCCTGCTGGAGCCGACGGTGAAAGCGATCGAAGCGACAGACGATTGCCTCGGTCAAGTGGTCGAAGCGATTCTCGCCAAAGGCGGCGTTGCGCTGATTACGGCCGACCACGGCAACGCCGATGTCGTCACGAATCCGGACGGCTCGCGCAATACGGCGCACACGACGAATCCGGTGCCTTTCATTGTGACGGATAGTCATGTTACACTAAGGAACGATGGCATTTTGGCAGATATTGCCCCAACGGTCTTGGCGATTCTCGGCGTAGCGAAGCCGGAGGAAATGACCGGAACTTCGCTGATTGCTCAGCGTGTTTAATGACGCCGAAGCTTGATTAAAAATGATAAGGAGTGTTTAGAATCATGACAGTAATTTCTAATGTGTACGCTCGTGAAGTGCTTGACTCCCGCGGTAACCCGACGGTTGAAGTGGACGTGTATCTGGAGTCCGGCGCGCGCGGCCGCGCAATCGTTCCATCCGGCGCTTCTACCGGCGCTTACGAAGCTGTAGAGCTTCGCGACGGCGACAAATCCCGTTACCTTGGTAAAGGCGTGCTGAAAGCCGTTGAGAACGTGAACGACATCATCGCTCCGGAAATCATCGGCATGAACGCTTTGGACCAAGTTGGCATCGACCAGCGCATGATCCAGCTTGACGGCACTCCGAACAAAGGCAAGCTGGGCGCGAACGCGATCCTCGCGGTATCGATGGCGGTTGCCCGCGCAGCTGCCGAAGCTTTGGACATTCCTTTGTACGTTTACCTCGGCGGATTCAACGCGAAGACGCTCCCGGTTCCGATGATGAACATCATCAACGGCGGCGCGCATGCCGACAACAACGTAGACGTGCAAGAGTTCATGGTCTTGCCGGTAGGCGCTCCTACGTTTAAAGAAGCGCTTCGCACAGGCGCTGAAATCTTCCACAGCCTGAAATCGGTTCTGAAAGAAAAAGGCCTGAACACTGCTGTCGGCGACGAAGGCGGCTTCGCTCCGAACCTGGGTTCGAACGAAGAAGCGATTCAAACGATCATCACGGCGATCGAACGCGCAGGCTACAAGCCGGGTGTTGACGTATTCCTCGGCATGGACGTCGCTTCCACCGAGTTCTTTAAAGACGGCAAATACCACCTCGAAGGCGAAGGCAAATCCTTCACGTCCGCCGAGTGGGTCGATTTCTTGGCTGCTTGGGTCGACAAATACCCGATCATCACGATCGAAGACGGCTGCTCCGAAGACGACTGGGATGGCTGGAAGCTTCTGACCGAGAAGCTGGGCTCCAAAGTTCAGCTCGTCGGCGACGATCTGTTCGTGACAAACACCGAGCGTCTGTCCCAAGGTATTGAGAAAGGCATCGGTAACTCCATCCTGATCAAAGTGAACCAAATCGGTTCCTTGACCGAAACGTTCGACGCGATCGAAATGGCGAAGCGCGCCGGCTACACGGCGGTTATTTCCCACCGTTCCGGCGAAAGCGAAGACAGCACGATTGCCGACATCGCGGCAGCGACGAACGCAGGCCAAATCAAAACCGGTGCGCCTTCCCGTACGGACCGCGTAGCGAAATACAACCAATTGCTCCGCATCGAGGATCAATTGGCCGATGTCGCTCAATACGCAGGCAAATCCGCGTTCTACAACTTGAAAAACTTCAAATAATATATATAAATAAACTGTCAGGTAGAAGAGGTTTTGGACTTGGAGCTTTGCCGTCAGGCGAAGAGTAGTGTATGCACCGGAGAGTTTACGTGCCGCCTTTAAAAACGGATGATACCCGCAGCTTATTTCAAATCCAATCATCCGTTTTTAACAAAGGCCGGAGGGCATACAGCTGCTCGCAGCCGACAGGAGGCAACGCCTAGCCTCAACCTTGTTCACCTGACCAACCCCTGGAGGGAATCTTATGGGTAATCTGATAAAGACTGTACTGTTTCTTGTGGTATCGGCCTTTCTTACGCATTTGATTCCCTTCAGCGATTTTTTCCGCAATCTGGATACCATGATCCACGAATTCGGTCACGCTGTCGTCACGCTGGCGCTGTCCGGCAAGGTGATGTACATTGAGCTGTACGCCAACCACAGCGGCGTTACGTATTCGCAGGTATCGAGCAGATGGAGCTTAATTCCGATCTCGCTCGCGGGGTATGCGACAGCTTCGCTGTTTGCGCTATTGTTGTTCCGGCTCCGGTCGCGGGATAAAGAGCGCCTCGGGCTGCAGGTAATGACACTGCTTGCGGTGCTGTCTCTGGTGCTGTTCGTTCGGAATCCGGCCGGTATTTCGTGGCTGATCGGGTTCATCATTCTGAACGTGATCGTGCTGGCTATCGCTCCGCGATGGTTGCGGGATCTGTACTACTTGCTGCTGGCGTTCCTGACGCTGGAGGAATCGGTTTTCGGGCCGCTTTCGCTCATTATGTACGCGTGGAACGATCCGATGCGAGCAGGGGACGCCTCCAACTTGAGCGCGGTGACGCCGTTCCCGGCGATCGGCTGGGCCGTGCTGTTTACCGTCTTCTCGTTATGGTGCGCGGTCAAAGCGCTGAAGCTGTTCCTCCGCGGACGATCGTCTCATCGCGAAGGGAAGCCTCGCATCCAGCAACAGTTCGAACGTTGAACCTGACAAAAATACCGTTACGCTGCACATCCGTATGGACTGGATTTGTCAGCGTATTTTTTTTGTGGTATAATAAGCTTGCTGTCTATTTTCGGACAAGTTGTGATTGCTGCTCGTAGGAGGTGTGAAGATGGAAATTGCACTGAAAATTATTTTGGTGATTGCGTCGATTGGATTAATCGCGGCCGTATTGCTGCAGCCGGGCAAAAGCGCGGGATTATCCGGTGCCATCTCCGGGGGTGCGGAGCATTTGTTCGGGAAACAGAAGGCGCGCGGTCTGGAGCTGTTCTTGCAGCGTTTGACTATGGCGTTGGCCGTTGTTTTCTTTGTTTTGTCTCTGATCGTGGCGTACTTTGTAAAAACCGCTTAATCATAAAACAACGACAGCAGGGGAATATTACTCCTGCTGTTTTTTTTTCTCTCCGGACGGGTAATGAAGCGGAGGAGGCTTGAAAGATACGCTGGTCGTTCCGAGGAGCGCCGATTACATAGATAAGCATATGTCCTCGCCTTTCCGGCAGATCGCCTATTCCCCGGAATCCTCGCATGGACTGCTGCTGGACGACGAGCGGGAACGGGTTGGTGATGCATTCGGGATTTTTACTTACACTCGGTCAATACGGGCATGGGAACAAGCGGGCGGCAGGTTCCTCCACATAAATTAGAAAGAGAAGATAGGAGTGAGCGCCAATGATCACAAGAGAAGCATTGCTCGATTTTATGAAAGAAACGGCTTATAAGCCTATGACGTACCACGAGTTGGAGCAGCATTTTGAACTGGAGGATGCTCAGGCATTTAAAGAGTTCTTGAAGCTGCTGAACGATTTGGAAAATGAGGGCTTGATATTACGTACCCGGAACGATCGATACGGTATTCCGGAACGGATGAATTTACTGCGAGGCAAGCTGCAAGCGCATGCGAAAGGGTTCGGATTTCTGATCCCGGACGACCGGGAGCTTCCGGATGTGTACATTCACGCCAATGATATGGGAACCGCCATGAACGGCGACATTATTCTGGTCCGCGTCAACTCGAAGAGCGCGTCCGGCGGTCGTATGGAAGGCGAAGTCGTACGCGTAGTCAGCCGTGCCAATACACAAATTGTCGGCTTGTTTAAGTCGTTGGAAGAGTATGCTTTCGTCATACCGGACGACAAGCGGGTCGTGCGGGATATTTTTATTCCGAAGGATGCGTTTAACGGAGCGATGGACGGGCACAAGGTCGTGGTGCGGATCGTGTCGTACCCGGAAGGCCGCGCTGCGGCACAGGGCGAAGTCATCGAAATTTTGGGGCATAAGAATGATCCGGGCATTGATATTTTGTCAATCATCCGGAAGCACGGCTTGCCGGAATCGTTCGCCGACGATGTGATGGACGAAGCGGCCGCCGCACCGGAGTCGATTACGGAGGAGGAGATCCGCAGTCAGGGACGGCGCGATCTGCGCGGCAAGCGGATTGTTACGATCGACGGCGAAGACGCCAAGGACTTGGACGATGCGGTGAACGTCGAGCGTTTGCCGAACGGCAACTACGTCCTGGGCGTTCATATCGCCGATGTGAGCTATTATGTGCGCGAGGGCTCGGCGCTTGATCAGGAGGCGTACAACCGCGGCTGCAGCGTGTATTTGGTGGACCGGGTCATTCCGATGCTGCCGCACCGGTTGTCGAACGGGATTTGCTCGTTGAATCCGCAGGTCGACCGGCTGACGATGTCCTGTGAGATGGAGTTCGATCAGGATGCGAATGTCGTCCGGCATGATATTTTCACGAGTGTGATCAAGACCAGCGAGCGAATGACGTATAAGAACGTACGTACGCTGCTTACGGAAGAAGCTCCGGAACCGGAGCTGCTCGAGAAGTACGGCTACCTGATGGACGACTTCCGGCTGATGGAAGAGCTCGCGATGAAGCTTCGGTCCAAGCGGATGCGGCGCGGCGCGATTGATTTTGATTTTCAAGAGTCGAAAATCCTGGTAGACGAGAACGGGAAGCCGACCGACATTATTAAGCGCGACCGTACGATCGCCGAGATGATCATCGAGGAGTTCATGCTGGCGGCGAATGAAACGGTGGCGGAGCATTTCTACTGGATGAAGGTGCCGTTCTTGTACCGGATTCACGAAGACCCGGACGGCGAGAAGCTGGCGCATTTCATGGAGTTTATTACGAACTTCGGGTATGTGGTGCGCGGCAAGGGCAATACGGTGCATCCGCGGGCGCTGCAGACGCTGCTGGAGGAAATCAAGGGTACGAAGGAAGAGACGGTTATCAGCACCGTGATGCTTCGTTCGATGAAGCAGGCGAAGTATGATGCCAATAGTCTGGGCCATTATGGCCTCGCGGCGGAGTTTTATTCACACTTCACTTCCCCGATCCGGCGGTACCCGGACCTGATCATCCATCGCGTCATTCGCGAGGTGCTGGAGAGCGGCGGCGTACTCAGCGACAAGCGTCACGAATACTTGGCATCGAGGATGGAAGATATCGCGCGGCAGTCGTCGGAGCGTGAGCGCGTCGCCGTAGATGCGGAACGCGAGACGGAGTCGCTGAAGAAGGCCGAGTTCATGCTCGACAAGGTCGGCGAGGAATTCGGCGGCATCATCAGCAGCGTGACCAGCTTCGGCATGTTCATCGAGCTGGACAATACCGTGGAAGGGCTTATCCGTCTGTCCGACTTAACGGACGACTACTACCACTACCACGATGCCCAGCACGCGCTGATCGGCGAGCGCACCTCGAAGATTTTCCGCCTTGGCGATGAGGTGAAGGTGCGTGTGTCGCGTGTGAACATGGATGAACGCACCATCGACTTCGAGATGGTGGACATGAAGCCGCGGCAGCAGAAGGTGAGCCTCGTTGACGCGCTGAAAGCGGTGCGCCAAGGCAAGCGGGGCGGCCGCGGCGCACGGGAAGGCTTGGCCGGGCGGGGAGGCGGCGAACGCACGGGCACCGGCGCAAGCGGCAAGCG
>NZ_BIMH01000040.1 GCF_004000985.1 Paenibacillus validus NBRC 15382 | reverse complement strand
ATTAAGAGTCTTTTTGGGTAGAATACTATCCAGGAGGGCTCTTTTATTTTATTTCAAATTGAAAATGGTTTGAAAATGGACACAGCTTTTTGCTTGACACCAAAAATGAGCTTTTGGTAAGATTGCAATAATATATTTCGGCAAGTATTCAATAAGGAGGATTTATTACGTGTGGGAGTCTAAGTTTGAAAAAGAAGGATTAACGTTTGATGACGTGTTGCTCGTACCGCGAAAGTCGAATGTTTTCGGTAAAGAGATTGATATCAGCACAGAACTGACAAGCAAGATTAAGCTCAATATCCCCTTCATCAGCTCTGCGATGGATACCGTTACGGAATCGAAGCTCGCAATAGCAATAGCTAGAGAAGGCGGAGTCGGAATCATTCACAAAAATATGCCGATCGCGCAGCAAGCGGAAGAAGTCGATCGTGTTAAGCGTTCGGAGAGCGGCGTAATTACAAATCCTTTTTATTTGACTCCAGAACATCATGTGTATGACGCGGAAGAGTTGATGGCCAAGTACCGCATTTCAGGCGTACCTGTTTGTGATGACAATAAAAGATTGGTCGGTATCCTGACCAACCGCGATCTTCGTTTTGTTCATGATTATTCCATCAAAATCAAAGATGTCATGACAAAGGACAACCTGGTCACGGCTCCGGTAGGCACTACGCTTCAGCAAGCGGAAGGCATCCTCCAAAGACATAAGATCGAGAAACTTCCTTTAGTCGATGATCAAATGATCCTTAAAGGTCTGATTACGATCAAAGACATCGAGAAAGCGATCCAGTTTCCGAATTCGGCTAAAGACGAGCATGGACGGTTACTCGTAGGTGCTGCAGTCGGCGTATCCAAAGACGTGTTAGAACGTACGGCGGCCTTGGTTGAAGCCGGTGCCGACTTGATCGTCGTGGACTCTGCACACGGCCATCACATTAATATCCTCAACACGGTGAGAGCCATTCGGGAGCAATACCCGGAGTTGACGATTATGGCAGGTAACGTAGCAACGGGTGATGGCACCCGGGATTTGATTGAAGCCGGGGCTAGTATCGTGAAGGTAGGTATCGGACCGGGCTCGATCTGTACGACGCGTGTCATTGCCGGTATCGGCGTACCGCAAATTACGGCCATCTACGATTGCGCCAGTGTAGCGCGCAGTTACAACGTACCAATTATCGCTGACGGCGGCATCAAGTACTCCGGCGACGTAACAAAAGCGATTGCCGCGGGCGCAAGTGCGGTGATGATCGGAAGTCTTTTTGCAGGAACGGAAGAAAGTCCGGGTGAATCGGAGATTTATCAGGGTCGCCGGTTTAAAGTATACCGCGGAATGGGCTCGCTCGGCGCGATGAAGGAAGGAAGTAAGGACCGGTATTTTCAAGAGAACGAAAGCAAGCTGGTTCCGGAAGGTATCGAAGGTCGGGTCGCTTATAAAGGACCGCTCGCAGACACATTGTATCAGCTAGTCGGCGGACTTCGTTCCGGAATGGGTTATTGCGGTTCCCCGAACATCCTTTCGTTGATCAATGATACGTCTTTCATTCGAATTACAGGCGCAGGGCTGCGCGAAAGCCACCCGCATGATGTGCATATTACGAAAGAAGCGCCTAACTATTCGTTATAAGAATTATATAGCCTATCAAAGGGACGGAAGCTGCGGCTTCCGTTTCTGTTTTTATTGGAAGGAACAAGCTTTTTTTACCTTATAAGTGGCTTGTGGTACAATTAAACTTGTTTTCTTATTTATTATTAAATCATAGGAGTGAGATGATTGTTTGTAAACGTAAAACGAATTTGTTCGGTTGTTGCTGTAGCCCTTTTCTTGAACACATCCCTTGCTCTCGTGCAGCCTCCTCAAGCGAGCGCCGCCGATACGAATACGGCCGACTTGCAGCTGAATGCGTCCTCGGCCATATTGATGGAGGCTAGTACGGGGCAAATCTTATATGAATATAATGCTGATAAGGCGCTGCCTCCTGCAAGTATGGCCAAGATGATGACCGAATACTTGGTAATGGATGCGATAGAAAGCGGTAAAATCAAAACGACGGATATGGTGAATACGACGCCTGCCGCGGCTGACGCGATCGGCTCGGGCCAGTTGCTCGCGTTGAACGAACAAGCGACCGTCGACAATATGTTTGCAGCCATGTCGATCTACTCCTCCAACGATGCCACGGTTGCTCTGGCTGAAGCGATTGCCGGTTCGGAAGAAAGCTTCGCGAAAATGATGAACGAGAAGGCGAAGGAGTTCGGATTGTCACCGGATGCGCATTTTATTAATTCGACGGGGTTGTCGCGCGCCGATATGGGCAAGTATGCTCCCAAAGAACTGCAGGGTGAGACGCTTCTAAGCGCCAAAGATGCCGCCCTGATTGCTTACCATCTTATCAACGACCACAAGAACCTGCTGGAATACACGAAGACGCCGGCTCGCAAATTCCGTGAGACGGACAAATCGCCTATGATCAACTGGAACTGGATGCTGGCGGATAATAAAAGCAATAAAAACTTTGCTAAATATGCGTATGAAGGTTTGGACGGGTTGAAAACGGGTCATACCGATGAGGCCGGCTACTGCTTCACCGGCACGGCCGAACGTAACGGCATGCGGTTGATCAGTGTGGTGATGGGCACAGGCCCGAAAGAAGAGGCGCGGTTTATCGAAACCCGTAAAGTGCTGGACTACGGTTTTAATAATTTTGCCCCGAAACAAGTACTAACGGCAAAAGCTGAAATAGATTCGTTGAAAACGGTCAATATTAAAAAAGGCGTGCAATTGGAAGTTCCTGTGGTGACGCAAACCGGACTCACGCTCATCGCGAAAAAAGGGACGCCGGACGATCAATTCAAAGTCACCGCCCAGGCCCTGGACGAATCGAAATTAACAGCGCCGATTGAGAAAGGCCAAGTGGTAGGTACGGCTAAAGTGACTTATGAAGGCAAAGAATACAACGTAAATTTAATCACCACGGAAGAGGTGGAGAAAGCCGGCTGGTTCCGGTTATTTTTCCGGGCGATTAAACAATTTTTCATCGATACGCTCTCCGGTGCCAAGAACGGTTAAAATCCGAGCGTATGGGTTGTACATTTAGAACAGTTCATGTAAAATATTTCTTTAGTTAGTTTGTCCTAAGTAAAGGAACGTGCCAACATAAAAGCAGAGTCTCGGGAGGAGTCGGACATGGAAACTGGAACATCTCGCGTTAAAAAAGGTATGGCCGAAATGCAAAAAGGCGGCGTCATCATGGACGTCATGAATGCAGAGCAAGCATGTATTGCAGAGGCGGCAGGCGCTTCAGCCGTTATGGCTTTGGAACGGGTGCCTTCGGATATTCGTGCAGCAGGCGGCGTTGCTCGTATGGCGGACCCGACGATCGTAGAAGAAGTTATGAAAGTTGTATCTATTCCCGTAATGGCCAAAGCGCGTATTGGGCATTTTGTCGAGGCGAAAGTGTTGGAATCGATGGGCGTCGACTATATCGACGAGAGCGAAGTGCTGACACCTGCTGACGAAGTGTTCCACATTAATAAAAAAGAATTTACCGTACCGTTCGTATGCGGCGCAAGAGATCTTGGCGAGGCGCTCCGTCGGATCGGCGAAGGAGCTTCCATGCTTCGTACGAAGGGCGAGCCGGGGACAGGAAACATTGTGGAAGCCGTTCGTCATATGCGCATGATTACGGGTCAAATTCGCAAAGTGCAGAGCTTGTCCAAAGACGAGCTAATGGCGGAAGCAAAAAACTTGGGCGCTCCTTACGAGCTGCTGCTGCAAGTACATGAAACCGGTCGTTTGCCGGTTGTAAACTTTGCCGCAGGCGGCGTGGCGACACCGGCCGATGCCGCATTGATGATGCACCTCGGTTCGGACGGCGTATTCGTCGGCTCCGGTATCTTCAAATCGGATAACCCGGAGAAGTTCGCGAAAGCGATTGTCGAAGCGACGACGCATTATACCGACTATGAGCTAATTGCCAACATTTCGAAAAACTTGGGTACGCCGATGAAAGGCATCGAAATTTCGAAGCTGCACGTGTCGGAACGTATGCAGGATCGCGGCTGGTAAACCGAGTATAACAGCCGCGGAAGGAAGAGGTTGAGCGACATGAAGATAGGTGTTTTGGCGTTGCAAGGCGCCGTCGCCGAGCATATTCGGTTAATCGAGAAAGCCGGCGGCGAAGGCGTTATTGTGAAACGGACGGAGCAGCTTGACGACATCCAGGGGATCGTGATCCCCGGAGGCGAAAGCACTACGATCGGCAAGCTGATGCGCACATATCAATTTATCGAGGCCCTACGCGAATTTTCGCGGCAGGGCAAACCGATTTTCGGCACTTGTGCCGGTTTGATCGTGCTTGCGAATGATATTGTCGGGCAGGACGAGACTCATCTCGGGCTGATGGATATCCGGGTGGCTCGGAATGCTTTCGGTCGTCAGCGTGAGAGCTTCGAAACCGATTTGGATGTAAAAGGCATTGCTAAAGACGTACGCGCCGTATTCATCCGCGCCCCGTTAATTGAGCAAGTCGGGGATGAAGTGGAAGTTCTGGCTACCTATCAAGGTTCCATCGTAGCCGCAAGACAAGGACATCTGCTGGCCGCTTCGTTTCATCCGGAATTGACCGATGATGAACGCATGCATGGCTATTTTCTAGATATGGTACGTGAGACGAGGTAGGAGGGATCTCCTTGTTGGATGTTAAATTGCTGCGAAGCGATCTGGATCAAGTGAAGCAAGCGATGGCGAACCGGGGGAAAAACTTCGAGGAGCTTGATCGTTTCACAGCGCTCGATACGAAGCGCAGAGAGCTTTTGCAAGAAACGGAGCAATTGAAAAATCGCCGGAATGTTGTGTCTCAAGAAGTGGCGCAACTGAAGAAGGCGAAGGAAAACGCGGACCATCTGATCGAGGAGATGAAGGTCGTCGGAGACCGGATCAAATCACTGGATGAAGAAATTCGTGAGCTTGAAACGCAACTGGACGCGATCTTACTATCTATTCCGAATATTCCACAGAGCGACGTGCCGATCGGCTTCAGCGAAGAGGAGAACGTGGAGATTCGCCGTATAGGCGAGGTGCCTGCATTCTCTTATGAACCGAAGCCGCATTGGGAAGTAGCGCAGCAGCTGGGCATTCTAGATTTTGAAGCTGCGGCGAAAGTGACCGGCTCGCGCTTCGTGTTCTACAAGGGCTTAGGCGCCCGTCTAGAGCGTGCATTGTTTAACTTCATGATGGATCTGCATGCGGACAAGCATGGCTATCAGGAAGTGCTGCCGCCGCAAATCGTGAATCGCGATAGTTTGACGGGAACCGGACAGCTTCCGAAGTTTGCGGAGGACGTGTTCAAGCTCGAGGGGATGGATTATTACCTGATCCCAACCGCGGAAGTGCCGGTGACGAACTATCACCGTGACGATATTTTGTCGGTGGAAGAGCTGCCGAAATATTATGTGGCTTTGAGCGCTTGCTTCCGATCTGAGGCAGGTTCGGCCGGACGGGATACCCGCGGCTTGATTCGTCAGCATCAGTTCAACAAAGTGGAGCTGGTTAAGCTGACGACGCCGGAGAGTTCGAATGAGGAGCTCGAGAAGATGACGGCGGATGCCGAGAAGGTGCTGCAGCTGCTGCAGCTGCCATACCGCGTTCTCGTGCTTTGTACGGGCGATATCGGCTTTTCATCGACGAAGACGTACGATCTCGAAGTTTGGCTGCCTAGCAGCAATACGTACCGCGAGATTTCATCGTGCAGCAACATTCAGGATTTCCAGGCGCGTCGCGCTAATATTCGGTTCCGCCGCGAAGCAAAAGCAAAGCCGGAGTTCGTGCATACGCTGAACGGCTCGGGGCTTGCGGTAGGACGAACGGTAGCGGCTATTCTGGAGAACTACCAGCAGGAAGACGGCAGCGTGCTCATCCCTGAGGTGTTAAGGCCTTATATGGGCGGCATCGAACGCATCAGTAAAATTTAGCGCTTGAATCCGGTTTGGCAGTTGTGATACAATGCATCTGTCACCCGGAGAGGTGGTCGAGTGGTTTAAGGCAGCGGTCTTGAAAACCGCCGTGTTCGTGAGGGCACCGTGGGTTCGAATCCCACCCTCTCCGCCATTATTTTAAATAACAGGCATCTACGTGCCTACATAGATAGCAACAAGGTCATCGACTTCGTCGGTGGCCTTTTTAGTATGTCTAGCGCTGCCAGGCACAGCCACTAGGAGTAGTTGTCGTCGAGTCGAGCGCCGAGCCCGATTAATCGTGGCGGTTCCTAATTTTTCAACGCCGGGTGAAGTATAGAGAGGTTGGAGAATCCGCATTTTATAAGTATGGAGGTGTTAATGACATCATGGCGAAATCGGATCAATTGCGGATCGATCAACAGGAGCTGGTTCAGGCATGGTCGCGGACGCTGCCAACCGTATTGAATGCTTCCGACCGGGCAGAAGTGTTCGCCGATGAAGCTGATTCCAATGTGCTTCGCGTTCATATCACAACGGCAGGGCGAAACGACTACAGCTTCGATTTTAAGTGTACGTATGTCGATTCGCGGGAAGTAAAGGTCGATCTGGTCGATGTGGAACGCGATGGCAACAATGTGGACGAGCGCACGGACGTGATCCAGACGTTAGTGGACGACTACGTAAGGCACATCCATGAATGCGCGCAGCAGCTTCATGCGCTGACGACGCGTTAAGAGGGAGGCATTGAACGATGACGAAAAATAAAAGCAACGTAGATAAAAATTTGCAGAACGTGGTTAAAGACCTCGAGCATATTGCCGTTACGAGTCATCAAGCGCAGCAGGTACAGCAGCAAACGAATGACCATCGCCATCAGGATGCGCTTAACCACGACAAGAAGCACGCCCATGCATCCGGTATCTCGGATATTCAATAAATCTAGAGGGGGCTGAATGATTATGCCTAAAGACATTCCGCAACCGGTAAACCCGCCGAGCGGCCAGGAGAATCAGAACGAACAGCGTCAACGGACCGGACCAAAGCCGGGCTCGAAGCGAATCAAAAACGAAAACCACAGCCGTCAAAATAACGGCGAAGGCTAAAAAAATCAGCCTCTTACCAACTAAAGTGCGGCCGCATCAAAGATATTCGATGCAAGCTGACGCTTTAGAGAGTAGGAGGCTGTTTTATTTGTGTGTGAGGGGCTTAGTTGTGAGAGAGCGTTAATTGTTTTTTTCGACGATTTGAAAGCATTCGTTGAGTAAAATTTGCGCCATGGCCTCATTATCCGTATACCCGTATAACAAAGCGCCGCCGGCGATGGCTTCGCAAACATCATCCATTAACGTGCAAATGGAAATCGAAAACTCATCATAAACGATGTAGAAAGTGTTTGCCGGCATCTCCATATCCACCTCGGGTTTATTTTTTCGAGATTTATCCCTTATTTTACCACGAGGTAATTAAAAAGAGAACAAGCAACCTTGAATTCTAATGTTTTCTTTAGCATATTTACGTAAAATATAATGATTTTTGCGAGAGGAGCATTTTATTCTAAAAAAGCGTAAAATAAATCATGTATATTTGAAGGAGGATAGCGGATGATTATCTTGAAAACGAAGGAAGAGATGCTGAAAATGCGTAAAGCGGGTGCCATTCTATCAGCATGTCATAAAGAGATCGCAAAAATGATTCGTCCGGGAATAACAACACTCGCGATTAACGATTTTGCCGAGAAGTTCATTACGGATCATGGAGCGGAACAAGTGACGAAGGGGTTCAAAGGGTATCCCTTCGCTACCTGCGCTTCGGTTAATGACGTTATTGCGCACGGATTTCCGAATACAGAACCTCTTCAGGAAGGCGATATTGTCAAAATGGACATCGTCTGCCGTTACGACGGGTGGTGTGCCGATACGTGCCAAACGTACGCCGTCGGGAACCTTTCGCCGCAAGCGGCACGGCTGGTGCAGGTCACGCGGGAATGCCTGGAGCTCGCCATTCCTCAAGCCGTCGTCGGCAACAGGATCGGGGATGTAGTTCATGTCATTCAACAGCATGCGGAACGAGCAGGCTACTCGATTGTCCGCGATCTGGTCGCCCATGGGATCGGACGGTCGATGCACGAGGAGCCTTCCTTTCCGCATGCGGGGAAGCCGGGACGCGGCTTTCGACTGCAAGAAGGCATGGTGTTCACCATCGAACCGATGGTGAACGCCGGTAAGCTGGAAATGTTCATTGATTTCGACGGGTGGACGGCACGTACGGTGGACGGCAGTTTATCGGCGCAATTCGAGCATACGGTTGCCATTACGAAAGACGGACCATGGGTGTTAACGGAGTAAGGAGAATGTAGAAATTCGGAACTAAAAGAGCCCGCCGGCACGATCCAATCGCAGCTGCGGGCCCTTCTTCGTTTGTTAGGACGATGGGGAACAGTTATCCTTACGACGTTCGTTTGTCACTTCGTCGTTGTCATTTGCGGCTACACCGGTTGTCGTTACGGTTGCCGTCGCATCGGTCTTCACATCATTAATGCCTTCGTTGTTGTAAAGGTAAATTTCTTCCGTTTGATCCTGCTCATTGGCCATCCGTATCACCTCCGCCCTAGTGTTCCGCGGGGGGACGAGCCTTATGCGCCGGATGTAATGGACTTTACGTCCCCGAGAGGACTCGAACCTCTATCGGTCCTTTAGGAGAGGACTGCTCTATCCTGTTGAGCTACGGGGACTTGAAACAAAGTTATTATAACATACCGAAGGGCATGGAGGGAATCCAGACAAAGACAGCCGCATGAAAAAAATATAAACCATGCGCTTGCAGGGTTTTGTAAAGCTCGATTCGTCTAAGTAAACAGGAGAGGAGGGGGAGAACAATTACGGAAGAAGCTTGGATTGCGCGCTTGATGGCGGGCGACCGGGAAGCGTTCCGCGAGCTTGTCGACCGTTACGGCCGTTATTTGTTTCAAGCGGTGTACGGCGTGCTCCATTCGGTGAAAGACGCCGAAGACGTGACGCAGGAAGCGCTGATCAACATCTTTGCGGCTCTCCCCCAATACCGGCATCAAGGATTTAAATCATGGATTACACGCATAGCGGTCAATAAGGCGATCGATTATAAGCGATCGAAGGAACGCAAGAAGGAGCAGCTAACCTCCGATTGGGAGGAGCTTGAGCCGGTTGCGGCCAGAGTGGGCCCGAATACCGTCGAAGATACGTTACTCGAACGGGAGAAGCGGGAGAGGGTGCGCAATTATGTGGACCAGCTGCCGGAGCATTACCGGGACGTCGTGTACGCCTTTTATATTGAGGAAAAATCGTATCAACAAATTGCACAGGAACAGCAGATTGCGTTAAAAACCGTAGAATCGAAGCTGTACCGGGCCAAACAATATTTGCGCAAAGCATGGAAGGAGGAGGATCGGGGATGATCCACATTTCGGAGGAAGCATGGCTGCTCTATATCAACGATGAGCTGTCAGCCGATGAGCGGGACCGCTGCGAGGATCATATGAAGGTATGCGACCACTGTTTGGAGCTTTATATGACCTGCCTGGACAAGGCCGCCGAGCGTCTGCCTCAGCCGGATATGCACACCCTGACGGAAATAACGATGCTGCGGTGGGACGAGCATCTTGAGCAGCAGGCGGATCGTTCACATGGACACGACGCTCATTTGCATCATAGCGCATACCGGCGAGCATGGACGCGGCACCCGATCTTCCATTATGCGGTGGCCGCGGCGGTTACGCTCTTATTGATGGGCTCGGGGGTGTTTCAAATTTTCACCCAGCAGGTGAATGCGCTGGATCCGAAATCGCATGCGGAGGCGGATTCCGTAACGTACCGTTCATTCAGCGACCAGCTGATGGACAAAACGATCGGGATGCTCGATGCCATTCAACCGAAACAAGAAGAGAGAGGGAAACGTGATGAATAGACATAAAAACCCTACTGTAGCATTCATGTTGTCTCTGATTCCGGGTCTAGGTCACTTGTACATGGGCCGCGCATTGAAAGGCGTTCTACTCGGTGGGGCCTTCTTGGGATCGTTGGTCATGACTTTATTCCTGCTATCGGAAAATATAGAAGAAGTGGCAGTCGCCACGCTGATCATTGCCTTTCTGATTTGGTTCGGCAGCCTCTTCGATATTGTGCGTACGATTGCTGCAGGACCGCCCTACCCGGCTCATGCCGAATGGGGATCCCCTAATCATGCCGGCAGCCGTTCCTATGGCCCTGAGCAAGCTTCTGAGCGGCCCTATGGGCCTGAAGCTATGCCGCGACACATGGAGCGGGAGCGGCCTTCGGAAGGGGAACCACCGCGATATGGCAGCGTGCCGCCGCAATATCCGTCCGGCAGCGTAAGCGATCGTCACTTTACGATACTTCTATCCTTCCTTCCGGGACTCGGACACTTCCAGCTCGGGCTGATGCAGCGCGGTCTCGCGTTCCTGGCGTTGTTCTTCGGTCTGGGGGTTGTAACGGTTTTTTTAACCGCGATGACGAATCAGGATGATTTCCTGGTCCTGCTGGGCGGGCTGCCGATTATTTGGCTCTATGGGTTATTCGACTGCGTCCAGCAGTTACACCGGAAGCAGCGGGGCGAGACGCTGGTTGATCGGACGATATTCGAAGATTTTCAGGACGGCCGCGAATCGGGCAAGAAAAACAAAACGATTGCGATGCTGCTGTCCATGTTTCCGGGAGCGGGACATATGTACCTGGGCCTGCAAAAACGGGGATTGCAGCTGATGGCGGCTTTTCTGTTCAGCGTTTATTTTATGGATGCGCTCCGGTTGTCGTTATTTTTGTTCTTGATTCCGATTCTATGGTTTTACAGCTTCTTCGACGCGCTGCAGCAGATCTCGAAATCCGGCAGGGAGCCGTTGACGGATGCACCCATCGTGGATTGGCTCGTCCACCGGCAGCGTTGGATCGGAATCGGATTGCTTGGTCTGGGTTTGTATTATTTGCTGGATCAGGTGCTGTTGAATATGCTTGATCTTTGGCTGCCGAGAGAAGTACGGTCGCGGGTGTTGAACTGGTACCATACCTATTTTCAAACCTTTATCGTTTCGGTACTGCTGATCGGCGGGGGGATACGCCTATTATGGGGCGGCAAGAAAGGGAAGCGGGGGGAGTAGATTGAGAAAATGGCGCGTAGGCACGTTGTCGATGGGGCTCACGCTGATCGGCTTCGGAGTCCTCCTGTTCTTATCGCAATGGCAGGGACTTGGCGCATTCACCAGCTTCATCCGCTGGTGGCCGATTGTCCTTGTGCTGCTTGGCCTGGAGATCCTCGCGTATGTGTTCATCGCCAAGAAAGAGAGCGAGGTCATCCGGTATGATTGGATGAGCGTCCTGTTCGTCGGGGTGTTGTTCGCCGGCTGTTTCATGTTTACGATGCTGACCGGTCTCGGGGTGACGGATGAAGTACGCAAACTCGTAGGCGAAGTCGAGGTCACGGCGGATTTGCCCGAACTGCAGGAACCGGTAAATCCGGCCATCCAAAAGCTGGTCGTGCAAACATCCGGCGAACCGGTTCGCATCGACAAAACGGCGGAGCGTTCCATGCACCTGTTCGGCACTTACCGAACCCGCGTACAGGAAGGAGACCGTCCGACGGTCGACAAGGAGCAATTCTACACGGTGCGAACGGTTGGCGACACGATGTATGTGCAGGTGAAGCGTCCTCCGGTCTACCGCGGCCTGAATTCGGTCTACCCGGAGATGTCTGTTACGTTAGTGCTACCGCAGGACGTGCAGGTTGAAGTGCAGGGCCCAAATAACGAATCGAACCCTGGCTAAGAGTCGAAAATATCGAATAATCCCCTTCGGGCTGCTATGTATGAAATAGAGCGGCACGAAGGGGGTTTTGTTTAGGACCCTGGCCTTAAGGAACCAGAACGGGAGGCTTCCGGTGATGGGTGCCCTGTTCATAAGCGTAGGCCAGTTTAATCAAGGTTGCTTCATCGAAGGCGCGGCCCAAAAATTCGATGCCGACCCCCAAGCCATCCGTCGTATAACCGGCCGGTACAGTGATAGCCGGGAAGCCGGAGAACGGGCTAACAAAATAGACTGAAGGGAGAGAGGGAAAACAACGGGAGAAGAGAGGGATATCGGAATTTGGGCATAAAAAAATTGCGGTTTACGCCGCAATTCGTAGTTCATATAGGATGGTCGAGACGACAGGATTTGAACCTGCGACCTCTTGGTCCCGAACCAAGCGCTCTACCAAGCTGAGCCACGTCTCGAACTTCTGAAACGATTATATTTTAGCATGGGTAAATAGGCGTTGTAAAGGGAATTAGGTTACGTCTTCCCCCTTAATCTACGGAAAAATTGGGTGAGCATGGAACTGCATTCTTCCTGCAGAACGCCTTGAATCACGTCGACGCGATGGTTAAATCTATCTTCCTGCAGCAGGTTCATCAGCGTCCCCGCGCAGCCGGCCTTTGGGTCCGGGGATGCGTAAATCACTTGCGGAATTCGCGCCTGGACGATCGCTCCGGCGCACATCGGACACGGCTCAAGGGTCACATAAAGCCGGCATTCCAGCAACCGCCAGGCGTCCAGCTGTTCGCTCGCTTGTTTAATCGCGATCAGTTCGGCGTGGGCAAGCGGATCTTTGGCCGTTTCCCGAACGTTATGACCGCGGCCGATAATGTCGCTGCCGCGAACAATGACCGCTCCGATCGGCACTTCGCGGATCGCTTCGGCTTTCCGCGCTTCTTCGATTGCCGCCCGCATAAAATACTCGTGTTCTTCTATGGCTATCAATCGTTACACCTCATTCATCATTAGTCATTCGTCGATTGCGGGTAAGAAAAACGAACAAGCATTCTTACTCACATACTGTGGATAAGTATGTGGATAAAGAGGATTAATTTCTTATCCCCATTGTAGGTAAATCGCGCTTTTAGGGCAAGTCCGGGTGTGGATATATAAGTTATCCACAGAACGGTTAACATGTGAATAATTTTTTTACGGAAAAGCGCTGTTAATTTTTTGTGAAAAGTGTGAATATTCTTGAAGGGGATTTAGGAAACACCTATAATGAGATCAAGATGTGGGCATATGTACCCAAGTTCGGTGATGTGAAGTTTAGTTAAATAGTCGTTATCATTCGTTTTTTTGACAAACTTGTCGAAAGGCAAGGACGCAAAGCTTAGGGTCTAAGATCTTCTTTATTGAGGATGACGACAGCCTGGCCGCCGATTGGGCGCACCGGTGAACAGACTGTAGTCTCGCATGTTGAGATGCAGCTTATTTTTTACCGAAGACATGAGAGCGAAAGGTGGTAACGAAGGTGATGAAGTCCGTTACGAGTGAAAAAATATCCTACGAGTTTACCCACGAAACGTATAGAAGCCCAAGCGGAATACTGCTGAACAGCCGGGTGGCGGTGGAGAAGCGGGATTTCGTTTCGACCGGCATTTTGACTTATGCCGAGGGTGATATTCTTGAAGTTGAGATTTCGGAATACAAGGCGTTCGAACTTGGGGATACGGTTAAATTAACGGTCTATTCACCCGGCGGAATCTATACGTTCCAATCGACGGTCGTGGCTAAAGATCAAGGAGCGCTGATGGTTATCAACCCCCCTCAGAATCGGAGCCGATTCGCCGAGAAGCGGGAGAACCCGCGGGTCGACGTCAAACATGACGGACACCTGCTCTCGATCCGCGAACCGAATGCGGAGCTCCAATTGTTGAAGGAGCATGTCGCGCTGGAGGTTCGAAATATTAGCATCAGCGGGCTCGGGTTTATTTTGCCGAGCGATATTGAGTTAAGCAAGCATGCTATGGCCGACGTTCGGCTGGACCTGGGCTTCGAGATGCCGTGCCAAGTCGAGATCATACGGTTGGATCCGGGAGAAACCGTAATCTATTACGGAGCGCGTTACATCGACATGCCGACGGACAAAGCCAATGCGCTGCGGGCGTTTGTGTTGAAAAAGCAAGTGGAAAACCATTTCAGTTCGAAACGGGACGATTTTAACAAACGTATATTCAAATAGAGGCCGGCAATGCCACGGACTTCTTGCAGGGCGCTCGCATATGCTGATCGTAAGGCAAGGATTCTCGTCGGATCGGCTGGGGCCCCCAGCGCCCGAGACCTTCCGAAATATCCGCAGGGTGGTGAGCACGGTGGCTTTTGTTATGAAATATGAGATCATTCCACGCTATTTGACGGGGCCGAGCCAGCGGCGTCCGAAGACGGCGTTAGCCCGCTGCCGGTTTATGGTGGCCCACGATACGGGAAATCCGGGGTCAACGGCCGCAGCGAATGTGTCTTATTTTGAAAATACCCGCAATGAAATGTCATCTTCCGCGCATCTGTTTGTGGACGATAAACAGATCATCGAGTGCATACCGTTCCTGACCGGACCGGCTGAGATTGCCTATCACGTCGTGTACAACGTAACGACCGATAACGCGCGTTACGGCGACGACGCCAACGACGCGGCGGGCGCGGTGGAGCTTTGTTACGGAGGCAGGATCAGCTTGACGGAATCTTACAAGCGGTACGTATGGGTGCTTGCGTATGCTTGTTACCGGTACGGACTAAACCCGGCTACCGATATCGTCGGGCACTATATGCTGGATCCGGCAAGGAGAAGCGATCCGCAGGAGCCGCTGCGGCTGCTCGGCAAGACGTTCCAGAGCTTCGTTCAGGACGTTGTGAACGAGTACCGGGCCAGCCTTGTGACGGAACCCGCGCCGGAACCGCAGACACGAATTAGCGCGGAGGATGCGAACAAGATCATCGGCTTTCTATCAGCCTCCTATTTCACAGCGGAAGATCAGGCGGCCAAGGCGGAGTTCCACAGGCTGGCCAATGAGCTTCGCCGTATTTCGGGGCAGCCGCCGCAGTAACGCGCCCGTCACCATGCCCTCTTTCCGAATGGAAGGAGGGTTTTTCCCATAGGGAGATGACACGGGGCCTACTTTTGGGATATAATATAATGTCAGGATTTGAAATTCCGTTCAGAGCATAAGGAGCTGTTTATATATGAGTCTTTCTTGTGGAATCGTCGGTTTGCCGAATGTCGGTAAATCTACGTTGTTTAACGCCATTACACAGGCCGGTGCGGAGTCGGCTAACTATCCGTTCTGCACGATCGATCCGAATGTCGGCGTAGTGGAGGTACCGGATGAGCGCTTGACCCGCTTGGCGGAAATCGTCGTGCCGAATCGCATCGTGCCTACGGCGTTCGAATTCGTCGATATTGCCGGATTGGTCAAGGGCGCAAGCCAAGGCGAGGGACTCGGCAATAAGTTCCTTGCCCACATCCGCGAGGTGGACGCCATCGTGCATGTCGTACGCTGTTTCCAAGACGAGAACATTACGCACGTTTCCGGAACGGTCGACCCGATCAGCGATATCGAGACGATCAACCTGGAACTGATTTTGGCGGACGTGGATTCGGTGGACAAAAGAATCGATCGCTCCCGGAAGAACATGAAGGGCGGCGACAAGAAATATGCGCAGGAAGTCGAGTGTCTGGAACGCATTAAGGAGGCGCTCTACAACGATAAGCCGGCGCGCAGCGTCGAGCTGAGCGATGAGGAGCGCTTGCTGATCCGCGACCTGCACCTGCTGACGATGAAGCCGGTGTTGTATGCGGCGAATGTCAGTGAGGCGGAGGTTGCGGACACGGACGGCAATCCGTATGTGCAGAAAGTGCGCGAATACGCGGCGCTCGAAGGCGCGGAAGTGGTTCCGATCAGCGCGAAGGTGGAATCGGAGATCGCTGAGCTGGAAGGCGAGGACAAGCAGATGTTTCTGGAGGAGCTGGGCCTTGCCGAATCCGGGTTGAACCGGTTGATCCGTGCCGCTTACAGGCTGCTCGGGCTGTACACGTATTTTACGGCAGGGGTACAGGAAGTTCGCGCATGGACGATCCGCAAAGGAATGAAAGCGCCGCAGGCGGCAGGCGTAATCCATACCGATTTCGAACGCGGCTTTATCCGCGCTGAGGTTGTCGGCTACGATGATCTGATCGGTTCGGGCTCGATGAATGCTGCAAAGGAAAAAGGTTTGCTGCGCCTCGAGGGCAAAGAATATGTCGTTCAAGACGGCGACGTCATGCACTTCCGTTTCAACGTTTAGCTAGGCTAAGAGACGGTCCAAGTGCCTGCAGCCTTGGCGCGAGGAAGCGGGAAGATCAGCGGTGGTCGGCATGAAGAAGACGCCTGCTCGGAGCAATGGGTGTTGAAGGACAGGATGGTCGCTTAGTAAGGAAAAACGGGTTACGGAAAGAAAGGATGGATGACGAATGCTGGATCGGTTACAAGCTTTGGCTGACCGTTACGATAAGTTAAGCGAGTTGTTGTGCGACCCGGATGTCGCGTCGGATTCCAAGAAGCTTCGCGAGTATTCCAAGGAGCAGTCGGATCTGCAAGAGACGTATGAAGCTTATACAGAGTATAAGAGCGTTATGGAACAATATGAGGCGGCGCGGGCGATGCAGAACGAGAAGCTCGACGACGAGATGAAAGAGCTCGTCAAGATGGAGCTGGAAGAGCTGTCCGCGCGCAAGGACGAGCTGGAAGAGCGGATCAAGGTGTTGATGATGCCGAAGGATCCGAACGACGATAAGAACGTAATCGTAGAAATCCGCGGCGCGGCCGGCGGCGATGAAGCGGCTTTGTTCGCAGCCGATTTGTATCGGATGTATACCAAATTCGCGGACGCGCAAGGCTGGCGGACGGAAGTGCTGGATGTGAACATGAACGATCTCGGCGGGTTCAAAGAGATTATTTTCCTCGTGAACGGGAAGGGCGCTTACAGCAAACTGAAGTTCGAGAGCGGCGCACACCGGGTACAGCGCATACCGGCAACAGAGTCCGGTGGACGCATTCATACGTCGACGTCGACGGTTGCGGTGATGCCGGAGATGGAAGATTTCGACATCGAGATTCACGATAACGACATTCGCGTCGATACGTTCTGTTCGAGCGGAGCGGGCGGACAATCCGTCAATACGACGAAGTCGGCCGTTCGCGTCACGCATATCCCTACGGGCATCGTAGCGACCTGCCAGGACGGCAAGTCGCAAAACTCGAACAAAGAGAAGGCGCTGCAAGTGCTGCGCGCCCGTATCTATGACAAGATGCAGCAGGAAGAGATGGAGAAGTACGGCGCGGAGCGGAAAAGCAAGGTCGGCACCGGCGACCGTTCGGAGCGGATTCGCACGTACAACTTCCCGCAAAGCCGCGTGACCGATCATCGGATCGGCTTGACGCTGCACCGGCTGGACGCCGTATTGAACGGCGATATGGAAGAGATCGTTTCGGCGCTTACGATTGCGGCGCAAACGGATCAGATGGAAAAAGGAGAGTACGCCGGTGCTTGAGGAACGGCGTTTGACGATACGTGAAGCCTACTCGGAGGCTTCTTCTTTTTTGCGGCGGCACGGGGTGCGGGATCCGGAAGCGAACGCTGAACGTCTGCTTGAGCATGTGCTCGGGGAAAGCCGCAGCGGTATGCTGCTCCGATGGGGAGAAAAGTTCCCCGTGGAACAATTAGGAAATTGGAAGGCGCTTCTGGAGCGGAAAGCGGCCGGCGAACCGGTGCAATATATAATCGGGGAGCAGGAGTTTTATGGGCATGCTTTCGAAGTAACGCCTGCGGTGCTCATTCCGCGACCGGAGACGGAACTGCTCGTCGAGGAGGTGCTGCGTCTCGGACGGTTGCTTTGGAGTGCGGAGGCCGTGGATAGCGGGACAGGCTTGTTGAGGCATGCAGACGGGGCAGAGGAGCGAGAGGCCGTCCGCCACCGACCGACTGTATGCGATATCGGGACGGGAAGCGGAGCCATTGCCTTGACTTTAGCCGCAGCTTGCGCCGAATGGCGTGTGCTGGCATCCGATCTGTCGCCGGAGGCGCTTGCCGTTGCCCGGAGCAATGCGCTTCGTCTCGGCGTCGGCGAAAGAGTTACGTTCGCCGAAGGAGATCTATTGCGTCCGTGGATCGAGCGCCGTGAACGGATCGACATTCTCGTGTCCAATCCGCCGTACATTCCGGAAGCAGACGAACCGGGTCTGCAGCCGGAAGTCAGGCTGTATGAACCTCGAACCGCGCTGTACGGCGGGGAGGACGGTCTCGTGCTGTACAGGCGGATGACGGCCCAGCTGGCCGGGCTTGTTGCCTTGCCGCGGCTGGTCGGCTTTGAAGTCGGCTTCGGGCAAGCGCAAGCGGTCCGGGGGCTGCTCGAACAGGCCGGCGATTGGGACGACTTGTATGTCGTTCCCGACTTGGCCGGCATTGAACGGCACGTCATCGCGTATCGGAAGTAACGATAAAATATAACGGATCGCCACGTTTAGACTCTCTTAAAGCCGGAAACACTAGAAACTAGATTCGATAGATTCGAAGTTGCTAGCGGTTCAGGCTTGGAGTATGAGAGAGGCGGCGATCGAAATGGTCAAACGGTTTGCGTGGAAACGGTATGCGTATGTGGGGTTCGCTTTGTTGATGCTTCTGATGTGCTGGGAGTCGAGCCGCGCGAATGCGATGCTCTTCACGGCGTCTAAAGCTGATGAAGCGGGCGCAAGCGTCATCCCGGCGGAGTCGATCCGCCTGCGCATCCTGGCCAATTCCGATGCGCCTGCCGACCAATGGATCAAACGCGAGGTCCGTGACGCCGTTATTGCGGAGATGTCCGGCTGGGTTCAACAACCCGACGGCCTGGAGGCGGCGCGCGAAACCATTCGCAAGCACTTGCCGGAGCTGGGAGCGGTAGTCCGTGAGACGCTGCAGCAGAACGGCTTTGACTATACGTATCAGGTGGAGCTTGGGCTCGTCCCGTTCCCGACGAAAATGTACGGCAATCAAGTATATCCGGCCGGCGATTACGAGGCGCTGCGCATATCGATCGGCGCCGCCGCCGGGCAAAATTGGTGGTGCGTGCTGTTCCCGCCGCTTTGCTTCGTCGATTCGGAGATGGTCGTCAAGAAACAAAATAAAGCCCATGCGGCAGCGTTTGACGACGAACCGGAACAGAAGGACAAGATGAGCGCGAGCAAGTCCGAAGCCGCCGGTGCGGAAAAAGGGAAAAGCGCAGGGAAAGAAGCGGCGAAAGCTTCCAAAACGGATGCTGCTGCAAAGCAGAACGCGGACGCGACTCAGCAAGCGGCGGAAACCGCGGAAACCACAGAAAGCGCTAAGCCGGAAGTCCGATTTTTCCTCTGGGATATGATGAAGAAAGTCGCGTCGCTGTTTGCTTAATACGGGGTGCAGGTTACATCGGGAGGATGGAATTCGATGATGGAGACGAAGATATGGAAGACGGATGCGGCGCAGCCGGCCGCGCAGGCGCTGCAGGAAGCGGCGTCCTGGCTGCGGACCGGGCGAACGGTGGCGTTTCCGACGGAAACGGTCTACGGGCTCGGTGCGGATGCGCGCAATACGGAGGCCGTGTCCGCTATCTTTGCCGCCAAGGGCCGACCGTCTGACAATCCGCTGATTGTGCATATCGCCGACAGGTCTCAACTGGCCGAGCTGACCGCTCCGCCGGAGGAGGCCGTTTTGCGGTTGATGGACGCGTTCTGGCCGGGGCCGCTCACGATCGTGCTGCCGGCACGCCCGGGCGTGCTGTCGCCGCTCGTCACCGCCGGGCTGTCCAGCGTGGGCGTGCGCATGCCCGACCATCCGGTCGCGCTTGCGCTCATCGCCGCCGCCGGCTGCCCGGTCGCCGCGCCGAGCGCGAACCGCTCCGGGCGCCCGAGTCCGACGCAAGCGGCGCACGTGCTGCGCGACTTGGACGGGCGCATCGACGGCGTCGTGGACGGCGGCACCGCAGGCGTCGGCCTTGAGTCCACCGTCGTCGAGCTGGCGGGCGACGCGCTGCACGTACTGCGTCCGGGCGGCGTCACCGCCGGCGAGCTTCGCCGCGCGCTGCCTGCGGGCGTGCGCCTCGTGGAGGCGGTGGAGGCGCCCACCGCCCAAGAGACGCCGCGGGCGCCGGGCATGAAATATGCCCACTACGCGCCGCGTGGACAGCTCACGATCGTGCAGGGCGCCGATCGGCAGCAGGTGCTCGCGCGCATGCGGCGCGAGCTGGAGGCGGCGCGCGCTCGCGGCGAACGCACGGGCGCGCTCGTCTTCGCCGAGCACGCGGATGCCGTGCAGGCCGACCATGCGGCCGTGTGCGGCCGCCTCTCCGACCTGGCGTCGGTCGGGCGGGAGCTGTACGCGGCGCTCCGTTCGTTCGACGAGGCGGACGCCACGTTCATCGTGGCGGAGGCTTGTCCCGAGGAAGGGATTGGCGCCGCAGTCATGAACCGCCTGCGTAAAGCCGCAAGCGGCCGCATTTTACAAGTGTAAGGATCATGATGCTTCCTGCAGGAAGACATGTTTCCCCCTTGTCCCGCATAGGTTGGTTAGGAGTGGGACAGGGAGGTAGAAGGCATGGATTTGGCAGCACCGCTGTATTGGGGACAACTCGTGTCCACCGGCTTACTGGCGCTGGCCCTCGGATTGGATGCGCTATCGCTTGGCCTCGGCATTGGGATGAGAGGCATCCGCAAGCTGGATGTATTGAAAATCAGTGTCGTGACCGCGCTCTTTCATATGGTCATGCCGCTGGCCGGCATGTGGACAGGCGGTTACTTGAGCGTGCTGCTCGGGAAAGTGGCGACGGTAGGCGGCGGTCTCCTGCTGGTGCTCCTTGGCGCACATATGGTGTACAGCGCGCTGCAGTCGAATGAAACGCGGGGCCACAACCACCGGAACTTTTGGGGATTGATGCTGTTCGCCTTCAGCGTTAGCATCGATTCGTTCTCCGTGGGCGTGTCGCTGGGGATGTTTGCCGGAGACGTGATGATGACGGTGCTGATGTTCGGCGCCGCCGGCGGTCTCATGTCGATCGCCGGATTGCTGCTCGGCCGGCGCGTAGGCGAGTGGACAGGCGAATACGGCGAGGCGCTGGGCGGCGTCATCTTGCTCGCCTTTGGCATTCATTTTTTGTTCTAAGCGCCTAGTTATCCATAATTGGGCGATTTTGAGGTAAACTAAGAAAGGCAGGACCATTCTTATCATAATGGATGAAGAAAGCGGGGAGAGAAGATGAACCGGATTTTGTTCGTATGTACAGGCAATACGTGCCGCAGTCCGATGGCGGAGGGGATCATGCGCAGCATATTGGCGGAAGCGGGGTTGTCCGACATCGAGGTTCGCTCGGCCGGCGTGTCGGCGTACCCGGGAACGCCGATCTCCGATCATGCCGCATCCGTGCTTTCCATGAAGGGCAGCAGCGGGCCGTCGGAATCGACGCTTCTGTCACAATCGCTGGTCGATTGGGCCGATTTGGTGTTAACGATGACCTCCAGCCATAAAAGACATACGATCCAGCTGTACCCGGAAGCGGTCGATAAGGTGTATACGCTGAAAGAATATGTGCAGGATGACGCGGGAGCAGCGGTCAAAATCGCGGAAATCGAAACGCTGCTGACAGAGGTTCAGCTGAAGCAGGCGTTGTCCGAGCCGGTGACCGACGAGGAGCGCCGCCGTATCGAGGAACTGCAGCAAGAGGTGCCTTCGCACGACATCGCTGACCCGTATGGCGGCTCGCTTCGGATGTATCAGAGCGCAGCCCAAGAGATAGAGGAATGCTTAATCAAGCTGGCGGCGAAGCTGCGGGCGAACCGCTAACCGCCGGTCCGCTCTACGATTCGAAGCCGTAACAAGTTAGGCTTTACAGCCATCGCGGAATGGGCTATGATAATTGTAACAACATCAGACCCGGTGTAACTGGCGACAAGTGGATTCAACCACGGTGGAGCATCGGGATATACGGCCGGTCGCCTGGGCAAAGAGCAGCATCACGCGGGATATCTCGCGTTGTGTCATGCTCTTTTTTCGTTTTTTTGCCGTCGCGTTTTGAGTTATAATGAAATGGACAATAGCGAGGAGGGCGAGAGAGATGAAAATTGCAATGGGTGCGGATCACGGCGGGTATCGGTTGAAGGATGTGATCAAGCCGTTCATTGAACAATTGGGTCACGAGGTCATCGACTACGGCTGCGATTGTTCCGATTCTGTCGATTATCCCGATTATGCGATTCCGGTCTGCGACGACGTGGTGTCGGGGAAAGCGGACAGAGGGATTCTGATCTGCGGCACCGGCATCGGGATGACCATTGCGGCGAATAAGGTGCCCGGCATCCGCTGTGCGCTTGTACATGATTTGTTCTCGGCGAAAGCGACGCGGGAGCATAACGATTCCAACGTGTTAGCAATGGGCGAACGCGTGATCGGCCCGGGGGTTGCCCTAGAGATTGTGAAAATTTGGCTGGAAACCGAATTTTCCAATGGAGAACGTCATAAGAACCGCGTCGGCAAAGTGAAGGCGCTTGAAGATAAATACGCGCTGCATCCGTAACCGGAGAGAGGGGCGCGACATGAACATTCCCAATATCGGACAAGATGCTTCCGCGGTTGCTCCGGATCTGACGATGGTCCGCTCGCAAGCGGAGACGATCCTGCGCGAGCTTGCCGCGGCAGGACACCTCGAGCCCGGACGGCTCTTGGTTATCGGGACAAGCACGAGCGAGGTGCTCGGACGGCATATCGGAACGTCGGGGAGCGAAGCGGTGGCCCGACAGTTGTACGAGGCGGTGGAAGCCGTGCGGGCGGACGCCGGGTTTTATCCGGTGTATCAGTGCTGCGAGCATTTGAACCGGGCGCTCGTCTTGGAGCGCGAGGCGATGGAGCGGTACGGCTTCGAGCAGGTAAGCGTCGTGCCGGTGCCGAAAGCCGGCGGGTCGATGGCTGCTTATGCTTATCGGCATTTACGGTCTGCCGTGGTCGTCGAGACGGTGCAGGCGCACGCGGGCCTCGATATCGGCGGGACATTGATCGGGATGCACCTGAAGCGGGTGGCGGTTCCGTTCAAGCCGTCGGTGCGGCGGATCGGCGAAGCGTTCGTGCAGGCGGCGTTCACCCGTCCGAAGCTGATCGGGGGCGCCAGAGCGGTGTATGCGGCGGATATGCAGCAGCCTGCGAATGAAACCTGCGAATAAAGTTGAGAAACGACTCTGAATTTATATCTGACATCAACGGGAGGAACCTTATCATGGACTTTTTACGTAAACAAGATCCGAAAATCGTCGAAGCAATGAATCTGGAGCTCGGCCGTCAGCGCGATAAAATCGAGCTGATCGCTTCCGAGAACTTCGTGAGCCAAGCGGTGCTGGAAGCGATGGGTACCGTATTGACGAACAAATATGCGGAAGGCTACCCGAACAAGCGGTACTACGGCGGCTGCGAGTACGTCGATATCGTTGAAGATATCGCCCGCGACCGCGCGAAAGAGCTGTTCGGCGCCGAGCACGCTAACGTCCAGCCGCACTCCGGCGCGCAAGCCAACATGGCCGTATACCTGGCGGCTCTTCAACCCGGCGACACGGTTCTCGGCATGAACCTTGCGCATGGCGGTCACTTGACGCACGGCAGCCCGGTGAATGCCTCCGGCATTTTGTATAACTTCGTGGCGTATGGCGTTTCGGAGAAAGATTCCCGCATTGACTACGACGACGTCCGCAAAGCGGCGTTCAAACATAAGCCTCGTCTGATCGTAGCGGGCGCCAGCGCGTATCCGCGTACGATCGACTTTGAAGTGCTTGCGCAAATCGCGAACGATGTAGGCGCGCTGTTCATGGTTGACATGGCGCACATTGCCGGTCTCGTGGCGGCAGGCCTGCACCCGAATCCGGTGCCGCATGCGCACTTCGTGACGACGACGACGCACAAGACGCTCCGCGGTCCTCGTGGCGGCTTGATTCTGTGCCGCAAGCCGTGGGCGGCGGCGATCGATAAGGCTGTGTTCCCGGGCACGCAAGGCGGTCCTTTGATGCACGTCATCGCGTCGAAAGCGGTAGCGCTCGGCGAAGCGCTGCAGCCGGAATTCACGACTTACGCGCAGAACGTCGTGAACAACGCCAAAGTGTTGTCTGAAGGCTTGCTTGCCGAAGGCATCAACCTCGTGTCCGGCGGTACGGACAATCACTTGATGCTGATCGACCTGCGCAGCTTGAACATCTCGGGTAAAGACGCCGAGCACCTGCTCGACGAAGTCGGCGTGACATGCAACAAGAACGCGATTCCGTTCGACCCGACCAGCCCGTTCGTCACCAGCGGTATCCGCATCGGTACGCCGGCGGCGACTTCCCGCGGCATGGATCAAGAAGCGATGAAGACGATCGCGAAGATTATCGCATTGACTTTGAAAAACCCAACCGACGCCGCCGTACACGACCGAGTTCGCGGCATGGTGAAGGATTTGACAGCCCAATTCCCGCTGTATCCGGGCTTGAGCTACTAAGCGAATACGAACGGGGCCGTTATCCGGCCTGCCCAATAAAGACCGATTCTCGTCTGTCCGCGAGCTTCGGTCTTTATTTTTTGCCATTTATGCCGCAGCGGGAATCGGATGCCTGCTCTGGCGTAGTTCTCGGCTTCTCCCGGCAACCAGTGGAACTATACGCACACTTGCAGCGCCTCTCTTTACGAACCGGCCTCCAGCTTCTTATAATTGTCGCCGTATTTGGCTGCGAGCTGAGGACCGAAGTCGGCCTCGATTCTCAGCATCAGCACGTTGTGGTGATAGGCGTTCGTCAGCGTTTCAACGACGGCGGGGTGATCGGTCTCAAGCGCACTCGGCTTCATCGGTCCTCCGAAGCTTCCGAGCAGCGCGTACCGATGGTCGAACAACATGGTAAATTTACGCGGCTGCTCGGATGCAGGCTCATCGAACCGCCTATGGACGAGCACATGCTTCAGGCGGGTATTCACCTCGCCGAACGACATCAAGATGACGCGAACGCCTTTGTTCTCGGCGTAGACGAGCGCATCTTCCAGGCGCGGCAAGTCTTCGGACCCGATTTCGACGATGACGGAGGCCCGGGCGTTGGCCGTCATTCTTCGCGCCGCTTGCTCCAGCGCGTCTCCGCCTTCCCAATTGTAGAAGGACGGGGCCGTTCTCGGCGGAGTCCGCAGCTGATGAACCAAGCTGTCTGCCGCTTGCTCGAACTCCAGCCGCAGATGACCGACCAGCTGCTGGATTGGTACGGCGTCGTACCGGACCGGGTCCCCTTCGATCATGCGGCATGCTCCTTTGTCAATTAAAGAACGCAAAGCCGCATACACGTTCGTACGGGAGACCGACACGCGTTTCGCCACTTCATAGCCGGATAGCTTCGATTGTTCATGAAGCGTCAAATAGCAGCGGGATTCCAAATCGGACAAGCCGATCTTTTTCAATAATTCCATAGGGACACCTGCTTCCTAATACTTGGGTGGTATGTCATAATACTGCCTATTCGGGAAGCTGTCGTCAAGCGGGCAAACCAACACGTACAACTGTTCCACGTGGATCAAATTCGGGGCAAATGTATATTTTTTACGACAGTTGGGATAAGTTCATGCACTTGTGGTATAATAGACGAGATTTGGCGAAAAAAGCTTATAAAAAGCGGTTTGTCGCGCATTTTTAGCGTTTTAGGGGGAAGCTTAGGCATGGGAAAAGTATTCGTTTGCGATCATCCGCTCATTCAGCACAAATTAACGTATATTCGGGATGAGAACACAACGACGAAAGATTTTCGAGAGCTTGTAGACGAAGTGGCGACTTTGATGGCTTATGAGATAACGAGAGATATTCCGCTTGAAAAGGTTGAGGTGCGTACGCCAGTGACTACGGCAGAGGGCCGTGTCATCTCCGGGCGGATGCTGGGATTGATTCCTATCCTGCGTGCCGGACTCGGCATGGTGGATGGCATCCTGAAGCTTGTGCCGGCTGCGAAAGTCGGGCATATCGGTTTGTATCGCGACCCGGATACACTCGAGCCGGTCGAATATTACGCGAAGCTGCCGACCGACGTTCAGGAGCGGGAGCTTATCGTGATCGACCCGATGCTCGCTACGGGGGGATCGGCCAATGCGGCGCTGACGGCGCTCAAGAACCGGGGCTGCACCCAGATAAAGCTGATGTGCCTGATTGCCGCGCCGGAGGGCGTTCAAGCCGTGCAGCAAGCGCATCCCGATGTCGACCTCTATGTGGCGGCCATTGACGATTATTTGAATGATCACGGGTATATCGTGCCCGGTTTAGGGGATGCCGGGGACCGTTTATTCGGCACGAAATAATTTTCGGTGGGGAAAGGGGAAGCCGTATCCATGAAAAAGACGAAAATCATTACGATTTTCGGGACTAGACCCGAAGCGATTAAGATGGCTCCGCTGGTGAAGGAGCTGGAGAAGCATTCGGAGCAGATCGAGTCGCTTGTTTGCGTAACAGCGCAGCATCGGCAAATGCTTGACCAGGTGCTCGACATTTTCAATATTAAACCGAACTACGATCTGGATGTCATGAAGGATCGTCAGACATTGAACGAGATTACAATCCGGGTGCTGCAAGGGCTTGATCCGGTGTTCAAGCAAGAGAAGCCCGATATGATTCTCGTTCACGGCGATACGCTGACCACCTTCCTTGCGAGTTATGCGGCGTTCCTGCATCAAATTCAAGTCGGCCACGTGGAAGCAGGTCTGCGTACCTGGAACAAGCTGTCTCCTTATCCGGAGGAAATGAACCGGCAGTTGACCGGCGTGCTGGCCGATCTGCACTTTGCGCCGACCGGCTGGTCTGCGGGCAACTTGCGGAAGGAGAACAAGCCGGAGGATCGGATTCATATTACCGGAAACACGGTGACGGACGTGTTCCAATACACGGTGCGGGAACAATTTGCGCATCCTGTGCTCGATTGGGCGGCCGGCAAGCGTCTTGTGCTGATGACGGCGCATCGCCGGGAATCGCAGGGAGAGCCGCACCGTCAGGTGTTCCGCGCAATAAGGCGCATCGCCGACGAGTTCGACGACATCGCGATCGTATATCCGGTGCATCCGAGCCCGGCCGTGAAGGAACCGGCCTACGAGCTGCTCAGCGGTCATGACCGGATCAAACTGATTGAACCGCTCGACGTGTTCGAGTTCCACAATTTTTATCCGCACGCGCATCTGATCTTGACGGACTCCGGCGGCTTACAGGAAGAAGCGCCTTCTTTCGGCGTGCCTGTCCTTGTGCTGCGGGAGACGACCGAGCGTCCGGAGGGCATCGAGGCGGGAACGCTCGAGCTGGTCGGTACGGATGAGACGAACGTGTACGAACGGACTAAAGCACTGCTGAGCAATGCGGACCTGTACGATCGCATGAGCCGTTCGGCGAATCCGTATGGCGACGGCAAAGCGTCCGGACGCATCGTCGAAGCGATTTTATATCACTTCGGACAGCGCTCTGAAAGGCCGCAAACTTTCCAACCGTGACAATCTGATGACAAACGATACAGCATACAGTTGCACTGTTTGGTTTGAAATGCCGAAAACCCTTGTTCTATCGGGCTTTTTGTGATTTATGTCATAGATGATAAGCAAACTTGTCCAATTGACAAAGATCACTTTACTTAGATAAAATAAACTAGGATTTGGGTTAGAGTTACGAGTCGATCGACCAACCGGCTCAGTGTGTAGCTGTGTGAACGGTTGCAATCCTATGGGACGGCCGCAGGCAGGAGTCTTTTCCGGCGCACGTCCAAAAGGAAGGGTTATGAAACGGCAAAATTCCAATGACAATCCATGGCGTGCCGCTGCGCTCGTCAGCGCTCTGGGAGTTGATGTTGTTTTTTGTACGGCAGCCGGTTATTGGGTTGGGAGCTGGACCGGAACACATCTAGGCAGTCTGAAAGCTTGGGTTATCGGCGGGGTGCTGGTCGGGTTCGCGGTTGGAATCCTGACGTCCATACTGGTTGTGAAAAAGTTTCTGGAGGATAAGCCGTAGAGACATGAAGGACCAGTTGAAAGTAATCGCCCGCATCGCCTTATTCATGATTTCCGCCCTGCTGCTTGTCTGGGCCTTTTTGCCTGCGTACCGGACGTACGCTTCCGGATTCATCCTCGGAACATTGGCCAGCCTGACTAACGCCTGGCTGCTGATCCTGAAGATCGAAACGTTGTCCAAGCTCACCCAGCAGGAAGGAAGAAAGCGCGTGAACCTCGGGACGCTTTCCCGGATGTGCGTAGCTCTTCTGGCCGTCATGATCGCCGTGAAATACCCGCAGTTCAATCTCGTATTCACCATCGCTGGATTATTTTCGGTCCAATTGGCAACACTCCTGATGGGTTATCTTTTTATTAAAAAATAATCATGAAATTCTTGGAAAGGAGGAAAATATCAGATGCATCATTTTCCGGTGTGGCAAATTGGCGGGTTAAATATCGACCTCTCCACGTTTCTGGGGATTATCGTCTCCTGCTTGATTGTGTTCATCTTGGCGCGTTTGTCTGTGAGAAATTTATCCGTAACAAATCCGTCCAAAATGCAAAATTTCATGGAATGGGTCATTGAATTCGTGCATGGCATTATAGCGAGCACGATGCCTTTAAACCGAGTGAAGCCTTACGTTGCGCTTGGGATGACGATCATTATGTTCATATTTGTATCCAACCTGCTTGGACTGCCGTTCGGTCTTGTTTTCTCTTATACGGAGCCATTATCTTTTCTAGGCTATCCGATCATTACAGAGGAAATGATTCATAATGCGCATGGCGGGCACGGATACGAACTGGCTTGGTGGAAGTCACCTACAGCGGATGTCTCCGTTACCTTCGGCTTGGCGATCATCGTGTTCTTCCTGATTCATTATTTGGGATTGAAACAGAACACCAAGCATTACCTGAAACACTATTTCGAGCCGTTCTGGTTCTTCTTCCCGCTTAACGTTATCAAAGAGATTTCCAAGCCCCTTACGCTCGGTTTGCGTTTGTACGCGAACATTTTTGCGGGCGAGGTGTTGATTGCCACGATTTTGATGGCAGGTATTGCCGGAACGCCGCTCTTGATGGCATGGCAAGGCTTCAGTATTTTCGTCGGAGCCATTCAAGCGTTCCTGTTCACTATTCTCACCATGGTTTACATTTCGCAGGCTACCGTTCACGACGAGAGTCACGATAGCCACTAGCATGAAACTATAAAAACAAAATTATTGAGGAGGATTTTAAAATGGAATTTTTGGCAGCAGCATTAGCAATCGGTTTGGGTGCACTTGGCGCAGGTATCGGTAACGGTATGATCGTAAGCAAAACAGTTGAAGGGATCTCCCGTCAGCCTGAATTGCGCGGTACGTTGCAAACAACGATGTTTATCGGGGTCGGTATCGTAGAGGTTGTTCCGATCATCGGCGTCGTACTCGGATTCCTGATCTTCTTCGGTGCTTAATTCCATGACGATTAGGTTTGGCGCGGAAGGCCTGAGCCATCCACGCCTTCGTTTTGCCTAAAATGACTGAAAGGAGTGGCATAGATGAGTTGGCATTGGGAATCGTTCGTGTTTGCGATCATAGCATTTGTGGTGCTCTACTGGCTCCTCAATAAGTACGCCTTCGGACCTTTGTTCGGGATTATGGAAGAGCGCAGACGCATCGTCGCTGAGCAAATTTCGAAAACGGAGCAAGACCGCAAAGCGGCCGAAAGCTTGCTTGCGGAGCAAAAAGAAGCTATGCAGAACGTGCGTAAGGAAGCCCAGACTATTCTGGAGCAAGCCCGCGCGATGAGCAATAAACAAAGTCAGGACATTATCGATCAAGCGAAAGAGGAAGCGGTTCGTTTGAAAGAAGAGGCTGTCCGTGATATCGAGACGGAGAAAAATAAAGCTGTTGCTTCTTTGAGAAATGAAGTCAGCGCGATGTCCGTTCTCATCGCTTCCAAAATTATTGAGAAGCAAATCGATGAGAAATCGCAAGAAGAGCTGGTTGAACACTATCTGAAAGAAGTAGGGGGCAAGCAATGAGCAAGGATACTGTTGTAGCCAAAAGGTATGCAAAGGCCTTGTTCGAAATCGCCCGCGACCAAAATCGCATCAGTCCAATTGAAGAAGAGCTGCAGGCTGTTGTTTCGGCTCTGCGCAGCAATGAAGACTTCTACAAGCTGATCGTTCATCCGGGGCTTGCCGCTTCGGCCAAGAACGAGATCCTTCAACAAGTATTCGGCGCTCAATTGTCGGAGACGGTTTTGAACACGCTTATGCTTCTTGTCGACAAAGGCCGTGAGGAGCTGCTCGAAGCCTTGGTCGATTATTATTCGGCCATTGCGAATGAATCGCTGGGACAAGCGCGCGCGATCGTTTATACGCCGGTTGCTTTATCCGAGCAGGAACTTCAGCAAGTAGCCAGCACATTTTCCACATTGACAAGCAAACAAATCCGCGTGGAATCGGTTATTGATAAAAGCTTGCTAGGCGGCCTTCAAATCCGCGTCGGCGACCGTCTGTACGACGGCAGCTTGTCCGGCAAGCTCAAGCGTTTGGAAAGAACCTTGAATCAATCTCAAGCACTGTAGATAGGGGTGAGGATCGTTGAGTATCAAACCTGAAGAAATCAGCACATTGATTAAACAACAGATTGAGAACTATAAATCGGAAATTCAAGTCGTTGACGTTGGTACAGTCATTCAGGTCGGTGACGGTATCGCCCGCGCACACGGCTTGGAGAACGTCATGGCAGGTGAGCTGCTCGAGTTTTCCAACGGGGTTCTGGGCTATGCCTTTAACCTTGAGGAAAGCAACGTCGGTATCGTTATTCTCGGACCTTACACGGATATCCGTGAAGGCGATCCGGTGAAACGTACCGGCAGGATCATGGAGGTTCCGGTAGGCGAGGCGCTTCTCGGCCGCGTCGTGAACGCACTTGGTCAACCGGTTGACGGCAGAGGTCCAATCGAAACGACGACTTTCCGTCCGGTTGAATCTCCGGCACCAGGCGTTATGGCCCGTAAATCGGTTCATGAGCCTATGCAAACCGGTATTAAAGCTATCGACGCGATGATTCCTGTCGGCCGCGGTCAGCGCGAGTTGATCATCGGGGACCGTCAAACCGGTAAAACGTCGATCGCGATCGATACGATCATCAACCAAAAAGGCAACGGCGTGAAATGTATCTACGTTGCTATCGGTCAAAAACAATCGACGGTTGTCGGCGTTGTCGAGCAATTGCGTAAAGCAGGCGCTCTCGATTACACGATCGTCGTTACGGCTTCGGCTTCCGAGCCATCCCCGATGCTGTGGCTTGCTCCTTATGCGGGCTGCGCGATGGGTGAATACTTCATGTACAAAGGCGAGCACGTCCTGATCGTATACGACGACTTGACTAAACAAGCGGCTGCCTACCGTGAGCTGTCCTTGCTGCTTCGCCGTCCTCCGGGCCGGGAAGCATATCCAGGCGACGTGTTCTACTTGCACTCCCGTTTGCTGGAGCGCGCTGCGAAATTGAGCGACGAGCTGGGCGGAGGTTCCTTGACCGCGCTGCCGTTCATCGAAACGCAAGCGGGCGACGTCTCCGCTTACATTCCGACGAACGTGATCTCGATCACGGACGGACAGATCTTCCTTGAATCCGACTTGTTCTACTCCGGCCAACGTCCGGCGGTTAACGTCGGTATCTCGGTTTCCCGGGTAGGGGGTTCCGCTCAAACGAAAGCGATGAAAAAAGTTGCCGGTACACTCCGTGTCGACTTGGCTCAATACCGTGAGCTCGCGGCGTTCGCTCAGTTCGGATCGGACCTCGATAAAGCGACGCAAACTCGCTTGAACCGTGGTGTTCGTACGCTGGAAATTTTGAAACAAGGCGTAAACCAACCGTTGACGCTCGAAAGACAAGTAGCGTCCTTATACACGGTTGTTAAAGGCCACCTGGACGATATTCCGGTTCAAGACGTACGTCGTTTCGAAGAAGAATTCCTTTCTTTCCTCGATTCCAGCCGTGCGGAAATTTTGAACAGCATCCGCGACACGAAAGACTTGACTGCGGATAATGAAAAAGCATTGTCGGAAGCGATCCAACAATTCAAAAAAGGATTTGCTCCTTCGGCATAAACGATAGTACGGCAAGCTTGGAATCAATCTTTTCTACAGCAGGCTTCTCCTCCCGGTGAATGACCATCCAAGGCGACAACGCCAGGTGCCTCTTCCTCGCCGGGAAGGGCCTCGAAAGAGAGGTGAGCAAGTATGGCAAAAGGAATGCGCGAGATTAAGCGTCAAATCAAATCCACACAAAATACGAAGCAAATCACCCGGGCGATGGAAATGGTGGCGGCTGCGAACTTGAGAAGAGCGCAGCAATCGGCCGAATCCGCACGACCTTACGCGGATAAGCTGAAGGAAGTGGTCGGAAGCATCGCTGCAGGCACCAAGGGTGTGAAGCACCCGATGCTGCAAACCCGTGAAGTGAAAAAGACCGGCTATCTGGTCATCACATCGGACCGCGGGCTTGCCGGTGGTTATAATGCGAACGTATTGCGTAAAGTGGCCTCCGAAATTCGCGAGAACCACAAGTCGACGGACGAATACACCATTTTCGTCATCGGCCGTAAAGGTCGCGACTTCTTCAAGAAACGGAATATGCCGATCACGGATGAAGTCACCGGAGTTCCGGATTTGCCGAGCTTCGCGGACATTAAGTCGATCGCATACGCAGCCGTTGCGAAATTCGAGCAGGGTGAATACGACCAGTTGTTCCTGGTGTATAACCAGTTCAAGAACGCAATGACCCAAATTCCGACGATTAAGCGTCTCCTGCCTTTGGATGACGTGTCCGGAACGACGACGGCCAGTTACGAGTATGAACCGTCGCCGGAAGGCGTACTGGAAGTTCTGCTTCCTAAGTATGCTGAAACGCTTATTTACAGTGCGGTTCTGGAAGGAAAAGCAAGTGAGTTCGGTGCGCGGATGTCGGCTATGAACAGCGCGACCAAAAACGCAACGAAGATGATCAGCACGTACACGCTTGCTTACAACCGGGCGCGTCAAGCTTCGATCACGCAGGAGATTTCCGAGATCGTCGCAGGCGCGAACGCAAGCAGTTAAGCGGTGTAAATAAGACGAAGGCTTTGCTGGGCAAAGCTTGAAATAGGTTCAAGAAATGCTTACGAAGTCGTTTTGCTGAGGCAAAACAGAGTTAATGCTTACGATGCGGTTTTTGCTACAGCAAAAACCTGGAGGAGGGAAAACATGAGCAAGGGGCGCGTTGTGAATATCACAGGGCCGGTCGTCGACATCGAGTTCGAGCGTGGGCACCTCCCTGAGATTCTTAATGCAATTCGAATTGAAACAAAAGCGCAAGACAACGGCGGGCAAGACATTAGCCTGACGGTTGAAGCGGCTGTTCACCTTGGCGACAACATGGTTCGCTGCGTTGCGATGTCTTCCACGGACGGATTGGTTCGCGGTGCGGAAGCTGTCGATACCGGCGCTGCGATTTCCGTACCTGTAGGGCCGGCTACGCTCGGCCGCGTGTTTAATGTACTGGGTGAGCCGATCGACGGAAATGCTACCGTAGACCGTACACTGACGAGCCCGATCCACAAATCGGCTCCTGCATTCGACAATTTGTCGACGAAAGCCGAAATCCTGGAAACGGGGATTAAAGTTATCGACCTGATGGCTCCTTATGCCAAGGGTGGTAAAATCGGTCTCTTCGGTGGTGCCGGTGTAGGTAAAACCGTAACAATGCAAGAGTTGATTCATAACATCGCGCAAGAGCACGGCGGTATCTCCGTATTCGCCGGCGTAGGCGAGAGAACTCGTGAAGGTAATGACCTTTACCACGAGATGAAGGAATCCGGCGTTATTTCGAAAACGGCGATGGTATTCGGCCAAATGAACGAGCCGCCGGGTGCGCGTCTTCGCGTAGCCTTGTCCGGCTTGACCATGGCGGAGTACTTCCGTGACGAGGAAGGCCGTGACGTTCTTCTGTTTATCGACAACATCTTCCGCTTTACTCAAGCGGGTTCCGAGGTTTCGGCCTTGCTGGGCCGTATGCCATCCGCGGTAGGTTACCAGCCGACGCTGGCAACCGAGATGGGTCAATTGCAAGAGCGGATCACCTCGACCAAAAAAGGTTCTGTTACTTCCATCCAAGCGATCTACGTTCCGGCGGACGACTATACCGACCCGGCTCCGGCAACGGCATTTGCCCACTTGGATGCAACGACGAACTTGGAGCGCAGCATCGCGGCAGCGGGTATTTTCCCAGCCGTTGACCCGCTGGCTTCTTCTTCCCGTATCTTGACGCCGGAAATTCTTGGCGAAGAGCACTACGCGGTATCGCAAGGCGTAAAACAAATTTTGCAGCGCTATAAAGAGCTTCTCGATATCATCGCGATCTTGGGTATGGACGAGTTGTCCGATGAGGACAAATTGGTCGTACACCGCGCTCGTCGCTTGCGCCTGTTCTTGTCTCAGCCGCTTCACGTGGCCGAGGCGTTTAACGGGATCCCGGGCTTATACGTTCCGGTTAAAGACACGATCCGCAGCTTCCGTGCAATCTTGGACGGCCAATACGACCATCTTCCGGAGCCGGCGTTCCATAACGTCGGTACGATCGAAGACGCGGTCGAAAAAGCAAAAACACTGTAATTGAAACATCGTGCCTATGCCCACTCCCGTCTGGGGGCGGGCATAGGTATACATGAGGCTTACGAGGTGACATTCTGCCGAATGTCCTTAGTTATTGCTTACGAAGCGGTTTTCTGACGAAAACCCTTAGGAGGGGAATCCAAGTGAGCACATTCCTGCTGGAAATCGTAACTCCTGAGCGTAAAGTGTACGCCGAAGAGGTGAACATGATTATCGTAAAGGGAGTCGAAGGAGAGCTTGGTATTCTGCCGAATCACATTCCGCTGGTCACTCCGCTCAAAATCGCACCGATTACCGTAAAGAAGCAAGGGTCGAAAGACGAAATCCTCGCGGTGAACGGCGGTTTTATGGAAGTGCGCAAGGATAAGGTGGTTATACTGGCGGAAAGCGCCGAGCTGCCGGGACAAATCGACGTCGACCGGGCGAAAGCCGCTAAGGAACGCGCCGAGAAGCGTTTGAAAGACGCCAAGCAAGAAAATCTCGATTTCAAACGCGCCGAGCTGGCTTTACAGCGAGCTGTTAACCGGCTGGACGTTTCCGGAAAAAAATAAAAATGTGAGCTAAGCGGGGGAACGACAGTTCCCTCGCTTTTTCACTTTAATCCGAAAATAGGGATGATGGAATACTACCCGGTGTGTAAGAAACGAAGGCTTCGCATTTTTTTATAACGAATCTTAGATTGCGGGAATAACATATGTTGTGTGTCTAAACGGTTTGAGAACCGTTGGAATTGCTCAAAAATGTTAGACACCCCAAAAGCCATTTGATATAATTGGAAAGGCACATATTAACAATTTTTGTGGAAATAATAAGAAAGCTTTTGATCGAAGCCCTTGCGATGAGAAGACAGTCGTCATCGGCTGTAGCGCGGAAGTTCGACGCCGGGTTTCCGCAGAGCCGGATAAGGGCATAATGATACATAGGGAGGCGGTTCGTTCACGATGTACATGAACAATTACGTGGTCGTAGCGATTTTTCTCTTCTTAGGCGTGTTGCTTCCGATTGCAGCGCTTACAATTGGTCGATTATTAAGGCCGCACAAGCCGGTTGAAGAAAAATACACAACGTATGAAAGCGGTAACGAACCGGTAGGAGAAGGGCAAGTTCGCTTTAACATCCGCTACTATTTGTTTGCTCTGATGTTCGTCATTTTTGATGTGGAAACTGCATTTCTTTATCCTTGGGCCGTTGCATATAAGCAATTAGGCTTGTTTGCGCTTGTGGAGATGTGTATATTCGTTGCGCTGCTCATCATAGGTTTACTTTACGCCTGGAAGAAGAAGGTGCTGCAATGGACTTCAATTTAGAAAAAATTACTCCGGAAGAGCGTCAAGAAATGGAACGCACGGTGTTCATGACCACTTTGGAACAGGTCAAGGGCTGGGCGAGAAGCAACTCGCTGTGGCCGCTTACCTTTGGGCTCGCCTGTTGTGCGATAGAGATGATGGGCACAGGCGGCTCGCATTATGATTTGGACCGATTCGGCGTTATTTTCCGGACGTCTCCGCGGCAATCGGATGTGATGATCGTTGCCGGTACGGTAACGAAGAAGATGGCGCCGCTGCTGCGCCGGTTATACGAGCAAATGCCTGAGCCGAAATGGGTGATCGCGATGGGTTCCTGTGCGACGGCGGGCGGTCCGTACGTCAAATCGTATGCTGTGGTAAAGGGCGTCGACCAGATCGTTCCGGTAGACGTCTATATCCCTGGCTGTCCGCCGAATCCGGCCGCGCTGATCTACGGGATCAACAAGCTGCAGGAGAAAATACGCTATGAGGCGAAAACCGGTAAGCAGGTGACCAATCGATGAGTGAGGACCAAAAGCGCGATCGACCCGAAGCAGCCGGCACCGGTATGAGCGGTGAACCGCAAAAGGTAGAGGGCGCCGAAATCACCAAAACGGGCGGAGCGGGCGAGCCGCCGGGCGGGTACGCGGGTGCGAATCCACCTGCAGCGGAACAAGCCGAGGCGGAGAAGGCGGCCTCGACCGATGCGGATAAAGAGGCGAAGATCAAAGCGGCTGCAGAAGCCAGAGCCGCTAGAGCGGCTGAACGGGCGGCCAAAGCTGCCGAAGCAGGGGACGCCCCGGAGGCGGAGAAGGCAGCCCCGACGGATGAGGAGAAGGAAGCCAAGGCTAAGGCGGCTGCGGAGGCTAGAGCGGCTAGAGCCCGCGAACGGGCGGCTAAGACGGAAGCCGCGGCTCCGGATGCTCCCAAAGAACCGTCGCCGAATCAGCCGCTGCTCGATCGTTTCGTAGCGATCCTGAAAGAGAATTTCGGTGAAGTGGTCGAGGAAGCTTTCATTAATGAAAAGGGCGGTCATCTCCCTTATGTGGTGCTCAAAGGCGAGGTTTGGCCGGAAGCCGCGCATCTGTTGAAAAATCATATGGAATTAAAATTAAATTATTTGCGCAACCTGTCCGGCGTTGATATGGAAACTCATATGGAAGTAGCGTATCATCTGATCTCGCTGGAAACGAAGCGGGAGTACTGCGTGAAGATCAAGACGAATCGGGAGACGCCATCGATTCCGTCCGTGACACCCGTTTGGCCGACGGCGAATTGGAATGAGCGCGAAGCCTACGATTTATTCGGAATCGATTTCCCGGGTCATCCCGACCTGCGACGTATCATGATGGCCGACGACTGGGTTGGCTATCCGCTGCGAAAAGATTATGAGCCGCTCGACCCGGAGGTGTAATGAAGCTTGGCCATTAGAACCGAAGAAATTTTATTGAATGTTGGGCCTCAGCATCCGAGTACGCACGGCGTTTTCCGAATTATCGTCAAGCTGGACGGCGAGATGATTACGGAAGCGATTCCGGTCATGGGCTATTTGCACCGTGGTACGGAGAAGCTGGCCGAGAACCTGACGTATACGCAAATCATTCCTTACACCGACCGAATGGATTACGTTTCCGCCATGACGAACAATTATGTACTCGTCAATGCGGTGGAGCGATTGATGGGGCTTGAAATCCCGGAGCGCGCCGAGTTTCTAAGGCTGATTGTGATGGAGCTTCAGCGTATCGCCAGCCATTTGGTCTGGTGGGGAACGTACTTGCTCGATATCGGGGCCATGAGCCCTTTCCTGTACGCGTTCCGCGATCGGGAAATTATCATCAACCTATTTAACGAGCTTTGCGGCGCCCGCTTAACCTATAACTATATGCGCGTAGGCGGAGTGAAATGGGATGCACCGGAAGGCTGGATTCAGAAGGTGCGGGAATTCATTCCCTATATGCGTGATAAACTGAATGAGTATCATAATCTCGTGACCGGGAACGAGATTTTCTTGGCCCGGATTAAAGGAGTCGGCAAGTATGATGCCGAGACGGCGATCGCTTACGGGCTAAGCGGCGCGAATTTGCGCTGCACCGGGGTGAAGTGGGACTTACGGAAGGATCAGCCTTACAGCATCTATGATCGCTTCGAGTTCGACATACCGGTATCGACCAACGGCGATTGCTTCGATCGTTATAACCTGCGAATGGAGGAAGTCGTCCAGTCGCTCCGCATTTTGGAACAGGCGGTCGAGCAATTTCCGGAGGACGGTGAGATCATGGGCAAAGTGCCTCGTGTCCTGCGTCCGGCCGAAGGGGAAATTTACTCGGCGATCGAATCGCCCCGCGGCGAGATCGGCTGTTACATTATTTCCAAGGGCAAAGATAAGCCATACCGCTTAAAATTCCGCAGACCGTCGTTTGTCAATCTGCAAATTTTGCCTAAGCTGCTTGTCGGGGAAACGATGACGAATTTGATTACGATCCTCGGAGGCATTGATATCGTCGTCGGGGAGGTCGATTGTTAATGCCGGATTTATTGCAGCAGCCTTTAACATGGACGAACGCGGCCATTTTCTTTGCATGGGTCGTCGTGCTGCTTCTCGTCATTCTCGGCTTCGTGACCTACGCCATCTACTTTGAACGCAAAATCCTCGGATGGATGCAGCTGCGGATCGGACCGAACCGTACGGGCCCGCTCGGTCTGTTGCAAACGGTGGCGGACGTGTTCAAGCTGTTGATTAAAGAGGACACGATTCCGAGGAAGGCCGACCGCGAGTTGTTCATCCTTGCGCCGATCATTACGTTTATTCCGGCCTTTGTCGTCACGGCAGTCATCCCTTATTCGAGCACCCTGATCAGCAGCGATCTCAACGTCGGCGTCCTGTATTACGTGGCGCTGTCGGGAATCTCCACGATCGGCATCGTGCTTGGGGGCTGGGCGTCGAACAACAAATATGCGCTGCTTGGCGGCATGCGTTCCGCCGCGCAGATGATCAGCTACGAAATTCCGCTCGTCATCTCCGTCGTCGGCGTGATCATGATGACTGGCAGCATGAACTTGAATCGAATCGTAGAAGGCCAAGCCGGCGGCTTCTGGCATTGGAACTTCCTGCCGCAAATTGTCGGGTTCGCCGTATTCGTTGTGGCAGCCGTCTCCGAGTTAAACAGGACGCCTTTTGACTTGCCTGAGGCCGAATCTGAGCTTGTTGCGGGTTACCATGTTGAGTACAGCGGGTTCCGGTTCGCCTTTTTCATGCTGGCGGAGTATGTATATGTGTTTGCGATTTCCGGACTGACGACGACGCTCTTTCTGGGCGGATGGCATGCGCCGTTCACGTTCCTCGATTTTATTCCGGGAATCGTCTGGTTCTTGCTGAAGTTTTCACTCATCGTATTCGTACTCATCTGGATCCGGGGCACGCTGCCGCGGGTTCGGGTGGATCAACTGATGGGTCTCGGATGGCGGGTGCTGCTGCCGCTGGCGCTGCTGAACATTTTTGTGACGGCAATTTACATGGCGATTGCGATGTGACGAAACCGGCTGCCGTATTGATTGACGAAAGGGTGAATGTGAAATGAAAGGCATTGTAAAAGGCCTGGGCGTAACGTTGAAGAGCTTGACGCAGAAGAAAATCACGTACGCCTATCCGGACGTCCCGCTCGAAATGCCGGACCGGTTTCGAGGCATCCAGCACTTCGATCCGGAGAAATGTATCGTCTGCAATCAATGTGCGCGCATTTGTCCGACCGAGTGCATCAATCTGGTAGGTAAACCGAATCCCGACCCCGAGAAAAAAGGCAAGGTCATCGACACCTACGATATTAATTTTGAAATTTGCATCCTGTGCGATCTGTGTACCGAGGTTTGTCCGACGGAAGCGATCGTCATGACGAACAACTTCGAGCTGAGCACATACAGCCGCGACGATTTGTTCAAAAACCTGGAGTGGTTGAACGATAACAATTCGAACATACGTAAAGAAAATAACTCCGCGATGCCGAAGGGCGGTGCGAAGTAAATGCTATCCAACGTCGTGACTTTTTTATCCAGCGGTGAAAACCTGGTGTTCTTCGTGTGTGCGCTGCTGGCCATCGGCGGAGCGATCTTCATGCTCAGCTACACGAAAGTGGTGCACATGGTATTGGCGCTCGCGTTAACCTTCGTCAGCTTGGCCGGCTTGTACGTCGTGCTGCAGGCGGAATTTGTGGCCGTGGTCCAAATTCTTATCTACGCCGGGGCCATCTCGATTTTGATGATCTTCGGAATTATGATGACCAAGCACCACAACGAAGAAGAGGAGCCGAAGCGCCCTTGGCATAACGGGCTGTTGTTCATCGGGGCTGCGGGGTTGTTCGGGATCATCTTCTACGTCATCCAACGGACGGAGCTGCCGACCGGCGAGTTCCCGAAGGTGGAAGACAATACGATGGAAATCGGGAAGCTGCTCTTTAACCTTCACGTTCTGCCGTTTGAATTGATGTCGCTGCTGCTGACGGTAGCCTTCATCGGTGCGATCATCGTGGCGAAGAGGGAGGAGGATTAAGCATGGGAGCCAGCGGCTTAGCCACCCCTTATTTAACGCTTGCGGCCATCTTGTTTTGCATCGGGCTTTACGGAGCGTTGTCCAAGAAAAATGCCGTCATCGTCTTGCTGTCCATCGAGCTGATGCTTAATGCGGTCAACTTGAATTTGGTCGCATTCTCCAAGTTCGGGGCTCAGCCAAGTTTGACCGGTCAAATTTTCTCGCTGTTCAACATTACCGTTGCCGCAGCCGAAGCGGCCGTCGGCATCGCAATTTTGATTGCGCTCTACCGCAATAAGGGAACAACGGATGTTGGGGATATGGATTCGCTGAAGCGATAGCGCAGGTTTGCCGTCGGCAAACGCGTAGAGGAGGATTTAAGCTCATGATATCGGCTTACTCGCAATACGCCTGGCTCATCCCGTTGTTTCCGCTGCTGTCGTTTTTGATCTTAACGGCGGCAGGACGCTCGCTGCGGGAAGTAGGCGCCTATATTAGCATTGTAGCCGTGTTCGCTTCGTTCGTGTTGTCCGTGCTGGTCTTCATGGAACGGATCGGGGGACACCTTGAAGGTTACACGTGGAACAAGCTGCAATGGATTAAGCTCGGCGACGTCGTCTTGACGATGGGTTTCGAGGTGACGAATCTCAATTCGCTCATGCTCGTGATCGTGACGCTTGTCAGCTTACTCGTCAATATTTATTCCAAAGGCTACATGCACGACGACGAACGGATCAACGTGTTCTTCGCCTATATCGCGTTATTTACGTTTTCGATGCTGGGACTCGTCATTTCCGAGAATCTCGTACAGCTCTACATATTTTGGGAACTCGTCGGCGTTTGTTCCTTCCTGCTTGTCGGCTTCTGGTATTTCAAGCCGGAAGCGCGCGCAGCGGCGAAGAAGGCGTTCATCGTTACCCGCGTCGGCGATGTCGGATTATTCATTGGCATTCTGCTGCTGTTCTGGGCGATGCCGGATCATGCGCTCGATTTCACTTCGATCAGCAACGCCTTCTCAAGCGGAAAAATTTCCGAGGAAATAGCGACGTGGATTGCCATTCTGATTTTTATCGGTGCGATGGGGAAATCGGGGCAGTTCCCGCTGCATACGTGGCTGCCGGACGCGATGGAAGGTCCTACGCCGATCAGTGCGCTCATTCACGCCGCGACGATGGTAGCGGCCGGCGTTTACTTGGTGGCGCGTACTTTCGATATTTTCACGGCAGCGCCTGCGGCTCTTACCGTCGTAGCGGTGGTCGGGGCGTTTACGGCGATTTTCGCGGCGACGATCGGCACCGCGCAGAACGATATAAAACGTATCCTCGCTTACTCGACGGTCAGTCAGCTCGGGTACATGATGATGGCGCTTGGGATCGGAACGGCGGCGGCTTACACGGCGGGGATTTTCCACTTGTTCACGCATGCTTTCTTCAAAGCGCTGTTGTTCCTCGGAGCGGGCAACGTCATCCATGCCGTGCATACGCAGGACATTCACGAGATGGGCGGCGTAGGCCGCAAAATGAAAATCACGGCTTGGACATTCGCCATCGGCGCTTTGGCGCTTAGCGGCATCGTGCCGTTGTCCGGCTTCTGGTCGAAGGACGCGATCTTGACGGAGGCGTATAACACCGGACATTACGGATTGCTGATTGTCGGGCTGGCGGCTGCCTTCTTCACGGCATTCTATATGTCGAGATTGTTCTTCCTGGTGTTTTTCGGCAAATCGAGAAACCCGCACCGTCATGACGTTCACGAATCGCCGGGGACGATGACATTCCCGCTGATCGTACTCGCCGTATTAGCCGTCGCAGCGGGCTTCGTGTTCACACCGTTTAACCCGTGGTTAGGCGGGTGGCTGACCGGTCATGAAGCAGAAGAGCATGCATCCGCGCTCGTTATGATTTTATCTAACGTCGTCGGCTTGTTGGGCATCGGCTTCGGTTACCTGGTGTTCGTGAAACGATCGATTTCTTCAGCGTCGTTCGTGTCCTCGGCGCCTTGGCTGTATAGGCTGCTGAACCGCAAATATTACATTGACGAACTGTATCAAGCCGTATGGGTACGTCCGCTGGGGGCGATCGGACAGGTGCTGAATCTGTTCGACGTATACGTGGTGGATGGGGTCGTGCGCTTATCGACTTATGCCGTAACGGGTCTTGGCCGCCTCGGTTCCCGCTTGCAGAACGGGCAAGTGCAAACGTACGGTCTTGCGACGTTGCTCGGTTTGCTCGTCCTGATGCTTGTGATCGCGGGAAGGAGGTTCATCAACTTTGGATAATTTCCCGATTTTGTCGTTGATTACGTTCTCGCCGCTCATCGGTGTGCTGATCCTGCTGTTCATGCCTAAGACGCAGGGCCAATGGATCAAAATTACGGCTATTGCCGTCACGCTTATTCCATTGATTTTGTCTGCATGGCTCTATGTGAAATTCAATTCGAATGTGGGCGGCATGCAGTTTAAAGAAGATCTGCCGTGGATTTCAATCCCGCTCGATAGAGAGACGCAGGGCTTAAGCCAAATGTCGGCCTACTTCCTGGAGTTCAAGTTCACGCTCGCGGTCGACGGGCTGTCGCTGCCGCTCGTGTTCCTGACGGCGCTCGTCTCCACGATGGCCGCTCTGGCTTCCGTATACATCAAGAAGCGGTGGAAGTCGTACTTTATCTGGTTTCTGCTGCTCGAGATGGGGATGTTCGGCGTATTCATGGCGCAAGACCTGTTCTTGTTCTTCGCTTTCTTCGAATTGACGCTGGTGCCGATGTTCTTCCTGATCGGAATTTGGGGATATATGGACCGCGAACGGGCGGCCAACAAGTTCCTCATCTATAACGGCCTCGGCTCGGCGATTATGATCATCGCCTTTCTCATCTTGGTCAGTACGGCTGGCTTCACGCAAACGGCGGTGGAGAACGGCGTTACGATTCACTACTCCGGCGATCTCAACGTAATCACGGAAAACTTGTTTCAAAATGCCGACTCTTATGTCAATCAGAGCGATCTGGAAGGCAACGTATTTTTCTTAAGCGATACGATGAAATGGGCGCTGTTCCTCATGCTGCTCGTGGCGTTCGGCATCAAGCTGCCGCTCTTCCCGTTCCATACCTGGATGCTCAAGGTACATACGGAGGCGCCCCCGTCGATCGTCATGATTCACTCCGGCCTCTTGCTGAAAATGGGGGCGTATGGTTTAATCCGCTTCGGCATCCTGCTGTTCCCGGATCAAGCGGTGGCCTGGGGAACCGTGCTCGCCGTGCTGGGAATCGTCAATATTTTGTACGGCGCGGTGCTCGCCTTCGTGCAGAAGGAATTCAAGCTTGTGTTGGCCTACTCGAGTATTAGCCATATGGGCATCGTGCTTCTCGGGATTTCCGCATTCAACACGATCGGATTGGAAGGCGCGATCTTCCAGCTCGTTTCGCACGGCTTGATCTCGGCGTTGATGTTCCTGATCGTCGGCAGCATCTATGAGCGCACCCGTACAACGAAGCTGGATGAGCTCGGCGGACTGGCGAAGTCGGTGCCGTTCATCTCCGGCATCCTGCTTGTATCGGGTATGGCGTCGCTCGGGCTGCCGGGGCTGTCCGGCTTTATCAGCGAGTTTCTTGCTTTTGTAGGGCTGTTTGAATCGCACCCCATCTTGACGGCTGTCGGAGCGCTCGGCATCATTCTGGCCGCCGTGTACGTGCTGCGCGGGGTGCTCGGCATCACCTACGGTCCGTCCCGGACCGAGCTGCCTGCGATGCGGGACGCACGTTTCATCGAGGCGATTCCAATGATTACGCTCGTGGCGTTTATTGTAGTGCTCGGGATTTACCCGAGCGTACTGAGCGAGCCGCTGCATCAAACCGTCGTCGGTTTCGATCAATTCATTCGCAGCGTAACGAAGATGGGGGGTTAGACCGGTGGAACCAATACGTCTTCAACTCCAAGATCTCGGTCTGCTGGCACCGGAGCTGACGCTTGTCGTCGCTGCCGTCATTCTGTCGCTGCTCGATTTGCTGCTGCCTCGTCAAGCCGGCCGAACGTGGCTCGGTTGGTTGTCGCTGATCAGCATTGCGATATCGGCCGTATTCGTCGTCCTGTATCAGTTGAATCCGGCGGAACCGAAGCAGCTGCTTCTCTACAGCTACCGGATCGATGATTTTGCCAGCATCATCAAGCTGGTGCTGCTTGTGGGCGCCGGACTTGTAACGTTCATGAGCATCGGCTCGGTTCGGGAAGAGGAAGTGCCGCATGTCGGCGAATACTATTACCTGCTGCTGCCGGCCACGATCGGCGGTATGATCATGGCTTCGTCCGGCGAATTGATTACGCTGTTCGTCGGCCTTGAGCTGCTTAGCATCACATCCTACATCCTGGTCGCGATGCGGAAGAAAAATTGGCTGACTAACGAAGCCGCCTTTAAATATATCGTGCTGGGCGGCATTTCGTCCGCGGTCATCTTGTACGGCATGTCGTTCCTCTATGGAATGACCGGTTCGACGGTGATCCCGCAGATTAGCAGCGTGCTGGAGCGGAGCGGAGAGACGCTGCAGCCGATGATTTACTTGAGCTTCTTCCTGCTGCTGGCGGGCTTCGGCTTTAAAGCAGCGGCAGCGCCGTTCCATATGTGGGCGCCGGACGTGTATCAGGGGTCTTTCACCCCGGTAACCGCATTCCTGGCCGTCGTCTCGAAAGCGGCCGCATTCGCGATCTTGTTCCGCGTCATGTATACTGTCTTCGCCTCGCCGGGCATCATGGGGACGCCGATTCACAGCGACTTTCTGCTGGGGATGATGGTGGTGGCGGCTGCGGCGATGATCGTCGGCAACTTCGTCGCGCTTCGCCAAACGAACTTGAAGCGCCTGCTCGCCTATTCAGGCATCGCTAACTCGGGCTACCTGCTTGTGCCGATCGCGGTTCAATTCTCGATCGTGCATTTCTCTAACTTTGCCGAATTTGTTTACTACTTGATCGCGTATCTGTTCATGAACATCGGGATGTTCGCCGTGTTGATGATCATCGAGCGCTCGACCGGAGAAGAAGATCTTAAAGGGTTCGCCGGCCTGTACTATCGCGCTCCGGGTATGGCGGTCGCCACCGTGCTGCTCGTCTTGTCCCTCGCGGGACTGCCGGTCTCGGCCGGCTTCTTCGGGAAGCTGTTCATCCTGCTGGGCGCGATGCAGACGCAGCATTACTGGCTGGGCGCGATCCTGATTGCGACGAGCGTCATTTCGTTCTACTACTATTTCGGCCTCATCCGCCAAATGTTCATGCGCAGCGACGACGCATCCGCACCGATTCGGCCGGCGCTTCCGCTGAGCATCACCATGTGGCTCTGCGCGGCCGCCAGCGTACTGCTCGGTCTGTTCCCGCAAGGCGTGCTGGCCTACATCGAGCAGATTTTCACGCTCACGCAAGATTTGTTTATGTTTAGTTAATAGCCCAGGGCTAAGCCCGCACTTCCGGAACGATCGTATCGATTCCGGGACTGCGGGCTTTTTTACCGTACGTTTGAAGGGAGGAATGCGGGATGAAAAAGGAGCAGCGGAGG